>NZ_JAIUHH010000030.1:0-34771 GCF_020165015.1 Mesorhizobium sp. CA7
ACTCCCCTACTCCCCTACTCCCCTACTCCCCTACTCCCGAGCATCATGTCCTACCAATCGCCCATCTCCCCCGGTCGTTCCTGGTATGAGGATACGGTCGGATCCCGGCCTGAATATCCGGCGCTCGACGGCGACCGTATTTGCGACGTCGTCATCATCGGCGGCGGCTTCACTGGCTTATCGGCAGCCGCGCATTTGGCGAAGGCCGGCGCGGATGTCGTGCTGATCGATGCCTATCGCTTCGGCGATGGCGCGTCGGGGCGCAATGGCGGGCAGCTCGGCACCGGCCAGCGCGCCTGGGCGGAAGAATTGGAAGCCGAATACGGCCTTTCCCGGGCCAAGGCGCTGTTCGACCTGGCCGAGGAAGCCAAGGCGCATCTGCTGGACTTCGCCGCCGCCAACGCGATCGACATCGACTATATGCCGGGTCAGCTTTCGGTGGCGCACAAGCGGCGTTATGTCGACGACTACAGGCGCCACGCTGAGATCATGGCGAGCCGCTTCGGCTACCCGCATATAAGCTTCATGGACGCGGCGGAAACCGCGGAAAGGCTGGGCTCGACACGCTACTTCGGCGGCACGCGCGACACCGGCACGGGGCACATCCACCCGCTGAAACTGGTGATCGGCACGGCGAAGGTGGCGGCGGCCGCCGGCGCGCATCTGTTCGAGCAGACGCCGTCCACCGGCATCGTTTCCAATGGCGGCAAGGTGACGGTCACGACGCCCAGGGGCACGATCACAGCCGACAAATGCCTGGTCGGGGTCAATGCCTATGGCGGCAATCTGGAGCCGGTGAGCGCGGCGCACATCATGCCGATCGGTTCCTTCATCGGCGCGACCGTGCCGCTCGGCGCCACTTCCAAGGTGCTGCCGGGCGGCGAGTCGGTCGATGATTCCCGCTTCGTGGTGCGCTATTTCCGCAAGTCGAAGGACGGCCGGCTGTTGTTCGGCGGCCGCGAGATCTATGCCGTCAACGATCCGAAGGACATCCATATTCACATCCGAAGGCAGATCGCCGAACTCTACCCCGACCTTAAGGATGTCGAGATCACGCATGGCTGGGGCGGCTATGTCGGCATCACGGTGCCGCGAAAGCCGTTCGTGCGCGAAGTGATGCCGAAAGTGATTTCGATAGGCGGTTATTCCGGCCACGGCGTCATGCTGTCGAACTTCTTCGGCAAGCTCTATGCCGAGACCGTTGCCGGCAATCGCGACCGCTTGAAACTGATCGAGGATCTGAAAATCCCCGCCTTCCCAGGCGGCCGGCGTTTGCGCGCGCCGCTCTTGTTCCTGGCGCTGAATTGGTTCGCGTTGCGTGACAGGATTTAAAGCTGGCTGCCCAGCCGAAGCCGCCGATTCGACGCCGGCGGCTTCCACGCGGCAGGTTGTGGAAGCCTTAACAGGCACGCAGAATTTCGCAATTTGGCTCACTCATGCCATAATCAGCAGTAAAAGGTGCGATCATGGGCGAAAATCCGGGGATTTCGCGGGCTTTGTCCGCAGTGATTTAGGGACCGATGCTGATCGAAGCCGATCGTTACGGCAATGATCGAAAGAACGTCGGCCCGCTTGTTGGAGGTGGTTTGAGTGAACGAGCCCTTCAGTTTCGGCGCGCCGGAACGGCAGCGCTTTACAATGCAGTTCGGCTATAACGTACGGCCATCCTTCTGGCAGAAGGTACAGTCGAACGCACATCTGGTCATTGCAGCGGTCGGCACCGCCGCGCTGATCGGCGTGGCCGCGGTGGCGCTATGGCTATGCTTTCCGGGCAGCGACCGGCAAGTGGCCGCGGCGAGTGCCGAGCAGACCGTTCCGGCGATTCCGGTGAAGACCACGAAAGTCGCTCCGGCGGCAGCGGCTGTAACCGTGGCGACGGCGCCGCAGGCCGCGCGCAAGGGGGACGCGGTAACGCCCACGACGGCGACCCGCGAAGCCAACATTCCGGCCCTGGCATCAAACAACCCCCGCTGGACGGCTTCCGACGCCAAGACGCCACCTGCCCCGGCCGAGAACCAGCCAGCTCCATCCAAGCAGGCCGCCGGCGCGGCCCCCGCGCAATCGACCGATACCGCCTTTGCCGAGGCCGATGCCGAGAACGACGCCGCGAACGCGCTGTCGCAGGTCGCCGGTTCCGCCAGCGAGACAGCAGCGGCAGCGAAGAAGCCGGGCGACACGATGGATGGCGCCCAAACCGCCGCCATTCCCGAAGCCAAGCCGCAGGTTCCAGATACGCAGCCGGCAGCGACGGACAGCTCGGCGCAGCCTGAGTCGAAAGCTCAAAAAGCCAGCGCGGCCGCAAACGGGCGCGTCTTGAGGGCCGTGACCATGCGCTCAGGCCCGAAGAAAGGTGCCGCCGCAATCACCACGGTGCCGGCCAAGGCATCGGTGCAGGTGATGAATTGTAAGAAATGGTGCGAGATCGTCTATAACGGCAAGCACGGCTGGGTCTACAAAAGCTACATCAAGACCGGCGCGTGAGGCCAAGCAGCCATCCGAAACGGCGTCTTCTGCGTTCAAGCCGGCGATTTGCCAGGAAGGACTTGTGTTCCTCGAACGGCACTTCGTAGAGGCCGCAAGTAGAACACCCTTCCTTCTTGCCGCACGCTGGTATCCAGCATCTGACATCGTGCGTCCAGGCAAGCGCGACCCTCTCCAGATGAAGATTGCCGGAGCTCTTCAGCAGGATCAGTTCTCCGGGGACAGCCGTCTGCTTGATATGATCGGAGACTTCCTTCGGGGTGCGAAGCTCGATCAAACGGCCACTGTCCCGATCCGCCTGGCTGGCGCGTGAGCGGTGGGCATTGTCGCCGGTGTAGATGACCTCGTCGGCGAGGTCGCGCGCGATACCGTAAGCGGCGCCATACTTTCTCGACGAACCGGTGTAGTCGGAAATCTGTCCGACGACGATCCGTTTGCGAACGGCCTTGGCTTTGGCCATCATCTCGAACGCTATGTTCAGCGAATGCCAGGGCGCTTTGGCGGCATCGACTATGAACTGTGGACCCCGATCAGTCACCAGCACCGCGCAGCGGTTGGCCAGGGGTTCGAAGGATGCTGTCCTTGCGGCGATTTTTTCCGGCGGGACACCAAGTTCCAGCGCCGTGACGGCGGCGGCGGCCGCCGGCAGCCAGAAGTGCTCGCCAGGAAATCGTGTCTGCATGTCTATGTCGCCGCCGCGCCAGCGAAGTGAAAATCTGAGCAGGTCCGGATAGGCGGCATGGATGTTCGTTACACGGTAGTCCGCGGCTTCCGACTGACCGAAAGTCGCCACGCGGCACCTTGCGCCCGAAGCCATATCAAGCACATGCGGGTCGTCGGCGTTCAAGATCGCGAGTCCGCCCGGCGACAACGCCTCAACCAGCGCTCTCTTTTCCTGGGCGACAGCATCCAGGGTCCGGAATTGAGTGACGTGCTCCAGCCTGACCATCGTTACGATCGCTACATTCGGCTTCAGCATCTCCGCCATCGACCGGATTGAGCCGGGCTCAAACGCGCCGGCTTCGAAGACGACATAGTCGACCTTGCCCGCACGTTTCATCCGCTTGTAGAGCGTGCGGACAAGTGCCTTGAGCGTGTTGGCTAGAACTTGGGTATGGACCGTGCCGTGACTGGCCAGGATATGACCAAGCAAGCTCGTTGCCGTCGATTTGCCGGAGCTGCCGGTTATGCCGATGAAGGTCGCCTTGCTTTGCGCACGCGCACGCTCTGCCCGATAGCGACGCAATCGCCAGCCGAGGTCGTTGCCAATTTCGCGCAGCCTGACCTTAACCACCCGCCAGTTCCCCTACCCCGATCTGTTATTCCTTCGGCGGAACATCAAGTCAAACCGGAGCTCGGCCGGCGCCAATCCATTCGCTCACCGCAACCAGGAGCGGAAACCGCGATGTGCTTCCTGGAGCGGCTCAGATACAACGCCCGCCATCGACCTCCAGCGCCACGCCGGTGATGAAGGCGGCTTCATCCGAGGCCAGCCACAGCGCCGCGTTGGCGATGTCGAGCGGTGTCGAGAGCCGTCCGAGCGGGATCGAGGCGCGGAACTTTTCGCGGATTTCAGGCGTGTCGGCGCCCATGAACTTCTCCAGCATGCCGGTCTCGCCGGCGACCGGGCAGAGGCAGTTGACGCGGATGTTCTTCGGCGCCAACTCGACGGCCATCGACTTGGTGGCGGTGATCGCCCAGCCCTTGGAGGCGTTGTACCAGGTCAGACCCGGCCGCGGCCGAAGCCCTGCCGTGGAGGCCGTGGTCAGGATGACGCCGCCGCCCTGGCGGTCCATGATCGGCACGACGGCAAGCGCCGCGTGGTAGATCGCCTTCATGTTGACAGCGGTGATCAGATCGAAGGTTTCCTCATCGACGCCGAGCATATCCCCGTTGCGATGGGTGAAGCCCGCATTGTTGACCATGATGTCGATGCGACCGAAGGCGCTCTTGGCGGCATAGATCATCTCGTCGAATTCGGAGCGCAGGGAAACGTCCGTCTGGGTCCAGATGGCGCTCTCGCCGATTTCTTCGGCCACCCGCTCGGCGCCCCTTGCGTTGAGGTCGGCGACGACCACGCGCGCGCCCTCTTCGGCAAAGCGCTTGGCCATGCCTTCGCCGAAGCCCGACGCTGCGCCGGTGATGACGGCGACTTTGTTTTCCAGACGCATGGTTTTCCCGCTCTTTGGATTCCGTCGCTTGACGTGACTTTTCCATCTGCCGCCCGGCACGTCGCGCGCCAGGCTACATCTCCCTTAGCTTTCGTCACATTCGCGTTCTATGCTGCAGCCGCGAACGCTTCCGGAAGCCATGGCTTGCCGACAGGCCTGCCGGCGGCGTGAGTGTCGGGAAACATGTGGACCGATGCAAGTGCAAGCCATTGGTCCTCGCATGTGACACCATGGCACTGGAAAATTTAAATCGATTAGAATATACCAACCACGCTGCCGGCGCCCGGCATCAAATCGGACTGACCATGACCAGCCAGATCATCCCTGTCGACCCATTCGACTTCATCATCTTCGGCGGCACCGGCGACCTGTCGGAACGCAAGCTCCTGCCATCGCTCTACTATCGCCAGTGCGGCCATCAGTTCTCCGAGCCGACGCGCATCATCGGCACCTCGCGCGCCAAAATGACCGATGCCGAATTCCAGGGCTTCGCCAAGAAGGCGATATCAGATCATGTGAAGCCTGCCGATATCGATCCGAAGGAGTTGGAGATATTCCTGGCAAGGCTCTCCTACGTGTCGGCGGACGCAACCACTGGCGCCGGCTTCGACAAGTTGAAGAAAGCAATCGGCGACAGCGACCGCATCCGCGCCTTCTACCTTGCGGTGGCGCCGGCGCTGTTCGGCGACATTTCGCACCAGCTCAAGGAGCACAAGCTGATCACGCCGAACTCGCGCATCGTGCTGGAGAAGCCGATCGGCCGCGACCTCACCTCGGCGCGGGCGCTCAATGACGCTGTCGGTGACGATTTCCACGAAAGCCAGATCTTCCGCATCGACCACTATCTCGGCAAGGAAACGGTGCAGAACCTGATGGCGCTGCGCTTTGCCAATGCGCTCTACGAGCCGTTGTGGAACTCCGCCCAGATCGACCATGTTCAGATCACGGTCGCCGAGACCGTTGGTCTTGAGGATCGCGTCACCTACTACGACAAGGCAGGCGCGTTGCGCGACATGGTGCAGAACCACATCCTGCAGCTGCTCTGCCTGGTGGCCATGGAAACGCCGTCGTCGATGGACGCCGATGCGGTGCGCGACGAGAAACTGAAGGTGCTGAGGGCACTGAAGCGCATCAACGGCAACGAGGCGCCGAAGCACACGGTGCGCGGTCAGTATCGCGCCGGCGCTTCGGCCGGCGGGCCGGTCAAGGGCTATGTCGAGGAGCTCGGCAAGGACAGCAACACCGAGACCTTCGTCGCCGTGAAGGCCGAGATCGGCAACTGGCGCTGGGCCGGCGTTCCCTTCTATCTGAGGACCGGCAAACGGCTCGCCACCCGCGTCTCGGAAATCGTCATCGAGTTCAAGCCGATCCCCTATTCCATCTTCGGCGACAGCGCCGGGCCGATCTTCCCCAACCAGCTGGTCATCCGCCTGCAGCCGGATGAGGGAGTGAAGCAGTTCATCATGATCAAGGACCCGGGACCGGGCGGCATGCGGCTGCGGCAGATCTCGCTCGACATGAGCTTCGCGCAGTCCTTCCAAGGCCGTGCGCCGGACGCCTATGAGCGACTGATTATGGATGTGGTGCGCGGCAACCAAACGCTGTTCATGCGCCGCGACGAAGTCGAGGCGGCATGGAAATGGATCGACCCGATCCAGAACGCCTGGGAAAGCGCCCGGCAGGAAGCTCAGGGCTATACCGCCGGAACCTGGGGGCCATCGGCCTCGATCGCGCTCATCGAACGTGACGGACGGACATGGCACGAGAGCAACTGAGCGAAGTCCGCTACGGCTGGAACGGCTTTGCCGATCGCCAGGACCTGGCGACGGTGCTGGCCGGACAGATTGCCGACCGGCTGGGCAGCGCCATTGCGGAACGCGGCACGGCGCTGCTCGCGGTGTCCGGCGGCACCACGCCGGCGAAATTGTTCGCCACGCTGTCGACCGCGCCCATCGCCTGGGACAAGGTCACCGTGACGCTGGTCGACGAGCGCTTCGTGCCGCCGTCCTCGCCGCGTTCGAATGCCGGGCTGGTGGCGGCGAACCTGCTCCAGAACAAGGCCGCTGCGGCGCGCTTCGTGCCGCTCTACCACGAGGCGGCGAGCATCGAGGATGCAGCGGCGATGGACAGCGAAGCGCTGCGGGCGCTGCCCTGGCCGCTCGACGTGGTGGTCCTCGGCATGGGCGGCGACGGCCATACGGCATCCTTCTTCCCGGATGCCGGCAATCTCGAGGACTTGCTCGACCCGGCCTCGCAGCGGATCGTGCTGCCGGTGCATGCGCAGAGCGGGGGCGAGCCGCGGCTCACGCTGTCGATGGCGCGCATCATCGCCGCCGGTTTTGTTGCGCTCCACATCGAAGGCGAGGACAAGCGCGCCGCGTTCAACGGCGCGATGGGTCCCGGCGCGAAAAAGCCCATCCGCAGAGTGATCGAGGCGGCGCCTAGACCGATAGAGGTGTTCTGGGCACCCTGATTTCAGATGAGGACAGCCCGGCGGCAGAGGGAGGACGTTGCCGGGCTCGAAAGGACGGACCATGACAGCCAGACGCGACATCGAAACCATCACGGAACGCATCCGCCAACGCTCGAAGGCCGGCCGCGAAGCCTATCTCGGCCGCATCGCGGAGGCTTCCAGCCGCACCGCCAACCGCGCGGTGCTGGGTTGCGGCAATCTCGCCCACGGCTTTGCCGTGTGCAGCCCGTCCGAAAAGATCGCGCTCGGTGGCGACCGCGTGCCGAACCTCGGCATCATCACCTCCTACAATGACATGCTGTCGGCGCATCAGCCCTTCGAGACGTTCCCGGCGCTGATCAAGGAAGCCGCGCGGGAAGCGGGCGGCATCGCCCAGGTCGCCGGCGGCGTGCCGGCGATGTGCGACGGCGTCACCCAAGGCCAGCCCGGCATGGAGCTGTCGCTGTTCTCACGCGACGTGATCGCCATGGCGGCGGCGATCGGCCTGTCGCACAACATGTTCGACGCGGCCGTCTTCCTCGGCGTCTGCGACAAGATCGTGCCCGGGCTGGTGATCGCAGCGCTCACCTTCGGGCATCTGCCGGCCGTCTTCATCCCGGCCGGGCCGATGACGACCGGTCTCGCGAATGACGAGAAGGCCAGGATCCGCCAGCTTTATGCCGAAGGCAAGGTCGGCCGCGCCGAACTGCTGGAAGCGGAGTCCAAATCCTATCACGGGCCGGGCACCTGCACCTTCTACGGCACCGCCAATTCGAACCAGATGCTGATGGAGATCATGGGCCTGCACACGCCCGGCGCCTCCTTCGTCAATCCGGGCACGCCGCTGCGCGACGCGCTGACCAGGGAAGCGGCAAAGCGCGCGCTGGCGATCACCGCGCTCGGCAATGCCTATACTCCGGTCGGGCGCATGATCGACGAGCGCTCGATCGTCAACGGCGTGGTCGGCCTGCATGCCACCGGCGGCTCGACCAATCATACGATCCACCTCATCGCCATGGCCGCCGCCGCCGGCATTGCGCTGACCTGGCAGGACATTTCCGACCTGTCGGAGGCCGTGCCGCTGCTCGCGCGCGTCTATCCGAACGGGCTTGCCGACGTGAACCACTTCCACGCGGCAGGCGGACTCGGCTTCCTGATCCGCGAGTTGCTCGACGAAGGCCTGTTGCACGAGGATGTGCAGACGGTGTGGGGCGAAGGCCTGCGGCCCTACGCGGTCGAGGCGAGGCTTGGCGAAGACGGCAGCGTCGTGCGCGAAGCGGCGCCGCTCAACAGCGGCGACGAGAAGGTGCTGGCGCCGGTCAAGAAAGCGTTCCAGCCGACGGGTGGCTTGAAAGTGCTGGCCGGCAATCTCGGCCATGCCGTGATCAAGACCTCTGCGGTCAAGCCCGAACGTCGCGTCATCGAGGCGCCGGCCAAGGTGTTCGACAGCCAGCAGGGCCTCAATGACGCTTTCAAGGCCGGCCAGCTTACCGGCGATTTCATTGCTGTCATCCGGTTCCAAGGGCCGAAGGCCAACGGCATGCCGGAACTGCACAAGCTGACCACGGTGCTCGGCATCCTGCAGGACCGCGGCCAGCGCGTGGCGCTGGTGACCGACGGGCGCATGTCGGGCGCTTCCGGCAAGGTGCCGGCAGCGATCCATGTGACGCCGGAAGCGGTCGAGGACGGACCGATCGCCAGGATCCATGACGGCGATATCATCCGGCTAGACGCCGATGCCGGCACGCTGGAAGTGCTGGTGCCGGGGACGGAATTCGCGCTGCGCCGCACGGCCGACGCCGACCTCATCCGCAACGAGTTCGGCTTCGGCCGCGAGCTGTTCGCAGGCTTCCGGCAGTTGGTCGGGCGGGCCGATCATGGAGCCGCCGCGTTTGGCAACGCCTGACGTCTTCCCCAATGTGCCTTACGAAAAAGGGCGGCTCGGAGCCGCCCTTTTTCGTTCGTTCGCTAACCACGCCTACTGAACGGTGATCTCGGTGCGCTCGCCGGCCTTGATCGTCACCGGCAATTCCTTCTCCTGGCCTTCAGCGGACATGTGGCGCACGACCACATAGTCGCCGGCGGGGATCGCCTGTTGCCAACTATCGCCGTAGGTCAGGCCCAGCGACTTGCGTTTGCCTTCGATGTCCTTCTTCGACGACAACACCTCGATCGAATAGGCGCCGGGTGCCGACATCGCCAGCACGCCGGCATCGAGCGCGACCTTGATGTCCTGATTGTCGCCGGCCTTGATGCTGAAGGGCTGCTCGACGACGGCAAGATCGAGCGTGGTGAGCGCGACATAGTCGTCCGGCGGCAGCCAGAACTTGCTGTCAGGTCCGTAGGAATGCTCCACGCTTTCACGTGAGCCGTCGATCTTCTTCTTCGCCTTGACGACCTCGAAGCCGATGCCGGAATTGTCGGCCTTGTCGCCGCCGGCGGTGTAGTAGGCGTTGAGCACGGCATGACCGACGCCGACGACGATGTCCTTCTCGACGGTCTGCCCGGCGGCAAGCTGGACGGTCTCGGTCGCAGTGCCGGCGCCGATCTGCACCGTCACCTTCTGCTCGCCGGCGGGGACGGTCGCCTTGGCGTCGCCATAGTGCGTGGTGCTGCCGCCAGGATAGGCGAAGTCCACACGCGCTTCGCCGCTGATCTCCGAGCCCTGGCTAGCATGCGGATGGATGACCAAAGTGCCGGCATTCAGCGTGAACAGCGGGCTGTAGGTCTTGCCAGCCTCTATCTTGATCTTCTGCTCGCTCCTTGCCTCGTCGTCGCGGCCGACGACGATGTAGTCGCCCGGCTCGAGATTGGTCTTGAGCACGCCATATTCGGTCATGACTTGGTCGCCGCGCGTGCCATCGGACTTCGCCTTGTAGATCTCCCAGGCATTGCCGTCGGTAATCGGATCGCCGCCCTCGGCCATGACCACGCTCGGCATGAAATTGAACTCCGGCTTGGCCGATTCGGGCGCGGGAGCCGGCGCCGGTTCGGGCGCCGGCGCCGGAGTCGGAGCCGCGACGGTCTCGACCAGGGCTTCCTGCAGCGCCTTCTCGTCGGAGGCCTGGATGTATTTGCCGCCGGTGTTTTCGGCGAGGCAGGCGATCTGCTTGCCTTCGTCGGCGGTCAGGCCGAAACCGACGACATCGGCGGTGAAGTCGACGCCGCTTTCCTTCAGCACCTTGCCTAGTGCGCAAGGATCGCCGCCGCAGGTCTCGAGCCCGTCAGTGATGAGGACGACGGTGGCCTTGTCCTCGGTGTATTTGAGCGCTTCCGCCGCCTGCTTGACGGCGGCCGTGAGCGGCGTCTTGCCGAGGAATTTCATGCTGTCGGCTGCTGACGAGATGGCGCTGGCTGAACCGGCCTGCGGCGGCACGATCAGCTCGATGTCGTCGCAACTACCTTTGGTGCGATGGCCATAGGCCATGAAGCCGATCTCGTCGTCAGCGGGAACCGACTGCAGCACCGTGCGCAGCGATTCACGCGCGATCTCCAGCTTCGGCTTGCCGTCGATCTGGGCCCACATCGAGCCTGATGCATCGAGGATGATGATGACCTTGTTGGCGGCAAAGCCGAAACTGGTCATCGACAAAAGCAGGAGCGCCGCAGCGACGCTCCGTATCAGTCCCGCCATGGAAATCTCCTGAGAGCAACCCTCGTCCGCGTTGCGAAAGCTATTTGAGGCGGCATTCGGAGACAAGTCCGAAGGCCGGGAAGTCACTCAATAAGTGGTGCGCCGCTCTTCCGAAGGCGGGCGGCCGAACTGCAGCCGGTAGCTCTGGGCGAAATAGGAATGCGAAGTGAAGCCGGTGGCGATCGCCACGTCGAGGATCGGCATGTTGGTCTGGCGCAGCAACTCGCGCGCGCGTTCGAGCCGCAGCCGCATATAATAGCGGCCGGGCGTCACGCTGAGGTGACGCAGGAACAGGCGCTCGACCTGGCGCACCGAAAGCCCAGCCGACTTGGCGAGCTGCACCGCCGACAGCGGCTCGTCGAGATGATCGGCCATCAATTCGACGATGCGCCTCAGCTTTTCCGACTTGCCGGTGAGGTCCCGCTCGGGGCCGACGCGCTGGCGGTCGCCGGCCGAGCGTATGCGCTCGTGCTGGAACTGGTTGGCGACGCCGTTGGCGAGGTTGGAGCCGAAATCGCCGCGCACGATCTCCAGCATCAGGTCGATCGAGGTGGTGCCGCCGGCACAGGTGTAACGCTTGCGGTCGATCTCGAAGACGTTGCCGGTGCAGTTGATGTCGGGGAAACGCTCCATGAAGCCGGCGCGGTTCTCCCAATGGATGGTGCAGCGATAGCCGTCGAGCTGCCCGGCTTCGGCCAGGAGATAAGAGCCGACCGACAGAGCGCCGAGCGCATTGCCGCGCCGGCCCCAGCTGCGCAGCGCCGCCAGAACCTTGCTCTTGCCGGGAAATTCGATGGAGAGGCCGACCGAAACGAACAGGATGTCGACCGGCGGCATGTCGGCGACCGAATAGTCGATCTTCAACGGCAGGCCGTTCGAGGCCATGACCGCGTCGCCGTCGGCCGAGATCGTCGTCCAGCCATAGAAATCGCGGCCGAGCAGTCGGTTCGCCGAGCGGAAGCAGTCGATGGCGGCCGCCAGCGAGAACATCGAGAATTTGTCGACCAAGAGGAAGCCGAACTGGCGGCCGCCCTGAACGGGATCGCTCGTCATCGGCCGCTCGAGAACGGGATGCGACTGGTTCGAGTGGGGCATCCCGCTCTGTCCCTTTATTTCAGCCGCATTTGTGCAGCGCCAAGTGGTTCCACTTGGCTGCAAAATGCTGGGGAGCGGTCAGGTTCGGCAATGCCGAGGCTTTCTCAAATCAGAAGGACGGCCGCTTCAACCCGGCCGCGAGGTAGGCGGAAGCTACAGTGTTCGCCATCAGCATGGCAATGGTCATCGGTCCGACGCCGCCTGGCACGGGCGTGATCGCACCCGCGAGCTTGGCCGCTTCGGCATAGGCGACGTCGCCGACCAGGCGGCTCTTGCCTTCGCCCTTTTCGGGCGCGGGGATGCGGTTGATGCCGACGTCGATGACAGTCGCGCCGGACTTGACCCAATCGCCCTTGACCATTTCCGGACGGCCGACCGCAGCGACCAGGATATCAGCGGTGCGAGCCAGCGCCGGCAGGTCCCTGGTACGGCTGTGGGCAATTGTGACCGTGCAGTTGGCGGCGAGCAGCAGGTTGGCCATCGGCTTGCCGACGATGTTGGAGCGGCCGACGACGACGGCGTTGAGGCCGGAGAGATCCTTGCCGCGCACCCGCTCGATCAACAGCATGGAGCCCGCCGGCGTGCAGGGCACGAAGGCCGTGTCGAGCTCGCCGGTGCCGAGCTTGCCGACATTGATGAAGTGGAAGCCGTCGACATCCTTTTCCGGTGCGATCGTCTGGATCACCTTGCCGGCGTCGATATGGCCGGGAAGCGGCAGTTGCACGAGGATACCGTGGATCGACTTATCGGCGTTGAGGTCGCCGATGATCGTCAGCAACTGTTCCTCGGTGGTGTCGGCCGGCAGCGTATGCTGAAGCGAATGGAAGCCGCATTCCTTGGCGGTGCGCGATTTCGAGGCGACATAGACCTGGCTTGCCGGATCCTCGCCGACGATCACCACCGCAAGGCCGGGCTTGGTGGCTCCTTTGGCCGACAGCTCCGCGGTCAGAGCCTTGACCTTCGAAACCACGTCCTCGGCGACACGCTTTCCATCAATCACTTCGGCCATCACTAACCCTCAGCTTCGCTTCGAGGCCGCATCGATGCACGGCCCCATTTCCCCGATCGGCATTGTCGATCCGCCAAAGCGAGACGCTTGCGGCCGGAATGCAGCGCGGCATTTTCACGAAAATTCGACAAGGCAATCCCGTCAAAGCGTCGTCGGATGCCGTAAACCCGAAACCGGCTGCTTTTATCGAACCGCGAGCCGTCCAGAAATACGGATAGTTCAGAAATAGCGGCGGCGCGTGCGGCTTTCGGTCAGCTCGCGCACGGCCTCGCGGAATTCGCGCAGGCTGGCGCGGATCTGGTCGATCTCGCCTTGCTGGCCGGCAGGGGGCTGGTCGGCGGGGGGCTGGTCGGCCTCGCCCGCGGCCGGCGACCGCGGATGATAGGATGCCGCCGATGCCGAATAATGATCGTCGTAGGGATCGGTCCGGCCGTGGTCCGGCCGGTACGAATAGGAATAGCCCTGCTCGTATGGCGGCCGGAAATTCTCCCGCGCCGAGGGTTGAGCCCGGGGATAGCGTTCTCCCAGGGTGGGCGCCCGCCAGGCGCTTTCAGGCGGGACAGAGTCCATATCGACCGTTTCAGCCGGCTCGCGCCGCACGAAATAGCGAACCGCCGAGGCAAGCGAGCCGAAAAGCCCGGGACGGCCGGCATCGTTGGCCGGTTCCGGCGGCGGCGTGACGGATTTGACCGGAGCCGGTGCAGTCGTCGACACCGGTGGTGGAACCGGCGGTGAAGCAGGCGACGGTGTGAAGGACGCTGCCGGAGACGGCGTGAAGGATGAAGGCGGAGGCGGCATGAAAGGCGGAGCCGGTGCTGGTGTGAAAGCCGGAGGTGGCGGCGGAGCGACAGGCGAAGCCGGCGGCGTGGCGAGTGGTGGCGGCGCCGGTGGGGCGGCCCGATTGGAATTGCTCTCAAGCGCAGAAGGACGGTCTTCAGTCGCGCGACGCGAGCGTGCATTGGCCGTCTCGCGCAGGCTGGCAAGGATGCCGCGCAGCGCGCCGAGGCCGATGCCGGCAAACAGGCCGGCGAACAGCCCCGCCAAGGCCATCAGGACACGCGACGGCCCCTTGGCCTCCAGCGGCGGTTGAGCCGGCGAAAGCACGTTGATGTTGGCCGAATTGACGTTCTTTTGCTCGCCGGTTTCCTTGGCGCGCAGCAAATACTGCTCATAGACCGAGCGCTTGGCGGCGGCTTCGCGTTCCAGCTCGCGCAGCGAAACAAGATTGTTGTTCACATCGCCACTCTGCACCTTGGCCTGGGCCAGGCGCGAGGACAAGTCCTGCTCAAGCTGAACGGAGCGCTTCAGGTCGATCTGCAGCGAGGACGCGATGCGCTGCAGCTCCGCGGTGATGCGTTCGCGCGCGCCGGCAAGCTGGGCGTTTAGCGCCTGCAGCTCAGGATGACGCGGCCCGAACTTGATCGCGGCGCGGTCAGCCTCCTGCTTCAGCGCCGCATATTGCGAGCGCAGCTCGCTCATCATGTTGGAGTTGATCTCTTCCGGCAACGTGCCGCTGAGGACCGAGTTGACGTTCAGCGAGCGTGCCGAGGCGGCGCGGGCGTTCAGCTCGAGCGTGCGGGCGCGGGCGACGGAAAGCTGCTCGTTGAGCTTCAACATCTGATCATCGCTGATCAGGTGGCCCTGCGCGTCGACAAGGTCGTGCGTCGCCCTGAAATTCTCAACGTTGCGTTCGGCCGTCTCGACGCCCTTGCGCAGCTCATCGAGCTTCGACGTCAGCGCGCTCGTCGCACGTCCGGCCATTTCTGACTGGTAGTTGCCGATCTCCCGCTGGAAGACGTCTCTCGTCGTGTTGGCTATCTCTGCCGATTTCTCGCCATTGCGCGTGGTGGCGCTGATGGAGATGACAAAAGTCTTGCCGGTGCGCTCGACCGACAGGCTGTCGGCCAGATTGCCGACGGCCAGCGCCTGGCGACGAATCTCGTCGCTGCCGGCCGGCTGGTTATCCCGCGAAATCATCGAGCGCAGGAACGACGTGACGCCGAGGCCGCCAGACCCCTGACCGTTGAATTCCGGGTCGTTGACGAGGTTGAGCTCCTTGACGACCTCGGCAAGAACCTTGCCTGATGTGACCATCTTGATGCGGGTTTCGACAACGGCCAATGCCGCGTCGGGCTCACCCACCGATTGGGTGAGATCGCGTTCGGCAAGTTTCAGGTCGCCCGGCTCGATGGTTAGCTCGGTCGTAGCTTCGTATTTCTTCGGCGTCGACAGCGCGAGGACTATGCCAAGCGCGGCGCCCAGGATGGTGGTGGACAGGATCAGCGCTTTGGAGCGAGCGATGCCGCCAATCACCTGCACCGGGTCGATCAGCGGTTTCCATTCCTGGGAATCGTCGATAGCAGGTGGTCGGCTTGTATGACGAGGTTCCGGAGCGGCATGCGGTTGGTGGCCTTCCGCAGTGCCCCCGTAGCCCTGCCCTAGTGACGCGGCCCGGTCGTCGCCTGTTTCGACTGGATCCGCCTGATCGTGGTCAAATCCGCCGATTTCGGTGGGGCGCGGATTCAACTTTTCTTCGCGCTCGGAACGCGCGGCGCGATGGCGCGCGGCGGCGTCCTCGCGCCAAGAGGAATTGGCCCGGTCGCCGATCGAAACCGTCTTGTCGTCGCCACGCATGGCTTGGCCGAGCGCGAGCAGGGAACGCTCGCGCCTCCAGTCATCACGGTTATCCCTGTCGACCATTGTCCTGGAACTTGCTCTCTGGCGGCTTGGGCGCGCGGATCGGCCAATCGTTAAGCCACGCTAAACAGGCATAGGAAACAAACGGTTAATTTTGCGCCTCGGCGGGCACAGTTTTCGCCCTTGTTCACCGCATTTCAGGCCGCTGGGACGGCCGCCAGAACGCCGCGTTAAACTTTGCAGCCTATCTATCGCCCGGGTATGACCCAGGCCAGCGACATGCCGCAAAGGCGGAGCTTCGCGCGGATCGGCCACTTCGTGGCCACCCGCCGGAAACTGGTATTCGATTATTTCTCTGCGATCAGCGGCGCCGGCGGTCGGCTGGTGTTTTCGCTCGCCTATTTCATCGCTTTGGCCAACACGCTTTCGATCGCCGAATTCGGCATGTTCGCAACCGCCTCTGCCGCCGGCATCATGCTGTCGCGCATCCTGGCCTTCGGCTTCATCTCGGCGCTCTACCGCACCGCCACCATCCGCCCCAACCTGATCGGCACGTTCACCGCCGGTTTTCTGCTTCTCGGCGTCCTGTCGCTGCCGTTCCTCGCCGCCGCGTCCTACGGCGTCTATCTGATCTTCTTCGCCGATACCGTGCCGTTGCCGGCCTTCGCCGCTGTCGTCTTCGCCGAGGCGCTTTTGTGGCGACCGGTCGAAGTGGCGCTGATCGTCAACAACGGGCTCGGCAAGTTCGGGCGGGCGGCCGTGCTCGCCATCCTGGCGACGGCGCTCAGGGCAGTCGGCGCCATCCTGTTCATGCTTGGCGCGCGGCACACGATCGGTGTGTGGTCGCTGTTCTATATCGGCGCCAATGCCGCCTCGCTCGTCGTCGCCTTCGTCTTCTTCTATCCGCGCCAGCGGCTGAGGCTGCGCGCCGAACTCTATTTCCGGCGGCTCGCCGATTCCGTCTATGTCGCCGGCTCCGAAGTGCTGTTCTATCTGCAGATGGAGTTCGACAAGCTCTTGGTGCTGTCGATCGGCGGGCCGCATCTCGCCGGCATCTACGCCATCATCATGCGGCTGGTCGATCTCACCGCGATCCCGATCCGCACCTTCTCGATGATGCTGGTGCAGCGCATGATGCGGGCGCCGGAGCTGTTGTCGCGGCTGGCGGTCAAGAGCGGCATCGAAGGCGGCGTGTTCCTGGTCTCGACACTCGCGCTCGTGTCGCTCGGCATCGTGCTCCACTTCTTCCCAAACGCGCTCGGCAGGAATGTCGCCGAGGCAGCGCCGCTGGTGGCTCTCGCGGTCTGCGTGCCGGGCTTGCGCAACCTCGTCGAATATCAGGCCGAGCTGCTCTTCGCGCGCGGCCAGACGGCGGTGCGGGCGATCAATCTCGGCCTGCTCGCCGGCTTGAAGGCGGTTCTGCTCACTTATGTGCTGACCACCATCCCCGACACGGCCAATCTGGTCCTGTCGCTCAACATCGTCTTCCTGCTGCTTTATCTCGCCTCGATGCTGCTTACCTATTCGGCCATGCGTCGCCCGGCGAAGGCGATCTGATTCAGGTAAGGCCGGCCTGCAAACAGCGGCTCCCTGCGCTTCCGGTGCTCACGTACTTTAGTACGCTCCGCTCCGGTTCTCGGAAGCCACTGTTTTCGACTCGGCCTGACCTGAATCCCGCGCAGGCTAATCAAGCCCTATCAGGCGGCGGATGCGGCCGGTATCGGTGCCGATGAAGGATTGCATGCCGATCGCCACCTGTTCCGGCGCCATGGTGTCGACGAAGCGGCGGAATTCCTCGTCCGACAGCGGCTCGCCGTTCCAGTGGACGCGGCAGAACTCCTCCGAGCCGTGGAAATGGCCTGCGCCTTGAAGCACGTCGTCGACATAGCGGCCATAGATCATGCATTCGGAGAATTTTCGCGCCGAGCCGACGACGCCGACCCAGTCGCGACCATGCACCTTCTCGATGCGCTCGCACATGGCGTTGACCGTCTCGCGGCGCCAGGCGATCAGCGTCGAGATGTAGTCGTGGCTCGATGGATTGGAGGGATCGATGCAGAGCGCGGCGCCGGCATTGCGCGACCAGATGCGATGCTCGTCATGTCCATCGCTCGCCAGCACGCCGTCACGCCGGAACAGCCGCACCTTGCCGTCGCGCCAGAAGGCGTTCGCGTCGAACGGCTTCAGGAAGGCGACGTCGGAATCGCAGAAGACGAGCACGTCTTCCTTTGCCTGCCCGGCAATGGCGATGCGGCGCAGCTGCTGCACATGCCAGCCGCGCAGCGGCTGCGTTTTCAGGCTCAGCCAGACGCGGCGGCGGAAGCCGCTCAGCGGATCGTCGAACACGCGCAGCCAGCGCGGCAACAGGTCCCGCTCGTCGACAACGCTGCGGCGGCTGCCTTCCAGCTGGCGAAACAGCGCGACATCGCGATGTTCGGTGAGGATATAATGATGCGCCATGCCGGTGACGTGGCGATCGATGGTTTCGCATAAAAGCCGGCAGCGCTCGAAATCGGGAGCGTAGCTTGCGGTGACGATCGCAGCCAAGGGCATGCGCGGCAGCGCTTCGACCGCAGTGGAAGCGTCCGGAACGAAGCGGCTGTTCACCGGCGCGCCTCCAGCGGCAGCGGTATGCGCAACAGCTTCTGCTTGACGACGCGCCACAGGAAGAGCGGATTGCCGACAATATAGCGGCGCCACAGGCGGCCGGGTTCGATCCACAGGCGGAACAGCCATTCGAGCCGCAGCCGGCGCAGCCATAGCGGCGCGCGCGGCACCGAGCCGCTCATGAAATCGAGCAGGGCGCCGACTGCGACCGGCAGCGTGCAATGGCGGCTGTCGATGTGGCGCTCGATCCACAATTCCTGGCGCGGCACACCCATGGCGACAAGCAGCACATCCGGCCGCAGCCTGGCGATGCGCTCGAGGATCGCCGGCTCCTCGGCGGCCGAGAAGAAGCCGTCATGGACGACGACGAATTTGTGCTGCATGGCGAGCGTCGAGAGCTTCGCGCATGCGGCTTCGGCATTGGCGCGCGTCGTGCCGAGCAGCGCCACCGTCAGCGGATGCGACGAGGCCTGCAGGAAGGCCGGAATGAAGTCCGTGCCGTTGAGATTGCTCGGGAAAGGCGCACCGTAAAGCAGCTTTGCCGCCATGTCGACGCCGACGCCGTCGGGCAGGATGAGGAAGTTTTCCAGCGCCTCGGCAAACACCGGGTCGGTGCAGGCAAGGTTGGCGTTATGGGCGTTGAGGAAGCTCACCTTGGTGAAGCGACGCTCGTCGATCAGCCTGGTGAGCAAGGCGATGGCCTCGTCCCAGCGTATGGCCAGCACCGGAATACCCAAAATGGTCTTGAGCATATCAAAGCCGAAAGCGGCGCGCGCGGTGTGCATGTTCACGCGGCCGCCTCCTGCCTGACGGCGCCGAGCTTCTCCAGGCCAAGCCCGATCGCGACGTCGAGCGCCTTGATCTGGCGGCGATGAAAGGCGCTGCCATCCACGTCGCGGACATGGGCCGCAGCCGCCTGCAGCGCCGCCGCGAAAGCAATCGGATCGTCGGTCACTACGCAATTGTCGGGGCGATAGCCGATGCCGCGCAGCGAGCGACTGGTGGCGACGGACGGCAGGCCAAGCTCGAAGGTCTCGATGGTCTTCAACTGCACGCCGCTGCCGGCGGTGCTGATCAAGGGAATGACGGCGGCGCCGCGCACGAAGGCCTGCGCATCCGGAACCCTGCCGACGAAGGAAACGCCGGGATGCGGCGAGCTGATGCCGGAAGGCACAATGCCCGCGATCCTGATGCGGAAATCCGGCTTCAGATGCGGCACGACCTTGGTCAGGAACCACTCGAGGCCGATGCGGTTCGGCTGCCAGGTCCAGGTGCCGATCAGCGCGGCGTCGCAATCGATATGCCGCTTCGCCCTGCTTGTCGGCGCCTGCGCACGGGTGACCAGCGGCAGCACCGCGGAGCGCCGGTCGGAAGCGACGCCAAGTGCCGCGCGGTCTTCCTCGGCCACCGTGAAGACAAAGCGCGCGGCGCCGCAGAGCCGCTCTTCCATGACCTTGAGGAGCCTGGCCTCGCGGCGGAACATCCAGCGCTGAAGCGCGCTGCCGGCCGCGGCCGCATTTTCCTCGGCCGAGCGGTGCTCGACATTGTGCGCGACGAAGACGAATGGACGGTCGGCGAGAACCTTCTCAAAGGCGCCGGCGAACTGCACCGAGTTTAGGACATAGCCGTCGAAGGGACCGGCGCGTTCGATGGCGTCGCGGACTTGCGCATCGGCAACGACACGCAGCTTGACGGAGGAAAAGGTAAGACCGGAGAGAACCGCCTTGCCCACCCAGGCAAGCTTTTGCAGCGGCGACGCGCTTTCGGTGCGCACCTCGACGGCGTCGAGCACGATGGTGTTTTGCGGATCGGACGGGGCTTTGCCCGGCCAGATGAAGCCGATCACCGTCACGCGCACGCCGGCGCGCCGGAGCGCGTCGATGATCGCGGCGTTGGCAATCTCGTAGCCTGAGGCGAGAGCGCCATCAGGCACGATCGATGTGGCGAACAGCAGATGCATCTCACCTATCCTTGGCTGCAGCCGGTAGCAAAACGCGGTGAAGCCTTGATTAAATGGCATTGTCAAAGGCCGAAGACCCGGCTTTTCCGAAGGACGGGCGAGAAGGTGATTAACGAAACGTTATCACCGCGATGCTATCGAGGGCTCAAACCCTCGCTGCTGGAAACGGATGATCCCTTTGCCGTCCGACGCTTCTGTATCGATCGCGGGACGGTCGCCGGGGCTTGCCGCCGAGACCGTCGAGGCGGTCGTGACGCTGCCGACCTTCAAACGGCCAAAGCAGGTGCTGGAAACGCTGGCTTCGCTCAAGGCGCAACGGACCGGCAGGCGCTTTGCCGTCATCGTCATGGAAAATGAGGCCGAGGCGCGCGAGGGCGCCAAGGCGGTGCTGCCCCTGTTCGAAAGCGGCGAGATGCCCGGCATGGTCATCATCGCGCATGAGCGCGGCAATTGCAGCGCCTACAATGCCGGTTGGCAGACGGCGATCCTGCAGTTTCCCAATTTTCGCCACCTGCTGGTCATCGATGACGACGAGATCGCCGAGCCAGACTGGCTCGAGCGCATGTGCGGCGCCGCGGAGACACTTGAAGCCGACGTTGTCGGCGGCCCGCAGGTACCCATCTTTGCCGATGCCTCGCATGCCAGATGGGCCGAGCACCCGGTGTTCGCGCCGCCTTATCGGGAGACGGGCCGCGTGCCGGCGCTCTATTCGTCCGGCAACCTGCTGCTCGGTCGCAACGTGCTTAATGACATGGGACCGCCCTTCCTCGATCTCAGGTTCAATTTCATGGGCGGCGGCGATTCCGACTTTCTCAGCCGGTGCGCGCAAAAAGGCTTCGTGCTCGGCTGGTGCGCCGAGGCAAAGGTCAACGAGACCGTGCCGGCCCGGCGCGTCGAGGCCGACTGGATCCGCGCCCGCAGTCTGCGCAATGGCGTGATCTCGACGCTGGTCGAAAAGAAGAAGCGCGCCGGCACGCCGCTTGCCGGCCTCAAGGTTTTCCTGAAGAGCCTGGCGCTGCTCGCCGCCTCGCCGCTGCGCGGCGCCATCCGGCTGGCGCGCACCGGCTCGCTGACGACGAGCCTCTATCCAGTCTATGTCGCGCTCGGCCGGGTGCTCGCCGAATTCGGATATGCCAATGAGCAGTACCGGCAGCCTGAGAAGAATTGAGCGCGCGCCGCTCGGTGCCGCCTTCACCAGGGAAGGTGTGGCGACGGCTATCGCCGCGCTCCTGTTCACCGTCATCATCGTCTCGTTCCGGCCCTTCCAGCCGGCAGGCGCGGAACTGACCGGCGACGGCGGCGACATCGTCAACCAACTCGGCTTCGGCTCGCTCGGCGCGGTCTCCATCTTCTCGCTGCTGGCCTTCGCCGACCCGCGCGTGGTGCGCTCGCTGGTGAGCCCTTCCTGGGCGCTGATGCTGGGCTTCTTCTTCCTGTCGGTGGTGCTTGCCACCGATCCGCCCGCGGCGATGCGCGCCGCCTCCTTCACCATGATCGGCATCATCACCATGGCGACGATCCTGGTGTTGCCGCGCGATGCCGATTCCTTCGCCAGGATGGTCATCTTCACCGCCGTCGTGGTGATCGGTCTTTCCTATGTCGGCCTGGTTGTCTTCCCGCATGAAGCGCTTCACACCGCCGATTCGCAGGAGCCCGAGCATGCCGGCCTGTGGCGCGGCGTCTTCACGCACAAGAACATCGCCGGTCCGGTGATGGCCTGTTTCAGCTTCGCCGGACTGTACCTCTTCCGGCGCGGCCAGCGCTGGTGGGGCGCCGGCATCTTCTGCGCGGCGATGATCTTCATGCTGCACACCGGCTCCAAAACGACCGCCGGGCTGATCCCGTTCTCGATCATGATCGTCGTGCTGCCCAGCCTCATCGGCATGCGGCTCGGCACGCCGATCCTATTTGCGCTGGCCATCATCGCGACCGCCGTCGGCACGCTCGGCATCGTCTTCATCGCGCCGGTGAAGCATTTGGCGGCAATCTATTTCCCCGATCTCACCTATACCGGACGCACGACGCTTTGGGAGTTCGCCGGCGAGATGCTGGCGAAGAAGCCCTGGACCGGCTACGGCTATGAAAGCTTCTGGGGGACGCCACTGCTGCTCAACCAGGACCAGCCCTTCGACCGGCCCTGGGATATCCGCACCATCGTTCACGGTCACGACGGCTATCTCGACATCGCCGTACTGATGGGCATCCCGGCGCTCTGCGTCGCCGTCTACACCTTCCTGATCGCCCCTTTGCGCGACTATATGCGCATCCCGGCGCGCAAGGAAAACATCTTCCTCGGCGACTTTTTCATGATGGTGGTGCTGTTTACGGCGCTGAACGGTTTCCTGGAAAGCTTCTTCTTCCATCGCGGCGATCCCGTCTGGCTGTTCTTCGTGCTCGGCGTACTCGGCTTGAGACAAGTCTCGCTGCGGCCGATCCCGGTTCGCCTTTCAAACTAATCCTGGCCGATCGATCTCTCGCCGACTGCTCTTTTCCACTGCGGCGCAACCGTCTAAGGAGAGCCTTCTCGGAGGTTTTCATGACGATCAGGCTCATTCTCGCCGGTTGCGGCAATATGGGTTACGCCATGCTCTCGGGCTGGCTGAAATCCGCCAAGCTCGAGCCGCAAGCGGTGTTCGTGGTCGAGCCCAACGCGGGACTGCGCCGGCGCGCCGAACATCTGGGCTGCCGTGCTGCCGCCGACGCCGCCGGCATTCCGGCCGATGCCGTGCCCGATCTCGTCGTCATCGCGGTAAAGCCGCAGGTGATCCGCGAGGTGACGGCGCAGTACAAGCGCTTCGGCGACGGCAGGACCAGCTTTCTCTCCATCGCCGCCGGCACGCCGGTCGCCACTTTCGAGGAAATCCTGGGCGAGCTCGCGCCGGTCATCCGCTGCATGCCGAACACGCCGGCGGCGATCGGCAAAGGCATGATGGTCGTTTTCTCCAACCCGCTGGTCTCCGACGACGTCCGCCGCTTCGTCCTTGAGCTGCTTTCGGCGAGCGGCGTCGTGACGACGATCGACGACGAGGGCCTCATGGACGCCGTGACGGCCGTCTCCGGCTCCGGCCCGGCCTATATCTTCCACTTCATCGAGGCGCTGACGGTCGCGGCCGAGAAGGCCGGTCTTCCCGCCGAAACCGCCAAGCTGCTTGCCATGCAGACCGTCTTCGGCGCCGCCTCGCTCGCCGCGGAAGCAGACGAGGAGCCGGGCGTGCTGCGCCAGCAGGTGACCAGCCCTAACGGCACGACCGCAGCGGCGCTTGCGGTGCTGATGGGCGGCGACCGCTTGACGAAGCTCGTCACCGAAGCCGTGGAAGCCGCGCGGCTCAGGTCGATAGAGCTGGGGAAGTAATCTTCGTTCCGTAGAGCATGTCATCCTGAAGCCGGCGCAGGGCGTAGAGCCTCGTTGTCCGGTCCGGCACGGCATTGTCCTCAGTCAACAACTCGCCCTTGTTCACCGGCTTCAGCACCTTGCCGCCTTCGAGCAAGCCGACCGGGACGGCGCGGACGGCGCCGGCATCGCCGACGGTCATGGTCCAGGAGCGGTAACAAGTCTCGCCGATCGCATCCAGGGTCTCCCCGGCGGCAAGGTCGCGCTTGGCGACTGCGCAGACTTCCGCCACCGGCCTCGGCAGAGGCACCATATCGGGCTTGCCGTAGAGCATGATGCGGGCGGCGGTGAGCGGCACCTCCAGCGAAGTCAGGTGATAGGGCCGGAACAGGCCGTAATAAGGGCCCGTGCCGACATGGAGATCGTCCATGCGTTCGACGACGCGCGGGTGCATCGCCTCGACGATGACGAAAACGCCGGGCGCCACGCCCTTGCCGATCGTGTAATCGACGACGCCTTTCCTCGACAGGAGCCCGCCACGCTCTTTCGGGATCAGCACCTTGGCCAGCTGATCGCGATCGGCCCTGGGGCCGTGCATGCCTGGAACATCCGGGACCAGCCCGGTGGCGTTGGCAATGGCGCACATCTCGACCATGGTCTTCGAGCCGTCGACAAACTCGACCAGCATGCGCGGGTTCATGTTGCGGCGCGCCGCCTCTTCCCGGTAGTCGTCGGGAACCGCGTCGTGGTTGAGCGGATTGTTCTTGCCCTTGCCGGCCGCGACGATGCCTAGCCCAAGCGCCGAGGCGAATTCGATCAGCTCCATGCAGCTTGACGGCTCGTCGCCCGCGCCGACCGAATAGACGACACCCAGCCGGTCTGCCTGCTGCTTCAGGTAGCAGCCGATGGTCACGTCAGCCTCGACGTTCATCATCACCAGATGCTTGCCATGCTCCATCGCCATCAGGTCGAAATCGGCGGCGACGCCAGGTTTTCCGGTAGCGTCGATGACGACGTCGATCAGCGGGTTGGTGACCAGCATCTCGTTCGAGGTGATGGCGATCCTGCCGCTCTCGATCGCCCGGGTAACCATGGAAGCGGTTTCGGCCTCTACCGCCATCGCCTCGTCGCCAAAGGCGATGCGGATCGCCTCACGGGCGGTGTGCGGACGGCGCGTGGAGATGGCCGCGATCGAGATGCCCGGCATCAGCATGCCCTGCGTCACCAGATCGGTCCCCATCTCGCCGGAGCCGATGACGCCGATGCGCACCGGCCTGCCCTCGGCGGCGCGTCGGGCAAGATCGCGGGCAAGCCCGGTCAGGGTGATATTGGTCATGCAACAAAATCCACGGCTTTTTGCTCGGCCGGCAATACAGGGAACGATCCGCGTTTGCCAATCAAACCAGGCTGAAATGGCGTTTTCTTGCGCATGCTTTGCAAGGCCGCAGCAGATTTCGCAGGAGCTTGTGCACGGGCGCTGCACGATTCGCCGTTTCTTTCAGACCATAACCATCGCTGCGCGATTGGAACTGGGAGAGTCCCGACGAGCGCGCCCGGTTTCTGTGCTATTTTTGCTACAGGCTTTAACCCTAATGCCGGAAATCGCAATTTTAGCGGGTGTCTAATCCATTATATGCTCACGTCCCCAAAAAATCTGATAGATACTGGCTGAAAGGTCCGGTGGCAGGCTTGGGCAAATAAGCGCCAATAAAAAAATAATGGCGCGGGGATAGTCACGGGGTAGAAATGACCAGGACGGGTAAAATTACCGTCGGCTGGCGCGTTGCGCTTGCTGTCACGGTGTCAATGTTGGCTTGTGGTAGCGCCAGCGCACTCACACTCAAAGAAGCTGTCGCCGTCGCCGTGGAGTCCAATCCGGAGATTGGACAGGCGATCGAAAACCGCGAAGCGATCGAATTCGAGCTGCGACAGGCCAAAGGCCTTTACCTTCCCAGCGTCGACCTGGAAGCATCGACCGGCGTTCGCCGCCTGGACAACGACACGCGGCGCGCGCTCGACGAGGATCACAAAGCTCTCTATCCGAACGAGGCAGACCTCACCGTCTCGCAGACGCTTTATGACAGCGGCGCAAGGCGGGCGGAGCTGAACCGCCAGGCCTCGCGGGTCGATGGAGCGTCCTTCAGGGTTCTGGAACGGTCCGAGTTCATCGGGCTCGCCGTCGTCCAGGATTATCTGGAATACATGCTGCAGGCTTCGATCGTGGTCGAAGCCAAGAAGAACCTCGGCTTCCATCAGTCCATCCTCAGCGATATCAGGCAAGGCATCGCAGGCGGCGCGCTCAACGATGCCGACCGGCAGCAGGCCGAGGAACGCCTTTATGCCGCCAAGGCGCGGATGCAGGAAGCGACCGAAGAACTCGAGGCGGCCAAGATCCGCTTCTTCAAGAATGTCGGCAAGCCGCTGACCAACGCGTCGCGGCCCGCCGATGTCGCAGCCGCCCTGCCGCGGTCGCTGGACGATGCGATCGGGCTCGCCAGACAGAACAACCCGCGCGTCCATATGGCCAACAGCGACATCGACGCCGCCGCTTCGCTGGTCGACGCGGCGCGGGCGAAATACGGCCCGACGGTTACCGCCGAGGGCGTTGCCCGGGGCGGATATGACATCGACGGCGACAATGGCGACGCGAGCGATCTGCAGGCTCGGGTGGTGCTGCGCTGGAACCTCTATCGCGGCGGCATCGACAAGGCCAACGAACAGGAACAGATTCGCCGCACCAGCGAGCAGCGCCTTGCGCTGCACCAGGTGCTGCGCGAGATCGAGGAAGCCGTCCGGACCTCATGGGACCGCCGCTTCCGCCAGGCGGAGCTGGCAAAGACACTGCGCCAGCAGGCAGCCACCAATGAAAAGCTGGTCGCCTCCTATCGCGAGCAGTTCAAGGTCGGGCAGCGCTCGCTGCTCGACGTGCTCGATGCCCAGAACACGCGCTTCAACACCGCGACGCTGGCCGACACGTCGTCCTACGCGTCGCTGTTCGCGGAATACCGGCTGCTGGCCGCAACCGGCGAATTGCTGAAGACGCTCAACATCCAGCCGGCCAAGCAGGCCGCGGCCTACGCGCGTGAGGAATTCGGTGTGCCGGCCACGGCCGATACCGAGACCTATGCGCGCACGCCGTCGGAGCAGAAGAACGATCTGCCGTTCGACATCCTCGCGCCGGTCAGGAAAAAGTAGCCGATGTAGTATCGATCTTCGGTCCTTCGGGGCGGATCGTGAACCAGCAACCTAATATCCTATCGCCCAAGGAGGCTTTCAAAGCCTGCTTCTGCGCTGTGGCGGCCTATCTCGGCAGGCCGAGCGCCGAAACGGTGCTGTTTGCCGGCGTGCCGATTTCGGAGACGCGCATCGAGCCGGACGAGATCCGTCATCTGGCCGAGCGCATCGGCCTGGAGGTGCAGAATTTCAGCCATCGCGATTTCCTGCGCGGCCGCTTCGATCTTCCGGCCATCGTCTTTCGCGTCAGCCAATTGCCGATCGCCCTCCTGGCGGAAATCGAGGGCGGGCAATATCTGACGGCGCCACAGGAAAACGGCCGCACCACGATCGACAGGTCGGAACTCGCCGAAAGCTATATCAGCGGCGGCACGTCCTTCTCGATCACCTATGCCAATCAGGCCGAGGAGATGACGGTCGGCACCGCCGCGCGGATCGAAAGGCGCCACTGGCTCACCGGCGCGATGGGGGCGTTCTGGCGCACCTATTCGAAAGTGGTGCTGTCGGCGGTGTTCATCAATCTGCTGGCGATCGCCTCGCCGATCTTCACCATGAATGTCTACGACCGCATCCTGCCCAACAAGGCGATCTCGACGCTGTGGGTGCTGGCGCTCGGCATCGGCGCGGCGATCCTGTTCGACCTGCTGCTGAAGACGGCCAGGGCGTCGCTGATCGACTATGCCGGTCGCAAGGCGGACCTGCGGATTTCCTACCTGCTGTTCGAGAAAGTGCTGAATTCCTCGCTTTCGGCGCGGCCCGGGTCGACGGGTGAATATGCAAACCGCGTCACGCAATACGAATTCGTGCGCGAGTTCTTCACCTCCAACACGATCAGCGTCTTCATCGACACTATCTTCGTCTTCGTCTTTCTGGCTGTCATCTACGCCATCGGCGGCTGGCTGGTGGTCATACCTGCGCTGGCCTTCGTCATCTCCGTCATTGTCGGGCTGATCACGCAGAGGCGGATCGGCAAGCGGGTCGCGGCATCGATGAACGAGGCGTCGCAACGCCAGGCCCTGCTGGTCGAGTCCATCTCGACGCTGGAGACGATCAAGTCGCTGCGCGCCGAAGCCTACCTGCTGCGCAAATGGGGCGAGCACTCGAAGAACGCGGCCAACACGTCGGAAAAAATCAAGGAGCTCTCGGCGGCGGCGGGCAATATCACCGGCGCCATCCAGCAATTCGTGACGGTCGCCCTGGTCGTGGCCGGCGCCTATGCGTTCTCGGAAGGCCAGGTGTCGACCGGCGCCATCATCGGCACCGTGATGCTCGCCGGCCGCGCCGTGGCGCCGCTCGGCCAGATCGCCATCACGCTTGCCCGGTTCCGGCAGGCGATGCTGTCGCTCAAGATCATCAACACGATCATGTCGCAACCGGAGGACCGCCCCGACACCGTCGGCTTCGTCAACCGGCCGATCCGCAGCGGCGCGCTGGTCTTCAGGAATGTCGGCTTCGCCTATCCGGGCACGGAAAACGAGGTTCTGAGCGGACTCAACATCGCGGTCAAGCCCGGCGAGCGGGTCGGCATCATCGGCCGCATCGGCTCCGGCAAGACCACGATGGGACGGCTGATCGGCCGGCTGTTCCTGCCGACGTCGGGGGAGCTGCTGCTCGACGGCATCGACATCCGCCAATACCACCCTTCGGAAGTCCGCGCCGCGGTCGGCATCGTCGCGCAGGCCGGGGACCTGTTTTCGGGAACCATCAAGGAGAACCTCCTGATGGCGGCGCCTGGAGCGACGGACGAGGAGATCATCGATGCGGCGAAGGCCGCCGGCGTCGACGACTTCGTGTCGCGGCATCCGCGTGGCTACGACATGAATGTCGGCGAGCGTGGCACCAATCTCTCGGGCGGGCAAAGGCAGGCGGTGGCGATCGCGCGGCTGCTTTTGACCAAACCGAAGATCGTCTTCCTGGACGAGCCGTCGGGTTCGATGGATCTCGCTTCCGAGCGGCAGTTGATCAAGCAGCTCAAGGTGGCGTTCGACCGCAGCACGACGCTGATCGTGTCGACCCATCGCTACAGCATGCTGGAACTTGCCGACCGCCTCATCGTCATCGACCAGGGCCGCGTCGTCGCCGACGGGCCGAAGGAACAAGTCATTCAGGCGCTGCAGAAGGCAAATGCCTGACCGGAACGTATGGACATGCTAGCAAGGGAAGACCGGCCACCACTTTTCGCCTCGGCGTCCGTCTACATCGTCGGGGCGCTGTTCGTGTGCTTCACGGCCTGGGCCTCGTTCGCCGAGGTCGATGAGATCGCGCGCGGCGACGGCAAGGTGATACCCGCTTCGAAGACGCAGATCATCCAGGCCAGCGAACCGGGCGTGGTGCAGGAGATCGCCGTCCAGATAGGCCAGACCGTCAGGAAGAACGACCTCATCATCCGCCTCGACAATTCGGGCAACACTTCGAGCCTTGGCGAAGAGAAGGCCAAGGCGCGAGCTTTGCAGGCGCGCATCGCCAGGCTGCAGTTCGAGCAGAGCGGCAGTGTCGAAGGGTCGTTCCCCTGCCCGGCGGAAATCCAAAAGGTCGCGCCGGAGATTTGCGACAACGAGCAAAGGCTGCTCGTCGCGCGCCGCGACAATTTCGAGGTCAAGCTGTCGGTTCTCAAATCGCGCCTCGACCAGCGCGAGAAGGAACTGGACGAGGCCACCGCCAACGCCGACCGCCTGTCGAAGAGCCTTGCCGTCACCGACCAGGAAGCGGCGCTGGTCGAACCCATGGTCAAGAAAGGCCTGATGGCCAGGACCGAACAGATCCGCGTCGAGCGCGAACAGACCGATCTTCGCGGACAACTGACCCTTGCCGGCGAGACCATCAAGAAGAGCCAGGGAGCAATCACCGAGGCGCAGCTTCAGGTTAACGAATTGGGGCTGCAATTGCAGCAGGAGGCGTTGAGCGACCTGACGCAGGCGCTCGCCGATCTGTCCGTGGTCGACGAAACCATTCGCGGCGCCACCGACAAGGTGGCGCGCACCGACATCCGCTCACCGGTCGACGGCATCGTCAACACGCTCGATGTCAACACGCTCGGCGCCTTCGTGCAGCCCGGCGCGGTGGTGGCCGGCATCGTGCCGACCTCCGAGACGCTGCTGGTCGAGGCCCGGGTTTCGCCGCGCGACGTCGCCTTCATCCAGCCGAACCAGGAGGCGCTGATCAAGGTCACCGCCTATGATTTCTCGATTTTCGGCGGCATCGAGGGCAAGGTCTCCAACATCACCGCCGACAGCCTCGTCGACCAGAAGACGGGCGAGCCCTATTACCAGGTGCGGGTCGCCACCGACAAATCGACGCTTACCAGGAACGGCAAGACCTATTCGATCATCCCCGGCATGATCTGTTCGGTCGACATCAAGACCGGACGCAAGACGATCCTCAACTATCTTTTGAAGCCCATCAACAAGGCGCGTCAGGAGGCAATGAGTGAGCGATAGCGCCATCCATCCGGGCACCTCGCGCGAGAGGCTGCTGCCATCGCTCGCGGCCGAGGATTTCGGCCCCGAATTCCGCGTCGTGGCGCGCGGCGGCGTGCGTCGCGGCATCCGGCTGGAGCGCGCCTTCTGGGTGTCGCTGAAGCAGATGGCCGAAAGCCGCAAATGCACGATCGGCATGCTGGTCGAGGAGATCGCCGAACACCATCCCGACCAGGGCAACCTCACCTCGGCGATCCGCGTCGCCTGCATGCGCGGCCTGGCCGAGGAAAGCATGGAATTGCGCAAGCTCGCTTCGATCCGCACGATCAACGCGATCCTGGTCGCCTGCCCCTCGCCCGCCTTCGCGCTGTCTTCTTCGAAGAAGATCCTGGCCTTCAACACGCCGTTCCAGCAACTGGTCCGGCGCCAATTGCCGAGCGCTCCCGGGGAGGATGGGCGCCAGGACCTGAAGCTGGCGCTCGACCTCAACGTTCCCGACATCTTCGCCCGGCTCGACGCCAATGGCGAAACGCCGGTCACCAGCGGCTTCGTCATCGGCGCCGGCGAGCGCCGCTATCGCGGCCAGCTCAGCGCCGTGCGTGCGCCCGTCACCGAGCCGGAACTGCTGATGGCCTTCGTCTACAACGGCTAGAGCTACGCATTCCTCCGGAACTGTCCGGGCCGCGCGAAGACAACAGAGCGACCGTGTTATTTTCCGCGAGGCGCTGAACCGCTCGAAACTACTGCCTCAGGCTCGAAGCCACTGATGGTTCCGGCGATCCTTCCCCCGGAGCGACCGTGGCGAAGCCGCCGGCGATGTCGGCGACCTGCGCGCCGGACTTCGACCCGTGGATCCAGGCGCGATCGGTGCTGAAGGAATAGAGCGGAACATAGTCGGGCAGATCGCTGTCGCGCAGGACGGCGTTGCCGAGGCTGTCGAGGATGAAGGTGCCGCTTCCCGTGCTCACCGACAGGACGGCATGGAAGAACTTGCGGCGGCGATCCTGGAGCACCACCAGCGACATGCTCTGCGCCGGGATGCCGGCTCTGAGCAGCGCCGCCATCTTCAATATGGCGAAATCCTCGCAATCGCCGGCGCGATGCTCGAGGATTTCCGACGGCTTCGCCCAATAGTCGAGCTTGCCATAGACGACGCTGTCCTTGCGATAGGCGATCAGGCGGTTGATGCTGCTGTTGACGAAGGACAGCTTGTCGCGAAAGCCCTTGTCGCCGGCAATCTTGACGATCTCGGCGAAAGCCGGGTTCTCGCGGTCGCAGACGCTGCCGGCGGTGCAATCGACGATGGCCCTGTAGACCGGAGCCCAGCGCGCCGCGACCGGGAAGTTGCGCATCGACAAAGCGACCGAGCCGAAGACGCCGGGGATGATCGCGGCGGTCTGGATCGGGTCGATGCCGGGATCGGTCTTGGCGTGCGCTTCAGCCTCGTAAGGCGCTGCCGGCGCGTAGCCCACAGAAACATCCGCGATCCGGTACGCGGAGGCCGGCTGCCAGGGCAGCGGCCGGGCCAGCGAAACGCCGCCGAGGCTCGCGGGTGCAAGCACCTCTTGCAGGACAGGAGCCGCGCCCGAATTCGCGCTTGCCGACGATGGACCTGCCTGAGCGACAAGGCCGATCGCCAGCAAGAGTACCTTGATCCCCGTCGGGTCTGCTTTTTGTATTTTCATAACGCCCACCTTTGACTGTGGACGCTACCAATCTTGTCTCAAATTATCGGAAATGAAGGTGGGTAAATTTCCGCGAATCACGCTATTCTATTTTGCGTCAAATTTTATTCAAAATTATACTTACATTTACCAAGGCGGAAGGCGTGCTGCGCGGTCATTCCCACCCTCGTTAAGGTCATGCATATCCAGATATATCATCGCAATTTACCAAGTGTAAAAAATGCGATTCTCTACATACTCGAATATATGAAATAGATTGAACGTCTGTTGCAAAGCCGGGGCCTGACATGTCTCTTTCCGGGAAATGCCGGAGGGGCTTTAGCTATGACGACCAATATCGAATTCGACGCCGTTTCAAATTCCTGGGACGAGCACACCAGCGCTGGTGAAAATCATATCTCGACGGGTGTGCAGGTCGCGCAGGCGACCGCCGCCCAGGCTGCGAGCGAGCCGGTGCCGGTCGATGTCGGCAGCGGCGCGCCGGCCCAAGGCGCGGCCAATGCGCCGGCCACCAACCAGCCGGCCGACGCCAAGGCTGCTGCGCCCGCGTACGCGCCGGCGGCAAATGCGGCGGCGGGCAATACCCCGCATGAATATCACGTCGAGGCCGGCAATGTCGTGAAGCTTCCGGCCAGCGTGTCGATCGACAACATCAAGGTCGACGGACACGATCTGGTCCTCACGCAGCCCGACGGATCCCAGATCGTCATCAAGGACGCCGCGCTGAATGTGCCGACCTTCATGCTCGGCGACGTCGAGGTGCCGCGCGTGGCCCTGATCGCCGCGCTCGAGGCCAGCCATGTCGACGTCGCCTTCGGCGCCGACGGCTCGATCTCGGCCGGCGGCAACGGCTCGCCGGGGAGCGCAGGCGGCAATTTCGAACATCCCGCAGGCGGGATCGGCGACGGCTTCGGCCTGACGTCGCTGCTGCCGCCGACGGACCTGGCGTTCGGCCAGCCTGACCATCGGGAGCTGTTCCCGGGATTGCTGCCCGACACCACGCCGACGATCCTCGACCTGACGCCCTCGACCAGCGGCGGCGACACCAGCGTCGATGAAAAAGGCCTCGAGACCGCCGGCGCGACGGGGTCCGGCGAAGCGGGCACCGACCCCGCAATGGACAACGACCCGTCCGAGCACAACACCGGTACCTTCACCATCACCTCGCCCGACGGCATCGGCTCGGTGGACATTAATGGCCATGTGATCACCGCCGCTGAGCTTGCCAACAGCGCGTCGACACCGATCAACATTGCGACGCCCTTCGGCAACACGCTGACCATCAACGGCTACGACGCCGCCACCGGCCAGGTGAGCTACACCTATACGCTGGTGCACAGCGAGCAGCATTCCGGTGCGGGCACCGATTCCATCTTCGACAACATGACGGTGACGGTCACCGACAGCGATGGCGACGTTTCGCTTCCGGGAACGCTGTCCGTCGAGATTGTTGACGACGTGCCCACGGCCCATGACGACGCTGCCGCGCAGGCAACCGAGAACGCGCCGGTGACGGTGAACGTGATTGCCAACGACGTGCCCGGCGCGGACGGCGTCAACATCACCGACCCGGCGAAGGTCAGCTATGTGGCGAACTCGCTGACTGGCGGCGGCGGCACGGTCACCTACAACAATGACGGCACCTTCACTTACAAGCCGACTGCTGGCGAAGAAGGAACCGTGACCTTCCAGTACCGGATCGTCGATGGCGACGGCGACGCCTCGGTGGCGACGGTGACGATCAACCTGAAGCCGGATTCGACGCCCACCATCGATGTGACGCCGCAGAATCCTGATGCGAACGGCCATAGCGCAGCGAGCGAGGCCGGCCTTCCGCCGCATGATGGCCTGCCGGCCGGCTCGGGTGAAATCGCCGACAACGACGCGAACAACAACAGCGACACCAGCGAGACGACGACCGGCGCGCTGGCGATCACCACTGGTGGCGACACGATCGGCCACCTTTATGTGACCGACAAGGACAATACCCAGATTGAGGTGACGAACGCGGCCGGCGGCATTCTGGTGCACGGCCAGTATGGCGACCTGACGATCACCGGCACGCCGGGGACCGGCTACACCTATTCCTACACGCTGCTCGACAGCACCACCGGTAACGGCACGCATGACGATTTCGCTGTCCAAGTGGTCGATTCCGACGGCGACCCCGCTTCCACGACGCTCACCATCGACATCGTCAACGACGTGCCGACGGCACGTAACGACACGGACGCGGCGCAGTCGGGCGAGACCGTGACCGGCAATGTCGAGACCGGGACAAGCACCCATGGTCTCGGCGCGGCGGACACGGCTGGAGCGGACGGGATCGCCTCGATCGCTTGGACCAACGCGGTGACCAATGCCGGCGTGACGACGGTGACCGGCGCGCATGGCGTGCTGACCGTCTTCGCCAATGGCGACTACAGCTATCAGGCCACCCCGAATACGCCGACCGGCACTGACGTCTTCAACTACACGATCACCGACGGCGACGGCGATACCTCGCCGGCGACGCTGACGATCGAGGTGACCGGCAGCCAGCCGCGTGTGGTGGCGGAGGTTGCGGCGGTGAACGAGGCGGGCATCGACACAACACCACCGGTCGGTGACCTCGGCCCCGGGACGGTGGACGGCTCGCATGCGGGCGACGGCTCGGAGACGACGACGGGCAAGTTGACCTTCTCGGATCCTGACGGGGCGACCGTGACCGGTGTTCAGGCCGGTAATATCGGCAGCGACGTGAACGGCAATGTCGGCACGAACATCAATGGCACATACGGCATCCTACACGTCAACGCGGACGGCACCTACACCTATACGTTGACGTCGCCGGAAGCGAATGTTCCGGCGGGCAATGACGGCGCCAATGTGCAGCCCGGGCAGGATGTGTTCACCTTCACGGTAACCGACAGCTTCGGCAACACATCCACTTCGACCATCTCGATCAATATCACGGACGATGTACCTACGATCTCGAATGCGGTGGTCGGCAGCTCGGTGACGCTCGACGAGACCAATAACGGTCCGACGACGGACGGCGTGCTGAACCCGGCGATCAT
>NZ_JAIUHH010000031.1:0-22992 GCF_020165015.1 Mesorhizobium sp. CA7
CCCCCCCGCCCATGCCGTCGGTTGCCCTGTTGCGCGCTTTTCTGAGCCCGGACGGCTGCGTCAGCTGCGGCTAATCATCGGCTGGAATTAAGCTTCTGGATACGTCCCTTATCCAGCCGGAACACGCCGTCGGTACCGCCTTGCTGCTCGAAGTCGGTTTGAAGCTCGTCCCACGTGCCGAGATATGCGCCGCACTCGGCGCAATGGATCGGTGTTGCTGGCTGGGCATCGGCCGGGATCTGCAGACGAATGGTGCCGCAAAACGGGCATTCCAGTTTGTGGTCCAGGTATTCGCCAGCCATTTTGCGGAGCATCGCGCAACAAGCACGTCTTCGCAAGCAGGGAATTTCCGGCGAGCTTTGCTTCAGCCGGGTCGATGTTCGAAAGCAGCCGGTCGCGAAATGCCGCCGCCAGATCCGACGGGCATCCGTCGCATTCAGCCGGTCACACGCGGCTTGACGTGGACGTCTGAACACGCGCCCTTATGATGCGTGCTTCTCGCAGAAGCGATGGTCGGTCGCGCCCAACGGCCTTTATCAGCCTTCTGGCTTGAGCCTCCGAGATGCCGGTTTTCTCTTTCAGCAGAATGACGAGCTGCTTGTCGTCAATTCGACCGTGGGAACTCCCTTCACCGGGTTCAGTCATATCAAGGTCCTCCTTCCAACCGAACTGGGAAGACCGTTGAAAGTTTCAATGCGGCGTTGCTTGCCTAACCGCTCTGTGGCGGCATTATCCGCCCAGCAGTCTTCGCAAGGCGAATCGAGTTGGCGGAAAGCCGTCCGGCTTTTGGCTGTCGAGCCCGGAGCTCGCCCGTTAAAGCGGCTCGATCTCCGAAAACAGCCAATCGCGAAACGCCTTCACCTTGCGCTGGCGGATCGCCTCCGGCGGGTAGACCAGATAGAAGCTGGAGACCGCCTTCAGCGCATGGTCGAAGGGTCGTACCAGCCTGCCGGTGGCGAGATCGGCCGAGACGAGCATGGTCCGGCCGAGCACCACGCCTTCGCCCTGCACGGCCGACTCCACCGCGAAAGTGGCTGAATCGAAAGTGAGCCCGCCATTCGGGTCGACATCTTCGACGCCGGCGCTGGCCAGCCACGCGGCCCAGTCGATGCGGTAGCCGTCGCGGATCAGCGTGTGGTGCTTGAGGTCCTGCGGCTGCTTGAGCGGATGCGGCCCTTCCAGAAGCTTCGGGCTGCAGACCGGAAAGACTTCCTCGCCGGTGAGAAATTCCGACGTCAGCCCGTGATAGTGGCCGGCGCCGTAGCGGATGGCGACGTCGATGCCGTCGCCGCGGAAATTGGTCAGTCGCCCGGTGGTCGAGACGCGCACGTCGATATCGCCATGCGCGCGGTGAAAGCGGTAGAGCCTCGGCACCAGCCATTTTCCGGCGAAGCCGTCCGAGGTGCTGACGTTGAGCGTCGAGCCGGAATGGCGCGAGGTTGCGGTTTGCGTCGCCAGCGCGAGCTGGTCGAGCGCCTCGCGCACGGCGACCGCATAGGGCTCGCCGACAGGAGTGAGCCGCACCGAGCGTGTCGCCCGCTCGAAAAGCTGCACACCAAGCTGATCCTCGAGATGCTTCACGGCGCGGCTGATCGCGCCATGGGTGAGGTTGAGCTCGTCGGCGGCCCGCGAAAAATTCAAATGCCGTGCAGCGGCCTCGAAGGCCGGCAAGGCGTTGAGCGGCGGCAGTCTGCGGGCCATGACGACAAAGCCATTTGTGAGTTATGGTAACAAATACTTGCCAAATTTTGGTTTGTCCGTCGAGCCTTTTCCAATCAAAAATCCTCACAGAATTTGTGATCAATACTCACTCAAGATCAAACCTGCGAGGACATCATGGCAACCGTTCATCCCTTCCTCTGGTTCAACCTCGATGCCGAAGCCGCGCGAGATTTCTATCTTTCGGTCTTCAAGAACAGCCGCGCGCTGCGGACCATCGAGTTCACCGACAAGCCGCATGCGATCTTCGATTTCGAGCTCGAAGGCCAGCGCTTCACCGCGCTCAACGCCGGCGGGGTGCCGCCCTTCAACGAGCGGATTTCGCTCTACATCGAAACCAAGGACCAGGCCGAGACCGATTATTTTTGGAACGCGCTGACCGTCGGCGGCGGCTCGGAACAGCCCTGCGGCTGGCTGAAGGACAAGTTCGGCGTCTACTGGCAGGTCATTCCCGAACCGGCGCTGCGCCTCATGAACGACCCCGACCGCGCCAAGGCCGACCGGGCGCGTCAGGCGATGTATTCGATGAAGAAGATCATCCTCGCCGATATCGAAGCAGCCCACGCCGGCCGCGCCTGATTTGGAACCCATCACGGAAAGACGGAGAAGACCCATGACCAGTCTCCCCATGACATCGCTCAATGGAAAGAAGATCATTGTCGTCGGCGGCAGCTCCGGCATCGGCTTCGGCGTCGCGGCAGCGGCGCTTGAAAGCGGCGCGGAGGTGGTGATCGCCGGCCGTTCGGCCGAAAAGCTGAGGGCCGCCGAAAAGCGGCTCGGCGGGGCAGGGCGCGTGACAGGCATCGCCGCCGACATGGCCAATGAGGCCGAGGTGTCCGGCTTGTTCGAGCAAGCCGGCGCTTTCGATCATCTGGTGGCGACGGCCGGCACGCCGCCGCCCAATTATCCGATCGGCGAGACCGACATGGATTTCGTGCGCCAATTTGTCGACGGCAAGCTGATCGGCGCAGTGATGCTGGCCAAGCACGCCGTGCGCACGCTGAACAAGGCTGGCTCGATGATCTTCACCTCCGGCATCAACAAGGACCGTCCGCCGGTCCCCGGCGGCTCGGTGGTTTCGGCGGTCGCCGGTTCCTTCACCTATTTCGCCCGCACGCTCGCGCTGGAACTCGCGCCGACCCGCGTCAATATCGTCTCGCCCGGCTGGGTCGACACCGAGATGTGGGACGAGATCGTCGGCGACGCCAAATCAGGCTATTTCGAGCAGATGGGCGCCCGACTGCCGGTCGGAAAGATCGCCAGGCCCGCCGATATCGCGCCGGCCTATCTCTACCTGATGCAGAACGAGTTCATGACCGGCGAGACTGTCCATATCGACGGCGGGCAAAGGCTGGTGTGAGCGGTAGAGCCGGACCCTGATTTTGAGGATCCGGCTTCACCTATTGCCGTCCACAAGGGCCGGCGTCGCCTTCCAGACCTTCGCCGCCAATAGCGTTTCCGGCGGAACGCTAATATAGATGATGCTCGAATGAGCAGCGCCTCCGCACCGTCGAGGAACGCCATGCGAAGGGTCATCGTCACAGTCATGTGGATTGTCGCCGCGACAGGCGCCGATGCTCATGACTGGTACGAAAACAAGGTCGACCCGGTGACGAATTTCAAATGTTGCGGCGGCACGGATTGCCGCCCCATCCCTGAGTCTGCCGTGCAATCCGGGGCCGACGGCGGCTATGTCTATCTACCCGATGGCTTCAACATCCCGCCAGACCGCGTGCAGGAATCGCCGGACGGCCGATACCATATCTGCGAGAACCATTACGTCATAACCAACCAGCCCTATCTGCGCTGTTTCTTCGCGCCGCGGCTCAAGGTCTCCCGGCTGCTCCCGCGCTAGTGACGGCCCTCGACATCTGCATGGCACCTGACACTGGTCATCGCCACCCTTTGAGCTTTCACTTTCGTGCGAAGCTGAAGGTGAAATGGCTGCCGCGGTGATAGACGGCGGCATGGACGACCGGAGTTCCGGTCCCATCGAAACAGGTTTCCGTAATGAGCAGGGCTGGCCCGAAGTCGCGCAAGTCGTTGCGCTGCACGATTTCGTCGGGCAGCGTTACGGCTGCAACGGAGGCGGCCGACATACGCGGCTGATGCCGGTGCTTTTCCAGCAGGGCGAGCAGCGAGCCGCTCCATTCGATGTCGAAAAGGCGCCCCGGCAAAAAGCTGCGCGGTACGTAGTCGAGCGAATAGATGAGGGGCAGATCGTTGTGCAGCCGCAGCCGTTCAAGCCGGATGACGCGCTCTCCGTCCGCTAGCCGCAATTGCTGCTGGATAAATGGATCAGGCGTTTCCTCGGCGATGGAAAGAACCTTGTTGACGGTGTTGTAGCCATAGTGGCGCGACATGTCGGTCACGCTTTCGAACACCGTGATTGGACGGTCGACCTGGACGGCGGAGTTCGCGGTCACGAAGCGGCCGAGACCATGGGTGACGGAGATGATGCCGTCCTGTTCAAGAAGCTTCAGCGCTTCGCGCAGGGCAGGGCGCGAGATGCGGAAGCGCTGCGTCAGCTGAGATTCCGTTGGCAGCCGGTCGCCGGGCTTGAGCCCTTCGGTCCTGATGAGGTCGGCCATGCGGTCGCGCAGCTGAACCGCCAATGTGCGCGCGTCCCGAAGCGGCTCGTCCAAGTCCCTCTTCCCCATTGTGCCAACTCTCCTTTTGTTGTCGGACAATCGCGCCCAGGTCAAGCGGAGGCATGCGGTGGCGATCGCATGTCGTATACGCAACGCATGCAAACCTATCCGCAAAATTTCTCTTGAAATGTGCTCTCACAGATGTCAGTTGTCTTACAACTGAATTGATCGAGGGAACGATGCTCAATTTCGATGAAGCCCGGTTTATACGTATCCAATCGGGGGCGGTGGCCTTGCGCGAGCGCATTGAAGCCGTTGTGGCGCAGTGCCTCGCCGCCGGGGCGCAAAACATCTTCTTTCTCGGCACCGGCGGTGCAGCGATCCTGATGCATCCGGCGGCGCAATTGCTGCAGCGCCGATCTGGCTTTCCGGCCTTCGTCGACATCACCGCCGAGCTGCAGCTGGTCCAATCCGTGCACCTGACCGACAAATCGATCGTCGTGTTGCCCTCGCTCTCCGGCACGACCAGGGAAAGCGTGGCACTGCTGTCCCGGATCAAGGATGTCGGGGCGACGGTGATCACGCTGGTCGGACATGAGGAGACGCCGCTCGGTAAGGGCGGGGACCATGTCTTCGTCAACTTCGCCGAGGACGACACGTCCTGCGAATCCTTCTATCTCCAGTCGCTCTTCATCGCGCTTGCAGTGCTGAAGCATCGCGGCGAGCTCGCCGAATCCGAACGCATTTTCGCCGAACTGGAGCAGTTGCCGCGACTGTTGCTGGAGGTGAAGCGGAGCTATGAACAGGAAGCCGCCGGCTTCGCGCACAAACTGGCCGCCTCCGACTATCACATCATAACCGGCGCCGGGAATGTCTGGCCGCAGGCCTGGTATTATGGCATGTGCATCCTGGAGGAGATGCAGTGGATCCGGACCCGCCCCGTGCATGCTTCCGACTTTTTCCATGGCACGCTGGAGCTGGTGGACAAAGACGTCAGCGTGGTGCTCTTCAAGGGCGAGGACAGCGCCCGGCCGCTGGCCGATCGCGTCGAGAAATTCGCGCCTGCCTATACGGACAAGTTGACGGTGCTCGACACGGCCGATTTTGAACTGCCCGGCATTTCGCCGGATGTGCGCGCGCTGGTTTCGCCGATCGTGCTCGCGACCGCCCTCGAACGGGTCAGCGCGCATCTCGAGGTGATCCGTAACCACCCGCTGACGACGCGCCGCTACTATAAGCGCGTTGCCTATTGAGCTTAGCTCTCGGCGTCAGCTTGATCGCAGCGCAGGATATGAGCAGCCTTCGATTTGCCGCCGTCGGGGACAACTGCATCGACCGCCTCGGAGCGCCGATCGGCCGCTCGCTGGTCGGCGGCAACGCACTCAACGTTGCCGTCCAGCTCGCGCGGCTTGGCCATAACAGCTTCTATTTCGGCGCGGTCGGCCGCGACGCCGAGGGCGAACGCACCCGCGCTGAGCTCGAAGCCAATCGGGTGGCGGTCAAGCACCTGCGCGTAGGCCAGCGCAACACCGCTTGGACCGACATCAAAGTCTTGCCGTCCGGCGAGCGTTTGATCGCTGCCGAGGATTTCGGCGCCTGCGCCGGCTATGCGCCGGACGAGGCCGAACTGGCGATCCTGGGGACGATGGATCACGTCCATATCGGCTGGCTGGATGACGGCGGCGCTTTACGCAGGCGCCTGTCGCGGGCCGGCGTCAGCGTCTCGCAGGACATCTCGGTCAACGCCGATCCCGCCGATCTCGGTGTGGAGGGTTTGAGCATAGTTTTCTGCTCGACCGGCCAAAATCGCCACGTGGCTGAAGCGATGGCCGCGGATCTCCTGTCGCGCGGCGCAGGCTGCGCCGTCGTCATGCGCGGTGCCGAGGGGTCGATGGCGCTGACGGCCCGCGAGCGCGCCGAGACCGGCATCCGCCCGGTCGAGGTCGTCGACACGACCGGCGCCGGCGACAGCTTCATCGCCGGTTTCCTGCATGCCTGGCTGGCGAGGAAGCCGCTCTTGCTGTGCCTCGAAAGCGGCCGCGATCATGCCGCTCTGGCCTGCTGCCATCTCGGCGGCTTTCCCCAGGAGGGGATGCCGCATTGAACCTCAGCGTTTGAGCGAGCGGCCGAACCGTTCCTCGATGCGGGACTGCAGGAATTCGAGCCCGATGGACAAAATCCAATAGATCATCGAGGCGGTGATCAGCATCTCGATATGCCGGAACTCGGTCTGGCCCTGCGTGCGCGCCAGATACATGATCTCCCAGACCCCGACCACCGAGACCAGGGAGGAATCCTTCAGCATCGCGATGAACTGATTGCCCGTCGGCGGCACGATGACGCGCATCGCCTGCGGCAGGATCACCAGGAACATCGTCTGGTTGGGGCTGAGCCCAAGCGCGGTGGCGCCTTCCGTCTGGCCTCGCGGAATGCTTTCGATGCCGGCCCGGAAAATCTCGGTCATATAGGCGCCGTAGCAAAGCGACAGCGCCATGATCCCGGCGGGCACGGCCCCGATCACATAACCGACCTGCGGCAGGCCGAGATAGATGATGTAGATCTGCATCAGCAATGGCAGCCCGCGAAACAGCGACGTGTAGAAGGTTGCCAGCCCATAGACGATGCCGTTCTTGGAGAGCTTGGCTATGGCGCCGATAAAGGCGATGACTGTCGCGATGGCGATCGAAATGGCGGAAATGTAGAGCGTGGTCACCACGCCCTGCGAGATGAGGAAACCGATCTTCCTGGCGATGAAAGAAAAGGACAGGTCGAAGGAATAGAAGAACAGCATCAGCAGCACGAACAGCTCGATCCATACCGCCACGATCTGCTGCTTGCGCCCGAGTTGCTGCAGCGCCTTCCAGTTGGCGGCCACGATCAGCGCGATCAGCACCGCCGAGACGGCTCGCGCCACCGCGGGATTGGCCGCAAGCCATTCGATCGAGCTCGGGATCAGCTTGCCGATCCAGTCTGCCTTGATGCCGAGACCGTAGAGGCCCGCGGCGAAAGCGGCGAGCGCCAGGCACAGGCCGATGCGGCGCGCGGCGTCCGGATAGTTGAGCAGCAGTCTGCCGATCACCTGTCGATATCCCTTCTGGTTAGCGGGGGCGTTCGCGCCACCAATCTTGCGCCTGCAGCTTCCAATAGGTGAGTTGCGCCGCGGCAAGCCCTACCGGCCCGCCCGCCCAGGCCAGTCCGAACGGCGCGAACAGAAGGTGGCGGTCCGACTGGCCGAGTACCGCCTCGGCGACCACCTTGCCGGCTATGGCCGTCGTGTTGATGCCGTGCCCGCCAAACGCGGTGAGATACCAGGCGCCTGGCTGCAGCTGCCCGATCTGGGGCATCAGGTGGCGGGCGTAGGCCATCAGCCCTGACCAGGCGAGTTCGGTCTTGAGCGCAGCGAGCTGGGGGTAGGTTCCAACCATCTCCCGGCGCAATTCCCTGGCCAGCGCCGCCGGCGAAGCGGCCCGCGTAGTGATGCGCCCGCCCCAGAGCAGCCGCTTTCCATCCTCCACGACACGGTAGTAGTCGCCGGCCCGGCGGTTGTCGCCGACGGCATCCGTGGTCGCGATGGCGTCGGCGATGAGATCGGGGGCTTTCTCGCTCAGCATCACATAGGTCGCGATCGGTAAAATGGCCCGCTTCAGCCGACCGACCAGCGGTCCTGTATAGCCGCCGGTGGCAAACACCGCTTGCCGCGCGCGTACTTCGCCGCTTGCGGTGCGTAGCGTCTTGTGCGGGCCATCGAGTTTAGCCTCGATCGCGCTGGAGCCCTCGTAAATCCTGCCGCCCAGCCGCTCGATCTCCGCCCCGATGGCGCGCAGATAGTTCAGCGGATGCATGTGGAAGGCGTTGCCATCGCGCAGGCCTTGGTAGTAGCGCTCGGAACGCAGCACAGCGCGCACCTGGTCGCGCTCGAGATATTCGAGCGGATAGTCAAAATCCCGCGCCAGCTTCTCTGCATGAGCCCTCAGTTCGGCGCCGCCGTCATGGCGCAGCACGCCCATGATTCCGGGGCGAGGCTTCGCTGCCGTGATGTCGAGATCCTTGATCGTCTGCCGCACGAAATCGACGCCTTCGATCGACAGCCGATGCAGCTCTCGTGCCGCCGCCGCGCCGGCCATCGCGGCGATCTTGTCGCTGCCGGTCGCGAAGCCGGGGCTGACGAAGCCGCCGTTGCGGCCCGAGGCGCCGAAGCCGATGCTCTCGGCTTCGAGCAGCACAACCTGCTGCCCGGCGCGCGCCAGCTGCAGCGCCGTCGTCAGACCGGCCAGTCCGCCGCCGACAATGACCGTGTCGCATTCGGCCGGACCCGCGAGCGGTGGTCTGACCTTCTCGTCGGCAAGTGTACGGCGATAATAGGTGTCGGGATAAGTCATGATAGGTTCTGGCGGAAGCAGGCGGCCTTGAGGGGCCGCCCGCGATGAGCGTCAATCGGCGCTGTAGTTCTTGCCGTACCACTTGGTGGTCAGCGTGGCGAGCGTGCCGTCTTTCTTCATCTCGTCGATGATGCCGCCGATCTTGGTGGTCCACTCGGCATCGCCCTTGTCGGCGATCACCACCAGCGGCTCGCGGAAGGCGTAGTCGCCCTCGATGATGCGCAGCGGATAACCGTTCTTGATGGCGTTTTGAGCGGTCTGCTCGGGCGCGATGACCGCGTCGAGCCGCACGCCGTCCCCAAGTCTCAAATCGTCGAAGGGCAGCATGGAATCGGCGAAAGTCCGGATTTCGCCAGGCTGCAGCTTGTATTCGATTGGCGGAAGGCCGGGCGCGTCGATCTCCAATTGGCGGCGGATGAAATCTTCCGAAGTGGTGGCGGTCTCGACGCCGATCACCTTGCCGTTCAGATCGTTCACCGATTTTGCCTTGCTGTCCTTGTGGACCACATAGACATAAGGGCTGTAGTAATAGATGCCGGCGAAATCGATCACCCTGGCCCGGGCCTTGGTCGGCGTCACCGAGCCGACTCCGAGATCATAGCGGCCCTGCCAGTGGCCGCCAGTCATGGTCGCCCAATCGGGCGTCTCGAAGCTGACCTCGACGCCGAGGCGCTTGGCGATTTCTTTCGAGACGTCGATGTCGAAGCCGACCAACTGGTTGCTCTCGTCGAGAAAGCTCTGCGGTGGCCAGCCGCTGTTGGTCGCGACCACCAGGGCCTTCTTGGTTGTGACGCGATCCAGGGTTTCTCCCGCCCACGCTGCCGACGCAAATGCGAGCGCGCCGGCAGCCAGCGCGAAACAAGCGATAAATCTCCTCACGAAACCTCCCTCTCGTATGTAAGATGTCTGACAACGCAACTTGTCCGTAAGGGGGAGGGCGAGTCAAGCGTCTTTATCGGCGCATCGTCGAGTTTGGCCTGCGATACGCGTTCCCGGCGTTGGCCGGATCGGCATTGGTCGAATTTCCTGGACTTTTATGCGATCGGCCGCGGCAGTCGGCTGTTGTGCCAATTCGCGGATCAGTCGGGCCGCCACCAGTTCTCGGCGCTCGCTGCTGATTACCGGCCCGTTGGGCGCGCCCAAATCCATGCTGAGACGTTGCTCATTTCATGGCAGGCGCGGGCGCTCGCCATTACGTCGGCGCAGGCTGCTGCTTCTCGGACGGTTGCTTCCGATCTGTCGCAGCACAAAAGGTCGCTTCTCGACTACGCTTAGGTCTGGTGATCGACACCTGCCGGACGCTAGGCCTGCGCGTATCCGAAATAGCCCATGATTTCCCGCGCTTCGTCGGCGTCGAAACGGCAGGCCACTTCCATCGGCAGGCTGGATCGCCAGCTGCCCCGATAGTCGGTGATCGGCTGGTTCACCTGGGCGTGCCGGCGAGCGGAATGCGGCGTGCGCACCGCCTTTTCGCGTCCCCATATGACGGGCTGCTGGTGATAGTTCAGAATGCCTGGATCGAAGGCCACGCCGATGAAGCGGCATAGCCGTTCGATGGAAAGCGCAGGCGATTCGATGAAGTCTTCATAACGCCACAGGATGCTTTCGCCCTTTTCGATACGCTCCATCGAGGCCTTGCTGTCGGCGATCCATCTTTGGAAAGCCTTGTCGAAATCGCCCCCGTAACGCTGCCCGAGCGAGGCCACGATGTCCCTGCCGTCGCGCGTGACGACGATGAAGCGCGCGCCCGGGATCGTCTCGATGATCTGCCTCGCATAGTGGATATGGTTCGGGGTCTTTTCGACCCAGACGCTGCGGCGTGAAATGGCTGCCTGCAGCAAAACCGCGCTTAGCTTGGTCCATCGCGCCCCATCGCTTGAGACAAACGCGCTTGTCTCGCGGCGGACAGAGAAAATTTCCGGATGCGCAGCCAGTATCCGGGCGAGCAAAGTTGACCCCGTATGCCCGCATCCGCAAATGAATACTGAAACCTTGGGCTTCGGAAGAAGCCGCACCACGCCTCTATTCACGATTTCGTTTCCCCCGGAGATTCCAAACAACCTTTTTCTTCCGGGGATTGCAATAGGGAATGCTTATACGCGGTCAGTGACGAACAGCTAATTACTGCCGGCGCTTTGACCAGGAGGCAGGGTGGCTGGAGTGAAAGGCTCCGTTGTCAGGCCGGCAGCCCGAGCTGCTTTCGCAGGCTCTTGTCGAATGCGGATGCGGGGACGAAACGGCGCAGGAGACTGATTTGGCGCGCTGTCTTTCCCGCTGCATAGCGCCGCTTCGGAGCGGGATCGATCGCAGCCGCCACAACGGTGTTGGCCACCACTTCGGGTGTATCGCCTTTTTCCATCGCCTTACGCACGGCTGTGGTCATGCCGGCGCGCGCGGCGTCATAGACATCGAGCACCTGGTCCGGCCTGGCCAGATTGTCTTCGAACAAAGTCTGGGTGTAGGCCGGCTCGACCAATGCGACGCGAATTCCAAACGGCCGCACTTCGTGATCAAGCGATTCGGAATAACCTTCAACCGCATGTTTGGTCGACGAATAAAGCGCGAAATAGGGGGCGGGGATGAACCCCTGCACTGAGCTCAAGTTGACGATCCTGCCCTTTCCTTGACGTCGCATGACCGGCAGCACCGCGTTGATCATCCGGATGACACCGAAGACGTTCACGTCGAACAGAGCCTGGGCCTGTGCAGTCGAGGATTCCTCCGCGCCGCCGAGCAGGCCGATGCCGGCATTGTTGACCAGCACGTCGATGCGCCCGGCATCGGCCAGCACCTCATCGACCAGCTTCGCAACGGACGCGTCATCGGTCACGTCGCAGGTCAGCATGGTAATACCGTCGGTTTTCTTGGAGACCGCGCGACGGCTGGTTCCGCACACGCGAAAGCCGGCGCTCTGCAGGGCCTTGGCCGTTGCGTGCCCAATTCCGCTGGATGCCCCTGTGACAATGGCGACGCCAGGATTGGTCCTGTTCATGGAGATCACTTTCTTTGGGTTGGACTGGAAAAGCAGGAAACGCTGGAGCAAAGAGCGTCAATCACGAGCGGCTCGACCGTTTACGCCGTGCCCGTCCCAGCGCCGGAACAGCACGCTGGCATTGACGCCGCCGAAGCCGAAGCCGTTGGCGATCGCGTAGTCCATCTCCATCGGCCGGGCCCGGTTTGCGACGAAGTCTATTCCGTCGCCGGCCGGATCGGGGACGCTCAAATTGAGGGTCGGCGGCGCCACCTGGTCCCTCAGCGCCAGGATGGTGAAGATGGCGCCAATTCCGCCGGCGGCTCCGAGCAGATGTCCGGTCGCCGACTTCGTTCCGCTGACGGCTATGGAGAAATCCGTGCCGAAGACGGTTTTGATCGCTTCGATTTCTCCCAGATCGCCCACCGGCGTGGAGGTCGCGTGCGCGTTGAGATGGCGGATCTCGCGCGGTGAAATGCCGGCCTGGACAATCGCGATCTCCATTGCGCGGCGCGCGCCATCCCCATCCTCGGGACCGGACGTGACGTGATGGGCATCCGCTGTCGTGCCGTAGCCGACGACCTCGGCGAGCGGTTTCGCGCCGCGCGCCAGCGCATGGCCCAATTCCTCGATGACCAGGATGCCCGCGCCTTCGCCCATGACGAAACCATCCCGCGTCATGTCGAACGGACGCGAGGCCTGGTCGGGACGGTGATTGAAGGAGGTTGAAAGCGAGCGCGCCGCGGCGAAGCCGCCCAGACTGACGACGTTCATGCAGGCTTCCGTGCCGCCGCACACGGCGATGTCGGCTTCATCGGCGCGGATGATGCGCGCTGCATCGCCGATCGCCTGGATGCCGGCGGCGCACGCCGTTACCGGCGCGCCGATGTGGCCCTTGAAGCCGTAACGAATCGTGATGTGGCCGGCGGCGAGGTTCACCAGGAAAGACGGCACCGTGAACGGCGAAAGACGCCGAACGCCGCGCTGGTCGACGGTTCGCACCGCCTCGGTTATGGCGGGGAACCCTCCGATACCTGAAGCAATGATCGTCGCGGTGCGAAGCCGATCCTTTTCCGACTCCGGCTTCCATCCCGCCTGGGCAAGCGCCTCTTCCGCCGCCGCCAGCGCGAATAGGATGAAGCGATCGATCTTGCGCTGATCCTTCGGAGCCAGGAAGGCATTCGCATCGAGACCGGCTTCGGGATCCTCCCACAGGGAAAGAACCGTTCCGCCGATCTTTGTCGGCAGGGTTTCCACCATGTCCTCAGGAAGCCGTCGAATGCCCGAGCGGCCGGCCAGGAGACGCGACCACGACGCCTCGATATTTGCGGCGAGGGGCGTGACCGCGCCCATGCCCGTGACAACAATCCGTCGCATCTATTCTCCTATTGATCTGAGTGGCCAGCCCGCGCCGGTCAGACGCTGACGGTGTCGCGAACCTGTTCGGCCGCTGCATCCAGAAAGGCTTTGGCGAGATCGGGATCATTGACGACGCGCGAGAGAACCACCGCACCGACCATCGTCGAGAGGACGGCCATGGCTTTTTCACCGGTTTCCTCGTTCTCAGTCCTGGCAATCATCCTGCCGAGCACTTCAAGATATGCTTTGATGCCGACTTCGAACGACGCTTTCACCTCGGTCCCCTGTCTGGCCACATCCGACCCGAGCGCCGCGACCGGGCAGCCGTCCATCCTTTCCTCGCGATGGCCCATGCTGAGATAGAACTCGATCACCGCCCCAAGCGGATCGCCGGGATTCGCTGCGGTCGCCGCCGTCCATCTGTCGGCAGCGCTCTCCATCGCGCGCCTGGAAGCTTGCGCGGCAAGGTCCTCCTTTGACGCGAACTGCTTATAGAAAGCGCCTTGGGTCAGCCCGGCGCCCTTCATCAAATCCTTAAGGCCGATACCGTCAAAGCCGTGCTCTCGAAAAAGCCGGCTTGCGACATCGATCACGGTTTGCCGGTTCTGCTCAGCCTGAATGCGGCTCACGCGCATCGTCGACCTCCATATTTTAGATTACGTACGACATCTATAATCCGGTTAGAAGCCGAACGCAATCTATCAATGGGCGGCGCCCCACGTGGCGGTTTGCTACGGGCTGAATGTGCCTGCGGCAGGCCTAGATCAGTTTCGATGCCGAAGCGCTGCGACGATCACCGCCATCGTCTCGGCGTTGCCGGCGGCGACGGCGGCAAAGGCAAGTGCCGATGCAAAAAGGCCGATTGCCGAAAGACGAAATGCAGCCATTGTGACCTCCTCAGACCGGCCGGAGCAAAATCCGCGGGAAACCGTTAGGTCCCATTAAGACCATGCAGGAAACCGCAAGGATGGCACAATCTGTCGACAAACAGGAACCGCTCGCCTTCCGCTTCGCCGATGATGGGCTGGTGCCCAATCATCCGCGCTGGCCCATGCTCGTCTATCCCGGCGCCGTGCAGCTGCCGGACGAAGGCGATCCGGCTGCCGTTTTCGAGGATATTTTCGGCGCCAATGGCTGGGGCGACAGCTGGCGCAACGGCATCTACGACTTCGTCCACTATCACTCGCGCATTCACGAGGTGCTGGGCATCGCGCGCGGCACCGCCGACGTCCGCTTCGGCGGCGATAAAGGCAAGGTGCTGGAGGTGAAGGCGGGCGACGTGGCGGTCCTGCCGGCCGGCACCGGCCATCAGCGCCTGTCCGGCTCGGCCGATCTTCTCGTCGTCGGCGCCTATCCGCCCTTCGGCACCTATGATTTGTGCCGGAGCCCGGAGCAGCACGCCGAGGCGCTGCGCACGATCCCGAAGGTCGGCCGGCCCGACAAGGATCCGCTCTTCGGCGGCGACGGCCCGCTGCTGAAAGCCTGGAGCGAAGGCTGAAATGGCAAGCATCGTCGCCATCGAGCATGTGACGCTGGACGGTGTCTTCCAGGCGCCGGGGCGCGCCGACGAAGACACACGCAATGGTTTTGCGCACGGCGGTTGGGGCAATCCAGGCAGCGACCCGAAGATGCAGGAGGTCATCGGACGCGCCATGGCCGGCGGCTGGTCGTTGCTCGCCGGCCGCACGACTTATGAGGATCTTCACGAAGCCTGGGCTGTTCGTCAGCCGGCCAGTCCGATGACCAGGGCGCTGACCGGCGCACGGAAGTTCGTCGCCTCGCATGACGCCGGCTATCGGCCGCGCTGGGGGAATTCGACGCTGCTTGCCGGCGATGCCGGGGAGACGGTGCGCGCGCTGAAGCAAGGTCACGACGAGGCGCTGATTGTGTTCGGCAGCGGCAAGCTGCTGCGCGCGCTGATGCGGCACGGGCTTGTCGATGAGCTGGTGCTGATGGTCCACCCTCTGGTGCTGGGCACAGGCTCGCGCCTTTTCGAGCCGGGGCAGGCGCCCTCGATGCTGAAGCTGTCCAACCAGGTGTCGACCGCGACGGGGGTGGCGATCCTCACTTATGCATTCGATGGCAAGGCCGCGGCGGAGCGGCCAGAATAACCGGAACCCGCGGTCCTTCCTCTATGGATAATGCGTTTTCTTCGGCGCGTAGCTTGCCGGATCGAAATCGAGCTCCTTCGGCAGCGGCTTGCTCGAGCATTGCAGGTGCATCTGGCGGGCAAGAAGCCGTCGCTGCTGGTGCTCATGCTCCTTGACCGCCGCCACCATCCCCATGCTGTAAGGGCCAAGAAGCACGCCGAACCCCCAGCCGGGATGGTCCTTCTCGCGCTGGGCGTAGTCCGATGCCGCGGCGCGGGCTTGCTGGCATTCCGGCGATGCCCATTTCGGATCCTGCTGCGACAGCGAAGCGCCATTATCGGCGGCAGAGGACACGCATCCCGCCGCTGCCGCGCAGAGCGCAACGAGCACCGCAATTCTCATCGTTTGAGTCCCTGCTAATTCAAGGCGGAGAGAACACAGAACGCTCCTTCGCACAAGCGAGATAGCTGCGAAAAGCAACGGGCAGGGCGGGACAGCCGCCATCGTCGTCCTTCGGCGCTCCCGAGATTTTTTCAACGTCCCGTTCCGTTTCCGCCCACCATTTCGTCCTTGGTTCCGTCCCAACAAAAAAGGAAAACCGCAATGGCTGGAATGGTCGTCATCTACAAGCAGCCGGCTGACGCGGAAGCGTTCGACAAGCATTATTTCGAGACGCACATACCGCTGGCCAAGAAGATCCCGGGTCTGAGGAAATACGAGGTCAGCCAGGGGCCGATCACGGTGGTGGCCGGACCGTCCGATGTCTACCTGATCGGGACGCTTTATTTTGACGATCTCGAAGCGATGAAGAGGGCTTTCGCAAGCCCGGAGGGAAAGGCGGCCGGCGCGGACCGCCGGCTTTACGCGCCCGATGAATCGGGCATCCAGATGTTCCTCTTCGACAGCAGGGAAGTTTGAGCCCGCGGCCGAGACAGGACGATCGGCCGCCGAGAATCGCGGCCGCATCGCTGCTCACGTCGACTTTTTCCGCTCGATGTCGATGCGTTTTTGCTCCGCCGCGGCGATCGCGGTTTCCATCACGGCATCCAGATCGGCCATCGCTTCCAGATGGCCGTGATCGACGATGGACTTGCGCAGCATGCGCATGGCCAGCAACGCGTCGTCCAATGCCTGTTCGACGTTTTTGACCATGGCCGGGTCAGCCTTTGCGCCGGCTGCGCTTGTTCGGCGCCGGATCGTCGGCGGCCGGCTTGTCCGGACGATTTGCCATGGCCTTGCGCGCCAGCGCCTCGGCCGCCGACCGGTCCGGATTGCCGGCCGGTATCGTGACCGCGCCGGGCATCGCAGCACCCGGCTGTTCGCCCAAGCCGTTGTCCTCGCGCTCGATTTCCTCGCAAGCCTGATGCCAGTGCTCCTCGTCCTGGCCATTCGCTTCGCCGCTGCGCTGCCAGATCTCATAGGCGCGGCGCTTGATGCGTTCGTATTTGTCGGTCGCCATTGTCCGATCCTCCGTCATCTGTCTTCAAACGCGCGCTGGCCGCGAATGATCCGTGACGGGGACAGGGAATGGATAAGCTTGCGACTCAGAACCTGCGGCTGAGATAGGCCGATCCGCCGAGGCCAAAGCGCCACTCGGCTTCCACGCCCTTGGTGAGGCCGATCCGGCGACCGGCGAGGATTGCGGCCGGGTCGGCCTCGGAACGGGCGAACTCGAACGGCGGCGCGGTAAGCGAGAGCCCGTTATGCGAACCGTCGATGTCCAGCGCCTGGCAGAGCTTGCCGGGGCCGGAGCAGAGCAGCCGGTCGTCATCCGTTCCGCGCCGCTCGCGCATCGCGGCGATGCCGGATTGCGGCTGGATCGCCCGGATCAGCACGGCGCTGCCCGGCAGGCACACCGCGTTCAGGCACCAATGCAGCCCATAGGAACGATAGACATAGGCGTCGCCGGGCACGCCATACATCGGTGCGTTGCGCGGCGTGCGGCCGCGAAAGCTGTGCGATGCGGGGTCGTCGGGCCGGTAAGCCTCGGTCTCGACGATAATCCCGCCGACGCCGGCGAGCCCAAGGCTGGCGCCGATCAGCGCGCGCGCGACGATAACCGCGTCGCGGGCAAAGAAATCGGGCCCGACACTAGGCGGCATGGCGATCGGCGTCGTTCGGACAGCTCATCATCGCCGTCCGCTCAGCCCAAAAGATTGCGCGCCGCGCGCATGAAGATCCGCGAGCCGATCGGGATAAGATCATCCGGGAAATCATAGTCGGGGTTGTGCAGGGAAGGGTGCCTTTCGCCGGCGCCGAGGAAGAACATCGCCGACCTCGCATTGTGGCCGAAAATACCGAAATCCTCCGAGGCGCGCATCGGCAGCGCCTCTTCGCTACGCGCGATGCCTTCCGCGTCGAGCGCGCGGTTGAGATGCTCCACCGCGTCCGGCGCATTGACGCTGGCGACGAAGATCTCGTGATAGTCGAAACGCACGGCAAGGCCGTGCCTGGCGGCGATCTTTGCCGCGAGCGCCTCCGCCGCGGCGACCTGCTCGGCCATGCGCTCGTCGCGGCGGGTGCGCAGCGTCGCCCACACTTCGGCATAGCCGGGCGCGATGCCGAACACGGCTTCGCCCATCGCGCAATGGGTGACGGTCACCATGCCGAAATCCTCGTCGGTGAAGGTCCCGCGGCCGAGCGCGGGCAGCGCCGGCATCAGCTCGCTCACCGCCCGCATCGGCGAGATGCCAGTTTCCGGCATCGAGGAATGCGCCGTCTTGCCCTCGAGCACGATGCGCATGCCGCGCGAGGCGCAGTTGACGGTGCCGGCCTTCAGCCGCACCTCGCCGAACGGCACGCCCGGCAGGTTATGCAGCGAAAACGCGAAGTCCGGCGCGATCTCGGAAAAGCGCGGATCGGCGACCACCCCGGCCGCGCCATTGCCGGTTTCCTCGGCCGGCTGGAACATCAAGACGACGCGGCCGCGCGCCGGTCTTTCGCGTCCGAACTGGCGGCCGAGCGCCGCCAGGATCGCGGTGTGCCCGTCATGGCCGCACATATGCGACTTGCCCGGCACCTGCGAGGCATGCGCCACACCCGAAAGCTCCGCGATCGGCAGCGCGTCGAGCTCCGAGCGGAACAGCACCGTCGGTCCGACCTGTCCGCTGTCATAGACCGCCGCGACGCCGTGGCCGCCGAGCCCGGTCAGCACCTTGTCCGGCCCGGTATCGGCGAGGAAACTCACCACCTCTTTCGCGGTCCTTTCCTCCTCATTCGAAATTTCCGGCTGCCGGTGCAGCTTGCGCCGCCATTCGGTGAGCTCGACGATGTCTCGATTGGTCAGGGTCATGGGTTGGGGCTCCGATCGGCTTGCGGGTCACACCAAACACGATAGGGCTTTTCTCGCGCCGTGCCATGCCGAGCATTTCAAATAGTCCATCGGCGAATTCGTGCAAGAAATGCCACGTAAACCGCTGAAATCCTTAACACGATTTTCATTCCGCTCACCTACCCATTAGAGACATGAAAAGGCATAACGAGCGGCTGGTGTCGGGTCCCTCTTCCGAGGGAAGGAGCGAAGCCGTGGAAGCCGGCATCCTGCGCGACCAGCTTGCGGATCTGAGCAAGGGCGTCTTCATCTCGATGCCGATCGGCACGGTGCTCTCGGCCTTGATCCTGGTGGTGCAGCTCTTGTCGGGCGGCGGCCTTGCCGCGGTGCTGTGGTTCGTGGCGGTCGCCTTGATCAACGGCGCGCGCGTGGCGCTGGCCGTCACCCAATCGGAAGCCGCCGGCGACAACCCGAGGGCGGTGGGCGCCCGGCTTTCGCTTTATGGCCTGATGGCGCTTGCCTCGGGCGTCGCCTGGTCTTTTCTGGCGCTGCTGAGCGACGGATACACGACCAGCCAGGCGCCGCTCTATCTGATCGTGCTCGCCGGCACTTCGGCCGGTTCGGTCACCTACGGCACCTCCCACGCGCCGGCTTCGATCAATTTCATTATCCTGCCGCTCCTCACCGCCGCCGGCTGCGTGCTTGCAAAGGGCGGCGTTGAAAATTACGTGCTCGCCTTCACCGTGCTGCTTTTCCTTGGCGGCATGGTCAGGAGCGCGCTGCTCGGGCAATTCCGCTTCCGTGAGACGAGCCGGCTCAAATACGAGGCGAGCGAATTCGCCGCCGAGATGGAGCGCAACTCCAGGCGCGACCCGCTGACGAATCTGCTCAACCGCTATGGGCTGGAGCAGGCGATTGCCAAGCTCGGGCTCTCCGACGGCCCGTTCGTGGCCATGCTGATCGACCTCGACGGCTTCAAATCCGTCAACGACACCTATGGCCACAACATCGGCGACGACCTTTTGGTCAGGGTGGCGCGCCGGATCGAGGACCGCGCTCCGCAAGGTGCCACGATCGCGCGCATCGGCGGCGACGAGTTCGTGCTGCTTTTCTCCGCCGGCAGGTCGCAGCAGGCGGCCGGCGAGCTTGCATCCGCCATCATCACAGCCATCGCCAATCCGGATCCGGAGTTGAGTTCGGTGCGCGTCGGCGCCTCGATCGGCATCTACCAATCGGAGAAGCCGCGACTGACCGAGATGCTGCTCAAGGCGGATTTCGCGCTCTATGCCGCCAAGCGCGGCGGTAGGAACGAATATTGTCTCTTCGACGCCGGGCTGGACGCCGCGCTGGAACGCAAGAATTGCATCGAGCGCGACCTGCGCGGCGCCATCGAAACCGGCACGCTCTGCTCCTGGTTCCAGCCTTTGGTGCGGCTCGATACCAACGCGGTGGTCGGTTTCGAGGCGCTGCTGCGCTGGCACCATGATGTCCATGGCGCCATCTCGCCACCCGAGATCGTCACTGCCGCGCGCGAAACCGGGCTGCTTTCGCTTCTGACCGAGACGGTGTTCTTCAATTGCTGCGCCATCATCGCAGAGCTCGTGAAGCATGGGCGCCGCGATGTTCGCGTCGCGATGAACCTCTCGCCGCGCGAGCTCGAGGCCGGCAATGTCGACGACATGATCCTCGACGGCCTGAAGGCCAAGGACGTGCCTGCCGTGATGCTCGAGATCGAGATCACCGAGGAGGCGCCGGTCGACCGCGACCGGGTCGACGAAAAGGTCGGGCGCCTGGCGGATGCGGGCATATCGATCGTGCTCGACGATTTCGGCACCGGCTTCTCGACCCTGGTTTCACTCAAGGACAGCCGCATCCGCAAGATCAAGATCGACAAGGATTTCGTGCGCGACCTGGCGAAATCCCTCGAGGACCAGGCCGTGGTCGAGGCGGTGATCGGCCTCGGCCGGACGCTGGGCATCGAGGTGATGGCCGAGGGGGTCGAGACCGACGCCGACCGTATGATCCTGCGCTCGCTGGGCTGCGTGATTGGGCAGGGCTATCTTTTCTCGGCCGCGCTCCCCATGGGCGATGCGCTCGCCTTCGACGCGACCGGTAGTTCCGCCACCGAGGCCCTTTTCGAGCCACGGCGCACGCCCAAGAGCGGCAGCGCCGCCTGATTGGCCACCGCCAAGGGCATTCATTGACTTGGCGGGCAACCGGCGTCGGAAGGACAGGGTAGCCGCGGCCCGCGTGAAACCTTTTGATTTTTGGGCCGTTGTGGCGCGATGTCCCCGGCCAAGCACAAACCGAAACCGGCCGACAGCGCCACGCAGCGCGGTGCAAGCAAGCCGCGTTCGGCGCCGCCGCGCCAGGACAAGTCGCGCCACTCGGAACCGCGTGGCGCCGCTAAGTCGCGCGCCGAGAGGCCGCGGGAAGACACACGGCACGAAGACCGGCTGAAAGACGACAAGGCGCAGCAACGCAAGCCGCAGGCCGGCGAGGCCGAAGAAAAGGCATCCGCCGATGCCGCGCCGGAAGCCATCGGCCATGCCGGGTCGCCGCCGCCGGAGGCGATCGAGCCGGATCCCGAGCTTTCGCCCGAGGAGGCCGTGCGGGCGCGCAAGAGATATCTGCTGCGGCGCTTCTGGATCAGCGGGCGCGGCTATTGGGGTCTGCGCGGCGACAGGCTTGCCTGGCCGCTGACGATCGGGCTGCTCACGCTGATCTGCGTCAATGTCGGCTTCCAATACGGCATCAACCGCTGGAACCGCGCGATCTTCGACGCCATCGAGCTGCGCGACGCGCACACCGTCTACTGGTTGAGCGCCGTCTTCCTGCCACTGGTCGCCGGCAGCATCAGCCTGGTGGTCGCGCAAGTGTACCTGCGCATGACCATGCAGCGCCGCTGGCGCTCCTGGCTGACCACGGCCGTCATCCAGCGCTGGCTGGCCAGCGGCCGCTACTACCAGCTCAACCTCGTCAAGGGCGACCATGCCAACCCGGAGGCCCGCCTGACCGAGGATCTGCGCATCGCCACCGAATCGCCGGTCGACTTCATCGCCGGCGTCCTCAACGCCTTCCTGTCGGCCTCGACCTTCATCGTGGTGCTGTGGACGATCGGCGGCGCGCTGAGCTTTTCGCTGGGCGGTTCCACCATCACCGTGCCCGGCTTCCTCGTCGTCACCGCGGTCATCTACGCGGCGATCACCTCGACCTCGATGTTCGCCATCGGCCGCCGCTTCGTCCAGCTTTCCGAGGACAAGAACCAGGCCGAGGCCGAGTTCCGCTACGTGCTGACGCGCGTGCGCGAGAATGGCGAGAGCATCGCGCTGCTCGGCGGCGAGGAGGAGGAGAACGCCGGCATCGACCGCACCTTCGCCGGCGTGCTTGGCCGCTGGGCGCGGCTCACCGGCCAGCACATGCGCACAGCACTGGTCTCGCAAGGCTCCAGCCTGTTCGCGCCGGTGGTGCCGGTGCTTCTGTGCGCGCCGAAATTCCTCGACGGCTCGATGACGTTGGGCCAGGTGATGCAGGCGGCCTCCGCCTTCGCCATCGTGCAGGGCGCCTTCGGCTGGCTGGTCGACAATTATCCGCGCCTGGCCGACTGGAACGCCTCGGCCCACCGCATCGCCTCGCTGATGATGTCGCTGGACGGGCTGGAGCGCGCCGAGGAGAACGACAAGCTCGGCCGCATCCAGCGCGGCGAGACCGCAGACGGCGCGATGCTCAGCCTCAACAATGTTTCCGTGACGCTCGACGACGGCACCGCCGTGGTCAAGGAAACCGAGGTGGAGATCGCGCCTGGCGAGCGCGTGCTGGTCTCGGGCGAATCCGGCTCGGGCAAGTCTACGCTGGTGCGCGCCATCGCCGGCCTTTGGCCCTGGGGCAGCGGCAGCGTCGATTTCCACCCGGGCAAGCGCCTCTTCATGCTGCCGCAGCGCCCCTACATCCCGTCTGGCACGCTGCGCCGCGCCACCGCCTATCCCGCCGCCGCCGAGAACTGGAAGACGAAAGAGATCAATACGGCCCTCGACAAGGTCGGCCTCGGCTATCTGAAGAGCCGGCTGGAGGAAGAGGCGCCTTGGGACCAGACGCTGTCGGGCGGCGAGAAGCAGCGTCTCGCCTTTGCCCGCCTGCTGCTGCACGCGCCGGACATCGTTGTGCTCGACGAGGCGACCTCGGCGCTGGACGAGAAGAGCCAGGACAAGATGATGCGGACGGTGATCAAGGTGCTGCCCCAGGTCACCATCATTAGCGTCGCCCACCGCGCCGAGCTGGAAGCCTTCCACACGCGAAAGATCACTCTGGAGAGGCGCGAGGGCGGGGCGCGGCTGGTGAGCGATGTCGAGCTCGCGCCGAAGAAGCGCGCGCCGGGCCTGCTGCAGCGCGCGCTGTGGGGCAGCGGCGGGAAGGACGATAAGGGATAGGGCACTCTGACGTCGTGCGTAATCGCCGGCGGCGCTTCCCCAAGCGCCAAGCGCGGCCTTCGCAACCCGCGGTTCCTCGCCCCGCGAAGGCGGCTACGCTATGCGCATATCTTCTGTGACTGGCGCGACTGATCAGGCCGAGGCTTGATTGCCAGGTGGTTCCCCCAATCCGTCGCTGCTTCGCA
>NZ_JAIUHH010000032.1:0-21081 GCF_020165015.1 Mesorhizobium sp. CA7
CCCTCCGGAGGGGGGAAAGGTGGCGCTGCGAAGCAGCGACGGATTGGGGGAACCACGTGGCAATCAAGCCTCGGCCTCACCAGTCACTCACAGAAGATGTGTGCATAGCGTAGACGAAGTGGGGAGAGGAAAGAACCTGCTCTAAACCGCCTTGATCAGCCGCAGCAGGCCCAGCATTTCCACGAAAGTCCCTTTGCGGAACGCGATATAGGTCGGCTCCTCGATACCATGGAAGCGGCGCTTGAAGGCCGCCTGGCCCTGCAGGTTGAAGCGCGAGCGGTTGACCCAGGACGAGTTATAGGCGCGCTGGAAGGTGCCGCGCCAGAAGCTCGATTCGGCGAAGCCGCTCGGCTCGATGTCGAGCAGCGGCGAGAGGCCGAGCGTCACCTGTGAGACGCCCTCCTCGCGAAAGCGGTCGACGGCGAATTTGGTCAGGCCGATCTCGGCATGTGGCGTCGCATCGACCTGTTTGCGCTTGAAGGAGGTGGTGTAGCCGATGACCTTGCCGTCGCGAAACAACGGGTCGAAGTCGAGGATGGCGAGAAGCCGGCCTTCAGGTCCGTGCAGGAGGAAGCGCCGCATGTCGGCGCCGATCTCTTCGGAAAAACGACGGTTGAGGAACCCCATTTCCCAGCGCTTGATGATGCGCTCCTTGCGCCAGTCGGCGGAAAGCTGCTTGATCTCGTCCTGCAGCCCGTTGCCCTTGTCCTCGGTGAGGGTAAAACCCTTCTTCGTCAGCCAGCGCTCGGAATAGCGCACGGTCTCGTTGCGCTTGCCGGAAAAATCATGCGCAGGCAGCGGTAGCCTGGTGTCGATGCCGAGGCGATTGACCTGGTAGCCGAGGCCGGCGAGCACCTTGGCCGTGTCGGCGCCGACCTGGACGAACCAGGGGCTGCCTGCGGTCTCGACGAAGCGCTTGATATAGGCCGGGCGGTCGGCCGGGTCTGCCACCGGATCGCCAAGCGCGAAATGATGGCTCATCTTGGTGCCGAAGGCGATGTAGCCGTCGCCATCGCTGAAATAGGACAGTTTCTGCTGCACGGCCGTCGAATAGGCGAGCGAGAAATCGCCGTAACGGCGCACTAGCGCCAGGCGTTCGTCGTCCGTCAGGTCGCGTCGCGGGACCTTGGGTGCCACGGCATCGAGAAGCCTGTCGAAATGGATGCGCAGGGGCGCCATGAGCTCCGCGTGCCAAGAAGTGATGACCTGCCGCCCTCAGGTCGCGAATCGCCGGCGACCGCCGCCGGCCGCGTCGCGTCAGCGCGATATAGGATGCAATCGGCGGCGAATGAAGGGCAAATGTCCCAAAGCGTCCGAATCGCCCATCGGCTGCCGCAACGGACATGCAAAGATCGGCTTGATATTTCCATGGCATGTATATATCAAATTATCGATACATGGCTGGGCTATTATGGAAGACGTCCTCCGATCCCTCGGCTTTCTCTGCCTCGGCAGCCGGATGAAGCGCATAGGCGAGCAGCTGCAGGCCGACACGCAACGCGTGCTCGACCGCCTGGACACGCGCATTCAGTCGAGCCAATACCCGCTGCTCGCCGCGCTCGACAGGCTGGGCCCGGTGCCGGTCGGCGAACTGGCCCGATCCTTGGGCATCGCGCAACCGGGCGTGACGCGCAGCGTGGCGCTGCTTGCCGAACTGGGGTTGGTCGAGGTCAACCCTTCGCAAGACGACCAGCGTCGCAGGATCGTTTCGCTGAGCCGCAACGGCCGGCGTCTGGTCGACCAGGCGAAGCGGGAGATCTGGCCGAGCATCGAGAATGCCGTGGGGGATTTGTGCGCCGATCTTTCCGGGCCGCTGCTCGGCCAGCTTGCGGCAATCGAGGATCGTCTTGCCGCAACACCGCTCCATCGCCGCGTCGAAAATGCCAAGCTGGCCGCATCGTGAAACATGTTCTGGACCGCCCCATCTGGAGCGCGCTTGCAACGCGGCACCAGGCTTTCGCCGAAGGCGGCGACCTTGCCAGGCGATATCGTCCGTCGATCGTGCCTTTCGCTGCTACTGCCGCCGACGATGCGGACAGCCTGCAAGCGCTGACCTGGCTTCTCCCGTCGGGCGAAACAGCCGTCCTGGTTCAGGCGGATGAGATCGCCCTGCCGCCGGAAATCTCCACGATCTCGGCAGCGCCGCTGGTGCAGATGATCGCCGAAGCGCCGATGCCGGTGACTTCCGATGAGCGCATTCGGCAGCTGAAAAAAGACGATGCCGAGGAAATGCTGGCGCTCGCGTCTCTTACCAAGCCCGGTCCCTTCACGCTGGAGGCGCTGAGCCTCGGCGATTTCTGGGGCATCAGGATCGACGGCAGGCTGGCGGCAATGGCCGGCGAGCGCATGAAGCAGCCCGGATACTCGGAACTCAGCGGCGTGTGCACGCATCCGGATTTCCGCGGCGGCGGCCTTGCCCGCCTGCTGTCGGTGTTCGTCGCCGGCCGGATCGCGGCACGCGGCGAGGTTCCATACCTGCACGCCTATGAGAGCAACGCTGCGGCGATCAGGCTTTACGAGTCCATCGGCTTCCGCTTGAGAAGCAAGATCAACATGGCCATGGTTCAACGCGCGGAGTAACGAAAGGGAGGATTTGATCGAAATCCTCCCTCTCGACGTCTCGGCTACAAGGTCACACGGCGATCTTGCCGCCGCCCTGCTTCGTGATCGCAACGACGGACGGCCGCACCGGCATGTCCGGCTTGAAGTCCGGCCAGCGGGTCGACGGGTCCTCGTAATAGGATGGGCGGCTGAAACCTTCCCAGTCCTCGCCACCGTCGCCCGGGTGCTGGACGGCGACGAAAGCTGTCTGGTCATCCGGCGCGAAGAGCGGGCCGCACATTTCGGCGCCGATCGGCACGCGGAAGAACAGTTTCGACGTTGCCCGCGCGGCACCCTCGGTATCGACCGCCCAGAGACCGTCGGTGCGGCCGGTGGCCTTCGGGCCCTGGCCGTCGGTGGCGACCCACAGGCGCCCGGCCGAATCGACGGCGCAATTGTCCGGCATGCCGAACCAGCCATGGGCGGTGGTCGCTGTCGAGAAGGTGGCGCCGACATCGGCAACGGAAGGATCGCCGCATTTCAACAGCACTTCCCATTTGCCCTTGGTGGCGGCGAAGTCGCCGCCATCCTCGACGATCTCGATGATGTGGCCGAAAGCGTTCTCGGCGCGCGGATTGGCGGCGTCGACCTGCTCGGCCTTGCGCTTGGAATTGTTGGTCAGCATGACATAGACCTTGCCGTTGCCGGCATTGGGCTGGATGTCCTCCGGCCGGTCCATCTTGGTGGCGCCGAGCAGGTCGGCGGCGCGGCGCGTCTCGATGAGAACGTCGGCCTGGGAAGCAAAACCGTTCTCCGCCGTCAGCGGGCCTTGACCGAAAACGATCGGCATCCATTCGACCGAGCCGTCCTCGGCGAATTTGGCCACATGCAACGTGCCGTCATCGAGCAGGTTCATGTTGGCGGCGCGGTCATTGGGGTTGAACGTGCCGGCGGTGACGAATTTGTAGACATAGTCGAAGCGCTCGTCGTCGCCGAGATAGAAGACGACGCGGCCGTCCTTGGCGACGATCGATTCGGCGCCCTCATGCTTGAAGCGCCCCATGGCGGTGCGCTTCTTCGGGGTCGAGTTCGGATCGTTGACGTCGACCTCGACGATCCAGCCGAAGCGATTGGGCTCGTTCGGCTCCTTGGCAAGATTGAAGCGGTCGTAATGCGCGCCCCACTCATAGGCGCCTTCCGGAATGCCGAGGCGCTTGTAATTGGCCGCTTCCCTGTGGCCTTCCGGCAATTCGCCCGAGAAATAGCCGTGGATGTTCTCCTCGGCCATCACATAGGTGCCCCAGGGCGTGACGCCGCCGGCGCAATTGTTGAGGGTGCCGATGACCTTGGTACCGGACGGGTCCGCATTGGTCTTGACGCGGTCATGGCCCGCCACCGGGCCGGAGAGCGCCATCTCGGTGGTCGACATGATGCGGCGGTTGAGCTTGCCGTCGCGCACCACTTGCCATTTGCCGTCCTGCTTGCGGATCTCGACGATGGTGCCGCCATGGGCGGCCATCTCGACATCGACCTGCTCCTTCGAGAGCGGCGCCACCTCGGCCTTCTTCTTTCCGTCCTTCTCGACGATCGAAACGATGCCGGGGAACATCAGATGCGGGTTGGTATATTCGTGGTTGACGACCAAAAGGCCGTGCTCGGCCGAGCCGTCGATCGGAATATAGCCGACATAGTCGTTGTTGTAGCCGAACTGTCTTGCCTGGGCTTCGGCCGACTGCTTCAGCGGATCGAAGTCGGGGGAATCGGCAAACAGCGGATCGCCCCAACGCAACAGCACGTCGGCGTCATAGCCGGGCGCGACATGGTGCTTGTCGTCGATACCGGCTTCGAGCTCGTCGAACTTGAAGGCCGAAGCCTCGGCGGCGCGCGCCTCGTCGGCCGCAATCAGCGCCAGCGGACTGACGGTGGCGGCGATGGCCGACACGGCCAGCGACCCCATGAGAAAGCCGCGGCGCGAGAAACGCGCGGCGATGATCTCGCCCATGGTGCGGTTGTCGGTCGGGTTGACCGGCGGGCCGTCATTTTCCTCGAGCTGGCTGGTCCGGAAACGGGTCTCAGGGGTCACGGTCATGAGTTGTCCTCTGGCTTCTTGAGTGGCTGGGGATTTTGACCCTTCGACCCCTAAAGCGCGCCGATCACATTTTCGTGACACTGCCGTGATAGAACCGCAATAGTGTTTGCCGGCTCGCGGCGGCTTTTGCGACACCCGGCTTCAGTCCCTTGAGCGCCTGCGCTTGGCTGTGGTCAGCTTGACGACATCGCCCGCTTCGGGAAACAAGGGCTGGCCGGCGTGGCGACGGCGCTTCAAAAAGGGGGCGGCAAGGTGAGTTTCTGGGGACTGGCGCAGCTCGGCATTTCGACCGTGATATTCCTGCTGGCGGCGATGGCGGCCAAGCAATGGGGGCTGGCGCCGAGCTTGGCCAAGCTGCTTTTGACGCTGGCGCTCTACTCGGCCGGCAATCTGATCATGCTGAGGCTGGTGCGGGAATTCGGCATGTCGGTGTCGTTCAGCCTATCGGCGGTGATCCAGCTTGTCGCGGTCAATGTCGTGGCGATCGCCTTCTTCGGCGAACGGCTCAATGCCTTGCAGGCGATCGGCATGGTGCTGGCGATCGCCGCGGTCGCGCTGATCACGCTCGGGCCCTATATCCAGCGGCTGTAGCTGGACCCGAGGGCCCGAATGAAATCGACCGCCAACGCGCTCCTCAACAAGTTGGAATTCCCGGTGCTGCTGGCCGGGCTGGTGATTGCCGGCGGGCTATGGGGCCTGGTGGAACTCATGGAGGTGGCGCGCGCCACGACGCCGCATACCTTCGATACGGAGATCCTGCTCGCCTTCCGCCGCGCCGGCCAGCCGGACAGCCCGATCGGCCCGCTTTGGCTGGAGGGCGCGGTGCGCGACATCACCGCGCTGGGCAGCACCGCTGTGCTGGTGCTGATCACGACGGCGACCATCCTCTATCTGCTCCTGATCCGCAGACCCTCGACAGCCCTATTCATGTTCGCGGCCGTCGCCGGCGGGCAAGCGCTCTCCAGCCTGCTCAAGCTCGAGGTCGACCGGCCGCGGCCCGATCTCGTCTCGCATCTCGTCACCGAGACCTCGCTGTCCTTTCCGAGCGGCCACGCGATGCTGTCGGCGGTGACCTATCTGACGCTCGGTTCCTTGGCGGCCCGCTTCCTGCCGGACCGCAGGACGAAAGTCTTCGTGCTTTGCCTCGCCGTGCTCACCACCGTGCTGGTCGGCGCCAGCCGCGTCTATCTCGGCGTGCATTGGCCCTCCGACGTGCTTGCAGGCTGGTGCGCGGGCTTTGCCTGGGCCATGCTGTGCTGGCTTGCGGCGCGGCTGCTGCAGCGACGCAAAGTCGTCAAGGATAGCGAATAACCAATGTCTCACCCATATTAGATGATACTTGAAACATCACTATGATTGTATTATCCATTGGTATCGCAGACTCAGACAAAGGTTCTGGCCGATGATCACTGCTGCGCAGATGCGCGCCGCAAGGGCGTTGGCCGGTATCGACCAGCGAACGCTTGCCGAGCGCGCCGGCGTCTCGCTTCCGACGATACAGCGCATGGAAGCGAGCGAGGGCGTTGTGCGAGGCGTCGTCGACACGCTGATGAAGGTCATCCATGCCCTCGATGAGGCCGGGGTGGAATTGATCGGCGAGAACCAGACCAGCGAACGCGGCGGCAGGGGCGTGCGCCTCAAGGCCACCGTGGCGCAGAACCCGCAGGGCTGAGCCGCAACCGTGTCCGTCTCGGGAACCGTTGCCGGTTTTCGGGCAGCGATGCGGCGTCGCAACGGTTTTATCGCGACGGCGACCGCCGACATCCAGCCGACGATCCCGCCGCCCTGTGGAGCGGAAGCAGTTCATGGATCAGGCGGGGCGGGCAATTCACCACCAAGCACGGCCGACCTTCGCCGAGCTGTTTACACCAAAGCTGGTGACGGTGCTGCGCGAGGGCTACCACCTCAAGCAGCTGAGGGCCGATGTGATCGCCGGCCTGACGGTCGCCATCGTGGCGTTGCCGCTGTCGATGGCGATCGCGATCGCCTCGCATGTGGAGCCCGAGCGCGGACTGTTTACGGCGATCATCGGCGGTTTCATAGTCGGCGCGCTTGGCGGCAGCCGTTTCCAGATCGGCGGGCCCGCTGGCGCCTTCATCGTGGTCGTGGCCTCGACGGTCGACCGGCACGGTGTCGACGGGCTGATCCTGGCAATGCTCATGGCCGGCGTCTTCCTGCTCGCGGCCGGCTATCTGAGGCTCGGCGCCTATGTGAAGTTCATTCCGTATCCGGTGACGGTGGGTTTCACCGCGGGCATCGCCGTCATCATCCTGTCCAGCCAGTTGCACGACCTGTTCGGCCTGACGCTGCCGGGCAAGGAGCCAGGCGACCTGCTGCCGCGGCTTATCGCGCTCGGCAAGGCGGCCCGAACGGCAAACCCGGCGGCCATTGCGCTCGCCGCGCTGACGATAGGGATCATCGTGGCCATGAAGCGCTGGCGCCCTTCGTGGCCGGGCCTCCTGATCGCGGTGGCGGCGGCCTCGCTGGCGACGACGCTTCTCGGTCTTCCCGTAGAGACGATCGGAACGCAATTCGGTGGCATTCCGCGGATGTTGCCGGATCCGGCTCTTCCGGCGCTGGATGCGCAGAAGCTCGTCTCCGTGGTGCCCGACGCAATTTCCTTCGCTCTGCTCGGAGCAATCGAATCGCTGCTTTCCGCCGTGGTCGCGGACGGTATGACCGGACGACGGCACCGCTCCAACTGCGAACTGGTGGCACAGGGCATCGCCAATATCGGCTCGGCGCTGTTCGGCGGGATCTGCGTGACTGGACTGATCGCGCGCACGGCGACCAACATCCGCGCGGGCGCGCATGGACCGTTGTCGGGAATATTCCATTCCGCCTTCCTGCTGCTGTTCATGCTGGTGGCTGCGCCGCTTGCCAGCTACATCCCGCTGGCGGCGCTTGCCGGGGTGCTGGCCACGGTGGCCTGGAACATGGTGGAGAAGCCCGCCTTCCTGGCGCTGATCCGATCGTCCTGGGGCGACGCCCTGGTGCTTCTGGTCACCTTCGGACTTGTCATCTTCCGCGACCTCACCACCGGCATCGTGGTCGGCTTTGCGCTGGGCGCTCTGCTGTTCATCGGGCGGATGGCGCGTTCGGTCGAGGTGGAGGCACATGTCCCGCCGGTGACGGAGGACCGCGCCGACGCCGCAAATGGCGGGCGCGTTGCCTATGACCTCGCCGCCGCCACCGATCCGGATACCGTCATCTATCGCATATCGGGGGCGTTCTTCTTCGGCGCTGCGGCAACGATCGCGACCGTGCTGGACCGTATCGCCGACCAGCACAGGAACTTCATCCTCGATTGCTCGGCTGTGCCCTTCCTCGATTCGACCGCGGCAAACGTCATCGAAAGCACGGCGAACAACGCAAGGCGCGCCGGAGGACGCTTCATCATCGCGGGCGCCTCGTCGCAAGTCAGGCGCACCCTGATAAGCCATGGCGTCAAGCGGCCGCTGGTGACCTATGCAGCCTCGATCCGTGACGCGCGGGCGCAGCTGGGCGGAAAAGCGGAGACGGCGTAGGCGCCCTGCTCAAACGGTCGCTTCGATCGGCTCGGCAAGCTTGGGGCTGGCTCGTGCGGCGATCAGGCAGCCGGCGACGATGAGACATGCGCCCGCCAGCGTGGTCCAGGCCACCTTCTCGCCGAAGAAGAACCAGCCGAGCGCGATCGCCCAGATGAAGGCCGAGTATTCTGTCGGGATGAGATATTGCGCTTCGGCGCGGGCGTAGGACCAACTCATCAGGAACTGGCCGGCAAGCGACAGCATCGCAACGCCTGCCAAGGGGAGCCAAAGTTCTCTCGGCAGAGCGATCGCAAGCCAGGGCGCCGCGCAACCAAGGATGATCCCGACGAAGATATTCTGGAACAGGATGATCTCGACCGGCTTGGCCAGAAGTGCCTGTCGTCGAGCGAGGATCAGATTGTAACCGTAGAAGACCGTCGATACGAGCACGGCGACCGTACCCCAAAGCGCATCCTGCGAATGGCCTGCCTGCCCGAACTGGCCGGCCAGTATGATCAAGACGCCCGCGATGCCGGCCAGCGACGCCCACACCGCCTGCCGCCTTATGCGCTCGCCCAGCAGCAATGCGGCGAGGAAAAGTGCAAACAACGGCGCGACGAAGCTCAGGCCTATGGCTTCGGCGAGCGGCAGCCTGGCGAGACCCCAGAAGAACGAGACTAGGACGATGCCGACAATGACCGCGCGCAGCGCATGCAGACCGAGCACCGGGAGGGTCGGTTTCGAGCGCGGCCCCATCGACCAGGCCGTGCCCGCGACCACGGTCGCGACCATGCTGCGCCATAGCACCGTATTGTAGACGCCGACCGCGATGACCAGCGACTTCATCGCCGCATCCATGCCCGACAGCAGGAAGATCGCCAGCGCGCAGACGAGCACCGGGATCGTCGGTGAAACGGCGCCGTTCAGGCTGGATGTCTTCACGGCTTTGCTCACATGAGGGTTGCCGCCGAATAGTCCGGAGCGGGTGGCGAAACCAGATGGCAGCCGCACCGACATGGCGGTCCAATATCGAGCGGCGAGGCGAAAAGCTCGCCTCATCGCTGAGTGCCGAGATGCGAAACGCTGTCCCGCCGGCGTTGCAATGCTCTCCGCCACGACATGCTTAATCCATTGACAGCGCCGCGACCTCGCCCTCGCCCATCAACGGCATATAGATGGTCGCATTACCGTCCGTGCCGATATCGGCGCTGCCCGGCTTGAACTGCGCTACCACCGTCGGCGCGCCGCCGGGCTTGTAGCTGTAGAGCGTGCCGGTCATGTAGGCGGTGGCGTAGATGGTGTCGCCAATGGCGATGACGCCATCGAGATCGGCGAATTTTTGGGCCCCGGGCAGCGGCGTGATCTTCTTCGTGGCAAGGTCGACCGACAGCAGGCCGCCGGGCTCGGCGGTGCTGAAATCGATCGTGTTGATGCCTTTGCCCCAGGACGCGACGATCAGCCTGCCGCCATCGGCGAAGACGCCGTTCGGCGAGGCGAGCAGCGCATCCTTGACGAACAGCTCCGGTCTGTCGCCGTCGATGCGGTAGATCGTGTCGGCCAGCATGTCGCTGACATAGACGTTGCCGGCGCTGTCGGCGGTCATGTCGTTGAGGAACACGGCGCCCGGCACATCGATGGTCTCGACCAGTCTGCCGCTGGCGAGATCGACGACGCGCACCCTGGTGATGTCGGCGGCGTAGAGCCTGCCGCCGGTGATCGCCATGCCCTTGGGCGCGTCCATGCCGTCCACCCAGTGGCGAGAGATGACCTTGCCGTCCATCGACAAGAGCGACAAATAGCCATTGCCGTCCACCGCGCCGGGATTGCCGACGATGTTGGAGACGACGATGCGGTCGTGGGCGGCATCGACCAGCGCGGATTCCGGCTGCTCGAAGCCAGTGGTCCGCCAGAGCTCGCCGGCCTGCGCGACGGACACGGAGATGGCGGCGAGGACGGTTGAAGCGACGAGGTGTTTCATGGGTGCTCTCCTGTGATGACGGCAGAGAGCTAGGATTTTCGATACTTTCCTGGAAGCCGGAACGAGACTAGTATCGCAGTTCAATACGAATTCGCGCGAACGAGGTGCATTCCATGAATGGTCCGATCTTCGAGGCGCTGAAACGGACGCTGAAGGCCAAGGGCCTGACCTATCGGACGCTGGCCGAGCGCATGGGCATTTCCGAGCCGACGGTGAAGCGCATCTTCCATGAGAAGAACTGCAAGCTCGACCGGCTGATGGAGATCTGCGCCGCCGCCGATGTCGAGCTGGAGAACGTTCTCGGCGCAATGAACCGCGGGCCGGGTCCGGCCAACCGCATCGCGCCGGAGATCGAGCGCCGGCTGGCGGCGCGGCCGGCCCTGCTCTTCGTCTTCGTCATGCTGTCGGAGAAGTTCACGCCCGAAGGCATCATGCGCTCGCAAGGCCTGAGCGAAGCTTCGATGTTCCTCTACCTGCGCGACCTCGAGGAGCTCGGGCTGGTGGCGCTGGGGCGCGGCCTGTCGGCAAGGCTGCTGGTCGACGCGCCGATCCAGTGGGATTTCGAGGGGCCGCTGAAGCCGCATTTCGAGATGACCAACAAGAACTTCATCGGCTGGGCGATCGGCCATATGGAGCAGGCCGCGACCTTCATCAGCTTTTCCAGGCGCATGCGGCCGCAAACGGCGGAAATGCTGCGGCGCGAGGCCGAGGAGCTCGCAGAACGCGCCAGGCTGCTCGCTCACCACGACCAGCACACCACGCCCGAAGACCAGCTCACCGGCTACAAGTGGACCTTCGCCTTCGGCGCGACGCCCTTTCCCGCGATCATGCCGATCGGGCCGCATCCGAGGGATGCGGGTGCGCGGGCGGCTAAGGAGAAACGGGCGTTGCCGGCGTAGCGCTGCCCCTTCTCCCCTTGTGGGAGAAGGTGTCGCCGAAGGCGACGGATGAGGGGTGTTCCACGGAATGAGACATCAGCGACTAACGAGCGTGTTGGCCAAGCTGGACCACCCCTCATCCGTCTCTGCGCTCAGCGCCGATCCACCTTCTCCCATAAGGGGAGAAGGAGACACGCCGCGCTAAGCCGCCTTTGCTTCTTCCTGGGGTCCGGCGAGATCATCGCGCGCCTTGCGGGCCAATCTCCTGGCCGAGCGCTTGGGGCTGTCGCCGAACAGCTCGGCAGCATCGGCAAGGCAGGCCTTGGCCAGGCTCTTTTCGGCACGCTTCAGCAGCTTGCGCAGAAGCTTCGTCTCGTCGGCGGGGCCGAGCGGCTCGCCTTCGGCGTCGAGCAGGGCGCAGATGACGAAGACGTCGTGCAATTCGCCGAGCTGCTCGCCGAGCCTGTCGACCGCCTTGCGGCGCGCCTTGATCGGCGTCGGCCACAGGCGGCCGAGCAGCGACAGATGCATGGCGTGCGTCTTTGCCGCCTTGCGCAGGTCGTGAAAATCGTCGGCCGCGCCGCGTGATTCCGCCTTGTCCAGCGCCTTCTTCGCCCGCCGCAAGGTGGCGCGGGCGCCGTCGGCCAATATGTCGGCCGCCTGCTCCGGCTGGTCGGGCAAAGTCAGCCTGTCGATGCGCTCCAGGCCTTCCCGGCATGCGGCGATCGCCGCATTGATGGCGGCGTCGAGGCCGGGACCGGCATGGAGCTCGTGCTGGCGCAGCACCAGCCGTTCACGCACGGGGTCGAGACCGCCGCCTGCGGATTGTTCCGGAAAGGCATCGGCCAGACGGTCGATAGTTTCGATGAGAGCGGTCGCCTCGCGCGGGCCGGCCAGCAGCGCCGACACCTGCTTATAGCATTCGTTCTCGGTCTGGCAGAACGGTTCGTCTCCGGAACGAACCAGGCGCAGCAAGGCGCGCACGCTTTTCAGCCGCTTGCGGCATTTGTGCAGTCCCTGCTCCGGCTTCTCGCGCGCCATCTCGAGATGAGCGACTGCCTTGCCGATCTCGTCGGCCAATATGCGCCTGACCTCGCCGGTCAGCGGCAAGCGCGGATCGATGCGGAAGCTCATGCGGCGATCTCCGGAATCCCCCCGAGGGCCAGCGACGCGTTGTAAAACCTCGACTCGCCGGTGACCTCGCGACCGAGCCAGTCGGGCAGCATTTCGTCAGATACGTCCTCCGGCGTCTCCAACTCCGCGATCACCAGCCCCGCGAGCTTGCCGCCGAAAACATCGACTTCATAGAGATAGCCGCGGTGTCTAACATGGTGGCGTGTCTTCTCGATGACACGTCCGACGGCGAACGCCATCAATTCCTCGGCCTCGGCAAGCGGGATCGAATATTCGAATTCGTCGCGCTCGCGCGCCCTGTCGCCGAACTTCAGCGTCAGCTTGGCGGAGCGCCCGTCGCTGATGCGCACCCGCACCGTGCGGCCGGGCTGCGCGGCGACATAGAATTGACGAACGCGGATTTCCGCCTCGACCTCACCGCGCCAGGCGGGACTGGAGACCAGGAATTTGCGCTCGACTTCCTTGCTCATGGCCGGGCACTAAAGCCTGTGAGGGCCGGGAAGGCAAGCCGAGTCGAGGCCAAATTTGACTTTAATCAATCGATTGATTAAAGTGTAGGTATGAACAAAATCGCAAGAAGGCCGCAGCGCGAGGTCGGCACCGCCGATCAAACGCGCGCGGCGCTTGTCCACGCGGCGCTCAGGCTGTTCGGGCGGCAAGGTTTCGACGGCACCTCGACGCGGGAGATCGCGGCCGAGGCCAAGGCCAATATCGGCTCAATCGCCTATCACTTCGGCGGCAAGGAAGGCCTGCGCGCCGCCGCCGCCGACTTCATCGTCGACACCATCCAGGGGATTGCCGGCCAGGCGCTGGGCGGCGTGCAAGCAGCGGCTCCCCTGGACCCGGAAGCAGCCCGGGCGCAGCTTTTCGCGGCGCTCGAGCGGATGGTGGGTTTCGTCGTGGCCAGTCCGCAGGCCGGCGAGATCGTACAATTCGTACTTCGCGAGCTCTCGCATCCGACGGCCGCGCTCGACCGCATCTATGCCGGCGTGTTCGAGCCGACGCACCGGCGGCTGTGCCAGGTCTGGGAACAGGCGACCGGCGAGCCGGCCGAGAGCGAAGCGACCAAGCTCACCGTCTTCACCATGATCGGCCAGGTCATCTATTTCCGCATCGGCCGCGAGGCGGTGATGCGCCGGATGGGCTGGCACGACATCGGCAATGAAGAGGCCGCCAAGGTGGTGGCGGTCGCAACCGACAACCTCAGGGCAATGCTGGCCGCGCGGGGGGCCGCCGGCAAGAAGGGCAAATCATGAGCTTTCTTTGTTCGCTGCCGCTCGCGGCCCAATTGTTCGGCGCCTGCGCGCCGGCCGCACCTTTGGCCGTCGGCTATGTCGAAGGCGAATATGTGCTGATGGCGCCGATCGAAGTGGCCCAGGTGGCGACGGTGTCGGTTCGGCGCGGCGACCGCGTCGAGAACGGCACGGCGGTGGCGACGCTGGAAGACGCCGACGCCAAGATCGAGGTTGCGCAGGCTAAAGCAGCACTTGCGCAGGCGCAGGCGCAGCTTGCCGATCTGCAGGTCGGCAAGCGCCCCGAGGAAATCGCCGTGCTCAAGGCCGAGGTCGACATGGCCAAGGCCCAGGCGGCCGACGCCAAGCGCAAATACGACCGCGCCAGCGACCTCTACAAGCGCGGCACCGGCACCCAGGCCGATTACGACACCGCCTCGGCTTCGCTGGAGACCGCCAATGCCCAGGTCGGCCAGGCGGAAGCCAATCTCGCCGTCGGCAATCTGCCGGCGCGGGCCGAGACCATCAAGGCCGCCGACAACCAGGTCAAGCAGGCGCGGTCGACCCTGGAGCAGGCCGAGTGGCGGCTGTCGAAGCGGGTGCTGGCGGCGCCCTCGCCTGGCCGCGTCAACGACGTCATCCGCAATCCAGGCGACACAGCCGGGCCGACCGCGCCGGTGATCTCGATGCTGCCGGACGGCGCCGTGAAGCTCAGCGTCTATGTCCCCGAAAGCGCGTTCTCGGCGGTCAAGGTCGGCACCGAGCTCAACGTCCGTTGCGACGGCTGCGGGACAGGGCTGAAGGCACGCGTCAGCTATGTCTCGCCCGACCCCGAATTCACGCCGCCGGTGATCTACTCGCTGGAGAACCGGCAGAAGCTGGTCTATCTCGTCGAGGCGCGGCCGGAGGGCGATGCGGGACCACTGCAGCCCGGTCAGATCGTCGATGTCGATCTTGCGGATCTCGGGCAATGAACGCCATCGACGTTCGCGGCCTGGTCAAGCGCTTCGGCGATAAGACCGTCGTCGACCATGTGACGATGACGGTCGCCGAAGGCGAGATCGTCGGCTTCCTCGGGCCGAACGGCTCGGGCAAGACGACGACCATCCGCATCATGTGCGGGCTTTTGACGCCGGACGAAGGCGACGGCACGGTGCTGGGCTTCGACATCCGCACCGACGCGCTCAAGATCAAGCGCGAAGTCGGCTACATGACGCAGAAATTCTCATTCTACGAGGATCTGACGATCGGCGAGAACCTCGAATTCGTGGCGCGGCTCTACCAGCTGAGGCCGGTCGAGGAGTATGTCTCGCGCACGCTTCAGGATCTCGGCCTGGCCAGCCGCCGCAACCAGCTGGCCGGCACGCTTTCCGGCGGCTGGAAGCAGCGGCTGGCTTTGGCCGCCTGCATCATGCACGAGCCGAAGCTGCTGCTGCTCGACGAGCCGACGGCCGGCGTCGATCCGAAGGCCCGGCGCGAGTTCTGGGACGAGATCCATCGCCTTGCCGGCGGCGGGCTGACCGTGCTCGTCTCCACCCACTACATGGATGAGGCCGAGCGCTGCCACCGCATCAGCTACATCTCCTATGGCAAGATGCTCGCCACCGGCACCGTGGACGAGGTGGTGAAGAATGCCGGGCTGACCACTTTCGTCTTGCAGGGGCCGCGGCTCGACCAGGTGGCCGAGGCGCTGCAGGGCAGGCCCGGCGTCGACCAGGTGGCGCCGTTCGGCGCGACGCTGCATGTCGTCGGCTCCGACAAGGCGGCGCTCGAAAAGGCGCTGGCCGACGTCGAGAAGGAACACAAGGGCGTTACCGTGAAGCCAGGCGAGACCAGCCTCGAGGATGTGTTCATCCAGTTCATGGCCGGCTCGAAGGACAATATGGCATGAAAGCGGTCTTCTCCTTCGCCAGGCTGGGCGCGCTGCTGACCAAGGAATTCATCCAGATGCGGCGCGACCGCATCACCTTCGCCATGATGCTGGGGGTGCCGCTGATCCAGCTGGTGCTGTTCGGCTATGCGATCAACAACGACCCTAAGAGCCTGCCGGCCGCGCTTGTGGCGACTAGCAGCGACCCCTATACGAGGGCGATGGTCTCGGCGCTGCAGACCACCGGCTACTACCGCTTCGACCATGTCGCGCAAAGTGCGGCGGAAGCCGAGTTCCTGATGGCGCGTGGCGACGTCTCCTTCGTCGTCACCATCCCCGCCGATTTCGCCCGCCGCGTCGAGCGCGGCGACAATCCGCAGATCCTGATCGAGGCCGACGCAACCGACCCGGCGGTGGCCAGCGGCGCGATCTCGACGCTGAGCACCGTGGCCGGCCAGGCGCTGCTCAGGGCACAGGGCACTGAGGAAACGGCCAAGGAGGCGGCGCGCGGCCAGCTCGATGTCGTCGTGCACCGGCGCTACAATCCCGAAGGCATCTCGCAATACAACATCGTGCCCGGCCTGCTCGGCGTCATCCTGCAGATGACGATGGTGATGATGACTTCGATCGCGCTGACGCGCGAGACCGAGCGCGGCACGATGGAAAACCTGCTGGCCATGCCGTCGAGCCCGCTCGAGATCATGATGGGCAAGGTGCTGCCCTACCTGGTGGTGGGCGCGGTGCAGGTGGTGGTGGTGCTGGCGGCGGCGAAGCTGCTGTTTGCCATTCCCTTCATGGGGTCGCTGTCGCTGCTGCTGTCGACCGTGCTGGTGTTCGTGCTGTCGCTGGTGCTGCTCGGCTACACGATCTCGACGATCGCGCGCACGCAGATGCAGGCGCTGCAGCTCACCTTCTTCTTCTTCCTGCCCTCGATCATGCTGTCGGGCTTCATGTTCCCCTATCGCGGCATGCCGGGCTGGGCGCAGATCTTTGGCGAGATCTTCCCGCTGACGCATTTTTTGCGCATCACCCGCGCCGTCATGCTGAAAGGGGCAGAGCTGCCGGCGGTGGCGACGGAAGTCGGCTGGCTGGTGGTGTTCGTGGCATTGTTTGCCGGCGTGGCGCTGGTGCGGTTCAGGCGCACGCTGGATTGAGATCACGGAAAATCTTGCGCACAAAGGCTGGCGGGACAGCGCCCCCCTCTGGCCTGCCGGCCATCTCCCCCACAAGGGGGGAGATCGGACGCCTCGCCGACCGTCGCCAACCTCAAACGTTGCAGAGATGGGCGAGGCGCCGAAACTGCCAATCTCCCCCCTTGTGGAGGAGATGTCCGGCAGGACAGAGGGGGGCGCGAAGGATCACAACGATTCTCGCGTGCAGGCCGCGCCTCTATGCCGCCGCCATGATCTCCGCATAGGTGCCGAAATCGACATTGCCGCCGGAGAGCACCACGGCGACGCATTTGCCGGCAAGGTCGATCTCGCCGGATGACAGCGCGGCAAAAGCGACGCAGCCGCCGGGCTCGACCACCAGCTTGAGATAGGCCATCGCGTCACGCATCGCCTGGGCGGCGGCCTTGTCGGAGACGGCGATGGCGCCGGCGAGATTCCGGCGGTTGATCTCGAAGGTGATGGCGCCCGGCTCGGCGGTGAGCAGCGCATCGCAGATCGAGCTGTGGCCGGGCTCGTTCGCGACCCGCTCGCCCTTGGCCAGCGAGCGGCGCGTGTCGTCGAAATGCTCGGGCTCGACCGCCCAAACTTGCGTGCTCGGCGAAGCGTCCTTGACCGCGACGGAAATGCCGCTAGACAGGCCGCCGCCGCCGCAAGGAACGACGACGGCGTCGAGGGCCACGCCGAGCGCTTTCGCCTGCTTCATCAGCTCCAGGCCGATCGTGCCCTGGCCGGCGATGATGGCCGGATCGTCGAAGGGCGGCACCAGCACCATGCCCTTTTCGATATAGGGGCGAACGACCGCCATGCGGTCGTCCTTGTACCGATTGAACGGCACCACTTCGGCGCCCATCTTGCGGACATTGCCAACCTTGAGCGCCGGCGCATCGGCCGGCATGGCGATCACCGCCTTGGCGCCGAACATGGCGGCCGAGGCCGCCACGCCTTGCGCGTGGTTGCCGGAGGAGAAGGCGACGACGCCCCGGCCGCGCTCTTCCTCGCTTAGGCTCGACAGCTTGTTGTAGGCGCCGCGGATCTTGAAGGAGCCGGTGCGCTGCAGCGTCTCGGGCTTGAACAGAATGCGGCCACCATAGCGCTTGTTGAGTTCGGGCGATTCGATGAGCGGCGTTTCGACGATCAGGCCGGAAAGCCGCTCGGCGGCGGCGCGGATGTCGGAGATGCCGGGCAGGGTGAGCATGATGGGCCTCGCGGGATGAGCCCCGTCATGGTGCACGCAAACCGAGGCGTCGCGCCAACGAAAAAATGTCATGGAGACAAGGTTTGCCACGATGGCGACGGCGGCGGAACTGCTGATCTCCCCTCTTGCGGGGGAGATGGCCGGCAGGCCAGAGGGGGGTGCTGTCCCGCCGACATTGCGCCTGTCGGGAACCTCTCACCCCAGCAGCGTCTTCGTCCTTTTGCTGCCGCCCAGCTTGCGCCAGGAGTTGAAGCGGTGGGTGGCGGCGGCGAAGGATATCTTCATCTGCTGCGAAACCGTGTAGCGCGACTTGCCTTCGTCGAACATGCGGTAGCAGCACTCGGCGCCTTCCTCGGTCAGCTTGCCGTCCGGCGTCTTGTTGTGCGGATTGGCGGGGTCGAATTTGTCGAGCTGTTCCTCGACAAGACCTTTCAGGCGCTGCAGGTCGGCCTCGATGCTGGCGATGAGATCGAGAACCGGCTTGGCGTCAAATGCGTGCGGGGGCTTCTTGTCCGTCATGCCGGGCGTCCTTCAATTTCGGTGGCGGTCAGTTATATAGGCGAACATTCGGCAATAATGAAGGGTTTGGTCTCCGCGGGATCAGCATTCGCGTGCCCGCAGCCCGCGCCGTTGGCAATTGACCTTCGGCTGCCAAGATCCTAGTTTAGAACAATTCTAAAGTAGAGTGATCCCATCATGCTTTCCCGTGTTTTCGGCTTCGGCCGCCGTTCCTTCGATTCGCTTTCGGAGCAGGAGATCCTGGCGCTGGCGATCTCCTCCGAGGAGGATGACGGACGCATCTACCGCGCTTATGCCGATGGCCTGGCGCAGGACTTTCCGCAATCGGCAAAAGTGTTCGAGGCGATGGCCGAGGAAGAGGACGGCCATCGCGATTCGCTCATCGAGCTTCACCGCAAGCGCTTCGGCGAGCGCATCCCGCTGATCCGGCGCGAGCATGTGAAAGGCTATTTCGAGCGCAAGCCGGACTGGCTGGTGAGGCCGCTCGGCATCGAGCATGTGCGGCGGCAGGCCGAGGAAATGGAGCGGCAGGCCTATCGCTTCTATGTCGAGGCGGCCAAGCGCACAACCGACGCCTCGACGCGCAAGCTGCTCAATGACCTCGCCGCGGCCGAGCAGGGTCATGAAAGCTCGGCGCATGAATTGGAGCAGCAGCATGTGCCGGGAACCGTTAAGGTGGAGGAGGCGACGGCCGAGCAGCGCCAGTTCATCCTCACCTATGTGCAGCCCGGGCTGGCCGGGCTGATGGACGGCTCTGTGTCGACGCTGGCGCCGATCTTCGCCGCGGCGTTCGCCACGCACGACACCTGGCAGACGCTTCTGGTCGGCCTCGCCGCCTCGATCGGCGCCGGCATCTCGATGGGTTTCACCGAGGTCGCCTCCGACGACGGCAAACTGTCGGGGCGCGGCTCGCCGATCAAGCGCGGGCTCACGGTCGGCCTGATGACTTCGCTGGGCGGCCTCGGCCACGCGCTGCCCTATCTGATCCCGCATTTCTGGACGGCCACTGCCGTGGCGGCGGTGGTGGTGTTCTTCGAGCTCTGGGCGATCGCTTTCGTTCAGAACCGCTACATGCAGACCCCCTTCTGGCGCGCTGCCTTCCAGGTGGTGCTGGGCGGCGCGCTGGTGTTCGGGGCGGGCGTGCTGATCGGCAATGCGTAGCGCCGGCGCTCTCCTTCTCCCCTTGTGGGAGAAGGTGGATCGGCGCGTAGCGCCGAGACGGATGAGGGGTGCTCCAGCGGAGTGAGACGCCGGCAAACGTGCCGTCTCCTCCGGCGTCGCCAAGCTGGAACACCCCTCATCCGTCGCCTTCGGCGACACCTTCTCCCACAAGGGAAGAAGGGAAAGCGCTTCAGCCATTCACCTCGCGGCTATCCTGCGGCGCCTCGGCCCTTTCCTCCATCCCATAGTCGCGCACGACATCGGCGATGCGCAGACGGTAGCCGGCAAAGATGCCGCCGCGGCCGGCTTTCTGCGCCTGCCGGTGCTCCTCGGTGTTGCGCCAGGCTTTCACCGCTTCCTCGTCGCGCCAGAAGGACAGCGACAGCACCCGCCTGGGATCGGTCAGGCTCTGGAAGCGCTCGACCGAGATGAAGCCGTCTATGCTCTCAAGCAGCGGCTTAAGCTCGGCGGCGATGCCGAGATAGGCATCGCGCTTGCCTTCCGCCGGCTCCACCTCGAAGATGACAGCGATCATGTCTCGACCCCTTCCTTGACAACCACGTCGGTGCGAAAGACCTGTCTCGGCCCATGCGGCCCGGACACCAGCTTCAGGAAGAGGCGATCTTCCTTCAAGATGAATTTCTCGCGCCGCGCGAATTCATAATTCGCCTTGCCCGCCGGGTCGGCGGCAAGCCGGGCGCGATAGCCTTCATAGGCCGCGAGGCTCTCGATGTTGTAGGCGGCATAGGCCGTGGTGGCCGAGCCTTCATGCGGGGCGTAATAGCCGATCAGGTCGGCGCCGCAGCGCGGAATGGCCTGGCCCCAGGCCCGCGCATATTGCTCAAAGGCCGCCTTGCCGAACGGGTCGATCTCGTAGCGGATGAAGCAGGTGATGGTCATGTCGGTCTCCTCGTCCGTTGAGTTTTGACGACGACGGTTCGACCGCGGTCGAAACATCGCTTGCGCCTTTGTGCTAGGCATTCTCCTGTCAGGAGAGTTTGCCGCGCTGCTTGAGCCGACCGCAGAATAGTGCTTCCCTGACAGGAATGCTTCGATGAGGATCGAACCATGCGTGAAGGACCCGACATCGCCCGCATCGCCAGCCTGGTCGGCGACCCGGCCCGCGCCAACATGCTCAACGCTCTCATGGGCGGTACGGCGCTGACCGCGTCGGAACTGGCGCTGGAAGCGGGCGTGTCGCTGCCCACCGCTTCCTCGCATCTGTCGAAGCTGATGGATGGCGGCTTGCTGACTTTGGCCAGCCAGGGCCGACACCGCTATTACGGTCTCGCCGGCGCGCAGGTGGCCGGCATGATCGAGGCGATCATCGGCGTCGCCGAAGCGGTCGGCCCGAAGCGTGTGCGGCCGGGACCGCGCGACGCGGCCATGCGCGTGGCGAGGGTCTGCTACGATCACCTGGCCGGCGAGCAGGCGGTGGCGATGCTCGACCGGCTGCTCGACAGGAAGCTTTTGCTGCGCGACGACAACCAAATCAGGCTCTCGCCGTCCGGGGCCGCGCATTTTTCCGCGCTCGGCATCGAGACCGGTGTCAAGGCGCGGCGGCCGGTTTGCCGCGCCTGCCTCGACTGGAGCGTGCGGCGATCGCACCTCGCCGGCACGCTTGGTGCGGCCATCCTCGACAAGATCATCGCCGAGAAATGGGCGCGACGCGAGAAGGACAGCCGCGCCGTGGTGTTCTCGCCGACGGGCAGGCAGGAGTTTGAGCGGGTGTTTCTGGCGTAGGGTCACGCGCAAGCGATACCTTCGCAATGTCGGCGCGAGGCGCCCCCCTCTGGCCTGCCG
>NZ_JAIUHH010000033.1:0-17580 GCF_020165015.1 Mesorhizobium sp. CA7
ATCGCCCACCAAGCACAACAGACTTCGCGGCCAAAACCCCTCTGCGAGCCTGTTCTCGCTAACTGCGCAACAGGCCCCTTGAGGGGGAGATGCCCGGCAGGGCAGAGAGGGGGGCCTCGCGCCGACTTTTGTCGAGAGCATTCTTCGCGGCGCTTGCGCTAGCAATCGCGAGCCCTCTCTCAGTCCGCGCCGATCCCCTGCCCGCCGGCTTCGTCAGGCTGGCCGACATCGACCCGACCATTCGCCAGGATATCCGCTACGCCGGCGTGGAAAATTTCCTGCACCGCAAAGCCGACGGCTATGACGCGCCGGTCTGCATCCTGACCGCGCAGGCGGCGAAGGCGCTGTCCAGCGTCCAGAAAGCCATGACCGCCAAAGGCCTGACGCTGGTCGTGTTCGACTGCTACCGCCCGGCGCGAGCGGTTGCCGATATGGGCAGGTGGACAAGAGAAGGCGGCCGGCCTGACCCGCAATGGTATCCGACCGCCGAGCGTGGCGATCTCATCGCCAAAGGCTATATCGGCGAGTTCTCCAGCCATTCTCGAGGTTCGACGGTGGACCTTGCCATCGCCGAGCCCGGCAATAACAGCGCGGTTCATCCGGCCTGCGGTGCGCCGGACGGCGACACGCTCGACTTCGGCACCGGTTTCGACTGCTTTGACCCAAAGAGCGAAACCGCCAGCGCCTTGATCGACGCCGAAGCCACCGCAAACCGCAAGACGCTGCTGATCGCAATGCGCGCCGCCGGCTTTCGCAACTATGCGCGCGAATGGTGGCACTTCACCCTGGCCAAAGAGCCTTTCCCAAAACAGCGCTTCGATTTCCCGGTTAACGCCAATTGAGGCGCCCTGGGGTTGTCATCACCCTGACCGCTTCTAATTAGGGCCGGCGGATGAAGCCCTGCGGCCGCTGGCTGAGGAAGTTATTTCCTCAACCGGCCTAAGCTCGGCGAAAAATTGCTTCGAGGAGATGAAAAAGGCAACATTCAATGCATCTAAATTCTATAAACTCGGTAGAGTTCGTGCAGTTCAACGGAGGCCGGAATGACCAAACCTCATTTCAGGAAACTGCTCGGCGCGCTGGTCGCCACGTCTGTCCAGTTCGGCACGCTCGGTTTCGCGTTTGCCGACACGACCATTCTGAATGTGTCCTATGACCCGACACGTGAGCTCTACAAAGCCTATGATGAGGCGTTTGCCGCGCACTGGAAGGCTGAGACCGGCGAAACCGTCACCATCCAGCAGTCGCATGGCGGTTCCGGCGCGCAGGCCCGGGCGGTGATCGACGGCCTCGACGCCGACGTCGTCACGCTGGCCCTCGAAGGCGACATCAACGCCATCGTCTCGAAGACGAAGAAGATCAACCCGGATTGGCGCACGAAGTTCGAGAACAACTCCGCACCCTACACCTCGACCATCATCTTCCTGGTGCGCAAGGGCAATCCCAAGGGCATCCAGGACTGGAGCGATCTGGTGAAGGACGGTGTCCAGGTGATCACGCCGAACCCGAAGACGTCCGGCGGCGCGCGCTGGAACTATCTTGCCGCCTGGGCCTATGCGAACGCCAATGACGGCAATGACGAAGCCAAGACCAAGGAGTTCGTCGGCAAGCTTTATGCGAACGTCCCGGTCCTCGATACCGGCGCGCGCGGCTCGACGGTGACCTTCGCGCAGAAGGGCCTGGGCGACGTGCTGATCGCCTGGGAGAATGAAGCATATCTCGCGCTCGACGAATTCGGCGCCGACAATTTCGACATCGTCTACCCGCCGACCTCGATCCTGGCCGAGCCGCCGGTCGCGGTCGTCGACGCCAATGTCGACGCCAAGGGCACGCGCAAGGTCGCGGAGGCCTATCTGGGCTGGCTCTATTCCAAGGAAGCGCAGACCATCATCGCCAAGAATCACTATCGCCCGGCCAAGCCCGACCTGGTGCCGGCCGAGGACCTTGCCAAGCTGCCGGCAATCAAGCTGGTCACCATCGACGACCCGCAGTTCGGCGGCTGGAAGAAAGCGCAGCCTTACCATTTCGGCGACGGTGGTATATTCGACCAGATCTACAAGCCGGCGCAGTGAGGCCGGACGGCCGGTGAGCCTCGGGCATGCCGGCGGACTGCAACTGCGCAAAGCCATTCTGGTTTGAATAGAAGGGACGATCCAGAACAGCATGACCACAGCACCCGTCAAGGCGGGGTGGCGATTCAAGCAGCCGAGTGTCATTCCGGGTTTCGGACTGACGCTCGGCTTCTCGCTTGCCTACCTCACGCTCATCATCCTCATCCCGCTTTCGGGGCTGGTCTGGCGCTCGGCAGCGCTCGGCTGGGCCGATTTCTGGGCGATCGCCGTCGACCGACGCACCCTCAACGCGCTGAAGATAAGCTTCGGGACCGCCTTTCTGGCGGCTGTCGTTAACGTCGTGTTCGGCACCATCGTCGCCTGGGTGCTGGTCCGCTACCGCTTCCCTGGACGCCGCATCGCCGACGCGATGGTCGACCTGCCCTTCGCCCTGCCAACGGCCGTCGCCGGCATCGCGCTCACCACGCTCTATGCACCGAACGGCTGGATCGGCGAGCTTTTGATGCCGCTCGGCATCAAGGTCGCCTACACGCCGCTCGGCATCGTCGTCGCGCTGGTGTTCATCGGCCTGCCCTTCGTGGTGCGCACCGTCCAGCCGATCATGGAAGAGATCGACAAGGAGGTCGAGGAAGCAGCCGCCACGCTCGGCGCCAGCCGTTTCCAGATCATCACCCGGGTGCTTTTCCCAGGCCTGGCGCCGGCGATCATCACCGGCTTCTCGCTCGCCTTCGCGCGCGGCGTCGGCGAATACGGCTCGGTCATCTTCATCGCCGGCAACCTGCCCTTCAAGTCCGAGATTGCGCCGCTTCTCATCGTGATCAGGCTCGAGGAATACAATTACGAGGCGGCGACTGCGATCGCCGCGATCATGCTGGCGCTGTCCTTCGTGATGCTTTTGGTGGTCAATCTCGTCCAGACATGGAGCCGCAAGCGCTATGGCTGATCCCGAGATCAAATCCTACGAGCCGCATCACGAGAGCCAGTCGGCCGCGGTGACCGAAAGCCGGCCCGTCAAGGCCGTGCTGATGGCCATCGCCTTCGCCTTCCTTGCAGTCTTCCTGCTTTTGCCGCTGATCGTCGTCTTTCATGAGGCGCTTGCCAAAGGCATCGGCGCCTACACGGAAGCCCTTTCCAGCCCCGATACGCGCTCCGCCATCCGTCTGACATTGCTTGTGGCGGCGATCTCGGTGCCGCTCAACGTCGTCTTCGGCATCTCTGCCGCCTGGGCCATCGCCAAGTTCGAATTCAAGGGCAAGGCGTTCCTGACCACGCTGATCGATCTGCCCTTCTCGGTCTCGCCGGTCATTTCCGGCCTGGTCTATGTGCTGCTCTTCGGCGCGCAGGGGCTGCTCGGCGCCTGGTTGAAGGCGCATGGCATCGTCATCCTCTTCGCCGTGCCCGGCATCGTGCTGGCCACCATCTTCGTCACCTTCCCTTTCGTCGCGCGCGAGCTCATCCCGCTGATGCAGGAACAGGGCAATGGCGACGAGGAGGCGGCGCTTTCGCTGGGCGCCAGCGGCTGGCAGGCCTTCTGGTATGTGACGCTGCCCAACGTCAAATGGGGACTGCTCTATGGCGTGCTTCTGTGCAATGCGCGCGCTATGGGCGAGTTCGGCGCGGTCTCGGTGGTTTCGGGCCACATACGCGGCCTCACCAACACCATGCCGCTGCATGTCGAGATCCTTTATAACGAATACAACGCCGTCGGGGCCTTTGCCGTCGCTTCGCTGCTGGCCGGCCTGGCGCTGGTGACGCTGGTCTTGAAAACGCTTTTGGAGATGCGCTACGGCGCCGAGCTTGCCGCGACACGCGGACACTGAACACTACCTGTCGCCCGAGAGTGCCTGGCAGTTTGGGAACACCGACAGCATCAACGAACCGAGGGATTTGCATGGAAGTTCGCGTCGTCAACGTGCGCAAGGAGTTCGAGCGGTTTCCAGCGCTCCACGACGTATCGCTCGACATCAGGTCTGGCGAGCTCATCGCGCTGCTCGGGCCGTCCGGCTCCGGCAAGACGACTCTGCTTCGGCTCATCGCCGGCCTGGAACGGCCGACCAAGGGCGCGATCTTCTTCGGCGACGAGGACGCCTCGCAGAAGTCGATCCAGGAGCGCAATGTCGGCTTCGTCTTCCAGCATTACGCGCTGTTCCGCCACATGACGGTTGCCGACAACATCGGCTTCGGCCTGAAGGTCCGGCACGGCGCCGCAAGGCCGTCGGGGCAGGAAATCCGCCGCCGGGCGCTGGAACTGCTCGATCTCGTCCAGCTGTCGGGACTGGAGAAACGCTACCCCGCTCAGCTTTCAGGCGGCCAGCGCCAGCGCGTCGCGCTCGCCCGCGCCATGGCGATCGAGCCCAAGGTGCTTCTGCTCGACGAACCGTTCGGCGCGCTTGACGCGCAGGTTCGCCGCGAGCTGCGCCGCTGGCTGCGCGAGATCCACGACCGCACCGGCCACACGACCGTCTTCGTCACGCATGACCAGGAAGAAGCGCTGGAGCTCGCCGACCGCGTCGTGGTCATGAGCCAGGGCCGCATCGAGCAGGTCGGCACCGCCGACGATATCTACGACACACCGAACTCGCCCTTCGTCTACTCCTTCATCGGCGAGTCGAGCTCGCTGCCGGTCAAGGTCGAGAACGGCGAGGTGTGGATCGCCGACCGGCCGATCGGGCTCTCGGCGCCGCACGCGCCGTCCGGCGAGGCAGTCCTCCACTTCCGTCCGCATGACGTCGACCTGGTCGACGGCTGCAGCGGCTGCATCGCCGGCACGGTTGCCGCCAGCCGCCGCGTCGCCGGCACCAGGCGCGTCGAGCTCGAGATCGGCGGTGAGCGCCAGCGCGTCGAGATCGAGCTGCCCGTAGACCATCCTGCGGCGCAGAAGAGCCGGGTGGCTTTCAGGCCGCGACGCTGGAAGCTTTTTCCGGCGGCGTGATCGTCGCGTCGAGCGTTATTCCAGCCAGTTCTCGAGCTTCAGCTTACCGATCCGGCTGAACTCGGCCATGTTGGCTGTCACCAGCGTGGAACCTGACGCGCAGGCGTGAGCAGCGATAAAGAGGTCGTTGTGGCCGATGGTCTCGCCCCTGCCTTCCAGTTCGGCGCGCAGCGCGCCATACTCGGTATCCGCCGGCACATCGAGCGGCAGCACCGGAATCTCGGCCAGCAGTTCCTCGACCTTCTTGAGCAACTTGGCCGATCCCTTCCTGGCGCAGCCGTACCGCAGTTCCGAAGCGACGACGATGCTGGTGCACACGGCAGCGTCTCCCTCGCGCGCCATGACGCCGGCGGCTTTGCCGCCTGGGTTTCGGATCATGTCGCTAATGATGTTTGTGTCGAGCATGAACCGCATCAAAAAATGTCCTCCGGTCCGACGGGACTATCCTTGATCTCGGGGAAGTCATCCTCAGGACCCAGCGGGGCTTCCTTCGCCCACTGGGCGAGCAGTGCCGTGAGACCTGATTTACGAATAGGCTCGATAACAAGACGGTCGCCCTCGCGGCTGATCAGGACCTTGTCGCCGGGGAGTTCGAACTCGACTGGAATCCGCACCGCCTGGCTGCGGTTGTTGCGGAACAGCTTTGCCTCTTTCGGCGGCGTCGCTGCATGGCGTTGGCTCATCACGGCATTCCCTTGTATATGCCATATGTATATGCCAAGGCGCCGAAGCGCAATCTTTTTGCCTATGGATATCGCTCCACGATGACTCTTGCTGGAAAGAAATCCTAACAACCGACTGTTCCGGCGGTGACTTTTCTCACCTGACGCCGTCTAGCCGGCGCGCGTGTCTCGCCGCTCAACAGCGCCACGGCTATCATCGGCCATTGCCATATTTTCCTCGGAGTCCGTTTTCATGAAGCGTCTGTTGCTCGGCATCGCGGCTGTTGCCGGTCTCGTCCTCGCGTCCTCCCAAGCCTGGTCGGCCGACAAGCTTTTGAATGCATCCTATGATGTTGGCCGCGAGCTGTTCGCCGACATCAACAAGGCCTTCATCGCCAAGCACCCCGGCGTCGCGATCGACCAATCGCACGCCGGCACCTCGGCCCAGGCGCGCGCGATCGCCGAAGGCCTTGGCGCCGATGTCGTCACCTTCAACCAGGTCACCGATGTCGACTTCCTGGTCAAGAAGGGTCTCGTCTCGGCCGACTGGCAGAAGAATTTCCCGGACAACGCCTCGCCCTTCTATTCGCTGCCGTCCTTCCTGGTGCGCGCCGGCAATCCCAAACATATCAAGGACTGGAACGATCTGGTGCGCGACGACGTGCAGGTGATCTTCCCGAACCCGAAGACATCCGGCAATGCGCGCTACACCTATCTCGCCGCCACCGCCTACGCCAAGGAAGCCTTCAAGGGCGACGACGCCAAGGTGAAGGAGTTCATCACCAAGCTCTTCAACAACGTGCCGATCTTCGACACCGGCGGCCGCGCCGCCACCACCACTTTCGTCCAGCGCGAGATCGGCGACGTGCTGATCACCTTCGAGTCTGAGACGCGCGGCATTCGCAAGGAGTATGGCGACGACAAGTTCGAGCAGGTCACGCCTTCGGTCAGCCTGCTGGCCGAGTTCCCCGTAGCGGTCGTCGACAAGGTCGCCGACGAGCATGGCAGCCGCGATCTCGCCAAGACCTATCTCGACTTCCTCTACACGCCGGAGGGCCAGGAGATCGCCGCCGGGAACGGCTTGCGTGTCCGCGACGCGACGGTCGCCGCCAAGCACAAGGCGGATTTCCCGGATGTCCGGCTGCTGACCGTGGAGGACGTCTTTGGCGGCTGGGACAAGGTGCAGAAAGAGCATTTCGCCGCCGGCGGGCTGCTCGATCAGGCCTACGGCAGCCGCTGAAAAGCTCCGCAATCAGGAAGAGCAGGAAAGCCGGCTGAGCCGGCTTTCTTCATGTAAGCGGGGCTGCATGAGTTCGCGGGGAAATCCCAACCCCAAATGTGAAAAACGTTACGAAGAATCAACGCGTTTGTGCCTAAGCTTTGGTGCGAATTATTGGGCCAGGCGGCGTCAGGCGGTCAAACTGTCATGATTTGCACACAAACAACCGCCAGATGCAGGCGCATTGGGGTTGATGAACTGAATCGGGCATGCTGACCAAAAAAGGCAAATACGGCCTCAAGGCCCTCGTGCATCTTTCCGGCCTGCCGGCTGGCCAGCTTGCATTCGTCAACGACATCGCCGTCGCCAACAACATCCCGAAGAAATTCCTGGATGCGATCCTGGGCGAATTGCGCAATGCCGGTTTCGTCCAGAGCCGCAAGGGCAAGGAAGGCGGTTACCGCCTCGCCCGTCCCGCTTCCGAGATCAAGATCGGCCATGTCGTGCGCGTGCTCGACGGGCCGCTGGCGCCGATCCCTTGCGCCAGCCGCACGCAATACCAGCGCTGCGAGGATTGCGACGAGGCAACGTGCCAGGTCCGCCACATGATGCTGGAAGTGCGCCAGGCGATCGCCGAGGTGCTCGACAACCGCAGCCTCGCCGCCATGCGCGACGCCGACAACGACGATTTCCCGGCCGAGCTCACCTCTCAGATTTGAAGCGACCCGGCCCTGACGGCAGTCCCGTCGGTTGCTTGTCTGCTCTCCACGCAGTAAAGCGGCTGGAGGATGAAACGGGGCTCTGACGCATGAGGCTGCCTTGGCTTGGCAATTCCCGTAAGGCCAGCCGGCAACCATCGTCGAACGACATCTATCATACCGAGATCACTGCCGACGTGCCGGTGCCGGAGCGCGGCGAGTCCGTTCGCTTCTTCAGCCGCAAGGTTGTGCGCCCCGGCAAATTGCGTCGCTTCACCAATCGGGATCCGCGCGAGAGCCTGTTGTCCTGTTTCTATCTCGGCGTCGCGGCGGTGCTGCCGGTCTCCTGGTGGAGCTCGATCTGCAGCTGGGTGTCCAGGCTCAGGCGCAAGCGCCACTTCCGCAAGGAGTTTGCCCGTTACGACGTCGCGGTGAAGGCCGTGCTCGGCAATACCGTCGACACGAAAAGCATGTTCGAGGCGCAACTCGCCGCCGTTCACCGCCGGCGGCTGACGCTTGCGGCGCATCTCGTCGCCGGCTGGCGCTGGTCGCCGGCGATCCGGCTCGAAGGCCTAGAGGCTCTGCAACAAGCCCTGCGCAACGGGCGTGGCGCCATCGTGTGGTGCGACCAGTTCACGGCGCAGACGATCATGGGCAAGCGCGCCCTGCATGAGGCCGGCGTCGATGCCCATCAGGTGAGCGCGCGCTACCACGGCTTCTCGCCGAGCAAGTTCGGCCTGCGCGTGATCAACCCGCCGCTGGTCAGGCTCGAGAACCGGTTCCTGAAAAGCCGGATCGTCTTTGAGCGCACCGACGCCTATCAGGTCACCACGCGTATCCAGAAGGTGCTGAAAGCAAACGGCGTGGTGCTGATGACCAACACCGTCTATGCCGGCTCCGCCTTCACCGAGGCCGCCATGGGCGAGCGCGGCTGGACCCACCTCGCCTCGGCGCCGGCAAACTTCGCCGCGCGCGCCGGCGCTGCGCTGTTTCATATGGCGACCATCGAGACGGCGCCCTTTCGCGAATATAGGGCGATCGTCAAAGAACTGAGCGCGACGCCAGAGGCGCCAGCATCGCCTGCCAACGACACGACAGGGAAGAATCTCGTCGTTCAGGCGGGATTTATCCTGTCGAAGCGCGACCGGATGCTGGAGACACTCAAACTCTGTCCTGAGCAGATGATGGCCTGGTCGAGCGCCGTGCGGCTGACCGAGCAGCCAGCCGAAGCCGCGATCGGCAACGACGAAGCCTGATTACCAACTGATCTAGCGGACGATCTCCTGCAGGATCCCTGCAACACTTCGCGTTCCGTCGACCGTTACCGCCTGTTCGTCCGCGGCAGGCTCTTCCAGTGTGGCGAACTGGCTGTCGACCAGGCTGGCGGGCATGAAATGCCCCTTGCGATCGGCGACCCGTCGCCAGGCGGTCTCCCGATCGATCCTGAGATAGAGGAAGACCATACCGGGGCAGAAGCGGCTCAGCCGGTCACGATAGCTTCGCTTCAGCGCCGAGCACGCCGCCACTGCCTTCCGCCCATCGGCAACCGAGGTCGCGATACGCTCGCCTATGGCGTCGAGCCAGCCGGCGCGCAACGCATCGGTCAGCGGCTCGCCGCGCGCCATGCGCGCCACGTTCTCCGGCGTATGCAGCAGGTCTCCTTCGATGAAGTCGGCGCCTAGCGCCTCGGCGAGCGCCTCGCCGACGGCGGTCTTGCCGCAGCCGGCAACGCCCATGACGACGATGGCGGGCGCCGTCCGAAGATCGTTCATGCCAGGCTCCGGGATCTGCGGTCTTGCGTGCGCCTCGTCCACGGTCAGCGGCTTGCCGGCGCGCGCCCGTAGAGCAGGAGCATGGCGACGATGACGATGCCATAGATGATCTGCCGTCCGGCCTCGGGCATCTGCATGACCGAGAGGATGGATTGCAGGAGCGTGATCAGGATCACGCCGGCCACCGTGCCCAGATAGGAGCCGCGCCCGCCCAGGATCGATGTGCCGCCCAGGACAACCGCCGCGATTGACGGCAGGAGATAGGCATCGCCCATGGACTGCGCCGCCTTGGATGCATAGCCCGCCAGAAGCACGCCGCCAAAGGCCGACAACCCGCCGGAGACGGCGAAGGCGATCATGACGATGCGACGCGTGTCGATGCCGGACAGGTAGGCGGCGCGCTCACGGTTGCCGATGCCGTAAACGGCGCGGCCGAAGCTTGTGCGGGTCAGCGCAAAGACCATCGCGGCGCCGATCAGGACCCAGATGATGACGGCATTGGGAACGCCCGGGATGGTGAAACCGGTTGCCAGGTAGCGCATCGCGGCGGTCGCCGAATCCTGTGGCGAGAAGCCGCCTGTGTAGACCACCATCAGCCCTTGCGCCACGGCATTGGTGGCTAAAGTAATGATCATCGAGGGGATGCGCAGGTAGGCGACACCGATGCCGTTGACGATGCCTATCGCCACGCCGCACAGGACGCCGAAGGGGATGGCGAGAGCAACGCCGACTGACCCGTAGGCCGCGGCCGCGCAGGCCATCATGGCGCCGGCGGCCACGGCCCATGGCACGGAAAGATCGATCTGGCCAAGCAGGATGACCAGCATCATGCCGGTGGCGATGACGCCGAGGAAAGACGCGACCTTCAACTGCTGCAGGAGATATTCCGGCGATAGGAAGTTGCGCGAATAGAGGCTGCCGAGCAGGAGCAGGACCACGATGCAGGCAAAGGCCGTCAGCACTGCCGGGTCGGCGCGCCGGATGAATTTGGGCATGCGGCCGGCGATGCCGCCCATGATGCCGCCATGCGTCGTTTCGCTCACAGGAACCACTCCAGCCGGTTGCGTACCCGAAACAGCGCGAAGGCGCCAAGGCTGACCGCGATCAACAGGATAACGCCCTGGAACAACGGCTGCCAGAGCGGATCGAAATCGAAGACGAACAGGAGGTCGCCGATGGTGCGGAAGGCGAGCGCGCCGAAGATCGCGCCGATGGCGCTGCCCTTGCCGCCGAACAGCGACACGCCGCCGAGCACGACGGCGGCGATCGAAAACAGCGTGTAGGCGTTGCCGCTGGCATAGGCCGCCTCGCCCGTATAGGTGAAGAAGGTCAGGAACAGTCCGCCGATCGCCGCAAGCAGGCCGGCAAGCGTATAAGCCAGCAACTTGCCTCTGCGGATCGGCACCCCGGACATGTAGGCCGCCGTCTCCGACGAGCCCGCGGCATAAGCGGCGCGCCCAAGTTCGGAGCGACTGAACGGCACCCAGACGACAAGCACGATGACGAGCAGCGCCACGAGGCTCGCAGGCACGATGCCGAAGAAACGCCCGGTCAGGAAATCGGCAAGTTCCTCGTTGACCGAACCACCGGGAACGGGGCGCAAAAGCAAGGCCAAGCCGAAATAGACGGCGCCCGTGGCGATGGTGGCGACGATCGGCTGCAGCCGCCCGTAGATGACAATGGCGCCGTTGATCGCCCCGCAGATGAGCCCGGTGCCCAGCACCGCCAGGACGCCGAACGCCGTTTCCAGGCCGGTGCCGACCACCAGCCATGAAGCCATGCAGTTGGTCAGCGTGAAGATCATGCCGACCGACAGATCGATGCCGGCGGTGATCACCACCAATGTCTGCGCCATCGCGACGAAGGCGAGCAGCACGCCCTTGTTGGCGGCCGTCTGCACGACATTGGCGGTGAAGCCGGCCGGATGGTTCGCGCTGTAAATTGCGAACATGACGATGAAGATGCCGAAGGCCAAAAGCGTTCCGCGTTGTTCGGCCAGCCGGTAGCGCCAATCCTTCACGCGCGCTCTCCCTGCCCGATGCGGACGTCATCGCCGTGGATGTTGAGCGCGCTGGCGATAAGCGCATGCTCGGTGAGCCCGGCGCCGACCAGCTCGCGCTTGACCGCGCCGTCATAGAGCACGAGCACGCGGTCGCAGCAGCCGATCAGCTCGTCATAGTCGGTCGAATAGAACAGGATCGCAGCACCCGCATCGGCGAGCTTGCGCATAAGCTGGTAGAGCTCCTGCTTGGTGCCGACATCTATGCCGCGCGTCGGATCGTTGAGCAGGATGATGCGCGGCTGCCGCATCAGCCATTTGGCGATCACCACCTTCTGCTGGTTGCCGCCCGAAAGCGCGCCGACGGGAATGTCCAGGCCCGCCGTCTTGATCGCCAGCAGCCCGACCATGTCGTCGATCAGGCGCTGCTCGGCGGCGCGGTCGATGATGCCCGCTTTCGACAACCTGTCGAGCGCCGCGAAGGACAGGTTCTCGCGCACCGTCATCGGCAGCATCAGTCCTTCGGTCTTGCGATCCTCGGGGATCAGCGCCATGCCGATGCGGCCATGGCTGGCCGCGGTCGGACTGGCGATCGAAACCGGCTTGCCGTCGATCAGCACCTCGCCGCGCAGGCCGCGCAGCACGCCGAAGAAGGCAAGCAGCAATTCACGCTGACCCTGCCCGTCGAGACCGCCCAAGCCCACGACCTCCCCTGCCCTGACACTCAGCGATATATTGTCCAGCCGGTCGGCCCAGGAGAGATTGCGCGCTTCGAGCACCGTCGCAGCGGCCGGGGCGGAAGCGGGTTTCGGCGGGAAGATATGGCTGTATTCGCGGCCGATCATCAGCTCGACCACCTCGTTGTCGCTCTTCGAGCCGGCCGGGTAGCTGGCGACGTTGCGGCCGTTGCGGAACACCGTGCAATGGTCGGCGAGTTCCGCGATCTCGTTCATGCGGTGCGAGATGTAGAGCAGCGCCAGCCCTTCCGAGCGCAGCCGTTTCAACACCTCGAAGACCTTGGCGACGTCCGCCGCCGTCAGCGCCGAGGTCGCCTCGTCGAGGATCAGGATGCGCGGTTTCCGGGCCAGCGCCTTGGCGATCTCCACCATCTGCCGGCGCGACAGCGGCAGGTCCTTGACCAGCGCGCGGGGATGAATGTCGGAAGCGCCAGCGCGTGCCAGCGCCTCCTCAGCGATCTTCCGCTGCGCCTTGCGGTCGATCATGCCGAAACGCTTGGGTGGATTGGAAATGACGATGTTGTCGGCGACGCTGAGCTCCGGAATCAGCGACAGCTCCTGGAAAATGCAGACGATGCCGGCCTGGTTGGCGGCGGCAGGCGAAGCGAAGGTGACCTCGCTTCCGTCCAGCGTCATGCGCCCTTCATCCGGCGCCACAACGCCCGCCATGACCTTGATCAGCGTCGATTTGCCGGCGCCGTTCTCGCCGAGGATGGCGTGGATGCTGCCGGCGGTGACCGTCAGTTCGGCCTTCTCCAAGGCCCGAACGCCGCCATAGCGCTTGGATATGCCTTCCATGCGGAAGAGCGGAGCCGTGCCGTCCATCAGCCCTCCCGGCCGGTTTTGATTGGGGAGACAGTGCCGCGGGCTCTCCGCGGCACTGTCCAGTCAGACTATTTGTTTTCCTTGGTCTGGCCCATGATTTCCTGCGCGGTGAAATTGATGCCGCAGGTCGGAAAGGAATTGCCGACGAAGAAATTGTCGGACTGGTCGGGGAAGAAATCCTGACCCGCCTTGAAGTTCGGATCCTCGACGATGGCCAAAGGCAGCTTGACCGATTGCGGCACGACATTGCCTTCGAGCGCGGCAATCGCCGTCTTGATGGCAACCGCCACCTGGGCCGGACCGGTACCGGCGGACGAGCATTTCAGCCCGTCGGCCGCATGCGCGGCGCAGAATTTGCGGAAGCCGTTTTCCGTCTCGCCGCCGAACGGCACGAACGGATGCTTGGCGTCGATCATCGCCTGCACGATGCCGGTGTCGCCGCCCTGCCCGGTGATGCCGTCGAACGGGCCGCTGGTGGCGATCGCGTCGGCCGTGGCCTTTTGCGCCACGCCGTCATCCCACTTGCCGACCACCTCGGTGACGGCCCACTTCTTGCCGGAACCATCGAGTACCTCGTGGATGCCATTGTGGCGGTCGGTGTCGACCGAAGTACCGGCAACGCCGCGCACCTCGAGCACCTTGCCGCCGTTCGGCACATGCGCGACCAGCCACTTGCCCCAGAGCTCGCCGAGGCCCTTCTGATCGACATTGACGTTGATCGCGTCCTTGGTGTCGAGGATGTTGTCGAACGCGACAAGCACGACACCGGCTTCCTTGGCGCGCTTGATGACCGGCCCGAATGCGGTCGGGTTCTGCGCGTTGACGACGATGGCGTCAAAGCCGGAGTCGATGAAGTTGTTGATCGCCGAGATCTGCGCCGGCACATCTTCGCCGGTCGACACGACCTTGAATTCCTTGAGCTTCTTGGCGACATCCGGCTGCGCCGCATAGGCCTTGGCCGTCTGGATCATCTGGATGCGCCAGGTGTTGGCGATGTAGCCGTTGGCAAGGGCGATGCGGTATGGACCGTCCTTCTTCGGATACTTGAAAAACTGCGTGTCGGCCGACCACGGCGCGAAGCAGTCCGGCTCGGCCGCGGGCCCCTTGACGACCTCGGGTCCGGCGATCGCCGACGAACTCAGCATGACAAATGCGGTGGCGGCAATGACGCCGCCAACGAGTGACTTGATCATCGATATTCCTCCCAGTTGCAGTTCCGCTTGTTATGAATCTTTGGCGATACGGTCGGCAACCCTCCGGCCAACCAGACACCCACACAGGACGGCCGCGCCGCCCTGATCCTCCTCGTCCCCCTCAGCTCTCTGGCAATTTAGAAAACTATCATATTATACATAATAAACAAGTACGAGCTGTTGCTTATGTATAATAAACAGCCTTCCCGCCTCGCCGAGCCTTTACCGGCATGCAAATGGTAGCGCTACCATCTCAGGCTGTAAAGCATCATCTTAAGGAACCAACAGTACCGCGTCAGCGCGCGGTGCTCTCGCGCCGCATCAGCTCGAAACCGAGATCGACGATCCGCTGTTCCGGCCGGTTTCCGGCGATCGCCGACAGCGCCATGGCGACGGCACGGGTGCCGATTTCATAGCGATGCGTGCGCACGCTTGTGATTGAAGGAAACGACACCTGCATCATGTCGAGATCGTTGAAACCGACAATGCCGATCTGCTTCGGCACGTCGATCGATGCGCGATGGCATTCGAACAGAACGCCAAGCGCGATATCGTCATTGTTGCAGAACACGCCGTCCAGCGTCGGCATCTTGGCCAGCGCGTCGCGGAACAACTCGCGCCCGAGCGTCACGCTTGACGGCACCGGCGTTGTGGTGACCAGCCGCGCGTCGAACAGGCCCGCGGCCTCCATCGCGGCGCGGTAGCCGGCAAGGCGCCGCTGCGAACGCGGATCCATCCGCGCGCCGATGAAGCCGATCTTGCGGTATCCGGCTTGCAGCAGGTGTTCGGCGGCAGTCCTGCCGCCGTCGAGATGCGAGAAGCCGACCATCATGTCGACCGGGTCCGGCCCGGTCTCCATCACTTGCACCACCGGGCAGCCGGCATTCTCCAGCAGTCGTCGCGCGCTGGGCGTCTGGTCTATGCCGGCCACGATCAGCGCCGCCGGGCGTTGCGATCCGAAGACCTGCAGCAGCCGCTCTTCCTCCAGGCCTGAATAATGGGTGTTGCCGATCTGGATGCGGAACGGACTGTCGGAAAGGCTGTCATAGATGCCGCGCACCACCTCGGCGAAGACGTTGTTGGTCAGCGAAGGCACTAGCACGCCGAACACCTCGGCGCGCGCCGAGGCAAGCGCGCGGGCGTTCGGGTCGGGCACGTAGCCGAGCTCGTCGACCGCGGCCTGTATCTGCCGTCGAAGCTCTTCCGACACCCGCCCGGGCTCACGCAAGGCCCGCGACACGGTGATCGCGCCGACACCGGCCTTGCGCGCCACGTCGGCAATGGTCGGACGGCCGCCGCCACGGCGGGAGCGCGGCTTGGTCAAGGGCGAGCCTCGTGCGTCAAATCCCGCCTGCTGCGCGCTTGCAATGCCATTGACCCTGGAGTCGCCATCTAGCAGGCCTGTACCACGTTCCCTGCCCTTGGCGTCGCGCGGCCGCGATTTGTTGTCAAGCTGAGGGCATTTCAGGAGAAGCGCCGGCGCGAGCCGTCAGGCCATGACGACGCCGCTGCGCCTTGCCCTCCAGAACACCACGACCATCATCAGGATGTTGAGCAGGTTCCACCCAATTCCGTTGAGGAACGCGGCCGCGTAAGATCCGGTGAGATCGTAGATCCAGCCCGACATCCAGCCGCCGATAGCCATGCCGAAAATCGTCGCCATGATGACGACGCCGACGCGCTGGCCGGCCTCCTTGGCGGGCATGTATTCGCGCACGATGATCGCATAGCAGGGCACGATGCCGCCTTGCGACAGGCCGAACACCAGCGAGACGACATAGAGCGAGGCAAGACCGTCGAAGGGAATGTAGAAGAACAGCGACAGGCACTGCAGCACCGAACCGATCAGCAAGGTCTTCACCCCGCCGATACGGTCGGCGACGAAGCCGGAAACAAGGCGGCTGACGACGCCAGCGGCCATCATGATCGACAGCATATCGGCGCCGTGGGCGACACCATAGCCGAGGTCCATGCAATAGGCGACGATATGCACCTGCGGCATCGACATCGCCACGCAACAGCCAAGACCGGCTATGACGAGCAGCGCCTGAAGGGCGGCCGGCGACAATGAAATCGGCTGGACCGGGCGTGCGCCTGGCGAGCCTGCGACGGCCACCGGGGCGCGACGTCGCAGCATTACGACCAGCGGCGCCATAGTCACCAGGCAAGCGATGCCGATGGCCACATAGGTGAAGCGCCAACCCTCAGCCTTCATCAGCGGCGGTATGATTGCTGGCCAGACCGTTCCGGCGAGATAGCTGCCGGCCGCGGCCGTAGCCACGGCAACGCCGCGCCGGCGGTTGAACCAGTGCGAGATGTCGGCGATCAGCGGTCCGAAAATCGCCGATGTCCCCACCCCGATGAGCAAGCCTTGGGCGAGCGTGAATTGCAGAATCGAAGTGGAGAGCGACGCCAGCGCGAAGCCGGCAACCAGGGCCATCGAGGAAACCAGCGCCGGGATCCAGTAACCGACGCGGTCGATGGCGCGGCCGACCAGCACATTGCCGGCGGCGAATCCCACCATGGTAACGGTGTAAGGCATCGAGGCGGCGGCACGATCGACGCCGAACTCGGCCTGCACGGCGGGCAGGACCACGACTACGGCCCACATGCCGACGCCGCCGATCGTCGCCAGCAGCAAGGAGATCCCGAGCCGCGTCCATGCATAGAAGCTATCGATGCCGGCGCTGTTTGCCGCGTTTCCTGGAACTGTCGTCACGGGGTTTCCTGTCCACGATTTCTTCGAGATCGCGCGTTTGAGCGCACTATCGGCCCATTTCCTGAGCCGAGCAGCGCCACGACCGGCAAATCCGTGGCTCCAGAACCGGGAACCCGCCTCACCTCATGGGGTTTCTCTGAAGGAAGGAGTTTGTCATGACCGCCAAGAAGAAATGGTCGGCCGACGTGACCGAACACAGCGACGCCCTCGATCTCGAGGAGCACGTCTTCGAATCCGATGACGCGAAGAAGATCGCCGCATCGCTCAAGCGCTCGGCCGAGCACAGCCACCGCCGCAAGGCAGAGCCGTTCCAATCCGCCATGTCGATGTTGAATTTCTACATCAACCGGGCCGGCAAGAATCTGCCTGACGAGCGCAAGAAGGTGCTGGAAAAAGCGAAGGACGAGTTGCGTGTCGCCTTCGGTCGCGAAAAGCAGGATTGAGGGTTGCTGAGAGCTGGCCAGCACCAGTTCCTCAACACAGGGATTTGGATGCAGGCTTGTCGGGCAAGGCTATCAACGTCCGTTTGGGGTAGCCAGCGCAAACGGTGGCGATGAGCTGAAGACGCCAACCTCGTCATTCTAGGGCGGAGCTACGCGAAGCGGAGCGTAGACCCGAGAATCCTGTGTGTTGGTTCTGGTGTATGGTTGAAGTGGGAAGGAGACCGAATGAATCCCTGGTCGTCCTTTCGGACAGGCCGTGGCATGGCTCGGTCCCTTCCCACCGGTGAACCATCAACCTGAACAGTTGCA
>NZ_JAIUHH010000034.1:0-4916 GCF_020165015.1 Mesorhizobium sp. CA7
ATCTCCCCCACAAGGGGAGAGATTGGCTGTCGCGATCGTCTCCGCCAACCATTCTCACCCCGCCGTCCGCGCCATATGCAGATCCACGAACTGGATCCCCTTCTGCGCAGTCCGCGCCCATTCGGACACCGCATCCAGCTCCAGATATCGCACCCACAGCCGGCGAGCCTCGGCCAGATTGCCCGCATCGAACTCCAGGCGCGCGAGGTTGAACACCGGATCGGCATAGCTCTTGTCGAGCGCAACAGCCTTCTGGAGGTGCCTTCGCGCCGATGCCACCCTGCCCTCGTCGCTCATCAGGCCGGCGAGGTTGAACCAGGCTTCGACGAAACCCGGATCGAGTTTTATCGCGCGGGCATAATCATGCGCGGCTTCGGCAACCCGGCCGGCGCCGCGCAGGCAATTGGCGCGGTTGAAGGCGGCAATCGCATCCTTGGGATCGATCGCCAGGCAACGCTGGTAGAGCGCGGCCGCATCGTCGTGGCGCCCCTCCTCTTCCGTCATCTCGGCCTCGGCGAACAATTCCTCCAGCGTGTCATCCTCGGGTGAACCGAGGTCGAACAAAAGCTGGCCGTCGAGCTCGCTCCTGCCTTCGTCGAGATAGATCGCATCCGGGCGGCCATGCTGCGAGCCGAGATTGAGCGACTTGGCGGTGAGCGAGGCGACCGGGCCGGAGCGATGCACCGAGCGCGCGATCGCGCCCCAAGTGGCGCCGCTGGCGATCAGCCCGGCATATTTGCGCGCGAGGATCAGGTCTCGGAAGGAATAGGGTTCGCCGTCATGCTCGAAGGCGTCGAACAGCGACAGAAGGTCGAGATCATCACCCGCCAGCCGCGATTGGTCGATCAGCGATTGCCTGGAGAGCGACGAGGCATCGGGCGCCTTCATCAGTCCAAGCAGGCGCAGGAAGCCGTTCTCGCTGATGAGTTGGCGGCCTGCTTCGCGCTCCGCCTTCAGGCGGCGCTCGATCTCGGCATCGCCGGATTTCGCCGCCTTGGCGAGAAGCGCGCGGCCGAACACGACGTGCGTGGTGCGGCGCGTGACGCCGCGCCTCAGCTCCGCATGGCGGCGCCCGACCTCGCGCGCGGCGAGCCGCAATGGAAAGGCGGCCAGCGCGCCGATGACGCCGAAGACGGCGCCGGGAACGATCACTGGCCCAGCATTTCCCGTCACTTCTTGCTCTTGCCGACAGCCTTCAACAGGTTCGCCTTCAGCGGGTTCTCAGGCGCACCGCCCGCGGCCGCCTTCTTGGACGGCTTCGCCGGCGCTTCCTCGGCCTTGCTCTTCGACTTGGCCGGGGGTTTCGCCTGCTGCGACAGGCTCGCCTTCAGCGCATCCATCAGGTTGATGACGTTACCGCGCTCGGGCGCGGCCGCGATGATCGGCTTGTGGCCCTTCAGCTTCTCGCGAATCATCGCCATCAGGGCCACCTCATAGCGATCCTCATAGTTCTTCGGATCGAAGTGGGTTTCCTTCTGCTTTATCAACGCCTGGGCTAGCTCGAGCATTTCCGGATCCGGCTTGCCGGCCGGAATGTTGCCGAAATATTCAGCTGTGCCGCGCACTTCGTTGGGATTTCTCAAGGTGCAGACGAACATGCCGTTCTCGCGCGGGCCGATCGTCACCACGCGCTCGCGGCTGGAGAGCACCAGGCGGGCGATCGCCAGCTTGCCGGACTTGCGCATCGCTTCCCTCAGCACCGCGAAGGTTTCCTCCGCCATGGCGCCGTCGGGCGCGAGGTAATAGGGCGCGTCCTGGTAGATGACGTCGACCTCGTCCTCGTCGACGAAGGCCTCGATGTTCATCGTGTGGTTGGATTCGATCCGGACCGCATCGAGGTCGGCGTCATCGATGATGATGTACTGCTTGTCCTCGTACTCGTAACCGCGCACGAGGTCCGAACGCTCGACAAGGCCAAGCTCGGGATCGACCGGTTTCATGTTGATGCGGTTGTGCGTCTTCTTGTGCAGCTGATTGAACGAAATGCGCTCGCTCGCGCTGGTGGCCGGGTAAAGCCGGACCGGACAGCTGACGAGGCTGAGCTTGAGGTAACCTTTCCAACTTGCCCTGGGCGCCATGATGAACTCCTACGCGGCCATGCACTGACACTATGTTGGAGCATGGTCTTGTCCAAAACCGGTTCCGGCCATTTTAGGACCATGCTCTTTGCAGCGCTTCGTCCGTAGGACGATCAGCGCCGTGGAAATCCTACACCGACCCCTGATTGTACTGCCGAATTCCTGACGAAGTGTTTTCCGGGGCGGTTGGCGCGGAGAATAGTTCAAATTGTAGCAAGCGTCGATGGACACGGCGTCGCCCTTTTCCTCTCCCCCGCGATGTTGGGGCGAGGAACTAGCGCTCAAACACAGGCAAATCCCGCGCCGCCTCGTCGATCTCTGCCCAGGGATCACCAGATGTCTCCAACAGCCCCGGCAGCGAGGCGTAATTCAGGTCCTGTGGCGCGTCGATGGTCTCCAGGTCGGTCCAGCTCACCGGCGTCGAGGCCGGCAGATTGGTGCGGGCGCGCAGCGAATAGGGCGCGGCGGAGGTGTGACCGCGAGCGTTGCGGTGGAAGTCGATGAAGATGCGCTTCTTGCGGTTTTCCTTGCCCATGGTCGTGGTGAAGGTGTCGGGCGCGCTTGCCGCCAGCAAAGTCGAAATCGCACTCGAAGCCTGGTGCAGCTTCTTCCAGTTCTGCTTGCGCGTCACCGGTACGGTGATGTGGATGCCCTTGCCGCCGGAGGTTTTGGCGAATGGCACCAGTCCCAGGCTCTCCAGCCCGGCCTTGATGTGGACCGCGGCTTCAACCACCTCGCGCCAGGAAATCCCTTCGCCCGGGTCGAGATCGAAGACGATCTGGTCGGGCTTGTCGAGTTTTGACCGGTGCGTGCCCCAGGTATGGAATTCCACCACGCCGAATTGCGCCAGCGCCAGATAGCCCTTGGCGTCCTCGACCGAGAGATATGTTTTTGTCTCGCCTTCCGAATTGATCGACTCGAACACAGCAACCGAAGGCGGCATGCCGGTGAAGGCGTGGCGCTGGAAGAAGCAGTCCTGCGGCTTGCCGGTCGGGCAGCGCACCAGTGACACCGGTCGGCCGATGATATGCGGCAGCATGAAATCGCCGACCAGCGCGTAATACACCGCGATGTCGAGTTTTGTTGGCCCGGTCCTACCGAATAGCCGCCGCTCCGGATTGGTGACCCAGATGGTGGCGAGGTCGGATTCGGCGATCAGCCGTTTTCGCTTGACCGGCACCGGCGTGGTCAGCCCGCCGATATCGCGCAACCCGCGGAAGACGCCGTGCCGGATCGCATTATCGGCGGTGCGGTTCGAATAGCGGACGCGTGCCGACAGCAGCGGCTTCACCCAATGCATCTCGCGCATGATCTCGCGCGGCACGCCTTCGGGCGGGGTCGCGCCGGCGGTCAGCCGCTCCAGACGGGCGAGCAGGTCCGTCGCCATGTCTGCATCGAAACCGGTGCCGACCTTGCCGCGATAGTGCAGTTCACCATTTTCGAACTCAGCCATGCCGAGCGCCGCCAGCCCTTCCGCCTGGTCGGAAACGGTATAGCCGGCGATGACGAAATCGTCCGTCTTCTGTGCCTTGGCCTTGGTCCAGTTCTTGGTGCGGCCGCTCTGGTAGATTGCATCGGCGCGCTTGGAGACGACACCTTCCAGCCCAAGGTCCGAAGCCTGATCGTACAGGCCCTGGCCGTCGCCCTCGACATGGTCGCTGTACTGGATGGCGGAATTGGCGGGCTGACCGGCGAGCAGCTCGGCGAGCAGGGCTTTGCGCTTCTGCAGCGGCACCTTGCGCAGATCCCAGCCGTCGAGATGGAGCAGGTCGAAGGCGTAGAAATGCAATTTGGAGGCGGCGCCCTCGGCCAGCGCGTCCTGCAGCAGCGCGAAGCGCGAGATGCCCTTGTCGTCGAGCACCATGATCTCGCCGTCGATGATTGCTTGGCCGATCGGCAGCCGCGAAAAGGCCTGCGGCAGATCGCCATAGCGTTTCGTCCAGTCGATGCCGCCGCGGGTGATCAACCGCACCTCGCCGCCTACGACATGTGCCATGGTACGGTAGCCGTCGAACTTTATCTCATGCAACCAGAGCTCGCCCGTGTCCTCGGCAACGCTCGTGCCGCCCGGCGGCTTAGGCACCTGGCTGGCGAGTTGCGGCTCGATGCGGGCGGGTGGCTCAGCCCTAATTGCGCCGGGCAGCACGCCCGGTTTGAGCGAGCCGGCTTTCGGCGGCAGGCGCTCGCGCTTCCTCGGCGGCGCCGCCAGTTCCTCGATGCGGCGGCCGGTCTTCACGCTTTCTGGGCGCGCCTCGAGAATGTCGAGCTTTGTATCGGAGGCGAGGTCGCGCTCTTTGAAGAGCAGCCAGTTCTTCTTGTTCTCATCCTCGCCCGGCCTCGGCTTCAGCCGGGTCAGCATCCAGCCGCCATTGAGTTTTTGCCCGGCCAGCCGGAACTTGAACGCGCCGGTCCTGAGGCTTTTCTCGACATCCTCCATCGGCGCCCAGGTACCGGTGTCCCAAACGATCATCGGCCCGCCGCCATATTCGCCCTCGGGGATGACGCCCTCGAAATCGATATATTCGATCGGGTGGTCCTCGGTCTCGACGGCGAGGCGCTTGTCGGCCGGATTGAGCGAGGGCCCGCGCGGCACCGCCCAGCTTTTGAGCACGCCGCCGACTTCCAGGCGCAGATCGTAATGGTCGGCGGTGGCGTGGTGCTTGTGAACGACAAAGCGGTTGCCGGCACCGGCGGACAGGGTGCCTGCCGGTTCGGGGGTGCGGGAGAATTCGCGCTTGGCGCGGTAGGGTTTGAGATTGGCCGGCATGAGTCAGACGCCGAGACGCAGAGCGGACAGTGGCAACCGCCTCGTTCCTTCGCGCCGCCCTCTGTCCTGCC
>NZ_JAIUHH010000035.1:0-4551 GCF_020165015.1 Mesorhizobium sp. CA7
TCTTTGATCAGGGTCACGGAATGGATTCCAGGGTCTCCGCGACGCCGCTTCGCGGCTGCTCCGCCCTGGAATGACGACGTTGAGGGGCTTGCGCCAATCTCCGAGGTTCGCACTTTCGGTTGACAAAACCATCCGCCCTTTGGTTTGCTGGCAAACAGGACACAATGTGAAGCAGTTCATAGAATTATACTTGACGCTGCAAAACATTGACATCCGATCTTCTGCCGCCACATAATCATCGCCGTCACTTTTTCGAAAATTCTGTTTCAGCTGATCCGGGGCCGTGCTTCCGGGGCGGATTCTTGTTGGCTGCATTGTTGGGCCGGGCATGCCGGCCGCGCTTCGGGAACGACGACGGATGGGGAGGGAACGACAGATGGCCATCGACATAAAAGTCTCCGTCTACACCAATGGCGACGACGCCTTCGTCGCCTGGGCACCGAGCGACTTCATCGCCGGGTGCCGGGGTTTTCTCCTCGAGCGCGGCCGCAAGGCCGGCGCGAGCGAGAGGATCGAGCCGGTGGAGAACCGCGTCGGCTTCACCAAGGACAAGCCGAAATCGGGCGACCACAGGCCGTCGGATGTCTGGCCGTTCCAGCGCTTCAACTGGACCGACCATGCGGCCGATGTCGGCAATGTCGTGCGCTACCGGGTGACCGCGATGATGAGCGCCGGACCCGGCAAGCCGCTGACCAAGGGGGTGTCGAGCGACTGGACGGACTGGGCGACGCTCGCCACCGACGCCGGCGGCGGCTTTTCCTGCTACTTCAACCGCGGCCTGGTTCTGTCGCAATTCGTCGCCCGCTACATGGCCAAGAACAAGCTGTCGCCCGCGGCCTTCAAGAAGAGCCTGCAGACCAATGGCGACGCAAAATTCCGCGCTTTCCTCGAAGGCGATCTCGGGCTGCGCATGGTCGGGCTGACGCAGGTCGCCGGCGACGAGCTGCATGCCGCGCTCTACGAGCTCGGCGACGCGACGCTGGAGACGGCGCTGATCGGGCTCGGGCCGCGGCTCCATCTCATCCTCGCCAACGGCTCCGACAAAAGCGGCGACGGCAACAAGGAGGCGCGCAAGAACCTCAACGACCACGGCATCGCGACCGTCGACCGGATGCTGAAATCGAAAGGCCTCGGCCACAACAAATTCGTCGTCGTGTCCAAGGACGGCGAGCCGAAGATGGCGTGGACGGGCAGCACCAACTGGAGCACGACCGGCCTGTGCACGCAGGTCAACAACGGCCTTCTGATCGAGGACGCGGCGGTCGCGGCGCATTTCCGCAAGCATTGGGACCTGTTGAAGGACGCCTCGCCGCCCAGGACCGACCCGGCCAATTTCACGCCGGCGCTGATGGCGGACAACGATGCCCCCAAGACCTTCACGGTCGGGACCGCCAAGACGACGGTGTGGTTCACCCGCACCTCGGATGGCGCCGACATGGCGGCGCTGCGCGACGTCATCGCCTCGGCCAAGCAGGCGGTGCTTTTCCTGATGTTCACGCCGGGCAAGCAGGGGCTGCACACGCTGGCCGGCCAGCGCGCCAGGGAAAAGGGCATGTATGTGCGCGGCGTGGTCTCGACGCTGAGCGCGGAGGAGGGCGGCACCGAGCAGAACTTCCTCGACATCGACCTGGTGAGCAGCGACCGCAAATTCACGCCCGACCGCTATGCGGTGGCGCAGCCGCAGGGCCTCGACGCGCCGCTCGGGCCATGGATCGCAGAGGTCAACCGGCCGAGCTTCCTGTCGCAGATCGGCCACGCCATCGTGCACTCGAAGATCCTGGTGACCGACCCGCATTCGAACGACTGCGTGGTGGTGACCGGCAGCCACAATTTCTCGGCGCCGGCGAGCCAGAAGAACGACGAGAACCTGGTGATCGTGCGCGGCCACAGGAAGCTCGCCGCCGCCTATGCCACCTACGCGATGTCAGTCTACAGCCACTACCGCTACCGCTCCTACATCCGCGAGATGCGGGCCCAAGGCAGGACCCCGTGGAGCTATCTCGACGACGACGACCAGTGGTTGAAGACCGAGCTCAGGACCAAGGCGCAGGAGATCGCGTTCTGGACGCAGGGTTAGTCCTTCTCCCCGTTTCACGGGGAGAAGGTGCCCGAAGGGCGGATGAGGGGCAGCGCCGGCATCTGCGGCTAACCGCCGACCCATAACTGCCTGACAGGTCAGCGCCGCCCCTCATTGCCCTGCCGGGCATTTCTCCTGGCGCGGCTGATCAGGCCGAGGCTTGATTGCCACGTGGTTCCCCCAATTCGTCGCTGCTTCGCAGCGCCACCTTTCCCCCCTCCGGAGGGAAAGGAAGGGAGCGCTCTGGACGGAGCGCTGACGGCAAAAAGCTTGGCGCCTTTCCTCTCCCCCGTCGATCGGGGGAGAGGTGGCTCGGCGAAGCCGAGACGGAGTGGGGGTCGCCCAGCGCTGCATAAGATAATGCATGCGCCCAGCTGCCATGCACGCTATCGCCAAAGACCAGCCGCTTGTGTGCATGCCGCAGCGTAACGGGGAGAAAGAATCTGTCGTGGGCGCCGGCGCTCCAGTCGCCGCGGCCGGTATACCTGGTCTGGCAAGGGCCGCCAATTGGGCGCTCCCTGTCCAGAACTGTCAGCAGCAGCGGCGATTGACAGTTGCACCCGGCGGCATCCGACCTATATGAGATCACCTTTTCCAGCCGGCCGTATTTCAGCATGTCATCCATCATCTCGATCTCCGGTGTCACGAAAACCTATGCCACCGGCTTCAAGGCGCTGAAGGAAATCAATCTCGACATCAAGCGCGGCGAGATCTTCGCGCTGCTGGGGCCGAACGGCGCCGGCAAGACGACGCTGATCTCGATCGTCTGCGGTATCGTCAACCGCTCGTCGGGCACTGTCACGGTGGACGGCCACGACATCGGCCGCGACTACCGCGCCGCGCGCAGCCTGATCGGGCTGGTGCCGCAGGAGCTCACCATCGACGCCTTCGAGACGGTCTGGGCCACGGTGAACTACAGCCGCGGCCTGTTCGGCAAGGCGCCCAACGCGGCCTTCGTCGAGAAAGTGCTGCGCGACCTCTCGCTGTGGGACAAGAAGGATTCCAAAGCGATCACCCTGTCGGGCGGCATGAAGCGCCGGCTGATGATCGCCAAGGCGCTGTCGCACGAGCCGCGCGTGCTGTTCCTCGACGAGCCGACCGCGGGCGTCGATGTCGAATTGCGCCAGGACATGTGGGCGATGGTGCGGCGCCTGCGCGAGGACGGCGTCACCATCATCCTCACCACGCATTACATCGAAGAGGCCGAAGCGATGGCCGACCGCGTCGGCGTCATCAACAAGGGCGAGATCATCCTGGTCGAGGGCAAGGCCGAGCTGATGCGCAAGCTCGGCCGCAAGCAGATGAACCTGGAGCTGCGCGCGCCGCTTGCCGCCGTTCCGGACGGGCTTTCGCACTATTCGCTGGAGCTGTCGGACGACGGCAACCAGCTCACCTACACCTATGACAACCAGAGCGACCGTCCGGGCGTCGCCTCGCTGATCCGCGATCTCGAGGCGGCCGGCGTCCAGTTCCGCGACCTCGACACCAAGAACAGCTCGCTCGAAGAGATCTTCGTCAATCTTCTGAGGCAAGAGCCATGAACCTGCGCGCGGTATGGGCGATCTACCGGGTGGAGATGGCGCGCGCCTTCCGCACGGTGCTGCAGAGCATCATCTCGCCGGTCATCTCGACATCGCTCTATTTCGTCGTCTTCGGCTCGGCCATCGGCTCACGCATCACCGAGATCGACGGCATCGCCTACGGCGCCTTCATCGTGCCCGGCCTGATGATGCTGTCGCTCTTGACGCAGTCGATCTCCAACGCCTCCTTCGCCATCTATTTCCCGAAATTCGTCGGCTCGATCTACGAGCTCCTGTCGGCGCCGGTCTCCTATCTGGAGATCATCATCGCCTATGTCGGGGGTGCTGCGACCAAGTCGGTCATGCTCGGCCTGATCATCCTGGCCACCGCGGCGCTGTTCGTGCCGCTCAGGATCGAGCATCCCTTCTGGATGGTTGCCTTCCTGGTGCTGACGGCGGTGACCTTCAGCCTGTTCGGCTTCATCATCGGCATCTGGGCAAAGACCTTCGAGCAGCTGCAGCTGGTGCCGCTCTTGATCGTCACGCCGCTCACCTTCCTCGGCGGCAGCTTCTATTCGATCCACATGCTGCCCGGCATCTGGAAGACGATCACGCTGTTCAACCCGGTCGTCTACCTGATCAGCGGGTTCCGCTGGAGTTTTTACGGCAAGGCCGACGTCTCGGTCGGCGTCAGCCTCGGCATGACGGTGATGTTCCTGGCCATCTGCATCGCGATCGTCGCTTGGATCTTCAAGACGGGCTATCGGTTGAGGAACTGACGGAACTGTTCCTTGCCCCACGAAGTGGCACACATTTCCAAGCGGCTGGTCTTTGGCGATAGCGAGCATGGCAGCTCGGCGCATGCATTGTCTTATGCAGCGCTGGTCGACCCCCACTCCGTCTCGGCTTCGCCGAGCCACCTCTCCCCCGATCGACGGGGTAGAGGAAAGGCGC
>NZ_JAIUHH010000036.1:0-3992 GCF_020165015.1 Mesorhizobium sp. CA7
ACTGCCTACTGCCTACTGCCTACTGCCTACTGCCTACTGCCTACTGCCTACTGCCTACTGCCTACTGCCTACTGCCTTACTGCCTGAGGGGACTTCATGCATTCAATCGACCGGACTTCCATCGGCGGCATCGACGTCGCTCGCATCGCCGAATTGCGCGAGACGGAGGCGGCCGCCTTCCGCAAGGCGCGGCCGAAATCCGAGGCGAAGCTCGGCAACGGCATTGCCGGTTTCCTCGGCGGGGTGCCGATGCACTGGATGAGCGACTGGCCGACGCCGTTCCCGATTCTGGTCGACGGCGCCAAGGGCGCTATCATCACTGACATCGACGGCAATAGGCTCGACGATTTCTGCCTCGGCGATACCGGCTCGATGCTCGGCCATTCGCCGCCGGCGGTCGCCCGGGCGATCCGCCGGCAGGCCGCTCGGGGTCTGACCTATATGCTGCCAAGCGAGGATGCGCTGGCGATCGGCCCACTGCTGCAGCAGCGCTTCGGCCTGCTCTACTGGCAGATCGCCACCACCGCCACCGACGCCAACCGCTTTGCGCTGCGCGTCGCCCGCGCGGTGACCGGACGCGAGAAGATCCTGGTCTTCAACGGCTGCTATCATGGCTCGGTCGACGAGACGATGGTGCGGCTTATCGACGGCAAACCGGTCAACCGGCCTGGGCTGGCCGGCGAGTTCCGCGACCTGACGCGAGCCACGAAGATTGTCGAATTCAACGATGTTGCAGCCTTGGAAGCAGCAGTTGCCGACCGCGACGTCGCCTGCGTCATCACTGAGCCGGTGCTGACCAATTCCTGCATGGTGCTGCCGGAACCCGGTTTCCACGACGCGCTGCGGCGCCTGACCCGCGCGGCCGGCACACTGCTGCTGATCGACGAGACGCACACGATTTCGACGGGGCCGGGCGGTTATACGCGCAAGCACGGGCTGGAGCCGGACCTGTTCGTGCTCGGCAAGCCGGTGGCCGGCGGCGTGCCGGCGAGCATCTGGGGCATGAGCGAGGAGGTCGCCACGCGCTATGGCGGCTACAACCAGACCAAGGAGCCCGGCTATTCCGGCATGGGCACCACGCTGTCGGCGAACCCGCTGCAATTCGCGGCGATGCGCGCCACGCTGGAAGAGGTGATGACGGAGGCAGCCTACGCCCATATGGACCGGCTGGCGCGCCGCCTCGATGCGGGGCTCTCCGCCGTCATTCAGCGAAGCAAGCTGCCCTGGCATGTCGCGCGGGTCGGCGCCCGCGTCGAGTTCATCTGTGCGCCCGGACCGCTGCAAAACGGCGGCGAGGCCGAGAAGGCGCATGCGCCGGAACTCGAAGCCGCCATCCATGTCGCGCTGGTCAATCGCGGCGTGCTGATCGCGCCGTTCCACAACATGATGCTGATCTCACCGGCAACGACTTCGGCGCAAGTGAGCCGACTGATCGCCGCCTTCGCCGCGGTTGCGGGCAAGCTTGCGGCGTGAGAAAAGCGGCGATGGACAATCTGAACGCCGCTACCACCTCTCCTTCCGGCTCGACTCCCGCCGAGGCGAAGGCGTTTCTCGACGCGCATCCTGAGATCGAGGCGTTCGACATCGTGCTCACCGACGCCAACGGCATCGGCCGCGGCAAGATCGTGCGCCGGCACGAGCTGATGGGCATTTTCGAGAACGGCCGGCATCTGCCGATCTCGATCCTCGGCCTCGACATCACCGGCGAGGATGTGCACGAAACCGGACTGGTGTGGGACACCGGCGACGGCGATCTCAGGGCATGGCCGATCCCCGGCACGCTGGTGCCGCTCTTCGGCACCAACCCGCCGCGCGGCCAGGTGCTGATGTCGATGCACCACCTCGACGGCCAGCCGATGACCTCTGACCCGCGGCTGGTGCTGGCAAGGCAGGTGGAATTGCTGGCGGCGCGCGGACTGCATCCGGCCGGCGCCTTCGAGCTTGAGTTTTTCCTGCTGTCCAATGAGCGCGACGCGGATGGCAAGGTTCAGCCTGCCCGCGCGGTGCTCGACGGCCGCCGCTCGGCCAAGACCGAGGTCTATTCGGTCGACCATCTGCATGGCATGGAGCCACTGTTTTCCGACATCTACGCCGCCGCGAGGGCGCAGGGCATTCCAGCCGAGACGGTGATCTCCGAATACGCGCCCGGCCAGTACGAACTAACGCTCAACTACCGCAAGGACGTGATGCGGGCGGCCGACGATCTCGTCATGCTGAAGCGGCTGGTACGGGCGCAGGCGCGGCGGCACGGCGTCACCGCCTGCTTCATGGCCAAGCCCATCGAGGCCTATGCCGGATCGGGCATGCATTTCCATGTCTCGCTGGAGGACGATGGCGGCCGCAACGTCTTCACCGAGGCAGCCGGCGAGAAGTGGTCACTAAGCCTGCTCAACGCGCTTGGCGGTCTCATCCACACCATGGCGGAATCCATGCTGGTGTTTGCGCCGCACGCCAATTCATGGCGCCGCTTCGTCTCGCAATCCTATGCCCCCGTGGCGCCCAGTTGGGGCGTCAACAACCGCTCGGTGGCGCTGCGCGTGCCGGCGGGCGACGCCAGGAACCGCCGCATCGAGCACCGGCCGTCGGGCGTAGACGCGAATCCATACCTTGTCGCCGCAACGGTGCTGGCCGGCATCGTCAAGGGCCTGGACGAGGGTCTGGACCCTGGCCTCGAGACGACCGGGAACGGCTATGAACAGGCAACGGAGAAATCGAGCATGCCCGCCGACTGGCGCGCCGCAATCGAAGCGGCCAGAGGCTCCGATTTCCTGAAGTCGGCGCTCGGCCCCGACCTGCACCGAACCTTCGTGGCGATCAAGCAGGCGGAATATCTGCGCGTGGCACGCACCGTCAGCGAGCTGGACTATCATCTCTACCTGCATGAGGTTTGAGCACAGGGCCCGACAGGCGCGGCGATCACGTTTTGCCAACGGCAGGAGATGCCGAAGAAAATATTGGCGGAACCTTCCCGCGGCCTCGCTCATTCCAGATTTGACAGCAGGAGCAGACAGAGCCGCGTCAGAGATGATCGACCGGATGCCAACCACCCCAGTACCGCGCCATGCCAAGGTGAAGGCCAAGCATTGGCCGACGCCCGAGCCGGCCGATGTGGTGGCGCCTGAAGCCGAAGATATTGCGGAGTTGCGCGAAGAGGCGAAGGGCTGCCGACGCTGCCCGCTTTGGCATGACGCAACGCAGACCGTGTTCGGCGAAGGACCGGAAAGTGCGGAAGTGGTCTTCGTCGGCGAACAGCCAGGCGATCAGGAGGATCTGGCCGGCAAACCATTTGTCGGCCCGGCCGGCAGAATATTCGACAGCATCCTGGACGACGCCGAAATCGACCGCCGCAAGGTCTATGTGACCAATGCGGTCAAACACTTCAAATTCGAGCCGCGCGGCAAGCGGCGCATCCATTCGAAGCCCAATGCCGGCGAAATCCAGGCCTGCCGCTGGTGGTTGGACAAGGAGCTCGACCTCGTCAAGCCGAACCTCGTGGTGGCGCTCGGCGCGACGGCGGCGCAGTCGCTGCTCGGCAAGGCCGTGCCGATCACCAAGATGCGCGGCGATGTGATCGAGCGCGAGGATGGCTTGCGGGTGTTTGTGACCATCCACCCCTCCTTCATCCTGCGCATCCGCGATCATGAGGACAAGGAGGCGGAGAGGGACCGGTTTTTGCATGATATGCGGAAGGTGAAAGGGCTGATGGCTGCTTGATCGTTCTACGCACCCGAGGGACCGGTGGGCGTGCGCTTTTGAACGGCTCTGCGGCGTTGGAGATTAGCCGAAGCGCCTATCGCTTCGTCATCCACGGGCGGAGCAAGGAGCGAAGCGACGCGCGCAGACCCTGGAATCCATGCCGTTACCTTCGCCAAGGCGTGCAACGGAGCAGAATCTGCACCGTGGCAGCGCTTCCAAGTCACGGCATGGCAACTGTGTTCACGCGAATGCGGTTTTGTCGCGAATGATAGCGTTGAGGACGACCAGGAGCTTCC
>NZ_JAIUHH010000037.1:0-3629 GCF_020165015.1 Mesorhizobium sp. CA7
TGCATATGATGGGTTTGCCTAACCGCGCCCTCGAACCGATCTCGAGAAGCTGGTCTTTTTGTGCCAATTCCATTGAAGCAAGTCCCGCACAGGATTTTGCTCAGGCGACAATCCCTTCGGGATTGCGTGGTGGGTATTGGCAATGAGAACGATCAAGTGTCTTAAGGGCAATTGGTGGATGCCTTGGCATGCACAGGCGATGAAGGACGTGATACGCTGCGATAAGCTACGGGGAGGTGCGAATACCCTTTGATCCGTAGATTTCCGAATGGGGAAACCCACCTAAGGTACTTGGAAAATCAGAGCAGCAGGGATGCGACGATCCTTCGGATCGCGCCGTCTTGCTGCTGTGGTTTCCAAGTATCGCTAATAGGTAACTTATCCTGAATACATAGGGATAAAGTGGCGAACGCGGGGAACTGAAACATCTAAGTACCCGTAGGAAAGGACATCAACCGAGACTCCGGAAGTAGTGGCGAGCGAACCCGGACCAGGCCAGTGGCGATTGAGAGACAAGCGGAACCTTCTGGAAAGTAGGGCCATAGCGGGTGACAGCCCCGTACGCGTAATGCGATCAATCGTCCTTGAGTAAGGCGGGACACGTGAAATCCTGTCTGAAATTGGGAGGACCACCTTCCAAGCCTAAGTACTCGTGCATGACCGATAGCGAACTAGTACCGTGAGGGAAAGGTGAAAAGCACCCCGACAAGGGGAGTGAAAGAGTACCTGAAACCGATTGCCTACAAACAGTGGGAGCCCGCAAGGGTGACCACGTACCTTTTGTATAATGGGTCAGCGACTTAGTGTGACGAGCAAGCTTAAACCGGTAGGTGTAGGCGCAGCGAAAGCGAGTCTGAACAGGGCGTTCAGTTCGTCGCATTAGACCCGAAACCGAGTGATCTAGCCATGAGCAGGTTGAAGGTAAGGTAACACTTACTGGAGGACCGAACCCATAACTGTTGCAATAGTTCGGGATGACTTGTGGCTAGGGGTGAAAGGCCAATCAAACTCGGAAATAGCTGGTTCTCCGCGAAATCTATTTAGGTAGAGCGTCGACCGAATACCCCAGGGGGTAGAGCACTGGATGGGCTAGGGGTCCTCACCGGATTACCAAACCTAACCAAACTCCGAATACCTGGGAGTACTAGTCGGCAGACACACGGCGGGTGCTAACGTCCGTCGTGAAAAGGGAAACAACCCTGACCTACAGCTAAGGTCCCCAAGTTATGGCTAAGTGGGAAAGGATGTGAGGATCCCAAAACAACCAGGATGTTGGCTTAGAAGCAGCCATCATTTAAAGAAAGCGTAACAGCTCACTGGTCTAAATAAGGGTCTTTGCGCCGAAAATGTAACGGGGCTAAAGCCATACACCGAAGCTTAGGGTTCGTGAGCAATCACGAGCGGTAGCGGAGCGTTCTGTAAGCTGATGAAGCCGTACCCGTGAGGGGCGGTGGAGGTATCAGAAGTGCGAATGCTGACATGAGTAACGTAAGGGGAGTGAGAGACTCCCCCGCCGAAAGACCAAGGGTTCCTGCTTAAAGTTAATCTGAGCAGGGTTAGCCGGCCCCTAAGACGAGGCGGAAACGCGTAGTCGATGGGAACCACGTTAATATTCGTGGGCCTGGAGGTAGTGACGGATCACACAAGTTGTCCAATCTTATCGGATTGAAAGGGCAGCGGAGTGGTTCCAGGAAATAGCTCCTCCTTATAGACCGTACCCGAAACCGACACTGGTGGTCAGGTAGAGTATACCAAGGCGCTTGAGAGAACTATGCTGAAGGAACTCGGCAAATTGCACGCGTAACTTCGGAAGAAGCGTGACCCTTTTCTGCGCAAGCAGAGGAGGGTGGCACAGACCAGGGGGTAGCGACTGTTTATCAAAAACACAGGGCTCTGCGAAGCCGCAAGGCGACGTATAGGGTCTGACGCCTGCCCGGTGCTGGAAGGTTAAGAGGAGGGGTGCAAGCTCTGAATCGAAGCCCCAGTAAACGGCGGCCGTAACTATAACGGTCCTAAGGTAGCGAAATTCCTTGTCGGGTAAGTTCCGACCTGCACGAATGGCGTAACGACTTCCCCGCTGTCTCCAGCATAGACTCAGTGAAATTGAATTCCCCGTGAAGATGCGGGGTTCCTGCGGTTAGACGGAAAGACCCCGTGCACCTTTACTATAGCTTTACATTGGCATTCGTAGTGGCATGTGTAGGATAGGTGGTAGGCTTTGAAGCCTGGGCGCCAGCTCAGGTGGAGCCACCCTTGAAATACCACCCTTATCACTATGGATGTCTAACCGCGGCCCGTTATCCGGGTCCGGGACAATGTATGGTGGGTAGTTTGACTGGGGCGGTCGCCTCCTAAAGAGTAACGGAGGCGCGCGATGGTGGGCTCAGAACGGTCGGAAATCGTTCGCTGAGTGCAATGGCATAAGCCTGCCTGACTGCGAGACTGACAAGTCGAGCAGAGACGAAAGTCGGTCATAGTGATCCGGTGGTCCCGCGTGGAAGGGCCATCGCTCAACGGATAAAAGGTACGCCGGGGATAACAGGCTGATGACCCCCAAGAGTCCATATCGACGGGGTTGTTTGGCACCTCGATGTCGACTCATCGCATCCTGGGGCTGGAGCAGGTCCCAAGGGTATGGCTGTTCGCCATTTAAAGCGGTACGTGAGTTGGGTTCAGAACGTCGTGAGACAGTTCGGTCCCTATCTGCCGTGGGTGTAGGAATATTGAAAGGATCTGTCCCTAGTACGAGAGGACCGGGATGGACGGATCTCTGGTGGACCTGTTGTGGCGCCAGCCGCATTGCAGGGTAGCTATATCCGGACGGGATAACCGCTGAAGGCATCTAAGCGGGAAACCCACCTTGAAACGAGTATTCCCTGAGAACCGTGGAAGACGACCACGTTGATAGGCCGGGTGTGGAAGAGCGGCAACGCTTGAAGCTTACCGGTACTAATAGTTCGATAGGCTTGATCGTTCTCATTACTTATATCCATCTAGGCGCAATCCGAAGGATTGTCGCCATTCTCACTCACGCTTGTTCCGCCCTGCGGGCGGCGCTACGTGGGTGCGGCGCAACAGCGCCGACGGTCGGTCGACCTTGCGAAGCTTCGCTTCGAAGGGCGCCAGGCTGAAAGAACGTCAAAGGCACAACAAAGACCAGCGAACAGCTTAGAGAAAGCAGCAAATAGGGCTCCCTATTCGCTACTCACTATTGGCTATTCGCTCAAACAGCTTCTCGATTTGAACGTGCGTTTTGCCGACCTGGTGGTTATGGCGGAGCGGCTGCACCCGATCCCATTCCGAACTCGGCCGTGAAACGCTCCAGCGCTGATGGTACTTCGTCTCAAGACGCGGGAGAGTAGGTCGCTGCCAGGTCTGCAAAGCGCATGTTCACCTCACTTCCAGATCCACAGGATCCGGATGAAGACAATCTTCTCTCTACGATCTTAAGGCCCGCCAAACGGGAGCCTGGGCCGCGCAAGCGGCCCTTTCATTTGGCGGCTCTTGAATCCGGTAAGATCAAACTTACCTCCAAGGACGCAAGCAAACGCTTGCTCGTAATCGCAAGCAAACGCTTGCTCGTAATCGCAAGCAAACGCTTGCTCGTAGTCGCAAGCAAACGCTTGCTC
>NZ_JAIUHH010000039.1:0-1403 GCF_020165015.1 Mesorhizobium sp. CA7
ACCGTGCCGGGTGCCGCAGCACCAAGCCGCACCGCGCCGCTGTTGTTGAGCGAGGCCACCGTCTGGTCGAAGCCGGCGAGGTCAAGCGTGCCGCCGGAAGCGACGGTGAAGGCCGAGGTCGTGTTGAAAGCGCCGGCCTTGCCCGCCGCCAGGGTTCCGTCCTGCACCGTCGTCGCCCCGACATAGGAGCTGTTGCCGGCCAGGATCAGCGTGCCGTAGTCGACCTTGGTCAGCCCGGTGTTTCCAACCAGATCCGATGCGATCGTCGCCTTGTAGCCGGCGCTGCCGCTGGTGCCGTCGCCGACATTGATGATTGCCGGTCCGCCGGTCAGCGTGATCGCATCGCCCTGGATGCGATAGCCGTCGGCGGCGAACTGCATGCCGTTGACGGTGACCGCGCCGTTGCCGTTGTCCACGCTCACGGTTCCGGGCGTGCCCTGGAACACGGCGAACTGGCCGTTGCTCCACGGCGCGTTGACCTCGCCGCCGGACGTCGTCCAATTGTCGCCGGAGCCGGCGACCTGCCAGGTGCCGTTGCCGCCGTCGACCACGCTGTTGTTCTTGGGGCCGGCATCGCCGTCCCAGAAGGTCAGCAGCTGCCCGGCGGTGTTGATGAGGTTGACCTGGTTGGCGATCGACGTCTGCACCGAATAGTCGGGTGACGTCAGTGCGAGCCCGTTGTCGATCAGCGAGCCATTGTAGTTGAACACGCGGTAGACGCCGGGTCCGAAGCTGCCGCCGGCGGCCGCCGTAATATTGAGCGTGCCGTCGAGCGTCAGATTGCCGCCGACATTGACGACGTCGTTCAGCGCGCCGCCGGGCGCATTGGCCTGCCCGAAATTATACGCAAGGCTGGTGCCGCCGCTGAGCGTCAGGTTGCCGTTGATGGTCAGAGCGCCGGCGGAATTGCCGCTGCCGCCGGGGCTCAGCGTGCTGCCATCCGCCATGGTGACATCGCCGCCGATGATGCCGGTGCCGCCGAGCGTCGCCCCGCCCGCCACCGCGGTCAGGCCGGTGGCGCCGGACTGGTTGCCATTGACGAGCAAGGTGCCGCTGTTGACGTTGGTTTGCCCGCCATAGCTGTTGGCGGCGGTCAGGATCGTGGTGCCGGCGCCGATCTGGTTCAGCCCGCCAGTGCCGGAGATCACGCCGCCGAAGGTGATGGCATCCGAACGGTCGAAGGCCAGCGTGCCGTTGTCGACGACATTGCCAGTGATCGAGCCCGACGCGCCGCCATTGCCGAGTTGCAGGGTGCCCGCCGAGATCATCGTGCCGCCGGTGTAGGTGTTGTCCGCCGTCAGGACAGTGGTGACGGAGCCGATCTGAGCGACCGCACCGCTGCCCGAGATCAGCCCGGCGAAGGTGTAGGCGTCTGACCGGTCGAAGGCGAGCGTGCCGTTGTT
>NZ_JAIUHH010000004.1:0-479278 GCF_020165015.1 Mesorhizobium sp. CA7
GCGTCGGTCGAGGAGTTGCTCAACCGCCCGGCCGCGACGTTCTGGATCTGGCGCTCCGCGCCCACCGAGCCGACCGAAAATGCGCCCGCCGGGGTTCCCCCGGCGAAGGCGTAGTTCACACCGCCGATCGTCGTGCCGCCGACAACCGTCGTGGTGCCGGATACGGAGTTCAGGCCGATTGCCACGTCGCCGGCGTTGTTGGCCACGGCATTGGGGCCGATCGCGACCGAATCCGTCCCCAGAGCCTGGGAGTCGGGCAGGGTCGAATTGGCGTGGAAATACTTGATGCCGGCACCGGTGTTGATGTTGGTGATCGTATTCCCGATGTCGGCGATATCGGTCGTATTCTGCGTCACCTGCTGATTGGTGGCGAAAAGCTGCGAACCGTTGATGGCGTCGGTCGAGGCGTTGCTGAGCCGGCCCGCGGCGAGATTGGTGAGGGTCCGCTCCGCGCCCGGCGCGCCAATGCTGACGGTCGATGTCGGAGCCGTTCCGGCGAAGCTGTAGGCCGTCCCGCCGATCGTCGTGCCGCTGGTGCCGACCGCTGCGGCGGTCACCGAGCCGGAGCCCAGGGCGACGTCGCCGGAGCTTGCCGCCGCGGTCGCACCGTCGCCGAGGGCGACATTGCCGGCGAGACCGGCGGCACCCGCGGTGGAGCCATTGCCCAGCGCCACGGAGCCCTGCCCGATCGCCTTGTTGTTGTTGCCGATGGCCACCGCGCCGGCGGCCTGATTTGCGGCGGTGGCGCTGGCCGTGCCGTCGCTGTTGGCGATGTTGTTGGCGCCGCCGGTGAAGGCGCCGGTACCGCTGGCGTAGCTCGGATCGCCGATGGCCACCGCGCCGTCGCCATAGGCTTCGTTGCCGTAGCCGATGGCGACCGCCTTGCCGCCGTCGGCCACCGCGCCCGTGCCGATCGCGACGGAATCGGCGGTGATCGCGCTGGCGGCGGTGCCCATGGCGACCGCGTTTATGTCCTGTGCCACCGCGCCCGATCCAACTGCCGTCGAGCCTGCCGCTGTCGAGGCGGCTGTCGTGCCGATGGCGATGGAATCGTTACCGCTGGCAGTGGAGGAACGGCCACCCGCGAACGCATTGGCACCGGTGGCTTTGGAGGCGGAACCAATCGAAGTGGAGTTCGCTCCCGACGCATTGGCGCCGATGCCGAGTGCGGTGCTGGCTACCCCGCCGGCGTTGGCGCTCACGCCGGCAGCAAGCGAATTGTCTCCCGTCGCATTCGCTCCAGACCCGAACGAGGAGGCATTTGCGCCGCTGGCAACGGCGGTGTTGCCAACCGCGGTGCCGGCGGAGCCGCTCGCAATTGAAGCACTGCCCATCGCGACGGCGAAAGCGCCGGAAGAGAGCGAATTGGTGCCGATCGCGATGCTATTCGGTAGCGCCGTGTTGGCCTGAACGCCCGCCTGCGCGCCCAAGCCGAGTGCGATGGACTGGTTGCCCCAGGCGCTCGCCGTGTTGCCCATCGCCGTGGCGCTCGTTCCCGTTGCCTTGGTCAGTATGCCTATGGCAACGGTGTTTTGCTGAGACGCCGTCACATCCGTGCCAAGGGCGATGGCGCCCTGCGCAGTAGCGCCCGCTCCCGCAAGAGTGCGCCCGCCGATATTGATGGAGTTGATCTGCGTAGCGACCGCCTGGAAGCCGATGGCGACGGCATTCTGGTTGCTTGCGATGGCACTGTTACCTTGGGCAATCGAATCCACGCCGGATGCTGTTGCCCCGAACCCGAGCGCGGTGGCGCGCAGCCCGGTCGCGCGGGTAACAGTGCCGATCGCCGTGGAGTTCACTCCATCGGCACGCGCATTATTGCCAAAGGCGGCCGCGCTTGTGGTTGCAACCGAATTGACGCCAATAGCGCTTGATCCGTCCCCGTTGGCCTTGGCGTTCCCGCCCACGGCGAGGGCATTGACGCCGGTTGCGCCTGCGAAGACACCGATGCCTATGGAATTGAGGCCATTGACACCCATCGCATAGCCGATGGCAATCGTGCCGTCGCCCGTTGCACTGTTGGAGCTGCCCAACGCCACGCTGTTATTGCCATTCGTCGCGGTGCCGTTACCGATGGCGACGGAGTTGCCGCCGGTCGCCGAACCGCCGCCCGCGGCATATTGCGCCAGCGCCGGCGTGGCGAGGCCGAGCGCGGCGATTGCCGCCAGGCCGCCGAGCATGCTGGCCGGGCTCATGCCGCAGGCCAGAGCCGAACGCGCGTTGCCGCCGCTGCCCAGTGTTCCGAGACCCATATTCTTGCGACCGAGGCCAAGCACTCGATGCGCGTTGCGCAGCGCCGCCATCAGGCGACGACGGAGCGAGCGGCAGTCGGTGGCGCCGGAGACCCAGTTTCCGGCAAATCGGGCCGACCCGCGCTGACTGATACGTTCTTGCCTGAAGTTCATTGCGAGAATGCCTCCTTGGGTGGATCGCGCTCGATAACGGCAGGTTCCGCCGACCCTGCCGCCAAAGCGTGTCTGCTCGAAAATGGAATGATCACATCAACGCCGCGCGCGAGCAGCGCATGGCCCTGTTTTTCCCCGATCGCCTCGACGCGATCGAGCGTGTTTTCAAGCCAGGCGTCACCCGCCTCGGGCACAGCCTGGAGCGCCGCGGCAACCCGCTCGGTTGGGATCAGCCGCTCGAGATAGGAGCGCACCGCCGCCAGATGGACGGCAGGCGTGTCATGCGCGTGAACGACGGTCGTGAGGCCGTAGAGATAATGGGCCAGCAGCATGTCCTGCTTGGCCAGGGGCACGCCATCTCCATAGCGCTTCTCAAGCGTCCTCGATGCCGACTCCAGCCAGTAACCGATCTCCTCGGAAAGGCTCCGGCGAACCGCCGTGTCGTCGCTCATGTCCCCTCGGCCAGCTTAGAATCCGAATACCGGATTTGCTGCAGAAAGACAGGTTTTCAGGGGCTCGTATTCCAACAAATTGCTGTTTATCTGAAAATATACCGTAGATCTTCCATAGGTTAACGCAAAATTACTTTAGTAATACCTTTTATAAGCCGATCCATAGATAACCGCGCGGGAATTAGCCCTGCCTGCCGGCCCGCGATCGAACCAGCCTCTCTCGCACCTGCATTGGTGTCACGTCGCGATATTTCTTCATCGTGGTGGTAAGATGGCTCTGGCTCGAGAAGCCGCTCAGATAGGCGATGTCGGTGATCGACATGCGCCTGTCGGCCAGCAGCTTCTCGGCAAAGTCGAGGCGAAGGGCAAGAACATATTGATGCGGCGTCACGCCGAACGTCTTGGAGAAAGCACGGGCGAAATGGTAGGGTGACAGCCCGCACACAGCCGCCATCTCGGCGAGCGCAAGCTTGCGCGAAAAGTTCTCGCTCAGGAATTGCTCCACGAGGCGAGCGTGGCCGATCGACAGCCCGCCTTTCGCGTTCAGCAGTGGCCGCCTTTCAGCAGGAATTTCCGAATACCAGGCTGGCAGATCGTCATCGCGCCGCAACTCGGACTCCTGATGCTCAGCCCTCCGCAGCTTTGGCCCAACCTTAGCGGGCGCTTTTGGTTCCCTGGACACAATGGTTCGTGATCGCACGTGCTGTCGGCGCTATCCAGTTTGCCCCCCGGCAACAGCCGTCAAAGGCCATGATTTGGTCCATTCGGTATTTCATGAAATTGCTGTTCCGTCGGGAAAAGTTCCCTTGCGAAAAGTTTTAGCTGCCACGGATGCGGCTGACCCGTCGACGGGTAAGATTTGATCGTCGCGAGGTAACGAGGACGGCTCTCAGGGGCGGCGCATTTCCGTGACGGATTCGCGCGACGGCAAGCAGGTCTCGCCCGACATCAAAGCTTGCGGGGCGTGATTCGCGTCGCGCCGAGTGCGGTGCCGCCTCTTTGCTTCAGCGGCCTCGCGCCAGGCTGCCCAAAATCCCGCGCACGATGGCCCGGCCGACGGACGAGCCGACCGAGCGCACCACCGACTTGATGGCGGCTTCGGCCACGGTCTGGCGGTTTGACGACCGCCGGTTGCCTGTCCCCAGGACATCCTCGAAGCCCGGAATGGTCCAGCGCGAACCGCCGCTGTTTTGCTGCTGTGCCTGGGCCTCGGCGTCCTGCGCCTCCTTGGCCTTTTTCTGCAGCATTTCGAAGGCCGATTCGCGATCGACGGCCTCGTCGTACTGGCCGGTGACCGGGCTCTCGGCGATGATCTTGCGGCGCTCATCGGGCGTGATCGGTCCGAGCCGTGAGGACGGCGGCCGGATCAGCGTGCGCTGGACCATGGCCGGCACGCCCTTGTCCTCCAGCATCGACACCAGCGCCTCGCCGGTGGCGAGCTGAGTGATGGCGGTGGCGCAATCGAAATCGGGATTGGGCCGGAAGGTCTCGGCAGCGGTGCGCACCGCCTGCTGCTCGCGCGGCGTATAGGCGCGCAGCGCGTGCTGGACGCGGTTGCCGAGTTGGGCCAGCACCTTTTCCGGGATGTCGAGCGGGTTCTGGGTGACGAAATAGACGCCGACACCCTTGGAGCGGATCAGCCGCACCACCTGCTCGACTCGATCGATCAGCACCTTCGGCGCATCCTCGAACAGAAGATGCGCCTCGTCGAAGAAGAACACCAGCTTCGGCCGGTCGAGATCACCGACTTCGGGCAGCTCCTCGAACAGCTCCGACATCAGCCAGAGCAGGAAGGTGGCGTAGAGCCTGGGATTCATCATTAGCTTGTCGGCTGCCAGAACGCTGATCGCGCCGCGGCCGTCGCGCGTGGTGCGCATGATGTCGGCGATGCGCAGCGCCGGCTCGCCGAAGAAGTTGGCGGCACCTTGGCTCTCCAGCACCAGCAGCGTGCGCTGGATGGCGCCGACCGACGGCTTGGTGACATTGCCGTAGCGTGCGCTGAGTTCGTCGGCGCGCTCGGCGATGTTGGCGAGCAGCGCCTGCAGGTCCTTGAGATCGAGCAGCAGCAGGCCTTCCTCGTCGGCGATGCGGAAGGCGATGTTCATGACGCCTTCCTGAGCTTCCGTGAGGTTCATCAGCCGCGACAAAAGCAGCGGCCCCATTTCGGAAATGGTAGCGCGGATCGGATGGCCCTGCTCGCCGAACAGGTCCCAGAAGATGACCGGGAATTCCTGGAATTGATAAGGAGCGAGCTTCACCTGCTCGGCGCGCTTGACCAGGAAATCCTTGGCCTCGCCCATCATGGATATGCCGGAAAGGTCGCCCTTGATATCGGCGCAGAAGACAGGCACGCCGGCGTTGGAAAAGCCCTCGGCCAGGACCTGCAGGCTGACGGTCTTGCCAGTGCCCGTGGCCCCGGTGACGAGGCCGTGGCGGTTGCCGTAGCGCAGCAGCAGCTCTTCGGCGCGCTGATAGGAATCGTCGGGCTTGCGGCTGGCGCCGATGAAGATGCTGGTCTCGTCAGCCATATCCGGTCTCCGCAATCTGTTTCGCTCAAAGCCTCTCCCGACGTATAGTAACGCCAGTCGCATGCGGCAATGCCCGGTATCGTTTTGGGGTGCATCGAATTTGGCCTTTGGCGCTTGCGGATTTTGCGCATGTTTGGCAATCGATTGCCTGGCCGCGAGAACCGGCCGGATGACGCATTGTGATATCCAGTTCCTGACCTTAGATTGGTTGGACCGGCTGATGCGGCCAAGAAGCGAGGAGAGCGATGGGCGCCGGCGCCTTGACCAGGGATGTCGACCTTCTGAACCCGGACGCCAAGCGTTGGCTGGCGCTGGCGGAAAAGGCCCTTGCCGGCGGTTCCTTCGAGGAAAAGCTCGTTTCCCATACCGACGACGGCATCCGGATCGAGCCGCTGAGCCAGCGCTCGACGACCGCCGAGCCGTTGCCGCGTACAAATCCGACCGCGCCCTGGATCGTCAGTCAGCGCGTCGACGACCCGGATGTCGCCCGGGCCAGCGCGCAAGCCCTGGAAGACATCGCCCAAGGCGCTACCGGCCTGTCGCTTGTCTTCGAGGGTGCGCCGAATGCCTTCGGCTACGGCCTGCCGCGCACCGCGGAAGCCTTGGAAAGAGTGCTCGACGGCGTGCCGCTCAACCGCGTGCAAGTGCGCATCGACGCGCATCCGTGGAGCCGCGCCGTGGCCGACTGGCTGCTCGCCTTCCTGAGCAAACGCCGCTCCGATCCGGCCAAGCTCAACCTTTCCTTCGGCATCGATCCGGCGGCGATCTTCGCCGGGACCGGGCGGCTGCGCACCTCGATCGAGGCGCTGCAGGAATCGATGCCGCAGTCGCTGGCGCATTTCTTCTCGATGGGCGTGCCGGGCGTGCTGCTCGAGGCCGACGGCCGCGTCTTCCACAATGCCGGCGCCACCGAGGCGCAGGAGCTTGGCACGATGATGGCATCGGTCGTGTCCTATCTCAGAATGTTCGAGAAGGCGCGCCAGCCGCTGGTCTATGCGGCGCCCTATATCGGCTTCGCGCTCAGCGTGGACCAGGACCAGTTCCTGTCGATGGCCAAGGTGCGGGCGTTGCGCAAGCTCTGGGCGAGGGTCCAGGAAGCCTGCTCCATCCCAGCCTCGACCGCCAGCATCCATGCCGAGACCTCGTACCGCATGATGACGATGGCCGACCCGGAGACCAATATTTTGCGTACGGCGATCGCGGCCTTCGCGGCGGCAACCGGGGGCGCAGATTCGATCTCGATCCTGCCGCATACCATCACGCATGGGCTGCCGGCCGGCTTTGCCCGCCGCGTCGCCCGCAACGCGCAGTTGATCATGGCCGAGGAGAGCCACATCGGCCATGTCGCCGATCCGGCCTGCGGCTCCGGTTCGGTCGAGACGCTGACCAACGATCTCTGCGCCGCGGCCTGGGAAGAATTCCAGCGCATTGAGGCCGAGGGCGGCGTGCTCGCCAGCCTGCAGCAGGGCTATATCCAGAATCGCGTCCAGACGGCCGCCGCCAAGCGCAATGGCGCTTACCGGTCGGGCGAACGCGGCATTGTCGGCACGACGCTTTACCGCGTCGGCACAGAGCGCCCGGTCGAGACACTGCCGCAAGAGCGGCGCCCGGCCCTGACCGAAGGCGTTGCGACCTGCGAGCCGCTGTTTCCGGTGCGCATCGACCAGTCGATCGGAGCCGGATCATGATCCCGGATTTCAGCCAGATCGGCTGGTCGGAGCCGCGTCGCGCGCCGGTCGAGATCAAGGGCCAGCGGATGACGCCGGAAGGCATCGCCGTAAAACATCTCTACACGGAAGGCGACCTCAAGGGGCTTGCCAATCTCGACACCTATCCAGGCCTGCCGCCCTTCGTGCGCGGCCCCTACTCCACCATGTATGTCCAGCAGCCCTGGACGATCCGTCAATATGCCGGCTTCTCGACGGCCGAGGAATCCAACGCCTTCTACCGGCGCAACCTCGCGGCCGGCCAGAAAGGCCTGTCGGTCGCCTTCGATCTCGCCACGCATCGCGGCTATGACAGCGACCATCCGCGCGTCGCCGGCGATGTCGGCATGGCGGGCGTGGCGATCGATTCCATCCTCGACATGCGGCAGCTGTTCGACGGCATTCCGCTCAACGAGATGACGGTGTCGATGACGATGAATGGCGCGGTGCTGCCGATCATGGCGCTGTACATCGTGGCGGCGGAGGAACAGGGCGTCGCCCAGAACGATCTCGCCGGGACCATTCAGAACGACATTCTGAAGGAGTTCATGGTCCGCAACACCTACATCTATCCGCCGAAACCTTCGATGCGGATCGTGTCGGACATCTTCGCCTACACCTCCAGGCATATGCCGAAGTTCAACTCGATCTCGATTTCCGGCTACCACATGCAGGAAGCCGGCGCGACGGCCGATCTGGAGCTTGCCTACACCATCGCCGACGGCATCGAATATGCCCGCGCCGGCGTCGCCGCCGGCCTCGACATCGACCGTTTCGCGCCGCGCCTGTCCTTCTTCTGGGCGATCGGCATGAACTTCTTCATGGAGGTCGCCAAGCTCAGGGCCGCAAGGCTGCTGTGGTCGAACCTGATGAAGAAGAATTTTGCGCCAAAGGACGAGCGCTCGCTGTCGCTGCGCACCCATTGCCAGACGTCCGGCTGGTCACTGACGGCGCAGGACCCCTACAACAACATCATCCGCACGATGATCGAGGCGATGGCGGCAACGCAGGGGCACACGCAGTCGCTGCATACCAATTCCTTCGACGAGGCGATGGCGCTGCCGACCGACCATTCGGCGCGGATCGCCCGCAACACGCAGCTCATCCTGCAGAAGGAATCCGGCACCACGCGCATGATCGATCCGTGGGGCGGCTCGGCCTATGTCGAGCGGCTGACGCACGATCTGGCGGCGCGCGCGCTCGCCCATATCGAGGAGGTCGAAAGCCTCGGCGGCATGGCGGCGGCGATCGAGAAGGGCATTCCGAAGCTGCGCATCGAGGAAGCCGCGGCGCGTACCCAGGCGCGCATCGATTCCGGCGAGCAAATTCTGGTCGGCGTCAACGCGCACCGGCCTGAAGCGGATATCGACGTCGATGTGCTGAAGATCGACAATGCCGAGGTGAAGGCCAGGCAATTGGCGAAGCTGCAGCGGCTGAAAGGCACACGCGACGTCGCGGCGCTGGAGAATGCGCTGGCGGCGCTGACCCGTGCCGCCGAGAGCGACGAGAACCTGCTCGAATTCGCGGTCCGCGCGGCGCGCGCCAACGCTACCGTCGGCGAGATTTCGCTGGCGCTGGAAAAAGTATTCGGCCGCCACACGGCGGCGGTGCAGACGATCTTCGGCGTCTATCGCGAGGCGCTCGGCGACAACCCGGCGCTTGAGCGGCTGCAGGAAAAGATCGAAGCGTTCGAAAAGAAATCCGGCGGCAAGCCGCGCATCCTGGTCGCCAAGATGGGCCAGGACGGTCATGACCGCGGCCAGAAGGTGATCGCCAGCGCATTCGCCGATCTGGGCTTCGACGTGACCGTCGGGCCGATGTTCCAGACGCCGGATGAGATCGCCAAGCTCGCGGTGCAGCATGACGTCGACATCATCGGCGCCTCCTCCTTAGCCGCCGGGCACCTGACGCTGATCCCAGAGCTCAAGGACGCGCTGAAGAAACTTGGCCATGGCGACATGCTGATCGTCGCCGGCGGCGTCATCCCGCCGCAAGACTACGACGCGGTGCTGGCGGCAGGGGCGGCGGAGATCTTCCCGCCGGGAACCGTCATCCCGGAAGCGGCCAACCGGCTGATGGATCGGTTGCTGGCCGATCAGTGAGGGCTTGCTGATTTGGCCAAAAGGTTGTTCTATGGAAATAGATGCAACCATGGCGTGCTGATGTTCAAGACAACCATCCACGGGCTTGAGGACGGATCGGGGGCCTTGCTACTGCCACGCGAAATGCTTGACAGCTTGAACCTTCAGGTCGGCGATGAGCTCCAGATCGTCGAAACCGACGACGGCGTCATTCTAAGGCCAATCCGCCACGACAACTACAAACGGCAAATGAACGCTGCTCGCGATGTCGTGGACAAATACGAAGCTGGGTTGTTACAGCAGCTGGCAATTAGGCTTGGCTGCTAGTTCTCGACCTTGTCCGAGAGCTTGACGATTTCCCATTCCTTGCCGTTGACGGTCACGACCTCGCCGATCTTCTTGCCGAATAGAGCCACGGCCATCGGCGAGACATGGGAAATGCTGCCCTTCGACGGATTGGCCTCGTCCTCGCCGACGATGCGCCAATGCACCTTCCTGCCGTCATCGCCTTCCAGGGTGACGCCCATGCCGAAGCGCACCACATCGCTGCCCGGCTCCGGCACCGAAAGCTCCGCGCTTTCGCGTCGCGCGGTCCAGTAGCGCAGGTCGCGCGATACGACAGCGAGGCGCTCGCGGTCGCCACGCCTTTCAGCCTTGGCCATCAGGTCGCGCAGCTCGGCGAGATTGTCCTCGATCATCGCCAGGCCGCGCTCCGTCACCAGGTTGCGGTGCGTGCTGACCGGCCGTTCGCCGACGCCGGCAATGGCGTTCTCGCTGTCTTCTTCGCGCGTGAAAGCTCTGCTCATGCGGTGAACTTAGGCTTGGCGAGGCGACTGCACAAGCGGTTTGCCGATGAGCCCGCCTTGGCACGATTCCTGCGACAGACAGGGCGAAACGCCAGGACCTGTGCCGATGTTGAACAGACGAACGCTGCTTGCCCGGACCGCCGGCTTCGCCGTTGCCGGCGTCTTTGCCGGCAAGGCATCGGCCAAGTCGCTGCCGGGCATCGAGATGGCCGCGATGCGCGGCTCGATCAACGCCACGGAGATCGGCGTGCAGCCGGGCGCGGTCGACGACCAGAGCAAGGTTTTTGCCAGGATGCTGGCCGAGGCCAGCGACCGCGACCAGCCGGTATTCCTGCCGCCGGGCAGCTATCTCGTCTCAAACCTGAAGCTGCCCGAGCGCGTGCGCCTGTCGGGTGTGCCAGGCGCGACGCGCATCGTCTATGGCGGCAACGGCCATCTGATGATGGCCGAACAAGCCGAGCATATCGAGCTCAGCGGGCTGGTGCTCGACGGCGCCAACCGCTGGCTAGCCGACTACACGCAGGGGCTGCTCGACTTGCGCCGTGTCGCCCATCTCGTCATCGACAATTGCCAGGTGACCGGCAGCGGCAAGAACGGGCTGGCGCTCGAGCATGCCGTCGGTCGCGTCGGTCGCTCGGATATTTCGGGTGCTGCAGATGCCGGCATCTATTCAGTCGAGGCCGGCGGGCTGGAGATTTCGGGCAATAACATTTCGGACTGCGCTAATGGCGGCATACTGGTGCATCGCTGGCAGGCTGCGGAAGACGGCACCATCGTCAGCGGCAACCGCGTGCAGAGGATCGGCGCGCGCAGCGGCGGCACCGGGCAGAACGGCAACGGCATCAATGCCTTCCGCGCCGACAACGTCATCATCTCCGGCAACGTCGTCTCCGACTGTGCTTTCACCGCGATCCGCGCCAACAGCTCAAGCAATTTGCAGATCACCGGCAACACCTGCTCGCGCTCGGGCGAAACCGGGATCTATTCGGAATTCTCCTTCGAAGGCGCAATCATCAGCAACAATCTGGTCGACGGCGCCGCCAACGGCATCTCGATCGTCAATTTCAACGAAGGCGGGCGGATGGCCGTCTGCTCGAACAATATCGTGCGCAACCTCTCGACCATCGGCCCCTACACCGCCGATCCGCCCGGCTTCGGCGTCGGCATCAGCGCCGAGGCCGACACGACGGTGTCCGGCAACGTCGTCGAGAACGCGCCGCTCTATGGCATGCAGCTCGGCTGGGGTCCTTATCTGCGCAATGTCGTGGCGACAGGCAACATCATCCGCAAGGCGGGCACCGGCATCGTCGCTTCGGTCGTCGAAGGTTCAGGCAGCGCCGTTATCTCGGACAATGTCATCGACGGCGCGAAAAACGGCGCCATTGTCGGCCAGCGCTGGGCCGATCCAGTGACCGGGGACCTCACGCAGTCAACCGATACGGGCTACGCGCATCTCACCGTGGAGCGCAACAAGGTGAGTTAGGCCACGGCCACGATGATATGCGCCTGGATCTTGGCGGCAATTTCGCCGCTACCATGTCTGTCGGCTATTGCGGCTTCGGCGTAGTCAGTTGCCGACTCCAATCTTCCGGCCTCCCTGGCCTCGATCTCATTGCGAAGCACGGTGCCCTGACAGTAGGCGATGGCGGGAACGCGTGGCGAGGATGCGCGGCTCTGCTCGGCCCTGGTGTCGATCGTCACATCGGAGAATCCCGCGGCTTCGAGGTCGCTGCGGATCAGGTCCTTGTCGTGGTAACCATGCGGCGTGCGCGCCAGGAAGCGCGGCGGATCATGCGGAAATATCCTGGCGAGAGCATTCGTCACGTCATCGGCGAATATATTCTCCTCGATGCGATCCCAAACGCTGAAGAGGAAATGTCCGCCGGGCTTCAGCACACGCTTTGCCTCGCGATAGGCAGCGGAACGGTCGGGAAAGAACATGGCGCCGAACTGACAACAGACGAGGTCGAAGGCCGCATCCTCGAAAGGCAGCTTCAGGGCATCTGCCTGGCGCCAGGTAATGCGGCTGTCAGGCCCCTGGCGCGAAGCCGCATAATCGAGCATCGGCTGATTGAGGTCGGTTACGATGTAGCTGGCACCAGGAGAGAGTTTCGGCGCCAAGGCACGGGTGACGGCTCCGGTGCCCGCGGCGGTCTCCAAAACGGCCAAGGGTGAGAAAGACGCCGCCCGCCGCGCGGTCTCCGCGGCATAGGCCTCGAAAATCAGCGGCACCATATGACGATCGTAATTTTCCGGGATCGACCCGGCAAACACCTTGTCCGATTCCAGCATAGCCAGCGCCCAGCATCGATTGATGGTTAGGGAGACTAGCAGAAACATGAACTCGCTGCTGTTCGGTTTTGCGTAGAACCGGCGCAGTCCAGGTCGCCAGCAATGAAATTGGCAATCTCAGATTTAGATACACATTGTGTATGCAAAAATGCTATATCGGTGATGGAAGGATACTTCGCCATGGTCACCAAAAACCAGGACACCCACGCCAAGCCCGTCAATCTGCGCATCCGCGAGGATATCCGCATCCTGATCGACCGCGCCGCGAAGATACGGGGGAAGACCCGCTCCGACTTCATGATCGACGCTGCCTACCGCGCAGCCGAAGACACGCTGCTCGACCAGACGCTCGTCAAGGTCGATGCCGAAAGCTATCGGCACTATCTCGATATCCTCGACCAGCCGCCGAGCGGCGAGGGATTCGCCCGCCTGATGAATGCGCCCAAGCCTTGGCAGGACTGATGCTTTCGGCGCCAGCTCTTTTAGCCGATGCGCACGAGCTCGACCTTTTTCAAAGCGGGACCGACAGCCTGGATCAATGGCTTCGACGGCGGGCGCGCGCCAATCAAGTCGGCGGTGCGTCCAGAACCTACGTGATTGCGGAAGGTACGCGCGTCGTCGGTTACTACTGCCTTTCATCGGGCGGACTTGACCTGGCGGATGCGCCCGGTTCGATCCGGCGCAATATGCCCGATCCCGTGCCCATGGCTGTGCTTGGCCGTTTGGCTGTCGATGCGAACTGGCAAGGCAAGGGTCTGGGTGTTGCTCTGCTGCAGGACGCGGTGCTGCGGACGGGCCAAGCGGCAGCCATTCTCGGCATTCGCGGTCTGCTGGTTCATGCCATATCGGATGAAGCCAAGACGTTTTATGAGCGCTATGGCTTTCAGGCTTCGCCAAAGAATCGGATGACTTTGGTGCTGTCGCTGAAGACAGCTAGTTGAGCGCCGCTGTCGGCCGCAGCAAGCCGACCTTGGCACCTATGCGGCTTTCGACCGCGGGATGGGCAAGTTCGATGAGCCTTGCCGCAACCGCATCACCGTTCAGCAGCTTCGCCAGCACGGCGGCGATCATCACCTCCGCCGCTCTGCCGGCCCCGTCATCGCATTTCAAGGCGATGCCGAGGCCAAGTTCGGGCAATGCCGCGCAATAAACGCCTTCGGCGCCGGTCTTGACGAAGATGCGACCGGGTGCCGCCCGCATCAGTGCGACGTCGGCCCTGCCGGTGCCGGCGACCAGGAACGGCTCGGCCATGCAAGCGGCGAGCAGCCGCTTCGCCGCCTTGGCGCGCTCGGGCGCAAAGCCCCTGCCCGTCGCCATGCGGGCAAAGCCCAGCGCAAAACTCTTCAAGGGCACGGCGTAGGTCGGGATCGAGCAGCCGTCGATGCCGCAATGATCGACGTCATGCGCCGCGCCCGTCACGGCTTGCATGGCGTCGCGCACCATCTCCTGCAAAGCGTGGCCGGCTTTGACATAGCCGGCGTGGGAAATGCCGGCATGCACGCAGGTGCACAGGAAGCCGGAATGCTTGCCGGAGCAGTTGTTGTGCAAGGCGTTCGGCACGTTGCCGGCGCGAGCGAGCGCGATGGTGGCGTCGTGGCTCGAGGGCCAGTGCGCACCGCATTCCAGCGCCGTCCTGTCGAGGCCTGCCCTGGCGAGCATCGCGTTGGCCAATTCGACATGGGCCGGCTCGCCCGAATGCGAGGCGCAGGCCAGCGCCAGCTCGCGGTTGCCGAAGCCGTAGGCATCGGCGGCACCCGATTCGACCAGCGGCAATGCCTGGATTGCTTTCACCGCCGAGCGCGGGAACACCGGGCGGTCCGTATCGCCGATCTCCCAGACGGCCTTGCCGTCGGCATCGAAGACGGAGACCGCGCCGCGGTGGGCGCTTTCGACCACCTCGCCGCGCGTGACTTCGACCAGAACCGGATTTGTCATGTTGCCTCCCGCACGCGCCGCCCAAGGAGGGCGCGCTTTGATGCGGGCCGCTTCTACCTGATCCGGTCGAGGATGGAAACGTAGTTGGCGACCGCCGCGCCACCCATGTTGAAGATGCCGCCGAGTTTTGCGCCCGGCACCTGGATGCCGCCGGCTTCGCCGGTGAGCTGCATGGCTGTCAGCACATGCATCGAGACACCGGTAGCGCCGATCGGGTGACCCTTGGCCTTCAGGCCGCCGGACGGGTTGACCGGCAGCCGACCGTCCTTTGCGGTCGTGCCATCCAGCGCCAGCCTGGCGCCCTCGCCTGGCTTGGCGAGCCCCATCGCTTCGTATTCGATCAGCTCGGCAATGGTGAAGCAGTCATGCGTCTCGACGAAGGAGAGGTCGTCGAGCGTGACGCCAGCCTTCTTCAGCGCCTGCTCCCAGGCGCGCTCGCAACCCTCGAAGGAGAGGATGTCGCGCTTCGACATCGGCAGGAAGTCCTGCACATGTTCGTTGGCGCGGAAAGTTACGGCGCGGCGCATCTTCAGCGCCGTCGCCGTGTCGGTGAGAACGAGCGCCGCGGCGCCGTCGGAGACCAGCGAGCAATCGGTGCGCTTCAGCGGACCGGCGACGAACGGGTTCTTCTCGCTTTCCTGGCGGCAGAACTCGTAGCCGAAATCCTTGCGCATCTGGGCGTAGGGATTGTCGACGCCATTCTTGTGGTTCTTGGCGGCGATCATGGCAAGCGCGTCCGATTGGTCGCCATAGCGCTGGAAATAGGCCTGCGCGATCTTGCCGAAGACGCCGGCGAAGCCAGCCGGCGTGTCGCCATCTTCCGGCAGGTAGGAGGCCTTGAGCAGGTTCTTGCCGATCTCGGGTCCGGGCGTGGTCGTCATCTGCTCGGCGCCGACCACCAGCACGATGCGAGCGGCGTTGGCGTCGATGGAGCGGATGCCTTGACGGACGGCGGCCGAGCCGGTGGCGCAGGCGTTCTCGACGCGCGTCGCCGGCTTGAAGCGCAGCCGGTCATCGGCCTGGAGCACGAGGCTCGCGGTGAAATCCTGCGGCGAGAAGCCGGCGTTGAAATGGCCAAGCACGATCTCGTCGACATCGTCCGGACCGATGCCGGCGTGGTCGAGCGCTTCGACGGCGACCTTGGTGATCAGGCCCTCCAGCGTCTCGCCTTCGAGCTTGCCAAAGCGCGAATGCGCCCAGCCGACGATGCATGCGGTCATGGCAGCCTCCATTTGCGCCGCAGCCTAGCACGATCGCGCGCGGCACGTGATTCAATATTGTTCAATAGTGAACCGTTTTCCAGCCCCAGGCATGGACCAGATCGAACTGAAAGGTTGATCCCATGTCGATTTTTTATTGATTGATGCGTCAATAAAAAATAATCTAACCGCAGAACCGGATTCCAAAATGCCGAAAATCGGAATGGAGCCAGTGCGCCGCAAGGCACTGATCGACGCGACGATCTCGGCGATCGGCGAACGCGGATCGCTGGACGTGACCATGTCGGAGATCGCCGGCCGCGCCGGCGTGTCGTCGGCGCTGGCGCATCACTATTTCGGCGCCAAGGACGAGTTGCTCTTCGCGACGATGCGGCACATCCTCGCCGAGCTCAACACCGACACCAGACGCGCGTTCAGCCTTGCCGCCACGCCGCGCCAGCGCGTCTCGGCCGTCGTCGCAGTCAGCTTTTCCGACGACCAGTTCCAGCCTCAGATCATCGCGGCCTGGCTCGCCTTCTATGTCGAGGCGCAGAAATCGATGGAACTGCGGCGGCTGCTGCGCATCTATGCGCGGCGGCTCAATTCGAACCTGATGAGCGGGCTGACCGGCATCCTGCCTCGGACCGAGGCCGACCGTGTGGCGGAAGCGACCGCGGCACTGATCGACGGGCTCTACATCCGCCGCGCGCTGAAAGACGGCGTGCCCGACGCGCAGACCGCGATCGCGCTCGTGGAAGACTATCTCGAAACCAAGCTCAACGGACGGAGCCTGCCTTGACCACCCGGCGACCCAATTTCCTGATCGTCATGGTCGATCAGCTCAACGGCACGTTCTTTCCGGACGGCCCGGCGGACTTCCTGCACGCGCCGCACCTGAAGGCGCTTGCCGCGCGCTCGGCGCGTTTCGCCAACAATTACACCGCCTCGCCGCTCTGCGCGCCTGGCCGCGCGTCATTCATGAGCGGGCAATTGCCGTCGCGCACCGGGGTCTATGACAACGCCGCCGAGTTCACGTCTTCCATTCCGACCTTCGCCCACCATCTGCGCGCCGCCGGCTATTATACCTGCCTGTCCGGCAAGATGCACTTCGTCGGGCCCGACCAGTTGCACGGTTTCGAGGAGCGGCTGACCACCGACATCTATCCCGCCGATTTCGGTTGGACGCCGGATTACCGCAAGCCCGGCGAGCGCATCGACTGGTGGTATCACAATCTGGGTTCGGTCACCGGTGCCGGCGTCGCCGAGATCACCAACCAAATGGAGTATGACGACGAGGTCGTGTTCCTGGCCACGCAAAAACTCTACCAGCTGTCGCGCGAGCAGGACGACGCGGGTCACCGTCCCTGGTGCCTTACCGTTTCGCTGTCGCATCCGCACGACCCCTATGTGGCGCGCAAGCAATATTGGGATCTCTACGAGAACTGCCAGGCGCTCGATCCTGAAACCCCGTTCATCCCGCATGACGGGCAGGATACGCATTCGCAACGGCTCTATCGCGCCAGCGACTACCAAGCCTTCGAGATCACGCCAGAACAGGTGCGCCGTTCGCGGCGCGGCTATTTCGCCAACATCTCCTATGTCGACGACAAGCTCGGCGAGATTCTGGACGTCCTCAAGCGTACCCGCATGCTCGACGACACCACTGTCCTGTTCTGTTCGGACCACGGCGACATGCTGGGCGAACGCGGCCTGTGGTTCAAGATGAGCTTCTTCGAGGGATCTGCCCGCGTGCCGCTGATGATTGCCGGCAAGGGCGTTCCGGCCGGGCCGATCAAGACACCGGTTTCCAATCTCGACGTGACGCCGACGCTCTGCGACCTCGCCGGCATAGACATCGCCGCAATCGCGCCGTGGACCGACGGCCAGTCGCTGCTGCCGCTGCTCGACGGCAAAGCGCGAAGCGGGCCGGTGCTGATGGAGTATGCGGCCGAAGGCTCCTACGCGCCGCTGGTCGCGATGCGCGACGGCAAATACAAATTCGTCCATTGCGAGCTCGACGCGCCGCAACTGTTCGATCTGGATACCGATCCGCTCGAGCGTGACAACCTCGCCGAGGATCCGGCGAACGCAGCCCTGGTGGCGATGTTCATGGACAATGTCAGGGCCCGCTGGGACATGGCTGCCTTCGACGCCGCCGTGCGCGAAAGCCAGGCGCGCCGCTGGGTTGTCTATCCGGCGTTGCGCAACGGCGCCTACTACCCGTGGGATTTCCAGCCGCTGCAGAAGGCGTCGGAACGCTACATGCGCAATCACATGAACCTCGACAATCTCGAAGAGAGCAAACGCTATCCGAGAGGCGAATAATGGCTGACGTTCTCGTTCCCACACTCGACCATCTGAAACAGGCCTATGCCGTCACCTCGACGGCCACGCAGGTGACGCCGCTGCTGGAGTCGGTTGCGCTCGCAAAAGAGACAGGTGCAGCGCGGATCTTCGTCAAGCCGGAGTCGCTGCAATGGGCCGGCTCCTTCAAGGTGCGCGGCGCCTATTGGCGGTTGAACCGGCTTTCGCCGGATGAAGCGAAAAAGGGGGTCGTCGCCTATTCCTCCGGCAATTTCGCGCAAGGGCTGGCGGCGGCCGGCCAGGCGCTGGGCATTCCCGTCACCATCGTCATGCCGATCGACGCGCCCGCCGCCAAGCGCGACGCGACCGCCGGTTATGGCGCGCGCGTGGTGCTGACCGACCATGGCGAGCGCGCCCGCGAGGAAGTTGCGGCTGCAAAAGCGCGCGAGATCGCCGAGAGCGAGCACCTCACCTTGCTGCATCCCTTCGACGATCCTGAGATCGTGGCCGGCCAGGCCGGCGCGGGACTTGAAGCGCTCGACCAGCTGGCAATGAAGAAGGCGCATGCCGATCTGGTGTTCTGCTCGGTCGGCGGCGGCGGACTGATCGGCGGTGTTTCGCTGGCCTTCCACTATCTGTCGCCCAAGACCGAGATCATCGCCGTCGAGCCGGAAGGTTTCAACGGCATGGGCTCGTCGCTGGCGCATGGCGCGATCGAGACGATGCCGATCGGGCCGAAATCGATCTGCGACGGGCTGATGGCGCGCAAGCCCGGCGACGCGCCCTTCGCGGCGGTGAGCGCTGCCGGGGTGCGCGGTGTCACCGTCGACGACGCCTCGGTGCGGCGGGCGATGAAGATCGCGTTCGAGCGGATGAAGCTGGTGCTCGAACCTTCGGGCGCGGCATCGCTCGCAGCGCTGCTCGGCGGCAAGGTGGATGTGAAGGACAAGACCGTCCTTGTGGTTGCAACCGGCGGCAATGTCTCGCTCGCCGACTTTATGGCGCACATGAACAATGCTTGAAGCGGATTTCGTCATCATCGGCTCCGGCTCCGCCGGCTCGGCCATGGCCTACCGGCTGTCGGAAGACGGCAAGCACTCGGTGATCGTCATCGAGTTCGGCGGCACCGATATGGGGCCGCTGATCCAGATGCCGTCGGCGCTGTCGATCCCGCTCAATATGAGCCTTTACGACTGGGGTTTCGCCAGCGAGCCGGAGCCGCATCTCGGCGGGCGCGTGCTTGCCACCCCACGCGGCAAGGTGCTCGGCGGCTCGTCCTCGATCAACGGCATGGTCTATGTGCGCGGACATGCGCATGACTTCGACCACTGGGCCGAACAGGGCGCCGCAGGCTGGGCGTTCGCCGACGTGCTTCCCTATTTCAAGCGCATGGAGGACTGCGACGGCGGCGAGGACGGCTGGCGGGGCAAAGGCGGACCACTGCATGTGCAGCGCGGCACGCGGAAAAATCCGCTCTACGGCGCCTTCGTCGAGGCAGGCCGCCAGGCCGGGTTCGAGCTCACCGACGACTATAACGGCTCGAAGCAGGAAGGTTTCGGGCCGATGGAACAGACCATTCTGGGCGGCCGCCGCTGGTCGGCGGCGAACGCCTATCTCAAGCCGGCGCTCAGACGCGGAAATGTCAGGCTGCTCAAGGGTTTCGCCCGGCGCGTGGTGATCGAGAATCAACGCGCGATCGGCGTCGAGATCGAAGCTGACAAAAAGATTCAGGTCGTCAAGGCGCGGCGTGAGGTGATCGTCGCGGCGTCGTCGATCAATTCGCCGAAGATCCTGATGCTGTCAGGCATCGGCCCGGGTGCGCATCTCCAGGAAAACGGCATCCAGGTGGTTGCCGACCGGCCGGGCGTCGGCGCCAATCTGCAGGACCACCTGGAGCTTTATATCCAGCAGGAATCGACCAAGCCGATCACGCTGAACTCGGTGCTCAATCCCTTCTCCAAGGCGCTGATCGGCGCGCAATGGCTGTTCTTCAAGACCGGCCTTGGCGCCACCAATCATTTCGAGGCGGCAGCCTTCGTGCGTTCGCAGGCCGGCGTCGACTACCCCGATATCCAGTACCACTTCATCCCGGCGGCCGTGCGCTACGACGGGAAGTCGGCGGCGAAGTCGCACGGCTTCCAGGCGCATGTCGGCCCGATGCGCTCGAAATCCCGCGGCTCGGTGAGCTTGCGCTCGCCCGATCCGAAGGCCAAGCCGGTGATCCGCTTCAACTATATGTCGCATCCGGACGACTGGAGCGAGTTCCGCCACTGCATCCGGCTTACGCGCGAGATTTTCGGCCAGAAAGCCTTCGATGGCTTTCGCGGCAAAGAGATTTCACCGGGCAGCCATGTGCAGTCGGACGACGAGCTCGACGCCTTCATCCGCGATCATGCCGAGAGCGCCTACCATCCTTGCGGCACCTGCAGGATGGGCCGCGCCGATGACCTGACCAGTGTCGTCGATCCGGAATGCCGGGTGATCGGCGTCGAGGGGCTGCGCGTCGCCGACTCCTCGATCTTCCCGCGGGTGACCAACGGCAACCTCAACGCGCCCTCGATCATGACCGGCGAGAAGGCGTCCGACCACATCCTTGGCCGAACGCCGCTGGCGCCATCCAACCAGGAACCGTGGATCAATCCGCGCTGGCAGGTGGCGGACCGATAGGGCATTGTCGGGCAGACCGCCCGATCGGCCAACAGTTCTGGAGAAAGCCATGCGCGCCCAACCGACGGCATCGCACTACGTCAACGGCCGCTACATCGAGGACGAAGGCGGTGCGCCGCTGCCGGTGATCTATCCGGCGACGGGCGAGACCATCGCAACGCTGCATTCGGCAACGCCGAACGTTCTGGAGCTCGCCATCGAGGCCGCGCGCGCCGCGCAGCCGGCCTGGGCGCGGCTGAAGCCGGTCGAGCGCGGACGCATCCTGCGCCGCGCCGCCGACATCCTGCGCGCGCGCAATGCCAATCTTGCCCGGATAGAGACGCTCGACACCGGCAAGGCGATCCAGGAGACGCTGGTGGCCGACGCCCCTTCGGCCGCCGACTGCCTGGAATATTTCGCCGGAGCGGTCGCCGCCTTCAATGGCGAGATGATCGATCTCGGCGGACCCTTCGCCTACACGCGACGCGAGCCGCTCGGCGTTTGCGTCGGCATCGGCGCCTGGAACTATCCCATCCAGATCGCCGGCTGGAAGTCGGCGCCGGCTTTGGCCATGGGCAATGCCATGGTGTTCAAGCCGTCGGAGAACACGCCGCTTTCGGCTCTGGCGCTGGCCGAAATATACAGCGAAGCGGGGCTGCCCGACGGATTGTTCAACGTCGTGCAGGGTTACGGCGATGTCGGCGCAGGTCTCGTCGGCCATGATGTCGTGGCAAAAGTTTCGGTGACCGGCTCGGTGCCGACCGGCCGCAAGGTGCTGTCGCTTGCCGGCTCGAAAATGAAGCACGCGACGATGGAGCTCGGCGGCAAGTCGCCGCTGATCATCTTCGACGACGCCGATCTCGAGAACGCCATCGGCGGCGCCATGCTCGGCAACTTTTATTCCACCGGCCAGATCTGCTCGAACGGCACGCGCGTCTTCGTGCAGAAGGGCCTGCACGACCGCTTCGTCGAGCGGCTTGTCGAGCGCACCAAGAAAATCCGCATCGGCGACCCGCTCGATCCGGAAACGCAGATGGGTCCGCTGGTTAGCAAGGCGCAGCAGGACAAGGTCGTTTCCTATATCGAAGCCGGCAAGCAGGATGGCGCCAGCCTAGCCTGCGGCGGCAATTTGCCGTCACTGCAGGGTTTCGAAGGCGGTTTTTTCATCGAGCCTACGGTGTTCACCAATGTTGCCGACACCATGCGGATCGCGCGCGAGGAGATCTTCGGACCGGTGATGAGCGTGCTCAAATTCGGCAGCGAGGACGAGGTGATCGAGCGCGCCAACGATACCGAATTCGGGCTGGCGGCGGGCGTGTTCACGCGCGACCTGCCGCGCGCGCATCGCGTCATCGCCGAATTGCAGGCCGGCACCTGCTGGATCAACGCCTACAATCTCACGCCGGTGGAAATGCCTTTCGGCGGCGTCAAGCAGTCCGGGATCGGCCGCGAGAATTCGCTGGCCGCGCTGGCGCATTATTCACAGCTGAAGGCGGTTTATGTCGAAACGGGGGACGTGGCAGCGCCCTACTGAATAGTTACGGTCGCACATTCTTAGGGAGGGCTACGATGATCTTCTTGATCACTCCCTCGTCCACGTCAAGGTCCGAAATCAAGACGACCACATTTGATCTGAGCCTGCTCGTGACTGCCCCACCGAACCGGAACAGCCCGCTCCTGACATACACTGGTCGGGTAAGTTTCAGATGAGCGGCCAACGAAGCCCTACTGGATATAAAGCTTACGCGCTGGACGTTGCTCCAAGGCATCGGGCCATCCAGCTGCCGCCTATCCCATAGGGTTTCTTTCGTGAGAATGAGCGATGGACGTGAACTCGCCGCGTCCATTGCCGCCCTTGCTAGCGTTCCCGCGAACAGTGCGCCGACAAGAAGACAGCCGAGGATCCCAGCAAGCCACCCCAGCCGGTCGAGTGAATTTCCTGCTTCCCAGTTTTGGACCGCAGTGGAGTAGAAGCTCACTGAAGAAGATAGTGCCCACACCGAGGCTATGCCGAAGATGGGCAAGTACCAAGGAAAGCGGCTGCGGGCTTCTATTGGGAGTTTAATCCTTGTCGGCGGAATGCCCTGGGTCTTCCAAAGGGTTGTATCGCCCGGAAGGTCTACAAAGTCGCCGGCGTCCGCCTCTTCCAACCTTCACCCCTTCTCCGTCGTTCCGTCCAGATACTGCGTCAGCGCACAGACTAGGTGGTAGAAGATGCTGGCCGGCACGTCGGTCGCCAGCGAACGGCCGCGTTCGTCGATGCGGTCGATCCACAGGCCGAGCGGCGCCGGATCTATGTGCCAGCGGAACAGGCGGCCGACGCGCGCCTCGATCTCGGGCTTGAGGTCCGGCCCGCCCGAGCCGTCGAGCGCGATTGCCGCTTTGATCGCCTCGGCCTGCGGCCAGCTTCGCGAGACCGTGTCGAGCGGCAGTCCCTGGCGCGAGACGGCGCCATAGGCGAGGCCGGTGGCGCGGTTCAGGCCGTTGGCAACGGCCGAGGCATAGAGCTTGCGCGCGAAAGCGGTGAGTTCGCCCTGGCCGCTGCGAGCGGCGAAATCGACCAGCAGCGAGGCCCATTCGAAGTGATGGCCAGGCTCGGTCCAGCTCCGCTTCTCGCCCGCCGCCGGCTTCCAGCCGTCGTCGAAATATTCACCCAGTGTCCAGCTTTCGGCATCGAAGAAATGGCTGCGGAAAAGATCGATGATGCGTGCCGCGCGGCGCAGATAGGCGCGCTCGCCCGTCGCCTTGTGCCAGGCGAGGAAGGCCTCGAGCAGATGCATGTGCGGATTGGAGCGCCGTTCCTCCGCGCCGTCGGAGGTTTCCAGAAAGCCGGTCAGGCGGGCATCTTCCAGATGCGCGTCGAGGAAGGCGAATGTCTCCTCTGCGAGCCGCAGCGCGTCGGGATGGCCCGACATATGGGCGTGGGCGAGCGCCAGAAGCACGCAGGAATGGTCGTAGGCATCCTCGACCGGATCGGCGACCGAGCCGTCGATGTTGAGCGTGCGCACCCAGCCGCCGCGATCGGTGCGGCCCTGCCCCGCCATGAAGTCGATGCCGTGCGCGATCAGCCGGTCGGCCGGGCCGTCCCAGCCGCGCTCCTTGGCGACCGCGAAAGCATAGACCTGACGCGCCTGGGTGCGCATGCGCTTGGGTTTCATCAGCGGCGCGGCGTCGAAGCCCAGCGCCTCGTGGAAGCCGCCATGGCGTTCGTCGACGCCGAGCGTCGACCATAGCGGCAGCGTCTCCTCGAACAGCCAGTGGCGCACGCGGCGCCGCCAGGCGCCGCTCTCGATGACGCGGTCATGCGCCGGCGTGAACCTTGTTTCGAGCCGGCCGGATTTCTCCAGTTGCTCGACGATCTTCTTGACGTGCTGGCTGTGGCTGACCGGCGCGACGAACGTCGCATCGGCCGTGGAGACGATCGCCACGTCCTTCATGCCGATGGCCGACAGCAGCCGACCCTCGCTGCGGATATAGGAATTCTCGCAATCGATGGCGACGACGTCTCCAACGATGACGTTGCCGCCCTTGTCGGACGGGCCGACATCGAGCAGCGACTGCCAGGAGCCGAGATCGTTCCAGCGGAAGCCGGCGGGCACCATGGCGATATCTTTCGCCTGCTCCATGATGGCGTAGTCGATCGAGGTCGACGGGATCGCGGAATAAAGGTCCAGCGGCATATAGAGGCCGGACAGATCGCTGGTCGCAGCCTCGTAGGCGGCCTCCGTCGCCTGCCAGATTTTCGGTTCATGGGCCGCGAAGGCGTCGCGCATTGCGCCGGCGCGAAACAGGAAGATGCCGGTGTTCCAGTAGAAGCTGCCGGCGTCGACATAGGCCTGCGCGGTGGCAAGATCGGGCTTCTCGACGAAGCGCGAGACGTCGAAGACGCCGTCCCTGCCGGTCCCGACCTCGATATAGCCGTAGCCGGTCTCGGGCTGTGTCGGTTTCAGGCCGAACACCACGAGCCGCCCGGCATTTGCCGCGGCCGCGCCCGCCTCGATGCTCTGCCAGAACTGAGCGGCCGTCGAGATCTCATGATCGGACGGCACCACCAGAACCAATTCGTCGCCATAGTCGGAGAGCGTGCGCAGGCTGGCCAGCGCCACGGCGGCGGCCGTGTTACGGCCCGTCGGCTCGAACAGCGGTCCGCCGCCGGCCAGATCGATGCCGGCAAGGTCGGCATGGACGCGGTCGGCGTGACGCTCTGAGGCGATCAAGAAAATCGGCGTCTCGCCTTGCGTGCGCGCCGCCAGCCGGCGCACGGTCTTGGCCAGCATCGAGCCGTCGCCGGAGAAGTCGTGGAACTGCTTGGGGTTGTCCTCGCGCGATAGCGGCCACAGCCGCGACCCGACGCCGCCGCTCATGACGAAACTGACGATGCGCTGGCTCATGAACGACCCTGTCAAAAGTCCGGCTCCCATGGGTCGGACTTACGACAAAAGCCTTTAAGCCCACCTTTACCTCACAACCAAATGCTATGCCATTGGGCCAAGCTTCGCGAAAGAAAGGAAATGCGACAGAAGGACTGCCATTGCCGCTTGCAGGATCAGAAAGCGGCAGCTATAAGCCCGCGGTCTGGTCACGGAGTGTAGCGCAGTCTGGTAGCGCACCTCGTTCGGGACGAGGGGGTCGCAGGTTCAAATCCTGCCACTCCGACCAGAAAAAACAAGCACTTGGCCTTTCCCGAAATCGCCATCCGTCTGAAATCCGGACTGCCGTCAATCGTCGCCGTAGCTCTCCGGCAGATGGCGCCGGAGTTCCATCGCGTCGTGGAGAACGCGGCCAATTCCGACGACCTCAAGCGTCATCCGGTAGAGCAGAAAATGGCGTGGTCGCAGAACAATGCCGTGTTCGGTCCGTGCTCGATCCCGACTATAGCGCAAGTGATAGCTGCGGATATTGTTTCCCAGGTCCGCGCGGGCGATGCTGCCCACCCTTCGGGATCGGCAGCAATGTCGCGCAGCGCCGCAATCAGCAACCCTTCGTAACGGACACGCGCGATCTCGCCGAAATTGAACTTCCGTGTAGGCGAGTATTTGAACGATGTCTTCCTTCGCGGCTGCTGAAAGCCGGTACAGGACCATGGCGTTACAAGCCTGGTTTTTTCGCGCGTAAGCTTGCCTGCCGCCCCAGGCCATTCATAAGTTTTTCGAGACTGTCTCCAGCAATATCCTCGAAACGGCCTTGCTCGATGTCGTGGAAACCGATGCTGGCTGCCTCCCTGAGCGCGGCCAGCTTTGCCGACTCCCTCGCCTCGCGCTGCTCGATCAGCCGCAAGCCGTCACGCAATACCTCGCTGGCGTTCTGATAACGCCCGGTTTTCACCAGCCGATCGATCACCTCTTCGAGGTGTTCCGTCAGGACAACATTGCGGGTCGGCATCGCGGTATCAGCTCCAATTCAACAGGCATGATCTAGGGGGATAGCATATTATGCCAATACCGTCGCTCGAACGATGTGTGATCTTCGAAAACAGAATCGTGCGACAACGCTCGACAACGGTTTCTCACTTTGGCCTAATGGCAACCCGCCATGCTCCTGGATGCGCGGGACCGCAGGACGGCGAACCAGGGTTGAGAGTATGAAGTTCACGCCGACGGCCATTCTACCGACAATTGCGGTCCTCTTGTTCGCGGCGGGCTGCTCATCGACCACCGCGTCGATCAGCCCGGCGAACTACGACAAAATGAACTGCCCCGAGCTCAACAATGCGGTCGGCGACACCGCGACCGATATTTCACGCACCGCAATCGCTCGCGGCAAGGTCGCCAACACCAGCGTGCCGACATGGCTGCTCGGCAGCGAGCGCGTGAAGACGGCGATCGCCAATCGCGAAACCGCGCGGATCGAACGGCTGCAGCAACAGCAGCAGGTGATCGTCGCGACGCGGAACCAGAGGTGCCCGTCCTCGCCGTGAGGCGAGCTAGGTCAAGCTTGCCCCGGCTTCAAGCGCTCATGCGGAACCGTGCCGTATCGATCGCGGCGTTCATCAGCGTCTGGGTGTAGGCTTCGCGCGGATTGTCGAAGATTTCTTGCGTCGGCCCTTCCTCGACGATCTTTCCCTGCTTCATGACGATGATGTAGTCGGCCATGGCGCGGACCACCGCGAGGTCGTGGCTGATGAAGAGGTAGGACAGCTCGTGGTCGGCCTGCAGCTTGCGCAACAGCTCGACGATCTGCTTCTGCACGGAACGGTCAAGCGCCGAGGTCGGCTCGTCGAGCACCACCACTTTCGGCTTCAGGATCATGGCGCGGGCAATGGCGATGCGCTGGCGCTGACCGCCGGAGAATTCATGCGGGTAGCGGTTGCGCGCATTGGGGTCGAGGCCGACCTCGCGCAGCGCCTCGACGGCGCGCTGGTCGCGCTGCTTGCCGGTCAATGAGGGCTCGTGCACCAAAAGGCCCTCGGTGATCACCTGGCCGACGGTCATGCGCGGCGACAACGAGCCGAACGGATCCTGGAACACGAGCTGCAATTCGCGCCTGAGCGGCCGCATCGCCTGGCGGTCCGCGTCCGAAATGTCGCGGTCGCCAAAGCGGATCACGCCGTCGCTGGGCAAGAGCCTGAGCAGCGCGCGGCCCAGCGTCGACTTGCCTGAACCGGACTCGCCGACGATGCCGATCGTCTGGTTGCGCTTCAGCCGGATCGAGATCCTGTCCACCGCGCGCAGCATCAGCGGCTCGCCGCCAAGAAAGCCGCCGCCGATCTTGAAGACGACTTCGACATTGCGGCCTTCGAGCAGCACCGGCGCACTGGCGGGCGGCGCCACCTTGGTGCCCGTCGGCTCGGCCGCGAGCAGCATCTTGGTGTAGGCATGCTGCGGATTGGCGAAGAGCGCTTCCGCATCGCCCTCCTCCACCACCTCGCCCAGGCGCATGACATAGACGCGGTCGGCGAAGCGGCGCACGATGCCGAGGTCGTGGGTGATGAAGACGATGGCCATGCCGAGCTTGCGCTGCAGTTCGGCAAGCAGCATCAGAATCTGCGCCTGGATGGTGACGTCGAGCGCCGTCGTCGGTTCGTCGGCGATGAGGATGTCCGGATCGTTGGCCAAGGCCATGGCGATCATGACGCGCTGGCGCTGGCCGCCCGACATCTCGTGCGGATAGGATTTCATCCGCCGTTCGGGATCGGGAATATGCACCAGCCTGAGCAATTTCAGCGCCTCTTCCCGCGCGGCCGCCGCGGAAAGCCCGCGATGCCGGCGGATCGGCTCGATCAGCTGGTTGCCGATTGTGTAGAGCGGGTCGAGCGAGGTCATCGGCTCCTGGAAGATCATGCTGATCTTGCGGCCGCGCACCTGGTTCAGCTCGCTCTTTGACATCGTCAGGAGATTGCGGCCGCGGTAGTCGACCTGGCCGGTCGCCTCGCCATTGGAGGAAAGCAGGCTCATCGCCGCCATCATCGTCTGGCTTTTGCCGGAGCCGGATTCGCCGACGACGGCGACCGTCTCGCCGGCGTTGACCTTGATGTTGATGCCCTTCACGGCCTCGACCGCGCCGTCGAGGGTCTGGAAGCGGACGCGCAGGTCCTTGACGCTGAGGATCGTTTCGGAACCAGTCATCTCAGCGGTCCTTGGGATCGAGCGCGTCGCGCAGGCCGTCGCCGACGAAATTCAGGGCGAACAGCGTCGAGACGAGGAAGAAGGCCGGGAACAAAAGCAGCCAGTTGGCGTAGCCGATGTTCTTGGCGCCGACCGAGATCAGCACGCCCCAGCTGGTCATCGGCTCCTGCACGCCTAGACCGAGAAAGGACAGGAAGCTCTCCAGGATGATGACCTGCGGCACCAAGAGCGTCATGTAGATGACCACCGGGCCAAGCAGGTTGGGGATGACATGGCGCAACAGGATGCCGCGCTGGCCGACGCCCATGGCCTCCGCCGCCTGGACATATTCCTGCCTGCGGATCGACAGCGCCTGGCCGCGCACGATGCGCGCCATGTCGAGCCACAACACAGCGCCGACCGCCAGAAACATCAGCACGAAGTTGCGGCCGAAAAACACCACCAGCATGATGACGAAGAAGATGAAGGGCAGCGAATAGAGCACGTCGACAATGCGCATCATCACCTCGTCGACCTTGCCGCCGGAGAAGCCCGCGGTCGCGCCGTAGATGACGCCGATGACGCCGGCGACGACGCCGGCGAGCAGGCCGATGGCCAGAGAGATGCGTCCGGCCATCAGCGTCCGCGAAAGCAGGTCGCGGCCGGTGTTGTCGGTGCCGAAGAAGAAATATTGCTGCTTCACGGCCGAGCTCATCGTCACTTCGAGGCCGTCGGGCGACTTGTTCTCGATCCTGGTGTCGTCGAAGGCGTCGGAGCGGTCGAGATAGCGGATGTTGCGGTCGTCGATCGGCTTGGTCGAGGTGACGGTGACGATGACGCGATTGCCGTCCTGGTGCCATTCCTTGATGTCGGCGCGCATGCGCTTGATGGCGTCGCCCAGCGCACCCTGGATCATGTCGGGTTTCGGATAGGCCGAAAAGCTAGGCGGCATGCGCACATAGTCGCCATATATGGTGGTGTATGCGTGCGGCACGACCCAGGGACCGCAAATGCTGATGACGGCGATGAAGGCCAGGTAATAGAGGCTGAGCATCGCGGCGCGGTTGCGTTTGAGCCGCGCCCAGGCGTTGCCCCAGAGCGAGCGGCCGACAATCGGCTCGGGCACGGCGACGGCGAGGTCAGTCATAGCGCACCCTCGGATCGACGACCGCATAGAGCAGGTCGACGATCAGGTTGAAGACGATGGTGAAGAGCGCGATCACCACCACGGTTCCCATGACAAGCGTATAGTCGCGGTTGAGGGCTGCATCGACGAAGTAGCGGCCGACCCCGGGGATAGAGAAGATGGTCTCGACGATGATCGAGCCGGTCAACAGCGCGGCCGCCGCCGGACCGGTGAAGGAGACGATCGGCAGCACGGCGCCGCGCAGCGCATGCTTGACCACCACTGACCAGTCCGATAGGCCGAGCGCGCGGGCGGTGCGGATATGGTGCGAACGCAGGCTCTCGATCATGGAGCCGCGCATCAGTCGGGCGACGATTGCGATCTGCGGCAAGGCCAGCGTCAGCACCGGACCGACCTTATTGATCAAGGCGCCGTCGCCCCAGCCGCCGATCGGCAACAGCTTCCAGGACAACCCGAAGACGAGCTGGATCACCGGCGCAGTGACGAAGGTGGGGATGGTGCTGCCGGCGGTGGCCAAGGCGATCACCGAATAGTCGCCTATTTTGTTCTGGTTGAGCGCGGCGATGGTGCCGAGGATCGAGCCCAACAGCAGCGCCAGCACCAGTGCCGAGCTACCGATCTGTACCGAGATCGGCAGGCCCTTGGCGAAGAGTTCGGTGACGGTGAAATCGGGCAAATTGTAGCTCGGGCCGAAACTGCCGCGCAAAAGATTGCCGAGATAGTGGACATATTGCAGCCAGAGCGGATCGTTGAGGCCGAACTGGGCTTCGAGATTGGCCCTGATCTCGGGGCTCAGGCCCCGCTCCTGGTTGAACGGGCCGCCTGGCGCGACGCGGATCAGGAAAAACGCCACCGTCACGATGACGAACAGCGTCGGGATGGCGGTCAACAGCCGCCGGAAGACATAACGCAGCATCGGCGCCCCGCTTCAGCCAGGGCGACAGGCTCTCCAGTCGAAGATCCGTGGCGCGCCGGCATCTCTGATCTTCGCACCGGGCAGCCCGAAAATCCAATCCGACTTTCGGCCCGGCACGACGACAGACCGCGACCGCCGCTCCCAAAAAGAGAGCGGCGGCACGGCCAAGGTTTTTTTCAGTCCTTGGAGATGAAGCGGGACGGATGAATGTCCATCACATTGTCGTCGAAGCCATGCAGCTTCGAGGAAACGATGTCGTGGTAGCTGTAGTAGAGAAGCGGGATCTCGCCAACGTCGTCGACGAGGATGCGCTCGGCTGCGGCGAGGTCCTTCATGCGCTCCTCGGGCTTGCCGCCTGCGGCAGCCGCCTTGTCCATGGCGGCTTCATAGGCAGGGCTGTTGTAGTTCGAGTAGTTGTTGCCGCTCGCCTTGCGCGAGATGCCGAGGAAGGTCTCGGGATCCTTGTAGTCGGCGATCCAGGCGGCACGGGCGACGTCGTAGTTGCCCTTCTGCTCGAGGAAGCTGTAATGGGTCTTGGTGTCGGTGTTGAGCAGCGTCACCTCGACGCCGAGCGGCTTCAGCTGTTCCTGGATGGCCACCGCCGTGTTCTTATGGTTCTCCGAGGTGTTGTAGCGGATCTCCATCTTCAACGGATGCTCGGGTGTATAGCCTAGCTTTTCCAGGATCTTCTTGGCCGCATCCTCGCGGTCGATCTGCGGCATGTCGGCGTATTTGGCCAGTGCCGGCGTGTAGCCCTCGATGCCCGGGGGCACCATCGAATATCCAGGCAGCATCGAGTTCTGCCAGACCTTCTCGGCGAGGAAGTCGCGGTCGATCGCCATCGAGATGGCGTTGCGCAACTCGACATTGTCCCAAGGCGCCTTGTCGGTCTTGACCGCGTAATAATAAGTGCCGAGATACGGCCCGACACGGACTTGGTCGCCGAATTTGGTTTTGAGATCGGCGAGCTGCTCGGTCGGCAGGTCGCCATAGCTGTCGAGCTCGCCCGCCTCGAAACGCTTCATCGCCGACGAGCGATCCTCGGTCGGGATGTAATTGACCACGTCGAGCTTGACGCTCGCGGCGTCCCAGAATTTCGGGTTCTTGACCAATTTCATATGGTCGTTGGGAACCCACTCCGCCAGCGTATAGGCGCCATTGGAGACCAGCTTGCCCGGCTTGATCCAGTCGGCGCCGAGCTTGTCCATGGAAGCCTTGTTGACCGGATAGGTCGCTTGGTGGGTCAGCATCTCCAGGAAGTAGGGCGTCGGAGCCTTGAGCGTGACTTCAAGCGTGTTGGCGTCGATCGCCTTCACGCCCATATCCTCGGCCTTGCCTTTCTTGGTGTTGAAGTCCTCGGCGCCCTTCACCGGATAGAGCATCGAGGCGTATTCTGCAGCGGTGGCCGGATCTTCCAGTCGATGGAACGAATAGACGAAGTCGTCCGCCGTCACCGGGGTGCCGTCCGACCAGAGCCCGTCCTTGCGCAGCTTGAAGGTGTAGACGGTGCCGTCATCCGATACCGTCCAGCTTTCGGCGGCGCCCGGAATGAGATTGGTCTTCTGATCATGCATGACGAGGCCCTGGAACAGGTCGCGTATGATATCGGCTTCGTAGACAGTCGACGTCTTGTGCGGATCGACCGTCTCCGCCTCGGCGGCGGCGCCGCGGTTGTAGACGGTTTCGGCGAAGGCAGGCGTGTAGAATGTGCCGGTGGCCAAGGCCAATGTGGTGGCGAACACCGTCGCCTTCAGCATGTCTTTCAGCATGAAGTTTCTCCCTGTCGGCGCAGCCCCTCAGCCGCGCCTTCTTAAGTTTTGACACCTCGGAACCGTTGAAACGGCCCCGTTTCAGGCGTGCCGCCGGTTCCTTCCGGCGGCTGGTGGCAGGAGACTAGACAGAGCGAAATCTTATTTCAACCATTGCCTGCTTGACGCAAAGTGAGCGCCATAACGCTAAAACAGCGAAACCTAAAGCTTAGAGCTTGCTTTCAACTTGCCACACCTGCCGGTTGTTCCAGCTGTTTTCTGTTTTTGCAGGCGGCCTTTGGCATTCTCCGCGCCATGCTGAAGAACCGAAAATTGCTTGTTCCGTGGTGTCGTTTCCGGGCTGACGCCACGGGCACGTCGGCAATCGAATTTGCCATGCTGGCGCCGGTCTTCATCCTGCTTCTGCTCGGCATGGTTGCATATGGGATTTATTTCGGCGCCAGCCATTCGGTGCAGCAGATCGCCGCCGACGCGGCGCGCACCGCGATTGCCGGCCTCAACCAGACCGAGCGGCAGGCGCTGGTTACCGATTTCATCACTCACGATGTCTCGGGCTATCCGTTCGTCGACGCCAACAAGCTGACCGTCAACGCGCAGGACAGCGCCGTCGACGGCAGCCAGTTCGTCGTCTCGGTCACCTACGATGCGCGCAACCTGCCGATCTGGAACCTGTTCCGGACGCTGCCGCTGCCGGGCACGACGATCCAACGTCAATCGACGATCCGCGTCGGAGGCATATGATGCCCATCAAGGGGGGGCTGGAGCGGCTTATCGTTTCCCGAAAAGGCCAGACCGCTCCATCTGTTTTCAGTGACGCAATTCCGGACGGAAGGCTACGGCGAGGTCGCCGAACTCAACCGCCTCGCACTTTTCCTGGAATTGCTTTCATGGCGGCGACGCGACGGCTGCTCGCCGACCGGAGCGCGAATTTCGCCGTCATGACCGCGCTGTGCACGCCGGTGGCGCTGGCGCTGACCGCCTTCGCGATCGACGAAGGTTCCCTTTACAACGAGCGCCGCGCCGCGCAGTCGATCGTCGACCTTGCCGCAATCACCGCGGCCTCGAACATCACCAACGCCCAGCAGGCGGTGCTGACCGTGCTCAGCGACAACGGTATCACCTCGGTCGCCGTGCAGCAACAGGGCGCGACCGTGGCGCCGACCGCCAGCAAGGCGGTCGTCCAGGTCGTGCCAGGGCGCTACACGGGCGTCAGCACCATTGCCGCCGGCAGCCGGTTCGAGGCGGGCAAGCTGCCCTACAATGCGGTCCAGGTGACGCTCAAGAAGCAGGGTACGCTTTATTTCGCCGGCTCGATCATGGCGCCGCCCACTCTCGGCACGACCGCTATCGCCAGCGCGCAGCCGCAAGCGGCTTTTTCGGTCGGCTCGCGGCTCGCCAGCCTCAATGGCGGCATTCTCAACGCGCTTCTCGGCGGCCTTCTCGGCGGCAACATCTCGCTCAGCGTGATGGACTACAATTCACTGGTGTCGGCCGATGTCGACGTTCTTTCGTTCACCGATGCGCTGGCGACGCAATTGCATCTGACCGGCGTTTCCTACAACGACGTGCTCGCCTCCAAAGCAACGATCGGACAGATCGCCACGGCAATGGCCAATGTGCCGGGGCTCGACCGCACAGCCAAACTCGCTCTGCAGACCATGGCCTCCAGCGCCACCAATACGGTCAGGATTCCGCTCAGCACCCTCATCGATCTCGGCTCCGTCGGTGATCTCGGCATCGGGCAAAAGCCGGCCGGCCTTAACGTGACAGCCAGCGCGCTCAGCATGCTCACCGCGGCTGCCGCTCTGGCCAATGGCACGAATCAGGTCGCGGTCAATCTCGGCGCCACCATACCGGGCCTGGCATCGACGACGCTTGCGATCGCCATCGGCGAGCCGATGCAGAACTCGGCCTGGCTGGCAGTGGGAGAAGCCGGCACCGTGGTGCGCACGGCGCAGACCCGCATCAAGCTCAACGCCAGCGTGACACTCGGCAATTCCAACCTCGGCGGCGGCACCAGTCTTGTCGCCGTCCACCTGCCGCTCAATGTCGAAGTGGCCTATGCCGAAGCGAAGCTGACCGACATCACTTGCCCGACGGGTCCCTCCAGTATCAAGGTTTCGATCGCCGCGCAGCCGGGCGTGGTCTCAGCCCATCTCGCCAACAGCAATGCCAGCGGCTTCGCGGATTTCACCAAGCCGCAGTCCTTCTCCGACGCCGATATCGCGGACCTGAAGCTGTTGCTCGTCCCGCCGCTGCAGGTGACAGGCTCGTCGGCCTTCTCGGTCACCAACATGACGCCGACCAACCTGATCTACAATGCGACCGACATCGCAAACAAGGCGATCAAGACGGTGTCGACGAAGAACCTGACGCAGTCGCTGACGACATCGCTGATCAATAACCTGTCGCTCTCGGTCAACGCGCTGGGGCTCGGCCTCGACATGACCGCCCTGCTCGGCACAGTGAAGCCGGCGGTGACGACGCTGCTCAACGGCGTGACCGCGCCGGTCGACGACCTCCTCTACAATGTGCTTGGAGCTCTGGGCGTCCATGTCGGCGAGGCGGACGTGCGCGTGACCGGCGCGACCTGCGGACGTTCGGTGCTGGTTCAGTAAGAAACCGTCAGCCAATCCTGCCGACGAAACTGCCCAGAGGCGGCAGCGCCAGCACGCTGTCCTCGACCACACCGGTAAGAACGCCGGCGGCGTCAACGTCAAATGCCGTTATCTCGGCCTCGCCGATCTCGGTGGGCAGCGCCCAGCCTGTTGCCTCGGTCGAGAAATTGAAAACGCAAAGCAGCCTTTCGCCATCACACTCACGGAGGAAAGCAAGCACATCGCCCTCGGCCTCGAGAAAGCGGATCGAGCCGGCAATCAGTGCCGGATGGCTCTTGCGCAAGGCAAGGATCGAGCGATAGGCGGCAAGCACCGACCGCTCCTCGCCATTCTGGACGTCGACCGCCCGGGCGCGATGCGCCTGCGGCACCGGCAGCCAGGGCTTGGCCGTCGAGAAGCCGGCATTGTCCGCCTCCGCCTGCCAGACCATCGGGGTGCGGCAACCGTCCCTACCCTTCACGCCGGGCCAGAAGCGGATGCCGACGGGATCACGCAGATCCTCATAGGCTAGCTCCGCCTCCTCCAGCCCCAGTTCCTCGCCCTGATAGACGCAGATCGAACCGCGCAGGCAGGCAAGCAGCGCGATCGAGAACTTCGCCACCGCGCCCGGGCTCTCGCCTTGCCGCGTCCAGCGGCTGACATGGCGTACGACGTCATGGTTGGAGAAGGCCCAGCAGATCCAGCCGTCCGGGGCAGTCGTCTCGAACGCCTCCACGCAGCCGCGCACATGGGCGGCGGAAAATTGCGGGCTGAGCAGGTCGAATGTGTAGCACATCTGCAATTTGTCGCCGCCCGATACATAGGCGGCGAGCGTCTGCAAGGAGCGCTCCTCGTCACCCACCTCGCCGACCGCGGCGCGGTGGGGATATTCGTCGAGCAGCGCGCGGAAGCGCTTCAGAAAGTCGAGGTTCTCGGGACGGGTCTTGTCGAAGAGATGCTCCTGGAAGGCATAGGTGCTGGTGGCGCCATTGGTGCCGGCGGCACTTGCGGCCAAGGGCGGGTTGTCGCGCAGCCAGCGGTCGTGGACATAGTAGTTGACCGTGTCCAGCCGGAAACCGTCGACGCCGCGTTCCAGCCAGAAGCGCACGGTGTCCAAAAGCGCGTCCTGAACGTCCGGATTGTGGAAGTTCAGATCCGGCTGAGCGGCGAGGAAATTGTGCATGTAGTATTGCCGGCGGGTGGCGTCCCATTCCCAGGCCGGCCCGCCGAACAGCGATTGCCAGTTGTTGGGCGCGCTGCCATCCGGCCTGGCGTCAGCCCAGACGTACCAGTCCGCCTTGGCATTGTCGCGGCTGGCACGGCTCTCGACGAACCATTCATGCTTGTCGGAAGAATGCGAGATCACCTGGTCGATGATGAGTTTCAGGCCGAGCCGGTGAGCCTCGGCGACCAGCGCGTCGAAATCTTCCAATGTGCCGAACATCGGATCGACGTCGCGATAGTCGGATACATCGTAGCCCATGTCGGCCATCGGCGACTTGAAGAAGGGCGAGAGCCAGACGGCATCGACGCCGAGCGACGCGACATGGGCGAGCCGCGCGGTGATGCCCTTGAGGTCGCCGCTGCCGTCGCCGGTCGTGTCCTGGAAGGACCGTGGATAGACCTGGTAGATGACGCAGCCGCGCCACCATTCGCTCCCTTGCCCGGAATTTTCGGCAGCCATCACAAGCCCTTCCCGTTGCGCGATTGGGCGGCACGCCGCTCGATCATGAAATTGACGCTGCGGCCGGGCAGCGGCCGCGCAAGATCGACCGGCTGCGCCTCGATCGCCGGGTGCCACTCGTAGCCGTCCCGGACCGGCAAGGTGAAGACGCATTGGCGGCGGTCGCCATTGACCATGACGGCAAGGCGACTGCCTCCGCTATCGCCGAGCATCATGACGAGGCGATGTCGATCGGGATCGTTCCACTCCGTCTCGCCGAGCGGCGCGCCCGTCTCCGTCAGCCACTCGACATCCGGAATGGCCGAAACATCGGCCGGCTTTCCGGTCAAGAAATGCGTGTCCGACAGCGCGGGAAAGGCACGACGCATCGCAGAGAGCGATGAGGCATATCGCTCCAACGCCTGATCGCGGCCGGCCCAGTCGAGCCAGGTAATGGCATTGTCCTGCGCATAGGCGTTGTTGTTGCCTTTTTGCGTGCGGCCGAACTCGTCGCCGGCGGTCAGCATGATGGTGCCGCGCGAGGCGAAAAGCGTCGCCAGCAGCGCGCGCTGGTCGTCGAAGCGCGCCTTGGCAATCGCTGCGTCATCCGTCTCGCCCTCGGCGCCGTTGTTCCATGACAAATTGTCGTTGTGGCCGTCGTGATTGTGCTCGCCGTTGGCGTCGTTGTGCTTGCGCTCATAGGCGACGATGTCGGCCAGCGTCATGCCGTCATGCGCGGCGATGAAATTGACCGCACGGCTCGCCGGTTGGCCCTCCCTGCCGAAGACATCGGAGGAACCTGCAAGCCTTGTGGCCAAGACGCCTACCGCGTCGGCATCGCCGCGCCAGAAGCGCCTGACATCATCGCGATAACGATCGTTCCATTCCAGATATGGCGGCCGGAAATTGCCGAGCTGGTAGCCGTTCGGACCGATGTCCCAGGGCTCGGCGATCAGCACGCGGTCGGCGAGCCCGGGATCGCCGGCAATGGCCCGAAGCAGCGGCGCTTCCGGGTCGAAGGCGCCGTCGACGCGGCCGAGCACCGGCGCCAGATCGAAGCGGAAGCCGTCGACGCTGGCCAAGCTGACGAAATGGCGCAGCGTGTCGAGCACCATCTCGCGCACAACCGGATGGTCGCAGGCGACGGTGTTGCCGGTGCCGGTGTCGTTGACCAGCCTGCCGTCCGGCTGATGCCGGTAGTAGGCCACCGCATCCAGTCCGCGCAGCGACAAAGTCGGCCCGAGCCGGTCGCTTTCGCCGGTGTGGTTGAAGACGAGGTCGAGAACGGTGCCGATGCCGGCCTGACGCAGAGCGGCGACGGTGTCGCGCAGTTCCTTGAGACCGCCGGGCGCGAGGCGCGGATCGAGCGCCATGAAGGTGACGGGATTGTAGCCCCAGGCGTTGCTCAGCCCCAATGGCGGCAGATGCCGCTCGTCGATCGACGCGGTGACCGGCATCAATTCGACGGCCGACACACCGAGACGCTTCAGGTGCTCGACGATGGCCGGATGGGCGAGCGCCGCGATGGTGCCGCGCTGGGTTTCCGGCACGTCCGGATGCAGCTTGGTGAAGGAGCGGACATTGAGCTCGTAGATCAGCCCGCCAGGCCGGAACAGCGGCGGCTGGGGCGGCACCGGTTTGGGCAGCGAACGCGCAATCGCCTTCGGCATCAGCGGAGCGGTGTCGGCGCCTTCGTTGCGTTTGGCGGCAAGCCGCCAATGATATTGGTATGGACGATCGACCTCGACGGCATAGGGGTCGGCGAGAAGCTTGTTCGGATCGAACCACAGGCCGCGCTCCGGCGCATAGTCGCCGTCGGCGCGGAAGCCGTAACGCGCGCCGTCGCCAAGGCCGGAGACAAGGAGCGCGTGCCCGCCCCCGCCTTCGGGGTTGAGCTCCACCCGGTCGGTTTCAAGCGCGCCGGTGTCGTCGAAGATCGAGACCCAAAGACGTCTCGCGGATGAGGACCAGGCGGCGAAGCGGATGCCTTCGGGGGTGATGGTGGCGCCGAAGGTCATGCGAGCGCCTCCCCTTCTCCCCTTGTGGGAGAAGGTGGATCGGCGCGCAGCGCCGAGACGGATGAGGGGTGTTGGAAGAAATGAGGCGCCGGCGATGCGAGCGCCGGTTTGCGCCAAGCTGGAGCACCCCTCATCCGTCGCCTTCGGCGACACCTTCTCCCACAAGGGGAGAAGGGGGAGTCGCGCGCCCCCACCCTCAAGTAATCACGCTCGGCTTGTTGCGGCCGGTGTGGCTCTTAATGCGGGCGATGTCGTCGGCGGCGGCGATGAGAGCCGCGAGCGCTTCCTGCGTGTCGAGGTCGTGCCTTGCCTTGTCCGGCTCGTAGCGCTCGATATAGAGGCGCAGCGTCGCACCCGAGGTGCCGGTGCCGGAGAGGCGAAGCACGACGCGCGAGCCGCCCTCGAACAGGATCCGGATGCCCTGATGCTCGCTCACCGAGCCGTCGACCGGATCGCGATAGGCAAAATCGTCGGCCTTGGCGATCTTCAGGCCGCGCACGGTCGTGCCGGGCAGCGAGCCGAGCTTGGCGCGTAGCTCGTCGACCAGCGCGTTGGCGCGATCGCTCTCGACCTCCTCATAGTCGTGGCGCGAATAGTAGTTGCGCCCGTAGGTCTCCCAGTGCCCGGTTACGATGTCCTTGCAGCTCTCACCGCGCGCAGCGAGGATGTTGAGCCACAGAAGCACGGCCCACAGCCCATCCTTCTCGCGCACATGGTTGGAGCCGGTGCCGGCGCTTTCCTCGCCGCAGATGGTCGCCATGCCGGCATCGAGCAGGTTGCCGAAGAACTTCCAGCCGGTCGGCGTCTCGTAGATGCCGATGCCGAGCTTTTCGGCGACGCGGTCGGCGGCGCCGCTGGTCGGCATCGAGCGGGCAATGCCTTTCAGGCCGTCCTTGTAGCCCGGCGCCAGTTTGGCATTGGCCGCAAGCATCGCCACCGAATCCGACGGCGTGACGAAGATGCCTCTGCCGATGATCAGGTTGCGGTCGCCGTCGCCGTCGGAAGCCGCGCCGAAATCCGGCGCGTCGGGCCCCATCATCTCGTCATAGAGGTGCTTTGCGTGCACCAGGTTCGGGTCCGGGTGGTGGCCGCCGAAATCGGGCAGCGGCTTGAAGTTGCGGCAGGTGCCGTCCGGCGCGCCGAGCCGGCGTTCGAGAATCTCCTTGGCATAGGGGCCGGTTACCGCATGCATGGCGTCGAAGCGCATGCGGAAGCCCGACTTGAAGAGCTTCCTCAGCGCGTCGAAGTCGAACAGGCTTTCCATCAGTTCGGCATAGTCCTTAACCGGGTCGCAGATCTCGACCGTCATGTCGCCGGCCTTGACGGTGCCGATGGTGTCGATGTCGATGGCGCCGATATCGGCGATCTTGAAGCTCTTGAGCTGCTTCGACTTGGCAAAGATCGCGTCGGTGATCTTTTCCGGCGCCGGGCCGCCATTGCCGGCATTGTACTTGATACCGAAATCCTCGTGCGGGCCGCCCGGATTGTGGCTGGCCGACAGGATGATGCCGCCGAAGGTCTTGTATTTGCGGATAATGTTGGAGGCGGCCGGCGTCGACAGAATCCCGCCCTGCCCGACCATCACCTTGCCGAAGCCGTTGCCGGCGGCGATGGCGATCGCCTTCTGGATGACCTCGCGATTGTAGAAGCGGCCGTCGCCGCCGATCACCAGCGTCTTGCCCCGAAAACCGTCCAGCGCATCGAAGATCGACTGGATGAAGTTCTCGGCGTAGTGCTCCTGCTGGAACACCGGCACCTTTTTCCGCAGGCCGGAGGTGCCTGGCTTCTGGTCGGTATAGGGTTTGGTGGGGACGGTTTTGATCATGCCTCAGGCAGCCCTTTTTGAAAGCAGCAAGCGATAGAGTTCGACGTATTTTTCGGCGCTCTTGTCCCAGGAGACATCGGCCTTCATGCCCTGGCGCTGGATCGAGGCCCAGGTCGCGGGCCGCGCATGCTGCTCGACCAGCCGCTCGATGGCGTGGAGCATCGCGCCGCCATTGTTGGGCGCGAACTGGAAGCCGGTGGCGACGCCGGCCGACAAGGCGGCCTCGTTGGCATCGATGATGGTGTCGGCCAGACCGCCTGTCCTGGCGACGACCGGCACGCAGCCATAGCGCAGGCCATAGAGCTGGGTCAGCCCGCAGGGCTCGAAACGCGAGGGGATGATGATGGCGTCGCAGCCGCCTTGCATGACGTGCGAAAGGTCTTCGTCGTAACCGACGACGACACCGACGCGGCCGCGATGCCGGGCGGCGGCGGCAAGCAGCGTGCCTTCGAGGCCGGCGTCGCCTGAGCCGAGGATCGCCAGCCGCGCGCCGGCGGCGACGATGCCGTCGACGACCGCGGCCAGGATGTCCATGCCCTTCTGCCAGGTCAGCCGGCTGATGACGCAGACGATCGGGCTGCCATCCGCTTCCAGGCCGAAGCGCTCTTCGACCGCCTTGCGGTTCTTGCCGCGCGCCGCAAGCGTCTCGGCCGAATAATTGGCGACCAGATGCTTGTCGGTCTGCGGGTTCCAGATGTCGACGTCGATGCCGTTGACGATGCCGTAGAGATCGGTGGAGCGCATGTTGATCAGCCCGTCGAGACCCATGCCGAATTCGGGCAAGCGGATTTCCTGCGCATAGGTCGGGCTGACCGTAGTGATGGCCCAGGCGGCTTGCAGGCCGGCCTTGAGAAAGCCGACGCCGCCATAATATTCGACGCCGTCGAGCTGCATCGCCACGCTCGGCAAGCCGAGCTCGCCGAAGATGCCGGCGCCGAACTGGCCCTGGAAGGCGAGGTTGTGCACGGTGATCAGCGACGGCACGCCGACCGCCTTGCCGTAGCGCATATAGGCAAGCGTCATCGCCGACTGCCAGTCATGGGCATGAACGATGTCGGGCTGGTAACCGGAGATCGCGCCGCCGGCAATGTCACCGCCGGCCTGGCTGAGCGCGGCGAAGCGGCGCCAGTTGTCCGGCCAGTCGGCGCCGGAGGCGGTGCCGTAAGGGCCGCCCTGGCGATCGAAGAGATGCGGCGCGTCCAAAACGAAGAGATCGAGATCGCCGATCTTGGCGGCATGGATCGAAGCCTTGGCGCCCTGCAGCAGCGGATATTGGTAGACCGCCTTCTTCTTGGCGAAGGCCGCCATCACCACGGGATAGCCCGGAACCAGGGTGCGCATCGCCACGCCCTTGCCGGCAAGCGCGATCGGCAAGGCGCCGGCGACGTCGGCAAGGCCGCCGGTCTTGATCAGCGGGAAGATTTCGGGCGTGACCGACAGAACCTGCATGCGCTCCACATTCCGATCTCAAGATGACAGGTCAAAGTGACAACCTGTTGATCCAGTCGTCAGCTTGCTGATCGTTCCTGTCAGCTCGCTGATAGACCCGACAGTCTGCTGATCGACCTTATCGGGCTGACAACTTGTTGACCGACCCTAAGTGGTCGAGAGCTTGTTGATCATGTCCTGCGTGATCAGGCAGATGCCCTTCTCCGATACGCGAAAACGCTTGGCGTCGAGTGCCGGGTCCTCGCCGACAACCAGTCCTTCCGGGATGTGGACGCCGTGATCGATGACGACGCGCTTGAGGCTCGCGTTGCGACCGACCTGGACGTCGGGCAGCATCACCACTTCCTCGAGCTTGGAATAGGAATTGATGCGCGCGCCGGTGAAGATCAGGCTGCGGCGCAGCGAGGCGCCGGAAACGATGCAGTCGCCGGAGACAAGCGAGGAGATCGCCTCGCCGCGGCGGCCGTCCTCGTCATGCACGAACTTTGCCGGCGGCTTCAACTCGGCATAGGTCCAGATCGGCCAATCGCGGTCGTAGAGGTCGAGCTCGGGCGTGATATCGGTGAGGTCGATATTGGCTTCCCAATAGGCGTCCACCGTTCCGACGTCGCGCCAATAGGGTTCGGCCTCGTGCGAGGAACGCACGCAGGATTTTGCGAAGCGGTGGGCGATCGCCTTGCCGTGCTGGACGATGTAAGGGATGATGTCCTTGCCGAAGTCCCGGCTGGAGCCGGGCTCGGCGGCGTCGCGGCGCAGCTGCTCCATCAGGAACTTGGTCTTGAAGACATAGATGCCCATCGACGCCAGGGCGAATTCCGGCTTGTCCGGAATGCCGGGCGGATCGGCCGGCTTTTCGACGAAAGCTATGATGTTGTCCTTCTTGTCGACATGCATGACGCCGAAGCCGGTCGCCTCCATGCGCGGCACTTCCAGGCAGCCGACGGTGACGTCGGCGCCGGCGTCGACATGCTGGCGCAGCATCAGCTCGTAATCCATCTTGTAGATGTGGTCGCCGGCGAGGATGACCATGTATTCGGGGCCGTAGGCCTCGATGATGTCGATGTTCTGGTAGACGGCGTCGGCCGTGCCTTCATACCACTGCGTTTCCGAGACGCGCTGCGATGCAGGCAGGATGTCGAAGCTTTCGTTTCGCTCGGGCCGCAGAAAGTTCCAGCCGCGCTGCAGGTGGCGGATCAGCGAGTGCGCCTTGTACTGGGTGGCGACGCCGAGGCGGCGGATGCCGGAGTTGAGCGCATTGGAGAGGGCGAAATCGATGATGCGCGTCTTGCCGCCGAAATAGACCGCCGGCTTGGCGCGCCGGTCGGTCAGCTCCCTGAGGCGGCTGCCGCGGCCGCCGGCCAACACATAGGCCATGGCATCGCGTGCCAGCGGCTGGGTTCTTCTGATCTCTGCCATTCTGTTACCCTCCCAAACAAGCTGCCCGGACTGTTGCAAGAGCAGGATGAGACATCATCTGCTTCAATCCGTGACGAATTCCAGCATGATCGTCGACAGCGGCGGCAAAAGCATCGTCGCCGATACGCCGCCTCCTTCCCCGCTTGCCTCGACCATGCCGCTATTGCCCATGCCGGAGCCGCCATAGACCTCGGCGTCGGTATTCATGATCTCGCGCCATTTTCCCGCCTTCGGCAGCGGCACGCGATAGTTCTCGCGCGGCACCGGCGTGAAATTGGAGATGACAGCTATCGAATTGCCGTCCGGCGCGCTGCGCAGCCAGGCGAAGACCGAATTGTCGCGGTCGTCGACGATCAGCCAGGAGAAGCCCTCCGGCTCGCAGTCGCGCGCATGCAGCGCCGGGCGCGAACGGTAGAGATAGTTCAGGTCGCGCACCGTCTGCCAGACGCCGCGATGCGGTGCGAATTCCAGCAGATCCCAGTCTAGCGCGCGTTCCTCGCTCCACTCGCGGCGCTGGGCGAATTCCTGGCCCATGAACAGGAGCTTCTTGCCGGGATAGCCCCACATGAAGGCGTAATAGGCGCGCAGCGTGGCGAACTTCTGCCAGTCGTCGCCTGCCATCTTGTGGAGCAGCGTGCCTTTGCCGTGCACGACCTCGTCATGCGAAAGCGGCAGCACGAAATTTTCCGAGAAGGCGTAGACCAGGCCGAAGGTGATGTCGTTGTGATGGTGCTTGCGGAAGATCGGCTCCTTGGAGAGATACTCCAGCGTGTCGTGCATGAAGCCCATGTTCCACTTGAAGCCGAAGCCGAGGCCACCTTCATGCACGGGTCGCGACACTTTCGGCCATGAAGTCGATTCCTCGGCGATCGTCATCACGCCGGGGTGGTGGCCGTAGACCTCCTTGTTCATCTTCTGTAGGAAGCTGACGGCCTGCAGGTTCTCGCGCCCGCCCTTCTCGTTGGGAATCCACTCGCCGGCCTTGCGCGAATAATCGAGGTAGAGCATCGAGGCGACCGCGTCGACGCGCAAGCCGTCGACATGGTATTTCTCGGCCCAGAACAGCGCGTTGTTGACGAGGAACGACACTACCTCGCGGCGGCCGAAATTGTAGATGGCCGTGTTCCAGTCGGGATGGAAGCCCTGGCGCGGATCGGCATGCTCGTAGAGCGCGGTGCCGTCGAAATGGACCAGGCCATGCTCGTCGACCGGGAAATGCGCCGGCACCCAGTCGAGGATGACGCCGATGCCGGCGCGGTGCGCGCCGTCGACGAAGCGGGCGAAGCCGTCGGGGTCGCCGAAGCGGGCTGTCGGCGCATAAAGCCCGGTGGTCTGGTAGCCCCAGGATGGGTCATAGGGGTGCTCCGATATCGGCAGGAACTCGATATGGGTGAAGCCAGTGTCGGCCACGTAGGGGATCAGCCGCGCGGCGAGCTCGTCCCAGGAGAGGAACGTGCCGTCGTCGCGGCGCTGCCAGGAGCCGGCATGGACCTCGTAGATCGAGATCGCCTCGCGCCGGGGATCGGCTTTCTGCCAATAATTGCGATGCGCCTCATCGCCCCATTGATGCGCTATGGGCGGCGCCGTCACCGAGGCGGTCGCCGGGCGCAATTCCGATTCGAAGGCGAACGGGTCGGCCTTCAGCGGCAGGCGCACGCCGTCGGGCCCGATGATCTCGAACTTGTAGGGCTTGCCCGCGCCGATATCGGGAATGAACAATTCCCAGATGCCCGTGTCCTTACGGTCGCGCATCGTGTGCCGGCGACCATCCCAGTCGTTGAAGGCACCGACCACGGAGACGCGCCGCGCATTGGGCGCCCAGACGGCGAAATGCACGCCGGTGGCGCCCTCATGTTCGACGATGTGGGCGCCGAGCTTGTCGAACAGCCGTAAGTGCGAACCCTCGGCCATGTAATAGTCGTCCATCGGACCGAGCACCGGGCCGAAGGAATAGGGATCAGTCAGCCACCAATCGCCGCCGGCATTCCTGGCGTGATAGCGCAGCGGCTGGCGCTTGCGGATCGAGACCTTGCCCTCGAAGAAGCCGGCATCGTCGCTGCGGGAAAGCTCGCCGACCTCCTTGCCGGTCAGCGTGTAGGCGGTGACGAATTCGGCATTGGGCACGAAGCAGCGGGCAATGAAGCCCTTGCCGGCTTCATGCACGCCCAGGACCGCGAAGGGATCGCCGTGCGTTCCGGCGACAATCGCCGCGACATCGCCGGCTGGCGCCAGTCCGTCCGGCCCGCTTGTCGCAGCGGTCGCGCGCGGCTTCCTCATCAAACGGTCGCCCTCCCCGGGCACCTTGTTCTGGCGCATGCCTCGCTCCGGCATGCGCCGTTCTTTGTCTTGGTGCATGTCGTGGTCCCAAAACCGCTACGCACTTTTGGGCGACATGCATCTGGCCACATTCTTTGTGGCTCATGCAATCATATCAGACGGGCACGTTCCAGATGTCTTTCGCATATTGGCGGATTGTGCGATCGGACGAGAACCAGCCGACGCGGGCGACGTTGCGGATGGCGCGCGCGTACCAGTCGGGGCTGTTGCGCCACACGGCGTCGACCTCGCGCTGGCAGGCGGCGTAGGAATCGAAGTCGGCCGCCACCATGAACCAGTCGCTTTGGTAGAGCCCGTTCATCAGGTCGCGATAGCGGTCGGGATCGTCGGGTGAGAAGACGCCGGAGGAAATGGCCGATACCGCCTGCGACATCTCGGACGAGGTCTCGATCACGCCGCGCGGATTGTAGCCATTGTTGCGCCGCTCGGCGACCTCCGCGGTGGTGAGGCCGAAGATGAATATGTTGTCGTCGCCGACATGTTCCTTGATCTCGACATTGGCGCCATCGAGCGTGCCGATGGTCAAGGCGCCGTTCAGCGCGAACTTCATGTTGCCGGTGCCCGAAGCTTCCATGCCGGCGGTCGAAATCTGCTCGGAGAGATCGGCGGCCGGCATCAGCACCTCGGCCAGGCTGACATTGTAGTTCGGCACGAACACCACCTTCAGCAGGCCGCGCACCGACGGATCGCCATTGATGACCTTTGCGACGTCGTTGGCCAGCTTGATGATCAGCTTGGCGTTGTGATAGCTGGGCGCCGCCTTGCCGCCGAAGATCTTGACGCGCGGCATCCAGTCCCGTTCCGGATGCGAGCGGATCTGATCGTACAGCGCGATCGCTTCCAGTATGTTGAGCAGCTGGCGCTTGTATTCGTGGATGCGCTTGACCTGGATGTCGAACAGCGCCGACGGATCGATCCTGATGCCGAGCCGGTCGGCGACGAGATTGGCGAGCCGCGCCTTGTTCTGCCGCTTCACACCGGCGAATTTCTCACGGAAAGCCGCGTCATCGGCGAGCGGATCGAGATCCTTGATCGCCTCGATGTCGTCCATGAAGCGGTCGCCGATCGCCTCGCGGGCAAGCGAGGTCAGGCCGGGATTGCACTGGATCAGCCAGCGCCTGGGCGTGATGCCGTTGGTCTTGTTGTTGATGCGATCGGGATAGAGCTTATGGAGATCGGCGAACACCGTCTCCTTCATCAGCTCGGTGTGCAGCGCCGAGACGCCGTTGATCGAATGCGAGCCGACAAAGGCCAGATTGCCCATGCGCACGCGGCGGTCGCCATTTTCCTGGATCAGCGAGATGCGGGCGATCTGATCGCCCGAGAACTGGTTGGTGGCGCGGGCCTCGAGCAGCACCTGCGCATTGATGGCGTAAACGATCTGCATGTGGCGCGGCAGCAGACGCTCGAACAGCGGCACCGGCCAGCTTTCAAGCGCCTCGGGCAACAGCGTGTGGTTGGTGTAGCCGAAGGTGCGCTTGGTGATGTCCCAGGCCTGGTCGAAGTCCATGCCGTGGACGTCCATCAGGAGCCGCATCAGCTCCGGCACGGCGACCGCGGGATGGGTGTCGTTCAAGTGGATCGCCGCCTTGTCGGGCAGCGATTTCAGGTCGCCATACTGGCTCAAATGCCGCTGCACGATGTCCTGCAGCGAGGCGGTGGAGAAGAAATATTCCTGCCGCAGCCTCAGCTCCTGGCCGGCCATATGGGAATCGGCAGGATAAAGCACGCGCGACAGCGCGTCGGCCTTGTTGCTCTCGGCCAGCGCGCCGATGTGGTCGCCCGCATTGAACTTGTCGAGCAGGATCGGGTCGATCGGCATGCCGGACCAGAGTCTCAGCGTGTTGACGCGCCTGGCGCGCCAGCCGGCCACCGGCGTGTCATAGGCGACGGCCAACACATGCTCGGTCGGCTTCCAGACGTGGCGTTCGAGCCGGCCATCCTTCGAGGTGATCGCCTCCACCGAGCCGCCGAAGCCGACCTCGAAGGAACGCTCGCGCCGTTCGAACTCCCAGGGATTGCCGTGATCGAGCCAGGTCTCCGGCAATTCGACCTGCCAGCCGCCGTGGATTTCCTGGCGGAACATGCCGTTGGCGTAGCGGATGCCGTAGCCATGGGCGGGGATGTCGACGGTCGCCATGCTTTCCATGAAGCAGGCGGCGAGACGGCCGAGGCCGCCATTGCCGAGTGCCGCGTCCGGCTCGAGCCCCGCGATCAGGTCGAGGTCGACGCCGAGCGAGGACAGCGCCTCGCGCATGTTCTCCATCAGGCCGAGATTGGAGAAGGCGTCGCGCATCAGGCGCCCGATCAAGAATTCGAGCGAAAGGTAATAGACGCGCTTTTCCTGCTGGTCGTAAGCCTCCTTGGTCGCCTGCATCCATTGATCGACGATGCGGTCGCGCACCACTTTGATCGAAGCGGTCAGCCAGTCATAGGGCGTGGCGACGGTTGTGTCCTTGCCGACCCGGTATTTGAGCGACATCAAGACTTCTTCGGCGAGCGTCTTGGGGTCGGGATTGTCGAGAACAGGGACTTCGATCGTCATGGCGGATGTCATGCTGCCTCTCGTTCAACTGGCCTGATCATAGCGGCTTTCACCGTTCCTCCCAGCCCATCTTAGTGCGTTGCAGCATAGGTTCAATCGATTTACTCAACCGACCCATCAGCCCGCCTGCGGCAACAGGGACATGTCGTGGGGATCAAGCCGCCAGCGCGTCCTCCGGCGGCTTCTTGGCGCCGGTCATCAGCGCCACCGCATCCGACATGGAAATCTGCTTAGGATCGACGACGCAGAGACGCCTTCCAAGCCGGTGGATGTGGATCCGGTCCGCCACCTCGAAGACATGCGGCATGTTGTGCGAGATCAAAACGATCGGCAGGCCGCGCTTCTTGACGTCCAGGATCAGCTCAAGCACGCGGCGGCTTTCCTTCACGCCAAGGGCGGCCGTCGGCTCGTCCATGATCACCACTTTCGAGCCGAAAGCGGCAGCACGCGCCACCGCCACGCCCTGGCGCTGGCCGCCCGAAAGCGTCTCCACCGCCTGGCTGATGTTCTGGATGGTCATCAGGCCGAGCTCCGTGAGCTTGTCGCGAGCACGCTTCTCCATCGCCGGACGGTCGAGCATGCGCAGCCAGCTGCCAAGCGGACCTGGCTTGCGGATCTCGCGACCGAGAAACATGTTGTCGGCGATCGACAGCGCCGGCGACAGGGCGAGGTTCTGGTAGACGGTTTCGATCCCGGCTTCCCGAGCCTCCATCGGCGACTTGAAGGCAACTGGCTTGCCCTCAAGCCGGATTTCCCCTTCGTCGGGCACGGCCGCGCCGGAGATCGCCTTGATCAGCGATGATTTGCCCGCGCCGTTGTCACCGATGACGGCGAGGATTTCGCCCGGATAGAGGTCGAAATCGGCATTGTCGAGGGCGGTAACGCGGCCATAGCGCTTGATCAGGCCGCGCGCTGTGAGAATGGGCTCCTGGGTCATGACTATGCCGAAACCTTTCTGATCCATTGATCGATCGCCACGGCGCCGATGATCAGTACGCCGGTGAGCAGCACCTTCCATTGCGGATCGGCGCCCAGCATGTTGAGGCCCATCGAGACGACGCCGACGATCATGGCGCCGAACAGCGTGCCAAGGATCGAGCCGCGCCCGCCGAACAGCGAGATGCCGCCGATCACCGTCGCGGTGATGGCCTGCAGATTGTAGTCGGTGACAGCGGCCGACGGCGAGACCGAGCCGTTGCGGCCGATCGAGACCCAAGCCGCGAAAGCGGCGATCAGCCCGGCAAGGGCATAGACCATCATCAGCACTTTCTTGGTCTGGATGCCCGACAGTTTCGCAGCCTCCTGATCGTCGCCGACGGCGTAGACATGGCGGCCCCATGCGGTGTGGTTGAGCACGTACCACAGCAGGATCACCAGCAGGACCATGGCAATGACGCCAAGCGTCAGCACGGCAGAGCCGACCCTGAAGCTCACCGCGAACAGGTGCAGCAGCGGCGCCTGGACGTCGACGTCGGTGTCGCGGATCGTCTCATTGGCCGAATAGATGAAATTCGTGGCCATGACGATGTTCCAGGTGCCGAGCGTGACGATGAAGGGCGGCAGCTTCATGTAGGCGACCAGGAGACCATTGAGCAGTCCGCAGGCGCCGCCGGCGGCAAGCCCAATCGCCACGGCGAGAATGGCCGGCATGCCATAGGTCACCGCGCAATTGCCCATGATCACCGCCGAAATCACCATGATGACGCCGATCGAGAGATCGATGCCCGCGGTCAGGATGACCAATGTCTGCGCGGCACCGAGGATGCCGACGATGGCGATCTGCTGCAGGATCAGCGTCAGCGTGTAGGACGAAAAGAAACGTCCGCCGATGGCGATGCCGAAGATGATGACCGACAGAACCAGCACGATCAGCGGCACCGCCGCCGGCGTGGAATGCAGGAAGTGCTGGGCGCGCTTGACGGCCGATTTGTGCTCGTCGAAGGCGGCGACGCTGGTGTCGCTTCCCGTAAGTACTTTCTCGAATTCCTGTATCTGAGACATATGTCCTCCCGTCTGCATACGGCCTCTCATTGCCGCACACGCCGTCGACGCCTATTCCGGTCTTGTCGCCAGGATTGTCGCGCTTTGACGAAAGCGCATCGTCCACCCGATGCGGCCGGGGATCAAGCCCCCAGCCGCACGGTTCGTGGACCTCTCAGAGCATCAGCCCCAGCACTTGGCCAGGCCTTCCTTGGTGTCGATCGACTTGACGCCATTGGCCGGCTTGTCGGTGACAAGGTTGACGCCGGTGTCGAAGAAGTTCTTGCCTTCGGTCGGCTTGGGCTTGGTGCCGTCCTTGGCGAAGGCGGCGATCGCCTCGATGCCGAGCGCCGCCATCTGTAGCGGATATTGCTGCGAGGTGGCGCCGATGACGCCTTCGGTGACCGACTTCACGCCCGGGCAGCCACCGTCGACCGAGACGATCAGCACCTGCTTCTCGAGGCCGACGGCCTTGAGCGCCTGATAGGCGCCGACAGCGGCCGGCTCGTTGATGGTGTGGATGACGTTGATGGTGTTGTCCTTCTGCAGAAGGTTCTCCATCGCCTTGCGGCCGCCCTCTTCGTTGCCGTTCGTCACGTCATGGCCGACGATGCGCGGATCGGTTTCGTCTCCGATCTTGTTGGGGTCCTTCACGTCGATGCCGTAGCCCATCATGAAGCCCTGGTCGCGCAGGACGTCGACGGTCGGCTGCGAGGGGGTCAGGTCGAGGAAGCCGATCTTGGCGTCCTTGGCCTTGTCGCCGAGCGTAGCGGCCGCCCAGGCGCCGATCAGCTTGCCGGCTTCGAGATTGTCCGTTGCGAAAGTGGCGTCGGCGGCGTCGATCGGATCGAGCGGCGTGTCGAGAGCGATCACCAGCAGGCCGGCGTCACGCGCCTTCTTCACCGTCGGCACGATGCCCTTGGTATCGGAGGCCGTGATCAGGATACCCTTGGCGCCGTCGGCGATGCAGCTTTCGATCGCCGCGACTTGGCTCTCGCTGTCGCCGTCGATCTTGCCGGCATAGGTCTTGAGGTCAACGCCGAGTTCCTTGGCCTTGGCGGTCGCACCCTCCTTCATCTTGACGAAGAAGGGATTGGTGTCGGTCTTGGTGATCAGGCAGGCGCCGACGCCCGCGGCCGACGCGGACGAGGCAAATGCGAGCAGGCCCAGCCCGGCCGCCGCGAATACGGTGGATTTCAGCAGCGATTTCTTGGTCACGATTTCCTCCCAGTGGAACCATTCCGGACGCCAGCCAACCCGGCGCCTCAAACGCATCCAACCATTTCTCCCAGCGTGGACGCCAGATCAAAAGACACCAGTCCGCAACGGCTGTCAATAATTAAATCACTCTTATTTATTATTGACAGCCTTGCGCTGTTCACCCATTCTGAACGAAAAGCATCGAGGGGAAACAGACGGGAGGAAACAGGGTGGAGACCGGCATTGCGAGGCACGGTTCGCCCGAGGCTTTGGAGAGCCGGCTGCACCGCGGCACCAACCAGAGCGGCATGCGCGACCATAATGAACGGCTCGTGCTGTCCCTGGTGCGCCAGCATGGCAGCCTGGCCAAATCCGACATTGCGCGCATGACCGGGCTGTCGGCCCAGACGGTGTCGGTGATCATGCGCGAGCTCGAGGAAGACAAGCTGCTTGTGCGCCAGGCGCCGCTGCGCGGCAAGATCGGCCAACCGTCGATTCCGATGGCGCTCAATCCGGAAGGCGCTTTTTTCATCGGCCTCAAGATCGGCAGGCGCTCGGCCGAGCTCGTGCTGATCGACTTCCTCGGCAACGTGCGCGCCATGCTGCAGCATTCCTACCGCTATCCCGCACCGCGCGAGACCGTCGAATTCGTCACTGCCGGCATCAAGACGATGCGCGGCGAACTGACGCCGGCGCAGGACAAGCGCATTGCCGGGCTCGGCATCGCCATGCCGTTCGAGCTATGGAACTGGGCAGACACGGCCGGCGCGCCGCGCGAGATCATGGACGAATGGCGCCATCGCGACATCCGCGCCGACATCCAGGGGCAGTGCGAGTTCCCGGTTTACCTGCAGAACGACGCGACTTCGGCTTGCGGCGCGGAGCTCGTCTTCGGACGAGCGGGCGCAGCGCGCGATTTCGTCTACTTCTATATCGGCGCCTTCGCCGGCGGCGGCATCGTGCTCAATGGCCGCCTCTACAGCGGGCCGAACGGCAACGCCGGCGCGCTGGGCTCGATGCCGGTGCCGGGGCCGGACGGCAAGCCGACGCAGCTCATCGACGTCGCATCGATCGCGATGCTGGAAAAGGCGCTCTCCGCCAAGGGCATCGACGGCTCCTATCTGTGGACCTCGCCGCAGGAATGGGGCGAGATCGGCGCCGATCTCGACGAGTGGATCGCCAGCGCCTCGCGGGCGCTGGCCTATGCCATTGTCGCTGCCTCGTCGGTCATCGATTTCGAAGCGGCGGTTATCGACGGCTGGATGCCGCTCGATGTGCGGCGCCGGCTGGTCGATGCCGTCACGGAAGCGATCGCCCGGGTCGATGCCGAAGGACTGAAACTGCCTGTCGTGCGCGAGGGAACGGTCGGCATTCACGCACGCGCCATGGGCGGCGCCAGCCTGCCGCTCTCCGAGCGCTTCCTGATCGGGCCTCACACGTCCGGAGGCGCCTGACATGCTGATCGGCATCCCGTCGCTGCTCGGGCCCCAGTTCCTGGCGACGCTCAGGGCAATGGGCCATGGCGACGAGATCGCGATCGTCGACGGCAATTATCCGGCCGAGGAACAGGCGCGGCGGCTGATTCGCGCCGACGGCCACCACGTTATAGCCGTCCTCGACGCCGTGCTCAGTGTGCTGCCGGTGGACGAGGCTGTGCCGGAGGCATTGTTTCGTGCCTCGGTGAAGGGCGACCCGGCGCTGGCCGACGCCGTGCATCATGAGATGGAATCGGTTTGCGCCAGGCGTGCGCCGGGCCACAAGGTGGTTGCTCTGGCCGGGCCCGACTTCTATGCACGCGTCAAGGCGGCGCACGCCATCGTTGCGACCAGCGAACCCAGGCTCTTTGCCAACATCATCATTCGCAAGGGCGTGATCCATCCGCCGGAGACCAAGACGACATGATCCTTTGCTGTGGCGAAGCCCTGATCGACATGCTGCCGCGCACCACGACGCAAGGCGAAGCGGCCTTCGCGCCCTATGTCGGCGGCGCGGTGTTCAACTCGGCGATCGCGCTCGGCCGGCTCGGCGCTCCGGCCGGCTTTTTCTCCGGCCTCTCCTCCGACCTGTTCGGCGGCCAGTTCCGCGAGGCGCTCGGCGCAAGCAAGGTGAGCTCCACCTATGCGCACACCTCGCCGCGTCCGACGACACTCGCCTTCGTGCGGCTCACCAACGGCCAGGCGACCTACACCTTTTATGACGAGAACACCGCCGGGCGCATGCTGACCATCGAGGACCTGCCGAAGCTCGGGCCCGAGATCGAGGCGATGCTGTTCGGCGCCATCAGCTTGATCTCCGAGCCGGCGGGATCGGCCTATGAGGAATTCATGCGGCGCGAGCACCGGAGTCGGGTGATGATGCTCGACCCCAACATCCGGCCGAATTTCATCCCCGACAAGGCGAAGCATCTGAGGCGTATCCGCGAGATGATGGCGATGGCCGACATCGTGAAACTGTCCGACGAGGATCTCAAATGGTTCGATGAGGCCGGCTCACATGAGGATGTGGTGCGCAACTGGCTGGAGCGCGGGCCGAAGCTGATCGTCGTCACCCATGGCAGCGAAGGCGCCGTCGGCTACAGCAAGGCGCACAAGGTCACCGTCATGCCGCAGAAAGTGAAGGTCATCGACACGGTCGGCGCAGGCGACACCTTCAACGCCGGCATTCTGGCCTCCCTGCACGAGCAGGGCCTGCTCACCAAGGCGGCGATCGGCGACCTGCCGGAAGATGCGATCCGCAAGGCGCTGGAGCTCGGCGCCAAGGCGGCGGCGGTGACGGTTTCGCGGGCCGGCGCCAACCCGCCCTGGCGGCACGAAATCGCCTGATCCAGCGTGGGAGCGGACGCGAATCCGCCCTTCGCGGCCGATCACTTTATGTTTCCCACCGGTGGAACGACGCGATGGGAGGGGCCGGAAAACGCCTCTTGCGGCTCGGATTTCCGGGTTTTTCAGGCATTGCGCCGGCAAAATCGGCAACAGGCTGCGACACCTGAGCAATTTGCGCCGGCCGCCACCGGCTTTCTCAGCCGGTTCAAGTCTGTTACCAGCGGGCCGGTTTTACAGGCAGTTTCGAGGGCGACATGCAGTTCATCGATCTTGGCGCGCAGCGCGAACGTATCCGCGACCGGCTGAAGGCCGCGATCGACCACGTCGTCGAGGACGGCCGTTATATCCTCGGGCCGCAGGTCACGGAATTCGAGAATAAGCTTGCCGCCTATATCGGCGTCAAGCATGTGATCGCCTGCGCCAACGGCACCGACGCGCTGCTCCTGCCGCTGTTTGCCGCCGGCATCGGCCCGGGCGATGCCGTGTTCGTGCCGAGCTTCACCTTCGCAGCCACCGCCGAGGTGGTGGCGCTCGCCAAGGCCGAGCCGGTATTCGTCGACGTCGACCGCGACACCTATAACATCGACATCGCCAGCCTCGAGGCGGCGATCGAGATGATCAAGAAGGAAGGTAGGCTGAAGCCGAAGGCGATCATCCCGGTCGACCTGTTCGGGCTCTCCGCGAATTACGAGGCGATCATGGCGATCGCCAAGCGCGAGAACCTGTTGGTGATCGAGGACGCTGCGCAGTCGATGGGCGGTTCCGCCGACGGCACGATGTGCGGCGCCTTCGGCCATGTCGGCTCGACCAGCTTTTATCCGGCGAAGCCGCTTGGCTGCTACGGCGACGGCGGCGCGATGTTCACCAACGATGCTGCGCTGGCCGACAAGCTGCGTTCCTTCGCCTTCCACGGCAAGGGCGAGACGCAATATGACAATGTCCGCGTCGGCATCAATTCGCGCCTCGACACGCTGCAGGCGGCGATCCTGATCGAAAAGCTCGCCATCCTCGAGGAGGAGATGGTGGCCAGGCAGGTGGTCGCGGACCGCTATGCCAAGGGCCTTGGCGACATCGTCAAGGCCTCACGCAATCTCGGCCACGGCCGCTCCGCCTGGGCGCAGTACGCCATCGAGACGCCGAAGCGCGACGGGCTCAAGGCCCATCTCGGCGAAAAGGGCATCCCGTCGGTGATCTATTACGTGAAGCCGCTGCACGAGCAGGTCGCCTACAAGCACTTTCCGCGGACACCGACCGGCCTTGCCGTCTCGGAGGAATTGCCGAAGCAGATTCTCTGCCTGCCGATGCATGCCTATCTGAGCGAGGCCGATCAGAATCGGATTATCGAGACGATCAGGAATTACATCGGCTCGAACTCGGCGCATGTAGCGGCGGCCTGATCTCCCTCAGTGTCGCTCAAGACGACAGAGGGTCGCCATCGCATAGGACTCACAGCCGCGGTTTCTTCACGCTCAGATGGGGTACCGGTGCATATCTCGGGATGCGAATGTGGCGCTATCAGAATCGGGGATGCTCGCGGATCAAGCGGGCGGATGTTCCTCATTGATTAGCAAGGCCAAGCCTGAATGCGGCCGCACTGCATCAGCCGCAGCGTACATGCTCTGCGGTCTTTCTTTGTCAGCCTGACCGGCGCCTCGATCGCCGCCATGTTCGCCAACGGGCTTGCCCGTCCGGCAGTTTACATTCCGCCCTTTCACTTTTGCATACGATGCCACGGCGAAGTGATTGATGCCGGGAACAAATTAGCAGTCCGAAAGTTCGCGAGAACGGCGAACCGGGAGAAAACGGCGAACCGGGAGAAGGGGTGCCCGCTGCCGTCGCCGGTTCGTTGAAGGCCGACTTTCGTTCCAGGATGCCCTGCACATGAAGATTGCCCAGATCGCACCCCTGACTGAGTCCGTGCCACCCAAGCTCTATGGCGGGACCGAGCGCATCGTTTCCTATTTGACGGAAGAGCTGGTTCGAAGGGGCCATGACGTGACGTTGTTCGCCAGCGGCGATTCACGTACTTCGGCCGAACTGGTGGCATGTTGCGACGTTGCACTGCGCCTGAATCCGAAAGCACAGAATCCCATTCCTTACCATGTCATGATGCTTGAAGAGGTTCGCAGACGGGCGAATGAATTCGACGTGCTGCATTTCCACGTCGACGTTCTCCATTTCCCGATAATTCGAGAGTTCGCGCAGCGAACCGTTACCACGCTTCATGGCCGGCTCGACCTTCCGGACCTGGCGCAGCTTTACGCGATGTTCAACGACATTCCACTGGTCTCGATCTCGGATGACCAGCGCCGGCCCATGCCGCCGGTCAACTGGCTTGGAACGGTCTATCACGGCCTGCCGAACGATATCCTCCCATTCCGGCCGAAAGCCTCTGGATACCTCGCGTTCCTCGGTCGCATCTCACCCGAAAAAGGCCCGGAAGCCGCGATAGAAATCGCCGCGCGCGTCGGGATGCCGCTCAAGATCGCGGCCAAAATCGACGCAGTGGACCAATCATTCTGGAGCGGTAAGGTCGAACCCCAGGTGGTTCGACATTCGAATGTCGAGTTCATTGGCGAGATTGATGAGCGTGCGAAGGCGGAATTTTTGGGCAATGCGACGGCGCTGCTGTTCCCGATCGATTGGCCGGAGCCGTTCGGCCTCGTGACCATCGAGGCGATGGCCTGCGGCACCCCGGTGGTTGCCTTCAACCGCGGAGCCGTTCCGGAGGTCATCGATCATGGCGTGTCCGGACTGATAGTGGAAAGCATTGACGAAGCCGTCGAAGCTGTGCGGCGGATAGGCAGTCTCGATCGCGCACGTGTGCGGAAAACTTTTGAAAGGCGATTCACGGTCGGGCGCATGTGCACCGACTATTTGGGGATCTACCGCCTGCTGGCGCGCGACGAGCAATTTCCACTCGGCTCGCGAAACGGGTTCGCCGAAAACGCGGCTGAAATAGCCAGCACTTTTTAACAGCACCGCTTGAGACGAGTTGGCGGTTAGAATCGCCCGCCGCATTCGATCGGACTCGAACAGCGGAAGCTTTGCCGAATATCCGCCAAGATTTCAATGACGCTCTCGGGATCATAGGCATCGCAGCATGGTCGGGCGCAGGCATATGGGATGAGCGCCTGCATCGGCCGTCTGAACAGGAGGGATGAGATGAGCATCGAAGTCGAAGAACGCAAGCTTAATCCAGCGGTCGCTCTCCCCGCACTCGATGAATCGGCCCCGCGCGAGCCGCATAGGCAATTTGCGCTGAAGCATGAGGACTGCTTCGTCGTCGCGGACAGCTATGGCGACATACGCGGCAGCGGCGACGGGCTTTTCCGCGATGATACGCGAGTGCTGTCGCGTTTCCGGCTGTTCATAGGCGGCCGCATGCCGTCGCTGCTCGGAGCGTCGCTGTCGCAGGACAACATCCTATTCACCGCCAATCTCACAAATTTGGCTACCATCGGGCCCGACGGCAGTGAAACGCTGCCTGGGGTCGTGCACATCGAGCGGACCAGATTCATCTGGCACGACCGCATGTACGAGCGAGTCACTTTCACGAATTACTCCGCGCGTGAGGTGTTGCTGCCGGTCCGGTTCGACTTCGATGCCGATTTCCGTGACATGTTCGAGGTGCGCGGCACTACGCGCAGCCGGCGCGGTCGCGCACATGACGCCTTGGTCGGCGAGTCAGGCGTGACATTTTGCTACGAGGGCCTCGATAATGTGGCGCGCCAATCCGTCATCGCGTTTTCGATGAGGCCCGACCAGATCCATCCCCATCATGCAGAGTTTCTCATTCTGGTGGGGAGGCACGACAAAAAGGCGCTGTATCTGGAAGTCGGTCAGAACGAAGAAATCCCGTCCAGTGATCGGTTCCGCGCCGCCGCGGCGCGAGCGCGATTTGCAATGCGCTCAAAGCGTCGACAGGGCGCCACTGTTTTCAGCTCCGGCCGCGTGTTCAATGACTGGCTCACGCGCACACGTGCCGACATCGCCCTGCTGACCACCGATCTGGAGACCGGGCCATATCCGTACGCCGGTATTCCCTGGTTTTCGACTGCCTTCGGCCGCGACGGCGTCATTTCCGCCTTGCAAATGCTGTGGCTCAACCCCGGGCTTGCCCGCGGCGTGCTGGCGTTCCTTGGCCGCTATCAATCGACGGAGACCTCTGTGTTCGACGATGCCGAGCCCGGCAAGATCATGCATGAAACGCGCAAAGGGGAAATGGCTATACTGCGCGAGCTGCCGTTCGGCCGCTATTATGGCGGCGTCGACACCACTCCGCTCTATGTCTACCTGGCTTGGTCCTACGCCGATCGCACGGGCGATGACGAGTTCGTCGATCGCATGTGGGATTCGCTGTGCGCAGCAATCGCGTGGATGGAGGAAGTCGGTGCCCGCAACAGCGACGGTTTCGTGACCTATAATAGGGCGGCGGACACGGGTCTCTTCAACCAGGGCTGGAAGGACAGCGCCGACGCTATCTTCCATGCCGACGGCAAAATACCTCGCGGTCCGATCGCACTGGTCGAGGTGCAAGGCTACGTCTTCGCAGCCTATCAAGGCATGGCCGCCTTGGCAGCCAAACGCGGAGACGCCGCAAAGGCGGCGCACTGGAGCGCCATGGCAGAAAAAATACGCAGCGCAGTGGAGGCCCGGTTCTGGATGCCGGACCGCAATTTCTACGCTTTGGCAATCGATGGAGAAGGCAGGCAATGCGCGGTGCGCGCCTCCAACGCGGGTCACCTGCTCTATGTTGGGCTGCCTTCGGCAGAACGGGCGAAATCAATTGCCGAGCAGTTGCTGTCGGGGCATCTGCACAGCGGTTGGGGCGTTCGCACCTTGGCCGACGATGAGATTCCGTTCAATCCGATGTCTTATCATAACGGCTCGATCTGGCCGCATGACACGGCGATCTGTGCCGCCGGCCTAGCCCGCTACCAGGAGCGCACCAGCGTCGTGAAGCTTATGAGCAGCATGTTCGAGGCGGCGGTCCGGTTCAATATGCGGCTTCCGGAGCTGTTCTGCGGCTTTACGCGGGCGATCGGGGATGCGCCGATCGCCTATCCCGTCGCCTGTCTGCCGCAGGCATGGTCGGCCGGTTCCGCGTTTATGATGCTGCAGGCCTGCTTGGGGATCCGCATCGATGGTTGGAAGCGCGAGATCAATGTCGAACGCCCACGGTTGCCGATAGGCATCGACAACATCGTCATCCGGCACTTAACTGTGGGCGAGGTGAAGGTCGACCTCAATTTCCAGCGCGTCGGTGACCGGGTCGTCTGCTATCTCGGCGAACGGCACGAGGGCCTTGTGCCGCTGGTCGTTCGCTCTTAGTGACCGGGACAGTAGGGCCTGCCATTCGATGCTCACTGTGGCATCCAGGTGCTGCTGGCGACGTCTTGCAGGCTCCCCTTGAACTGAAAAGAGCTGCTTCCAATCTTTTCTCTTGTCTCCAGCCGGTCGTGCAGGTGTTCGAATTTAGCGGTGCATCTGCAGAAACGACCAACGGGGTCAGTTGTTGAAGGGAGGTCACTATGGAAAGTGATGCTTTCAAGCAGCCAGTTTTCGTAGGGGAGAATGGCTACATCCAAAAGATCGACTGCGTGATGGATGCCATTGAGTTTTTGGAAGAATGGCCGGTGGAGAGACGTGGCCTGCTTCACGCGGCGGCCTGCGAGGCGTGCTACTCGGCCTATGACGGTCGGAAACCAGTCGAGGCCGCGCACAAGGCCTTTACGACTTGGGCCCGCAAGGTTGGCGTCATCGAGGACGTGCCCACAGCACCGCCGTGGATGACTGGGCCAAAGATCAGCAACGCAGACCTCTTGTGAGGGTGCGAAAGGCCTCCTCGTCAGGCGCAGCTTGCGACGAATCGCGCCGGAGCGAAACGCAAACCTGGGCGCCGATCCCCTTCTGACCTGCCGGCCCTCCCCCCTCAAGCGGCGAGGCTACGCGCCCTTCCCTCGCGCAATGAAATGCGGATTGGCGAAATCGCCGTCGCTGGCCTGGTTGCGCTTGCCGTAGACGAGCGGCTGGCCGTCCAGCGTGCGCGTCATGCCACCGGCGGCGCGCAGCACTGCGTCGCCGGCGGCCGTGTCCCATTCCATGGTGCGGCCGAAGCGCGGATAGACGTCGGCTTCCGCCGCAGCGAGCAGGCAGAATTTCAATGACGAGCCGATCGAGACGATCTCCGCGGCGCCGAGATCGCGGATGAATTCCTCGGTTTCCGGCGTGTTGTGCGAGCGGCTTGCCACGACCGCGAGCGGCGTGCCCCCTGCCCGCACCGTGATCGGCCGGCGGCCGGCGATGCGATAGTCGGCATCGACCTCCAGCGCCTCGGCCTTGCCGGGTCGCCCGGAGAAAAAGCGTCCCGTGCACGGCGCGAAAACGACGCCGACTTCCGGAACGCCGTGGCGGACCAGCGCGATGTTGACGGTGAAATCGGTGCGGCGGTTGACGAATTCCTTGGTGCCGTCGAGCGGATCGATCAGGAAGAAGGCGCCGTCGAGATCGGGCGTTGCAATTCCCGCTGCGACCTCCTCCTCGGCCACGCAGGGGATGTCCGGATAGGCGGCGCGCAGGCCGGCCAGGATGATCTTCTCGCTTTCGCGGTCGGCTTCCGTTACCGGCGAAGAATCGGCCTTGCTGTCGACGGCGCAGCCTTCGTGGAAGACGCGCATCACCACGCGCCCGGCCTCGAGCGCCAGGCGCTCGAAGACGCCGAGCATCGCCTCGTCAGATACCGCCGCCATTGTCATACTGCTCCTCGGCAATGTCGCGCTCGGTCAGCCAGTGTTCCAAGGCTTCCGCCATCTCCTGCGGGCTCCTGCCCAGAGTCTTCAGGTGTATTTCCGGGTTCTCCGGCGCCTCATAAGGAGAATCCACGCCGGTGAAATTCTTGATCTCGCCGCTCAGAGCGCGCGCGTAAAGGCCCTTCGGATCGCGGCGGGCGCATTCCTCGAACGGGGTGTCGACGAACACCTCGACGAACTCGCCCTCGGCCATCAGCTCGCGTGCCATGCGCCGTTCGGCGCTGAAGGGCGAGATGAAGGAGACGATGACGATCAAGCCGGCATCGGCCATCAGCTTGGCCACCTCGGCGACGCGGCGGATGTTTTCCACGCGGTCGGCGTCGGTGAAGCCGAGATCGCGGTTGAGGCCGTGGCGGACATTGTCGCCGTCGAGGATGTAGGTGTGGCGGCCGGACGCGAACAGCTTCTTCTCGAACAGATTGGCGATGGTCGACTTGCCTGAGCCGGAGAGCCCGGTGAACCAGAACACGGCCGGGCGCTGGTTCTTCAGGTCGGAGCGGCCGCGCTTGCCGACGTCGAGCGACTGCCAGTGGATGTTTTCGGCACGGCGCAGCGAATGCAGGATCATACCGGCGCCGACGGTGGCGTTGGTGATGCGGTCGATCAGGATGAAGGCGCCGGTGGTGCGATTCTCGGCGAAGGGATCGAAAGCGATCGGCGCGCGGGTCGACAGGTTGCAGACGCCCACCTCGTTGATGTCGAGCGACTTCGCCGCCTCATGCGCGAAATCGTTGACGTTGACCCGGTATTTCAGGTCGGTGACTGTCGCGCTCACCTGGTCGGTTTCGGTGCGCAGGATGTAGGAGCGGCCGGGCAGCAGCGCCTGCTCGTCGAACCAGACGATGTTGGCGGCGAACTGGTCGGCGACCTGCGGACGCGCGGCCGGCGACACCAGCATATTACCGCGCGACACCTCCACTTCGTCCTCGAGGACGAGCGTGATCGCCTGGCCAGCGACCGCCTGCTCGAGGTCGCCGCCTTGCGCGACGATGCGCTTGACCCGGGATGCCTTGCCGGATTTCGCGACGACGACCTCGTCTCCTTCAGAGACGGTGCCCGAGGCGATGGTGCCGGCAAAGCCGCGGAAATCGAGGTTCGGACGGTTCACATACTGGACGGGGAAGCGAAACGGCAGCTCGACGGCGGCCTCGTCGACAGACACGGTTTCCAGATGCTCGATCAGCGACGGCCCGGAATACCAGGGCGTGCGCTCCGAGCGGCTGGTGACGTTGTCGCCAAAGCGCGCCGACATCGGGATCGGCGCGACGCTCATGAAGCCCAGTTCCTTGGCGAATTCGCCGTAGTCGGCGACGATCCGGTCGAACACCGTCTTGTCGGAGCCGACGAGGTCGATCTTGTTGACCGCAAGCACGATATGCCGGATGCCGAGCAGCGAGGCGATGATGGAGTGGCGCCGGGTCTGGCGAAGCACGCCCTGGCGCGCGTCGATCAGCACGATCGCGAGATCGGCGGTCGAGGCGCCCGTCGCCATGTTGCGCGTGTACTGCTCGTGGCCGGGCGTGTCGGCGACGATGAACTTGCGCTTCGGCGTGGCGAAGAAGCGATAGGCGACATCGATGGTGATGCCTTGCTCGCGCTCAGCCTCCAGCCCGTCGACCAGCAGCGCGAAGTCGATGTCGTCGCCGGTGGTGCCGTGCTTGCGCGAATCCTTTTCGAGCGCGGCGAGCTGGTCCTCGAATATCTGCTTGGTGTCGGAGAGCAGCCGGCCGATCAGCGTCGACTTGCCGTCGTCGACCGAGCCGCAGGTGAGGAAGCGCAGCAGCGACTTCTTCTCCTGCGCGGCCATGTAGTCGCGGATCGAATCGGCCGGGGCGAGGCTCTTGGCCATCATGTGGCGCATTATCAGAAATACCCTTCGCGCTTCTTCTTTTCCATGGAGCCGGCCTCGTCGCGGTCGATAAGGCGGCCCTGGCGCTCGGAGGTGCGTGCGGTCAACATCTCGCCGACGATGGCTTCCAGCGTGTCGGCATCCGACTCGATCGCGCCGGTCAGCGGATAGCAGCCCAGCGTGCGGAAGCGCACCAGGCGGTTCTCGACCGCCTCGCCGGGATGCAGTTGCATGCGGTCGTCATCCTTCATGATGAGCATGCCGTCGCGCTCGACAACCGGCCGCTCCTTGGCGAAATAGAGCGGCACGATCGGGATGTTCTCCTGCAGGATGTACTGCCAGATATCGAGCTCAGTCCAGTTGGACAGCGGAAAGACGCGGATCGATTCGCCCGGCGCGATGCGGGTGTTGAAGATCTTCCACATTTCCGGCCGCTGGTTCTTCGGGTCCCAGGCGTGCTGGGCGTTGCGGAAGGAAAAGATGCGCTCCTTGGCGCGCGACTTCTCCTCGTCGCGGCGGGCACCGCCGAAAGCGGCGTCGAAGCCATATTTGTCGAGCGCCTGGCGCAGCGCCACCGTCTTCATGACATGGGTGTGGGTGTTGGAACCATGGTCGAACGGATTGATGCCGTCGCGCACGCCGTCCTCGTTGACGTGGACCAAAAGGTCGAAGCCTAGCTTCTGCGCCATCTGATCGCGAAAGGCGATCATCTCGCGGAATTTCCAGGTGGTGTCGACATGCAGGAACGGGAAAGGCGGCTTGGCCGGATAAAAGGCCTTCATCGCCAGATGCATCAGCACGGAAGAATCCTTGCCGACCGAATAGAGCATCACCGGCTTGGAGAAAGACGCCGCGACCTCGCGGAAGATGTGGATGGATTCGGCCTCGAGCCGCTGCAGATGCGTGAGCGCGATATTCATGGAGCGTCGAGCGTTCTCTCGTGCCGTCGGGCGGAATCTTGCATCGCAGGGGCAATCCGATGCCGCCCAGGCGCAGATTTCACTTCGGACAAACTGTTTCGTGCGGGCGTTCTAACAGATCGGCGCCGCCGATAACAATGCAAGACCCGCACGGCGCGCGGTGATTGGAGAACGAATTTTCCAAACACGCCCGGCAAAGCGGAAAATCCTGCCGGAGCCATCGAAAACGCTTAGCGGGAAAAGCCGTGGCTCCCAGACAATTCCGGAACTCGCCGGACCGGGGATTACTGTCGCAACATTGTCGACCGCACTATCGCGGATCGGCGCCAGCCGCTATATGGGCCCGGGGTACGGGCAAGGCGCGGCAAACGGAGACCGGCGAGGCGGCCTTTGGCTGGCTCGATGGATCCGGGCGCAACCTGGAATTGCGAAGCGAAGCATTTGAACCCGTCTACAACGCTCCGGCGCCACCTCACGCCCGCACAGATCAACATCTATTTCTCGATCGTCTGCTTTTTTTCGCCGCCGGTGCTTGGATCGCTGGTCAGCATCGCCTTCAATGCCGGTGGCGTGTGGTCGGCGATGCTGGTGGCCGCGAAGCGGCGACGCTTCAATATCGACCGGCCGATGCTCGCCGTCACGGCGGCGATCTATGCCTATTGCGCGGCGATGGTTCTCGCTTCGATCGTCAACGGCACGCTGGCTGCTGATTTGCGGTTCTTACTGCCGTTGATCACCTTCCTGCTTTTCCCCCTCTCCTATTCGACGTGGAGCATCACCGAGAAGACCGCGCTGGCACGCATCGCCATTCTGGCCAGCACCGCGGCCTGCTTCGGCGCGCTGGCGATGGCCGTGTTCCAGTCCCACCGGCTCGGTGTGAGGGCGGAGGGCGGCGCCGGCAATCCGATCGTCTTCGCTACCGTCACGTGCCTTGCCGCCATGACATGCCTTGCCGGCGCCCTGTCAGGCATCGAGAAACGCTGGAAGCTGCTGGTCCTGGCAGCGATAGCCGGAGCCCTGGCGATCGTCTATTCGGGATCGCGCATGATCTGGGTAGCCGTGCCGATTGCCGGCATCGTCGTGCTCCTCATCAACCGCCGCCGGTTCACCGGTGCCAGCGTGGCGCGCTTCGTGGCGATCGGCGTCGTGGTCGCCCTTGTGATTGCCGCCATCGGCTCTCGCGTCATCCTGGACCGGGCCGATTTCCTGGTCAGCGACTGGGATGCGCTGAATGTCAATGGCGACCATTCGACCGCGCTCGGCTTGCGCGTAGCGATGTGGGAAATCGGTTTTGCCGCGTTTCGCGAGATGCCGATTTTCGGCCACGGCATCTCGGCGAGCCGGGCGCTGATGAAGCACGGCTTGCAGGACCAGTTCGGCCTACAGCAGGGTTTCAGCCATTTCCACAACGGCTTCCTGACGGCGCTGGTCGAGGCCGGCCTGCTGGGAGCATTGGCCCTGGCGTCGATCTTCGTCGTTGCCGCACGGAATGCGGCACGGACGCTGCGCCGCAGCGCCGATCCGGTGGAGAGGTTCGGCGCGACGATGATCCTTGTCGCCGTCATCACCTATCTCACCGGCGGAATGGCCGGAATCCTGGTCGGCCACGATATCCTCGACGCGACGCTGATGGTGTTCCTGATCTCGGGAACCTACCTCGCTTCCGGACGGACGATAGAACCGACCGGAAAAAGCGCGCCCACCATGGCGCCGGGCGCCAGCCCGCAACCATGAAGGTCCTGGTTACCGGCGCGACGGGCTTCATTGGACGCCGGATCGTCAGCCGGTTGGGCGAGGCCGGATTCGACATACGGATCGCATCGCGCCTGCCGCAGCGGCTGGCAGGCGAGGGCGATGCCGTCGCGCTGCCCGCTACCGATGCACCGCAGGAGGCCTTTCTGACCCTGATGCGTGACGTGACGCATGTCGTCCACTGCGCGGCGCTCAATAATGACCGCAGCGCCGGCGCGGCCGACTTGCGAGCCGTCAACGCGACGCTGACCGGACGGCTCGCCCAGGCCGCCGCCACGCGTATCGACGGGCGCTTCGTCTATCTCTCCTCGATTCGCGCCGTGGTGGGCGCAGGGTTCAGCGGCACGATCGACGAGGCCACGCCCCCTGCCCCGCAATGCGCCTACGGGCGCTCCAAGCGCGAAGGCGAGATCGCAATGCTGGAGGCTTTTGCAACGGCCGGACGCGCCGGCGCGACGGCGCTGCGGTTGGCGCCGGTCTATGGCGAAGGCATGAACGGAAATCTGCGCGGGCTGATGCGGTTGGCCGCCACCGGCCTGCCGCTGCCGACAGCCGCTCTGACTGCGGTTCGTTCGCTCCTCTCGCATGACGCCGTGGCCGGCGCCGTGATGCATCTTTTGAGCCGTCCCACGGCACCGCTCCCAATTTATGTGCTGGGCGATGCTTCGCCGGTTGCGGTGTCCGAAATCGCCACCGCGTTCCGGCGCGGATATGGCCGGCCGGCCCGGCTCCTTCCCGTGCCGGCCTGGCCGTTCCGAATGCTGGCCACGCTCAGCGGCAGACGGGCCGCGTGGCAAGCTCTGGTGGCGACGCAGGTCTGCGATTCGTCGTTGCTTGCGTCGGAAGGCTGGGAACGGGAGGCCGACACACTCGGCCGGCTTGAAGAACTGGCGCGACAGAGGAGCCGTTCGCCACTTCCGTGAGCGGTGAACCGCTCTATGTGCGGAAGAACGTGCCCAGCAATATCTTGAGGTCCAGGCCGGTCGAGGCGGCCTTGATGTAAGCCGCGTCGGTTTCAGCGCAAAGTCTTGGATCGGACATGTCGATGCCCTTGACCTGCGCCAGCCCTGTGATGCCTGGAAGTGCTGCCAGCACGCCCAGTTCCTTGCGCCGTTCGATCAGTTCCGCCTGCGTCGGCAGGCATGGACGAGGGCCGACAAGGCTCATCTCACCCTTCAGCACGTTCCAGAGTTGCGGCAGTTCGTCGATCTTGGTTGCGCGCAGAACCTTGCCGACCGCGGTGACCGAACCGGACGGCGCCTCGTGGGTGGGCAAGGAAGGGGTTTCCCGATACATGGTGCGCAGCTTGTGGCAGGCGAAGAGGGCTCCTCCCCGGCCGACGCGGATCTGCGAGAAGATGGCGGGGCCGGTCGACGTCGCCCGGATCGCCAGCATCGCGACAAGCAGGACCGGCGACGCCAGCGCCAGCATCGGAACGGCGACCGCCAGGTCGAGCGCGCGCTTTGCCGTCATGGCTCAGATCCGGCGCCAGAGGAAAGCGACATAGAGCCCGACCGTGCCCATGAATGTCTGCCGGTAGACACCGCTTTTGCCGAGCAGGCCGAAGCGCCTGAGGATATTGCCCTTGCGTGCCCTGATGAACAGGCGAAGGCAAAGCGCTGCATCGCGCGCGATGAGGTCGCGGTTGACGGCTAGGCCGCGCAGATTGGTGTCCGTCCAGGTGGCGAACTGGCCCTTGAACAGACGGCCCAGCCTTGAAAACCTCGCTTTCCATGAAACGTTGGCGCCGACGAGGTTTGCCGCGTGCTGGCGGTATCTGACCAGCGGCCGCGGCTCGTAGCGGACTTTGCCGCCGGCGGCGGTGACGATGAGATAGGCCCACCAGTCATGGCTGACGAATTCGGTTCTGGCCGACGCTTTTGCTAGAAGGTCGCGCGCCTTGCGGTTGAAGAGCATGGTGTTGCCGCCGGCGATGCTTTGCACCAGCGCGTTGCGGAAGGACGGCGGGCGCCGGAAGAGCGGCGAGTAGCCGGCCGGAACGCCAGCCTCAGAGATAGTCGCCGTGCGCGAGCAGAACAGGAGCGGCGTTTCCATGTCCTCTCCCTCCATCCAGCGGATGGCGGCCTCCAGCCGATCCGGCTCCCAGACATCGTCCTGGTCGCAAAAGGCGTAGCAGTCGGCATCGATGCGCGGATCGAGGATCATGGAGCGGAAATTGGCGGCGAAGCCCCTTCGCGGGCCCTGCAAAAGTGTCAGCGACCCCTTGGTCCAGCGCGATCGCCACGCCTCGACGATCGCGGCCGTGGCGTCCGACGAGCCGTCGTCGGAAACCCAGAGATCGACGAGCGGCCAGGATTGCGTAGCCAAGGATTCCAATTGTTCGCCGATATAGGCCGCGCCATCCTTCGTGCCCATGAGAACGGCCACGCGCTGATCTTTTCTGGTCACGGCTTTGGAATCACTTGCCCGCGAGGTGCTTGAAAGGTTTTCAATATCTAATTGCGGGCCCGCGGCAAAGTTTTAACCGACCTGCCCGGCCGCTTTCGGCACCGCCTCTTCGCGCACGCCGCCCATGTCTTCTTCCGCCCGATAGAGCCCGGCCAGGATGGCAAGTGCCGCGGTCTTGTCGCGAGCTTGCATCGCGGCCGCCAGCGCCGGCAGGGCCGCCTCGATCCTCGGCCATTCGACGACGCCGGTCCTGAGGCCGAAGATCTTGGCGGTGTCGAGCTTGACCACCTCCTCGTTCTCGGCGTGCAGCGTCTCGTGCAGCTTCTCGCCTGGCCTGATGCCGGTGAAGCGGATAGGAATATCGGTGTAGGGGCTTTTGCCGGCCATGCGGATCATGGTTTCGGCGACTTCGAGGATCGGCACCGGCTTGCCCATGTCGAGCATGTAGATGGCGTAGTCGTCCTTGCCCTGGCGCTGCTCGGCATCGGCGGCCGACATAATGACGAGGTCGACGGCCTCGGCCATGGTCATGAAATAGCGGGTCATGCGCCGGTCGGTGATGGTGACCGGCCCGCCGGCCTCGATCTGCGCCTGGAAGACGGTCGCCACCGAGCCGTTGGAGCCGAAGACGTTGCCGAAGCGCACGGCGATGAATTTCGTGCCCGAATGACGCAGATCAACGGGGCCGGCATGGCCGTTCGCCGCGCCGGCACGCGGCGGCGGCGAGGCCGCCTGGGCCTCATGCAGCGAGGACACGATCTGTTCGGCCGCGCGCTTGGTGACGCCCAGCACCGAGGTCGGGTCGACGGCCTTGTCGCTGGAAATCAGCAGGAACTGCGGCACCCCGCATTCGGCGGCGATTTCGGCGCAGGCGAGCGTGCCGAAGACATTGGTCTCGATCGCCGCTTCCCAGTTCTCCTCGAGCAGCGGCACATGCTTCAGCGCCGCGGCATGAAAGATGATCGCGGGTTTGAACTCGCTGACGAGGCGCCTCATGTGAGGCCGGTCGGCGACGTCGACGATGCGGCTGGTCAGCCGGTCGCGGTCGGCGTCATCGGTCTGCTGATCGAGCTGGAAAATGCCGAACTCGGAATTGTCGGCCACCAGCACCGCCTCGGCGCCCAGCTCCAGCGCGCGCTTGACGAGCACGCGGCCGATGGAGCCGGCGCCGCCGGTGACCATCACGCGCTTGCCGCCGACGAAGGCGCCGATGCGCGTGGTATCGGTGGCGACCGCCGAACGGCGCATGATGGTTTCCATCTCGACGGCATCGAGAACCAGCTTGCCGCCCTGCCCCAGTTCCGACAGGCCGGCAAACTGGACGACGGCGATGCCGCTGTGGCGGGCGACGCGCACCAGCTCGGCATAGTCTTCGATCTCGCGCTCGACCCCCTGGCCGAAGATCAGGAGGTCGAGGCTTTGCGTGCCTTTGACATAGTCTTCCAGCACCTCGACCAGGCGCGGTCGCAGCGCCACGACCGGAACGCCCTGGATCCGCGTGCCGAGCGGCGCCGCGCTCTCGGTGGCCATGATGCCGGCGATGGCGTATTCGGCGGGCTGCGCCGTGCGGGTGAAGCGCACGATCAGATCCGCCTCGCCCAGCCGGCCGATGAACAGCGCCTGCTTGGTCGAGGCATCGCCGGCGGCGCGGCGCAGGATGCGCCAGCTCGCGCCGTCGCGCAGGAAGCGATAATAGAGCCTGGGCGCCGAGATGATGGTGAAGGAGACCAGGAAGAAGACGATGAACTGGCGCTCGTTGAGGCCGGCGACCGGCTGGAAGAAGAAGCGGAAGGCCAGCGAGGCCAGATAGAGCACCACCGTCAGGCTGCCGCAGCCCTTGAGGATGTTGAAGAAGTCGGGCGTGGAGGCAAAGCGCCAGACGGTGTTGTAGAGGCCGCTGGATCGGAACAGCAGATGGGCGATGAGCACGATGAGCGCCCAGCAGGCCAGCCCGCCGACGGAGAACGCGTCGAAGGAAAGCCGCGACTGCGACAGGATGAGACTAAGCGCCACCGCGACCAGGACCATGACGAGATCCTGGACCATGATGATGGCGCGCCGCATCCTCGGTCGGAGTTCCGATACGGCTTCTACGTATGCGGTCATTGGGCAGTACTGACTCCAGGCGCGGTGATACTATCAGAACGGCCGCGGACAAAACATCGCCCACCGCCACTTCAGATTGCAATTCCCCGACCCGTCACCCGGTTACCGCCTTAGCGCGGAGAGGGCGGGAGGGCTAGAGGTTTTTTGGGCGATATTCGATTGTGCGGATGATTTGACTTGAAGCCGCAATAACTCAGGCTGGATTGCCAGTCGTTCAGAGAAACTGTCAGATACCTAACAGGGAAAGCTAATAAATGTCACGATGTGACGATCCGGCTTCCATCTTTGGCTTCAGCGAGCTCGGCGAGCGGCCGAGTGGAGTCGCTGACGGCGGTGCCGATCAGGTCTGCGGAAGCGGTTTGGCCAGCCCCTAGGCTCGCAGCGTCCCACAAAATGACGCCAGCCTGTCGCGACCGAGCCGGAATCTCAACAGTTGTGCCTGGTGGTTCCGGCTTTCCGCTGTCTCCGCGATGCAAGTATTCTTAACTGAGTCATGTCAGAATCATCTGAATTTCCGGATGTTTGCGGGGCAAATACGCCGGAACGAAGAAGACACGCTGTTGAGTTGTTGATGACGAAGCCGAATGCCGTTCCGATGAATGACCTTAAGCGTCTGTACCAGCGCTATGAGGTTGAAATCGCGCGCGAAGTAGCAAGCACGCTGCGGTCCGGATGGTGGCTCAATGGCGCGGCAGGAAAGCGATTCGCAGCGAACTTTGCGACGTTTGCAGGAGCCTCGGATTGCATCCTCGTCGCAAACGGAACGGACGCCCTTGAACTCGCCTTACGCTCTATCGTCGGGCTTGGCGATCCGCATGGACGCGAGGTGATCGTGGCGGCGAATGCCGGGGGATATGCCAGTTGCGCGTGCTGGCACAACGACCTTATTCCACACTACGTCGATATCGAACCAGCCAGCCAACTTGCAAGCGTCCAGTCGGTGCTGGATGCGGTGAGCACCGACACGGCTGCGATTGTCGCTACCCATCTTTACGGCGGCGTGGTCGATGTACCCGCTATCCGGGCAGGACTTGCCGATGCCGGCATGTCGCACATACCGATCATCGAGGATTGCGCCCAGGCACATGGTGCTCGCATCAGAGGTGAAACGGCTGGATCACTTGGGGATATCGCCACTTTCAGCTTCTATCCGACCAAAAATCTCGGCGCGATGGGTGACGGCGGCGCAGTCCTCACCTCCAACCCAAGACTGGCGGACCGCGTTCGTCAGCTTCATCAGTATGGCTGGAGTTCCAAATATCATGTGGCCCTGCCGGGAGGGCGCAACTCTCGCATGGACGAGGTCCAGGCCGCGATTTTGGATGTGCTGCTTCCGGACTTGAACAGCCGCAACGAACAACGCCGCAGCATCGTTAGCCGATTTAGGGCCGTCACTGGACGCCGGCTCAAATTCCTCGACGGCGGCAACGGCGCCGTCGCACACCTCGCGGTCCTGCTATGTGACGACCGGGACGCATTCCGCACCTTCATGAAGGAGCGCGGGGTCGATACCGATGTCCACTATCCCGTGCTCGATTGCGATCAGGTTGGTTGGGCTGCCCTGCCCATGAAAGGGACCGAAAATCTCGCGATCTCCAGGGCAAGCATCAGTCGTCTCTGTTCCGTCCCGTGCTATCCGGACATGACGAATGATGAGGTCGAGCAAGTGTGCGGGGCCCTCAGCGACTGGGAGGCAATGTGACTGCGCGCTCTCTTGTTTTTCCCATTTACCGCAATGAGCCGAACATCCCTTCCCTGTTGCAGGCCGTCGCCAAATTCGACGCCATCTATGAGGGCGACATCGAGTTTGTCTTCGTCATCGATGGATCGCCCGACCAGTCGGGCGGCCTGCTGGTCAGGGCCTTGAAGGACGCCAGCTACAGATACAAGATCATCTTCCACAGCCGGAATTTTGGCTCCTTCACGGCCATTCGGACGGGGCTCGAGCATGCATCCGGCAAACATGTGGCCGCGATGGCTGCCGACCTCCAGGAACCGCCCGAGCTCATTGTCGAATTCTTTTCGATGCTGGAAAAGGACACGGCCGATGTCGTGTTTGGCCGCAGAACCGGCCGCGACGATCCCCTTCTGACACGTTTCCTGTCCCGGGCCTTCTGGAGCGTTTACCGCAGGCTGATCTTGCCCAGCATGCCGAGCGGCGGCGTGGATATATTTGCCTGCAACCGCCAGGCGCTCGATGCGATCCTGTCAATCGAGGAGCCAAACAGCTCGCTTGTGGTTCAGCTGTTCTGGGTCGGGTTCAGGCGGGAGTTCGTGCCCTACCGGCGGCGCGAGCGGGAGCATGGGAAGAGTGCCTGGGGCATTGGGCGCAGGCTCAGATATATGATGGATTCGATCTTCTCGTTTTCCGATTTTCCGATCGTTTTCATACTCTGGGTAGGCATTGCGGGCTGCGTGCTCAGCCTTGTGTTTGCCGTGATCACCGTCGTCGCCCGCTTGCTGGGCAAGATCGATCCGGCCGGGTACACGACGCTGGTGCTGCTGATCGTGGGGTTTGGATCAGCGATCCTCGCGGTGCAAGGCATCCTTGGCTGTTATCTTTGGCGGGCGGTCGAAAACACCAAATCGCGCCCATTGCGGATAATAAGCCGTATCGTCGACGGGACGTCCGCATGAACGACAAACCATTCTTTGTTCATGACCGCGGTATCTGCGAAAGCACGCGCGTCGGCAATGGAACGCGCATATGGGCGTTTGCTCATGTCCTCCCAGGCGCCGTGATCGGCGCGAACTGCAACATCTGCGATCATGTCTTCATCGAAAATGACGTGAGCGTCGGAGATGACGTCACGATAAAAAGCGGCGTTCAGCTATGGGATGGCGTTCGGCTGGGCAATCGCGTGTTCGTCGGTCCGAATGCGACCTTCACCAACGACCGCTTCCCGCGTTCGAAACACTATCCGGAGCAGTTTCTCCAGACGGTCGTCGAGGACGGCGCGTCGATCGGCGCCAACGCAACGATCCTGCCGGGCATAACGATCGGCCGCCAGGCGATGATCGGCGCCGGCGCCGTGGTGACCAAGAACGTGCCGGCAAACGCCGTGGTCGTTGGAAATCCGGCCGTCATCATCGGCTATCAGACCGGCCCGCAGGTCGAGCCTGTGATGACGCAAGCGGCCCCCGGCGCCGCGGGCGACAGGATGGCGCTGGGCGTCGGCGGATGTGAGCTCTGGCGGCTGCCGCACTTCAGCGACCTGCGCGGCGAGCTGGCCCCGCTCGAGTTCGGACAGAACCTGCCCTTCAAGCCTTTGCGCTCGTTTCTCGTTTACGGCGTCCGTTCCGACAAGGTCAGGGGCGAGCATGCGCACCGCCAGTGCCACCAGTTCCTGATTGCCACCCATGGCCGCCTGTCGGTGGTCGTCGATGACGGCCACGACAGAAAGGAAGTGTCGCTGGCGGATCCCTCGGTCGGGCTCTATCTGCCGCCCGGCGTATGGGGCATCCAGTATAAGTTCCAGCCGGACACGGTCTTGCTCGTCATGGCCTCGCATCCGTATGACGCAAGCGATTATATCAGGGACTATTCGGATTTCCTCGCGACGGTCGGGCCGGATGACCGCTGACCGGATAGGCTCGGATGCGATCCGTTTTCTTGCGGCGGGAGGACTGAACACCGCGCTGACGAGTGCAGTCTACTTTGCCGGCCTGACGATGCTGTCGTCGGGCATGTCCTACACCATTGCCTGGCTGGCGGGCCTCGCATTCGTGATGGTGTTCTATCCGGACCGCGTCTTTCCCGGCGGGCGCACCGGCTTGACGGACCGGCTGGCGGTCGGCGGCTCGGTCGTCGGGGTGTTTGTAGCCGGGTTGGCGACCCTTCATTTTCTCGAGCGAGCGCTGCAAAGCCGAGCGGCGGCGTTCTTTGCAACGCTTGTCGTCACGACGATGCTCAATTTCCTGGTTTCTCGATGGATACTGCGCAGACGATACTGACACGCCCCTCCTCGATCCGGGCGGCGGTCTCGGTGGCCATGATGCCGGCGTATTCGGCAGGCTGGGCCGTGCGGGAGAAGCGCACGATCATGGCGCGCCGCATCCTCGGTCGGAGTTCGCAGGGGGACATGCTATCAGAACGGCGCCGGACAAAACATCGTCCGCCGCCACTCTGGATTGCAAATCCTCAACCCTGTCGCCCGACTGCCGCCTTTAATGTTCACGTCAAAGTGAAGACTGCTGCGTCCATCGGTTACCTACTAAGGGGCCACCGCCCTGATGTCTCCCAGATTACTGTCTAGATGCATGCTGTTGCGAATTGCCGACCCGACTCTTGAATCAGAGGAAGTTATCAGTGAGCCGAGACTGGGAAAACTGGGATGTTGGTGAAATCGCAAATGAGATTCATTCAATCTGGCAGAAGTCCCCAATTGAAAACGCTCATCGCCAAGAGCTTGTGGATATAGTATTGGGTCACGTCCCTGCTACAGCACCGTCGATTTTGGAAGTCGGTTGCGGGTCAGGTCTTATCTATCAAAAACTGATAGGACTTCTACCTACTGGCTCCAGATATATGGGCGTCGACTCGTCTTTAAAAATGTTGAATATAGCGAGAAAAAGTTTTCCCAAAGGCGAATTTCATTTCGGGGACGGCTACGGCCTTCTATTCGAAGATCGGGAATTCGACGTAGTTCTGTGCTTTGAGGTGCTCGGGCATATTCCCGAAATAGAACAGTTCGTGGCGGAATTGCTTCGCGTTTCACGCAAAACGTGCATCTTTACCACTTGGCCGAGCGAGAGTCAGGAGGTAGTGGAAAATTACGAAACGATTGGCAACGTTCAGTTTCTGCACCGACGGTATTCAGACGCCTTTGTTCGGAAAACAGTCAACTGTAGGAAGTTGGAGAGCCAAGGCAACATTGAATCCGTCAAGCTCCGCTCGGGAGGGCAAGTCTATATTGTAACGCGCACGCCATGACGTCTGGTGTGCGCGATGCACTCTACTGTCCGTAATTTATGAGCCGATTGAAGTGCCGTGCCCTTGTGCTACTCGAACTTGGCAAAAGGGAAACGTTTTGGCGTGCCGTACAGCGCCGTTGGCCGCACTACTTCATAGATGGTGACAGGTACGTCTGCTTCCCGCACGAACACTCGAAGCCGCCAGCCCGCCTGAAGATCGGTGACAGAGGTATTCAGGGAAAACTTCACTGGAAGATCCGCTTCAAGGCCCGAGAGAGAGCGTGTCGTAGAGCCCAGGATCTTGTCTTTGTTTGACACGATTTCTATGCCTATGAACCCGACTGTCGTCGGGGCAAGCGGCACGACGCCAAGATAGACTGTCGCGAGGGAGGGAAGCGCGAATTGCACCGTGTACTCCCTGTAGGATAGCTCCGATAGACTCTCGCTCAGCCGCAGCTCATCACGTCGGGCCCGGCCAAAGTGCCGACGGCTGAACAGCTCAAGCGGAGAAAACACGGAGGAAATGGTATCCCACACTTCGCTCGACCGCCAGGTGACGGCTCTCGCAAGTCTGAGTGGGCGAGAGAAATGCTGAGCCTCCACCTCCGAATGGAGCCTAGCAATTGTGGAAGCCACGGTGGGTTCAAATCTTTCGTGGAGCATGTCTGGTCGGACTCCCGAGGCGTCGGTGATTACGCCGATGGACGTGGGCGCCCATCTTTTGAAGGCACTGGCATAGAGGTCCATCAGTTCCGCACGGACGTAGCTCGAGCGCCCAAGAATAGATATCGTCCGGTAGGCGGCGCGCAACATCTCCGCCCGCCGTACAGTTGAATACCCAATAAGCTCCTTGACGGACTGCGCCAACTCTTCAGGTGACGTATTCTTAGCTATCAGGCCGCTATAGCGATGCTTGATCAATTCGGATACACCACCAACATTAGCCGATACAACAGCCAAACCAGACGCCATAGCCTGCAGCATCGTCTGCGGCATGGATTCGTCTAGCGCGGAGATAAGCAACAAGTCGCAGCTCGCGTAGAAGCGTTCCGGATCAGAAACGAAACCATGAAAAATTACATGATCTTCCAGACCTTGCTCCACCACATAATCGCGGCATACTTTAGCGTAGTCAGGGCGGAGGTCATCGTAACCGAGCACATGAACTGTAACGTCGTGCCCCACCTTCTGCAGCAGGAGAGCCGCCTTGATGGCAGCGAGTTGATTCTTGCGAGGCTGGAGCGTTCCTGAGACGACTATCTGCACCGGACTTTGCATAGCGAAGTTCCGAGCCTCACGAGCCTCGAAAAGCGAGAAAAAGACGCTATCAACTGGACAGACAATGCGCCGCACGGGAACCCCAGACGCTTTCTTCCATTGCTCTCCATGCGTTGACGAAGAACAATGAATCGCATGGGCGAAAGCCCGCGTGTTAGCACCCTCATAATATTGGTGGACACTGGCAACAACCGGAACGCCCAGTACCGATCCGAGTGCCGTCATGGTTGGCTGCCATGTAGCGAAATGAACAAGTCCAACATTCGAATCGCCCAGTCGTTCCCCAATGCGTTGGGCAACCTCTATATCGGTCGCATGTAGCGACCGTGCCTTGAATTCGTCGGCGCTGTTCGCTCCATGAGGCCAGTCCTCCTCCAACAGAGGTGCATCCTTCACTGCTTCGCGCCAGCGACGAGCAAACTCCGGTCCGAACTTGTCGTCCCGCCGGACCAAACCAACAACCCGGAAGCCAAACGACGCCACAAGCGCCGCATGTCGTAGCAAATGAAGCGTCGCACCTCCCAGTGCCGCTTCGTGAAACGCGTATAGAACTGCCTTGTTCTTCAAACGCTTGTGAAGTCCTGTCGCAGCGAGCGCGCCATACAGGTCGTAATACTGCACCTCCGCAGTATAGGCACCTTCGACAAATGCCCGCGCCCGCTCCAAGATTTCATCGCGCTGCTCCGCCTTGAGTGTGAGCAAACCTTCAATCGCGTCTGCCCAATCCTCAGGTCGATTACGCACTTTGACACAAACCGTGTCAGGCAGGCCGCTATAGGGTGGCACGTCACTCATCACACTAATTGCACCGGCGGCGACCGACTCCAGCAATTTGATAGGGCTTTTGCTCTGATCTGCGCGTGTCTCACCCTCGAGTGGCGTGAGCGAGAGATCGAAATACGTGTTGCTCAACTCATCCAGATATCTCTCGTAAGAATGGGTGAAAGGCCGGAAATGAACATCGCACTTCAGTGCCGGAAAATCACCCGGATCAACTCCCCAGAAATGAAATTCAACATTGTCTCGGTATTTAGACGCAATACGTTGAAGCCCTGGCCATATCTTCGATATAACTGGCGCGCGAAATTTATTGCTAAATATCGCAATCCTAAGCTTTCCATTCCGTGTGTATAAACGTGGCTCTATGTAGCGACGCTGTATACTGGTATTTAGTCTAATTGCATGCGGGTTATAAGTTTTGACGTCGTCGAGAATTTGATCGCTATATCCAATAACGGCATCAGAAGCAGTCACCTGAGCCACTATGCTGCGATATGCTGGCGTGCCAGGCGCGATAGAGGAATGTTCTGACCCCACTTCATGGAAGCGAAGCATATTGTCATCCATAAGGTAGGCGCAGGAGATCCCTCTTCCCTCGGTGCCCGTCACTAACTTTTCTGCCGATCCTACAGTGCGGTATAGAATGGCTACGTCGGTATCCGAGGTGTCAAAGGAAGGGACATCTCGCTCCCTAACGAAGGTACTTGAAAAACCCTTCTGCCCCTCAAGACGCTCGAAATTGCGGATAGTTACATCGACCGATGTGCTGTAGTCCGGCTTCGACACCAGGATGCGCCTGTGCTGCATTGCTCCTGATGCAGCAACTGCCATTTCTGTAGGAGTACAATAATCATTGAACTTCGATATGAAAGGCAATGCCTCCTCTCTATAATATTCCCTTATCTCTTTATCCGAGAACCTATTTCGCCAACCCTCCGCTGAAATCAGATCGTAATTAGCAATATTGTCAGGTCTTAGCTTTCTATCCCGATCAACTTGGAGGTACTTTGAAGTGCGGGTAAAATCTGCTCGTATATCTCGACCGAGCGAGTTCTTCATGTTAGCGTGAACAATTGAGCACGTCGTATCTATCCATTGGAACGGGGCACTTCGTCCGAAGCGCAGCCAAAGATCGTAATCCGAATATCGCCTAGCCACCACGTGAGGATCGTACATGCCGTGCCTCTCGAAAAGAGCGGCATGGTGAATCACTGAGTTGTTAGCGATGTAATTGCCCTGTAGGAGAAGGGCGTAATTGAACTCCTGTCCCAGCACGCGCTGAAAGGCCTCGCCCTCTTCGGTCGAGCGATAAGCATCGCAACTTCCATAGACGACGCTTGGTACGGACTGGCGCTCGAGCCACCCCATGCGAACCTTCAAGCTGTCTTCCGTCCAAAGATCATCATCAAACTGATAAGCGATGTACTTCCCACGGCCGCGAAGCGCAGCCTGATTCACTCGTAGAGCCGGAAGGCCACTATTATGTTTATAAGAGTGGATGACGACCCGATTGTCGGCAGAATGGTATTCATTCAGCACATCAGCGGTTCCATCGCGCGAACCATCATCCACGACGATGAGCTCTAAGTCACCATAACTCTGTGAAAGGACGCTCTCAATCGACAGCTGCAGAAGCCCATCTGCGCGCGCAAATGTGGGAAGGATAACCGTCACCCTGGGTTCTGATCCTCCCTTCTCTATGCGCCTAATGGAAAGATCGTGGCCACAGTCACCAAACTTCATGCTACCCTCGTAATTCTATGTTTATCAAGTATAAATATCAAAATCAAACATAACTATCCCTGAACCGACTCATACTTTTCTATCACTTCATCAGTCTTTCCGTCCATGACGACCCTTCCTTTTTCGAGCCATACCGTCCGAGCACAAAAACTTCTCAATAAATCAAAATTATGTGAAGAAAAAACTAATATTTTACCTTGCTCCATAAACTCGAACATTCTTCGCTTTGCTTTATTTGCAAAACGAATGTCGCCAGCTCCCATGACTTCGTCAATCAAAAGTATTTCTGGATTTATACTTGTAGATACAGCAAATGCAAGGCGGATGAACATGCCCGCGGAATACGTACGGACGGGATATGACAAGAATTCTCCAAGCTCGGTAAAATCCTCGATTTCAGGCAGCTTTGCCTCTACCTCTTCGGGCGTCATGCCGAGCAGCAATCCTCGGATGCGTATGTTATCTCGACCGGTTTGGTGCATTTCGAAACCGGTTGCAAACTCAAACATGGGGCAGACATGGCCCTCCGTTTCGGCGATACCGCTGGTCGGCGTGTAGATACCTGCTATAACCTTCAACAGAGTGCTCTTGCCCGCCCCGTTAAGTCCGATAAGCCCTACCCTCTCCCCCTGTTCGATAGCGAGAGTGACGTCCTTGAGTGCCTCAACACTGTAGGTGCTGGGGATTGCGCCTCCGCTCCGCTTTCTGGCTAGCCATCCAATCAAGCCGTCGGTGTTCATATCGCCGGTGAAACGCACACCGACGTTCTGTAATCGTATGAAGTTCCGCGTCAAAGGAGAAACACCACCTTCTTGTCCAACCGCCCCGCCACGTACCAGGCAACGCAATACACCACCACAATATAGATCGACACAAAGCCATAACTCGAGAGCGGTGCCAATTCGCCAGTCAGTATTGGATACCGAACGACTTCAATCAAATGATAGATCGGATTGATGAGATAAACAAATTCTAACCCATGAGTCTTTAGAACACTCGCCGGAACGACGATCGGAGTTAAGTAGAATACTATCTGCAACACACCCGCTAATGCATGCGGCAAATCGCGAAAGGCGGTTCCTAGGTAGGAAAAGATAGTAGTTTGGCCTAGTAGCGCAACATATAGCAAAACAAGACCTGGGGCAGCCAAAATCCACCCGGAAATTTGAACGGTTCCTATAAAAATTTGCACAACAGCCACAGCTAGTAGACCCATTGCGAAATTCGTACTGGCGCTTACGACTGCCCGTAAGATATATATCTGCTTTGGGTATGAAAACTGCTTAATATAACCTTCGGCGCTCACAAAGACCGATCCAGCATCGATTACGGACGCGGAAATCACCCCCCAAGTGACGAAACCGAGCATCAGATAGGGTAGAAACGCCTTCAGATCTTGCCCGAACATGACGCCATAGACGAAACCAATAGCCCCAACATACATGCCGAGGTTGAGAAGAATCCACAACGGACCGATGAACGAACGACGGTAGCGACGCTTGACGTCTTGCATACCGATGAAGAACCAGACGCGATGCAGCAGCAACGAGCGAATAACATCCCGGAGTAGCCTGCTCTTGTCTGCACTGGAATAGCTATGCTTCATGAACCGCACCGGTTTGCCCAAGATCGTTTCGCTTCCAATCATGACGCCGTTTCGGGCAATTCCAAGGTTTGAGAGTGGAGCATATCTGGATCAGCCGACACGATATCACCAAGAGTGACCACAATCCCTCGGCGCGATACCGCCCTCGGCAGATGACGCACCCGGATCGGCTAGACATCAAGAAATGAGCCATCAAGCAATTACCAATAATTTTTTTGCTATCCGTCTAGCTACCAAATAAATTCCACCTTCAATATAAGAAACATGTATGTAAATTGCGTATCTTTGCAATTTTCTTAAAGTCCTTCTCCATCCAAATCCGCCACGCCCAAGTTGTTTTGTAAATTTTTGCCGCGACCTATCTATGCTTTGAAATAAACCCGCCCACTCAAGTGACACTTTTTGCAAATTGTATATCTCATCTACGTGCTTAAACGCTGAATTACCAATATTTTTTCGTGTTACTGGTGACCTAATTAGATTTTCTATCGCATTTAGCCACAGCTCCTTGTTGTTTTCAATCAGTAATCCCGTTTCATTGTCTATAACTACGTTTCTGTAGGGGGGAATATTTGAGTATATACCTGCTATGCGGCACGCGCCATATTCCCGGTACTTGTTGTCGGTTTTGCCGCGGTTCGCCTCGTGGTCAAGCAGAGGCGCCAAGCCAATTGCCCAGTTCCTCGAAGCTTGGAACCTGATATAGGTGGCGTAGTCACCGGTATGTGGAAAAAACCGTACCCTCGTCCCCGCTGCGATCCCTCTCGGAAGAACACCGGCAAACTCGAAAATCGTTTTCGGGAATCTTTCCAGAACCGGTTCTATAAGCGGCGCGATCAGATCCAGATCGTCGACACGTGAGGGACTTCCCGCAAATCCGATCCGGATTTCCTCGCTAGCGGATTGAGCCACCCCCTCAATAAGCGAGAAATCAAAAAAAGCCGGCAGGATTGCCACGCGGGTATTAAATCTGGAAACGAATGTTGCTAGCTCAGGAGAATTGACGATCACCGTTTCAGCATGGGAGACCGCGAATTGTAGGGCCTTTCTAATAAGTGGGTGCCGATAATACACGGCAAGCGGGCTTTCCCCTCTGATCCGCCAGAAGTTGTCATCAATGTAGTATATATACGATCTGTTTGCATCGACAAGCAATTGTGCCCACGAAAGAACCAGAGGATCACCGCACCGCACAAACATGGGGATGGTATTTGGAGTAACGTCGTCGATCCGAAGTTCATTTAGAAATTTCACTTCGTAGTCAACACCATGCAATGCACAAGCTCGCATGATTTGCTCTACCAAATATGTGGTAGCAATCTTTGCTTCTATAACCATTAGAATGCTAGCCATGTCGGCCTCGCAAAGCTGTTCGATATGGCGACCACAGCATCCGCTCAACGGTGCGCCCTAGGATCATGAGGCTCTATCTCGGCCAAGGGCCATGCGAATTAAGCCGTCCTGTCGGCTCTCTTCAACGAATCCCTGGCGTGTGTAGACACGAATAGCCCTGGCATTTTCCTCCATCACTTCCAGAAAGAGGTAGGAGAGGTTCAGAAACCCGGTGCTGAAACGGATGATCTCGGCGCACGATCGGCCAATGTAGCCTTTTCCCGCCATTTCAGGCGCAACAAGAAACCGCCCTATTTCGGCGCTTCCGTTAGTGATGTCGTAAACACCGCATTGGCCGACCGGCTCCCCATTCGCTTCCACCAAGAAGAAAAAATCGTCTTCCTTTTGAAGGTAGCTTCTGTACCAAGCAAGGTGCGCGTCGAACGCAATCTTGTCGGAGTTTTTGAACCAAACCCGTGCCTCGTCGCGATTGCGCCAAGCGAGGATGGTCTCGAGATCTCTTTCCTCCATAAGCCTCAAGACGATGGTTCCATCTCCAAAGGGAGCGACGTGCTGCTTCATTGTGCGTATTTGAGAACCAAGTCCGAAACCAGATCCACGTCCGCCTTGCGCATCCGAAGGTGTAGAGGCAAGGAGATGATTTCTTGGCTTGCGATTGCCGCATTCGGGCATGTGCCCGCCGCGAAAGCGTACATCTGGTAATCGGTGTTGTCGCGATAATGGACGCCGGGATAAACGCCGTGCTCGTTCAACGCCAGCATCAGCATGTCGCGATTCTTCACGCGTATTTGCAAGAGATGCTGCGCAGATTCACACCCCTTGGCGGTGGGCACAACGGTTACCCTGTTGTGTCCATCAAAATGCTGCCGATACCAGGCGGCCAGCTGCCGCCGGAAGGAATTGTCGATATCGAGATATTTTAACTGGACGATGGCCATGGCTGCCATGATCGAGTTGCCGTGGAACTTGTAGCCGACCTCCTCGACGTCATACATCCATTTGTAAGCCCCCTGGGCGGCAGTGCGGGCATAAGTGTCCTTGTTGATGCCCAGCCAAGTGAGCTTGCGGACCCGTTCGTCGTCTTCGGCCTCCTTGAAGCAAATCATGCCGGAGTCGGCTGTGGGGAGATTTTTGACAGCTTGGAAGCTGAATACCGAGACGTCCGCCTCACCGCCAACGTGCTTGCCGTCAACGCGGGTGCCCGCCATGTGAGCCGCATCGAGCACAACTTTGATGCCGTTCGCACGGCATATTTCCAGGATCTTCTGATACCTGCCCACGTTCCCGCCCATCCCGACGAAAATGAGGGCTTTTGTTCGATCGGTGATGAGCTTAGCGACGCTTTCAGGGTCCAGGCAAAGATATTCGTCAACGTCGGCGAACACCGGCTTGAGGCCGGCGTAGAGAATGGCGTGGTTTGTCGAAACGAATGTCAATGGCGTTGTTATGACTTCGTCTTCGTTGGTCCATCCATGTTTCGATTTAAAAATCTGGAAAGCGAGATGAAGTCCAACCGTATTAGAATTGAGAAAGTGAGCGTGTGGAATCCCGGTGTAGTCCTTCCACGCCCTTTCAAATTCCGTTGTCTTGAAGCCTAGTCCTGTCCAGCCTTTTTCGAGACATTCACGGATCTCCGATAGACACTCTTCAATGCGGAAACTTGGTACAAATAGCTGAACAGTCATAGTTCCTCCAGCGTTGCCTACTGGTTCAGTTGTGTGTTTGCCAGTCTCGCCTCTCTGAGCACAAGACGAGACACGATTTCTACAGTGGACCGGCGCCACTGTGGCGCGGTCCATCCGAACGCCGAGGCGAACTTCGCTGTTGAGAGCCGTGAATTAACAGGACGCCTAGCCTTGGCTGGATAATCTGCCATAGCAATATCGCGTATCTGCGCGTAAGGACCACCAAACTCCCGGCTGCTGTCCAGGATGTGACGGGCAAAGCCGCTCCAGTTGACATCACCGGTTCCTACCAGATGATAGACGCCGAATCCGGAAAAGTTCCCGTCGTCACACAGGCTTGCCGCCGCCAGCAGAATCGCCTCGGCGATGTCGAATGCCGACGTCGGATTGCCCCATTGGTCGGCGACGACCGCGATCTCGTCCCGCTCCGTGGCCAGCCGCAGCATCGTCTTGACGAAATTCCTGCCGAAGGGGCTGTAGGCCCAGGCCGTGCGCAGGATGAGGTGGCGCGGGTTGGCGGCCGCCACAGCCTCCTCGCCGGCGAGCTTGGAGGCGCCGTAGACGCCGAGCGGCGCCGTCGGGTCGGTCTCGACATAGGCGCCGTCCTTGGCGCCGTCGAAGACATAGTCGGTCGACAGATGGATGATGGGGACGCCGAGCCTTGCCGCGGCTTGCGCCACCTTGCCGGCGCCGGTTGCGTTCACCGCGAAGGCCAGGTCCTTGTCGTCCTCGGCCTGGTCGACGGCGGTGTAGGCGGCGGCCGACACGACGATGTCGGGCCTTACCGCTTCAAGGGCGGCGAACACCGTGTCGGGCCGCGCAAGGTCGAGCGCCGGCCGGCCGACGGCGATGACCTCGATATCGTCGCGGCCCCGCGCCGACTCGACCAGGCTTGCGGCAACCTGGCCCTCACGTCCGGTGACGGCAAGCCTCACGTGGTTACCTTCCTGCTCTCGGCCGCGGCCCCGGCCGGGCTGCTTTCGATCGGACTGTGTTGGCTCTTCGCGACCGAACCGTGGCCCAGCCGCTCGCCGGCGTAGCGCTGCTCGCGGATCGGCCCCCACCACCATTTGTTGTCGAGATACCAGTCGACGGTCCTTGCCAGGCCGCTGTCGAAATCCTCCCGCGGCGTCCAGCCCAGCTCGCGGGCGATCTTGGAGGCGTCGATCGCATAGCGCCGGTCATGGCCGGGGCGGTCGGTGACGAAGGCGATCAGCTCACGATAGCGCTTGCCGCCGGCGCGCGGCCGCCTAAGGTCGAGAAGATCGCAGATCGCCTCGACGACGCCGAGATTGGTGCGCTCGGAATTGCCGCCGACATTGTAGCTCTCGCCCGGCTGCCCCCTGGTGGCCACCAGCTCAAGGGCGCGCGCGTGATCCTCGACGAACAGCCAGTCGCGGACATTGGCGCCGGCGCCGTAGACCGGCAGCGGCTTCTCGTCGAGCGCGTTGAGGATGACCAGCGGGATCAGCTTTTCCGGGAAGTGATAGGGGCCGTAATTGTTGGAGCAGTTGGACAGCACCACCGGCAGGCCATAGGTCTCGTGCCAGGCCCGCACCAGATGGTCGGAGGCCGCCTTCGAGGCCGAATAGGGCGAGGACGGCGCATAGGGCGTCTCCTCCACGAACATGCCGCCGTCGAAAGGCAGGTCGCCGAACACCTCGTCGGTCGAGACATGGTGGAAGCGGAAGCCCGCTTTGCGCTCCTCGGACAGGCCGCGCCAATATTCCAGCGCGGCATTCAGGATGCGGTAGGTGCCGACGATGTTGGTCTCGATGAACGCGCCCGGCCCGTCGATCGAGCGGTCGACATGACTCTCGGCGGCTAAGTTCATGACGATGTCGATGTCGTCGCGGCGCAAGATCTCCAGCACCGCCCGCTCATCGCGGATATCAGCCTGCTCGAAGCGGTAATTATGCGCGTTCTCGATCGGCCTCAGCGAAGCGAGGTTGCCGGCATAGGTGAGCTTGTCGAGATTGGTGACGCGGTAGGCCGGATTGGCGCACAGATGCCGGCACACGGCCGAGCCGATGAAACCGGCGCCGCCGGTGACCAGAAAATTCATGCCGCCGTCCCTCCTCACGCGAACACCTCCGCCGCTCCGAGCAGCGGCGCGCTGCGGTCCTTGTCCGACAGCTGGAAGCCGCCCGCGATCTCCGGCCATTTTATGCCGATCGCCGGATCGTCGAAGCGGATCGAGCGGTCGTGCCCGGGCGAGTAGGTGTCGGTCACCTTGTAGAGCACCTCGGTATGCGGCACGAGCGTGACGAAGCCATGCGCGAAGCCTTTCGGCACCAGCACCTGGTTGCCCTTGTCGGCCGATATCTCCAGCGCTTCCCATTTGCCGAAAGTGGGCGAAGAACGGCGGATGTCGACTGCGACATCGAGCACGCTGCCCCTGATGACGCGCAGCAGCTTGTCCTGCGCGCGCGGCGGCAGCTGGTAGTGCAGGCCGCGCAGCACGCCCGCCGCGGCGGAATAGGAATGATTGTCCTGCACGAAGGCGAGATCGATGCCGGCTTCGGCGAAGCGCTCGGCATTCCAGGTCTCGCTGAAAAAACCGCGCGCGTCGCCATGCCGCTTCGGCACGATCTCCAGCACGCCGTCGAGGCCGAGCGGCCTGACCTCAAGCACCCCGCTCCTCCATCAGATCGGCCACGCGCCGGCGCAGATAGGCTGCATATTCGTTCTTGCCGAGCCGCGCGGCGCGATCCAGAACCTTATCGGCGCTGATCCAGTGCTGTTCCAGCGCAATCTCCTCCGGACACGCGATCTTGATGCCCTGGCGATGCTCGATCGTGCGCACGAAAGACGATGCCTCGAGCAGGCTGTCATGCGTGCCGGTGTCCAGCCAGGCATAGCCGCGGCCGAGGCGGTGGACATGCAACTCGCCACGCTCGAGATAGACATTGTTGACCGCGGTGATCTCGAGCTCGCCGCGCGCCGAAGGGCGGATCGTCGAGGCGATATCGACTACCTTGTTGTCGTAGAAATAAAGACCGGTGACGGCCCAGTTGGACTTCGGCTTTTGCGGCTTCTCCTCGATCGTCAGAGCCTTGCCGGTGGCCTTGTCGAAGGAGACCACGCCATAGCGCTCGGGATCGTCGACATAGTAGGCGAAGACCGAGGCGCCGCCGTCGCGCGTCGCCGCCTCGCGGCAGAGCTGCGACAGGCCACCGCCGAAATAGATGTTGTCGCCGAGAATCATCGACACGCTGTCCGTGCCGATGAAGTCGCGGCCGATGATGAAGGCCTCGGCGAGGCCGTTGGGCTGCGCCTGCACGGCATAGGACAATTCCAGCCCGAATTCGGAACCGTCGCCCAGCAACGCCTGGAAGACCGGCAAGTCGCGCGGAGTTGAAATGACCAGAATCTGGCGAATTCCCGCGAGCATCAGCACGCTCAGCGGGTAATAGATCATCGGCTTGTCGTAGATCGGCAGTATTTGCTTAGAAACCGCTAATGTTAGCGGATAAAGACGTGTTCCGCTGCCACCCGCAAGGATAATTCCTTTCAACAAGCTCTCCTTGAACTACCGCGGCCCCCGCCTCGACGCCAAGTTGCCCGTGCTTAGGTTTCGGGCGCTGGCTTGTCAATGTCGGCTTTGACTGCTTCCCGACGTTACTTCATCGCTTTCTATCATCCGACAGGAGGCGGTTTCGAGCGAAATCCGACAGCGCCATGAAAAAGGGCCGGCGGGCGCTTGTCGCCCGCCGGCCCTTTTCTCGTCGATTGTTCTCAGCCGCGCTTGAGCAATGTCCACACGGCCGGCACAAGGCTGGCGGCCAAAGCCACCTTGATCAGGTCGCCGACGATGAAGGGCAGGACGCCGAACTGCCAGGACTTTTCCGGCCCGATCAGCGTGGCCAGCCAGGCAAAGCCCATGGCCATCATGACAACCTCCGCTATCAGCATGGCGCCGAACAGCTTGAAGGGGTCGCGGTCCCAGCCGCGGTCGGCGGCCCAGCCGGCGATCGCCGCCATGACCACGAAGCCGGCGAGATAGCCGCCCGTCGAGCCCAGCATATAGACAATGCCGATGCCCTTTTCCGGCGTGCCCTGGAAGACCGGCAGACCAAAAGCGCCCTCGGCGAGGTAGAGAAGGAGCGTCGCGACGGCAAGGCGCAGGCCGAAGGCAGAGGCGATCAGCAGCACGGCCAGCGTCTGCAGCGAGATGTCGACCGGGCCGAGCACCACCTTGGTCTTGGCCGAAAGCGTCAGCAGCAGGGTTCCGGCGAGCGCCAGGAAAAGCTGGGTCGCCAGCCGGGCAACACCCCGATCCGGCAGGGTGAGAGAAACAAGCGGGCGCATCGTGGTTGCAGTTGCCATGGTCTTCCCCATTCTGGCTGATTTGCCGGGTGGCTGATTAGCTGGCTCTTAAAGCGCATCGCGCAGAAACGCATTCAGGCGACGCGCTTTAAAAATTGTCTTGATGCATGTCGCTCTCCCAAAAACCGCAGCGCGGTTTTGGGCGACATCCATTGATTTTCCTATATTGGCTTCCGTATCGGTCGGCAATCATTTTGCCGCATCGCAACGGAGCCCGCAGGCATGACCCTTGAGTTCGACACCAGCTTCGCTCCCGCCTATGGCCGGGCGGTTCCGGTTGCGCCGGATGTGCTGCGCATCACCGCAAGAAATCCGGGTCCTTTCACCTTCCACGGCACCAACAGCTATCTCGTCGGCAGCGACACGCTGGCGGTGATCGATCCAGGGCCGGAAGACGACACCCATCTCGAAACACTGCTCAAGGCGATCGGCGGCCGACCGATCAGCCACATCTTCGTCAGCCACACCCATCGCGACCATTCGCCTTTGGCGGCGCGACTGAAGGAGCGCACCGGCGCGGCAACGCTTGCCGAAGGCCCGCATCGGCCGGCGCGCCCCTTGCGCATCGGCGAGGTCAATCCGCTCGACGCCAGCGCCGATCTCGCCTTCGTTCCCGATGTTGTGCTGGCCGACAATGCGCTGACTGAGGGCAACGGCTGGGCCATCCGCACCGTGCTGACGCCCGGCCACACCGCCAACCACGCCGTGTTTGCCCTCGAGGGAACCGGAACGCTGTTTTCAGCCGACCATGTCATGGCCTGGTCGACCTCGATCGTCGCGCCGCCGGACGGCGCCATGGCCGACTATATGAGCTCCCTCGACAAGCTTTTGGCGCGCGACGATCGGTTGCTTTTGCCTGGCCACGGCGGACCTGTGGCCGCGCCCCAAAGCTTCATGCGCGGCCTGAAGACGCATCGCAAGATGCGCGAAAGGGCGATCCTGGAGCGCATCCGCGCCGGAGACCGGACGATCGCGGAAATGGTCGCGGCGATCTATCGCGACACCGACCCGCGGCTACACGGCGCCGCCGGTCTTTCGGTGCTTGCCCATCTCGAGGATCTGGTTGCCCGCGGCCTCGTGACCACAGAAGGCGATCCGGCTATAGACGGCATTTTCAGCCCCGCCGCGTGATCACTCAGCCGGCGCCGCGCCGACCTGCCCGGCGACTTGCTGGTCCAGCTCGCCAAGGAAATCGGTGATGCGGGCGGCGTTGTCGCCGAGGTCGTAGCGGCCGTAGCGCGAGGCCGAGCGCATGTCGACGATGACCTGCTCGCCGTCGTCGGTGATGCGGATGGCGACGTCGGCCGGTAGTCCGAGCACAAAGCCCCTGGCCAGCGCGTTGATCGTCGCCTCGCTCTGCCCGTTGATGTCGGGATAAGGCGCCGTCAACTGCCAGTCGCGGCGGTCGAGCACGGTTTCGACAGCGTCGACGACGGTTTCGAAAGGCAGGTTGTAGCTGCGCCCGCTGACCAGCGGATAGGCCTCGGCCTGCAGGGCCTGCTCGCCCGGGGTCGGCGGCGACAACTCGTTCATATCGCCGGTGCGGTCGCTGGTGTCCAGCACCGGCGGATCGTCGAGATCGGTCGAGATGTCGCGCAGCGGCGGATAGATCGTCGCCCAGTAGACGGCGATGCCGTAGGGTGCCAGCACCAGCAGCGCCAGCAGCGCGCCGATGGAGAGATCGCGGCCGCCGCGATCGCCGAAGCTCCAGACCCTGGCCAAGCCGAGACCGGCCAGCAACAGGGCAAGCGCAGCCAGCAGCGCCACGAGCGCCAGCACCCACAGGAAAGGCGGCGTCTCGACGAGACCCAGCCTGTAAGCGGCAACGGCGGTGAGCAAAAGGACGAGAGAGAATGCCCCGATCCGCCGCGACCAGCCGGCCGCCTTCGACGTCTGCCGTTCAGGAATTGTAGCCATTGTCTGACGCATTGCCCCAGTCCGAACCGAGACTTAGAGGTTTTTGGCGCCGGCTTGAAGCCGAAAGATCGAACATTTTTCGTCAATCCGTCGGCAGGCGGTAATCCTTGAACTGGGCACGCAAACTGGTCTTCTGGATCTTGCCGGTGGCGGTGTGCGGAATTTCGCCGACGAAGGCGACGTCGTCGGGCATCCACCACTTCGCCACCTTGCCGCTCATGAAGGCGAGGATGTCGGTCTTGGTCGGCTCCTTGCCGGGCTTGCGCACGATGACGAGCAAAGGCCGCTCGCCCCATTTGGAATGCGGGATGCCGATGGCCGCTGCCTCCGCCACGTCCGGATGACCGACGGCAAGGTTCTCGAGATCGATGGTCGATATCCACTCGCCGCCGGACTTGATGACGTCCTTGGCGCGATCGGTGATCTGCATATAGCCGCTGGCGTCGATATGGGCGACGTCGCCGGTGTCGAACCAGCCGTCGGCGTCGAACTGCTCGGCGCCGGCGCCGCCATAATAGGCTCGGGCCACCGCGGGGCCGCGCACCTTGAGATGTCCGAAGGTCTTGCCGTCCCAGGGCAGCGCGTTGTTGTCGTCGTCCGTCACTTTCATCTCGACGCCGAAGGGGGGAAAACCCTGCTTGCCTTGGACATCGAGCCGCGCCTCGCCGGTCAGCGCCTCATATTGCGGCTTCAAGGTGCAGAGGGTGCCCAGCGGCGACATCTCGGTCATGCCCCAGGCATGCACCACCTGCACGCCGTAATTGTCCTGGAACTTGGCGGTTATGGCGCGCGGACAGGACGCCCCGCCGATGACGACCTTCTTCAGGTGAGGCAGCTTCTTGCCGGTTTCCTCAAGATATTGCAGCAGCATCATCCAGACGGTGGGCACGGCGGCGCTGAACGTCACCTTTTCGGTGTCGAGCAGTTCATAGATCGAGGCGCCGTCCATCTTGCAGCCCGGCATCACCAGCTTGGCGCCGATCATCGGACCGCTCTGGCCGAGCCCCCAGGCGTTGGCGTGAAACATCGGCACGACCGGCAGGATCACGTCCCGGGTGGACATGCCCATGGCGTCGGGCATGGCTGCCATCATGGCGTGCAGGACATTGGAGCGGTGGCTGTAGAGAACGCCCTTCGGGTCGCCCGTCGTGCCCGACGTGTAGCACATGCCGGCGGCGGTATTCTCGTCGAACGTCTTCCAGGTGAAGGCGCCGTCGGCTTCGGCCAGCCATTCCTCGTAGGCGACGGCGTTGGGCAGCGACGTTTGCGGCATATGCGCCAGGTCGGTCAGCACGATAACCCGTCGCAGCGATCGGACCGCGCCGGCGATCTTTTCCAGGATCGGCACGAAGGTCAGGTCGACGAAGATCGCCTTGTCCTCGGCATTGTTCATGATCCAGGCGATCTGCTCGGGAAAAAGCCTCGGGTTGAGCGTGTGATAGATCGCGCCGATGCCCATGATGCCGTACCAGGCCTCGATATGGCGGGCGGTGTTCCAGGCAAGGGTCGCGATGCGGTCGCCGAGCCTGAAGCCGTCACGCTCCAGCCGTTGCGCCACCTTGAGCGAACGGTGATGGATTTCGGCATAGCTGGTGCGCACGATCGGGCCTTCGATCGAACGCGACACGACCTCCCGGCTGCCGTGCTGGCGTTCCGCATGGTCGAGCAGCTTATGGCAAAGCAGCGGCCATTCCTGCATCAATCCAAGCATCAATTCCTCCCTTTGCGCATTCGCGTCATTTGTTTCACGCATTGTGAAACGAACCGGCGGTTTGTCCAGCCGCCATAAGTCGAAGCCAGTGGATGGATCGAAGGACCGGGAAAACCGCCATAATCCGGCCATCGTCGCCGTTAAGCTTCGTTAACGGGCTGGGTGAGATTGGCGAATGGAGAGATTCGCATGGACGCGCAGCTCGACGAAAAAGCCCTCGAAAGCACGCTTGCCGAAAGTCTGGACGATCTGACGCCGGACATCAAAACCGTTTCCGAAGATGAATTTGCCGAAGTCGTCGGCGGTGCGCTGGAGGCCGTCGGCGGAACGCTGCTGTTCAAGATGCGCGTTGAAAACGGCGCCGAGGGCGAGCATGTCGCCGCGGCCTGCATCGGCAACGCCGACAATCGTCAGTTCCTGCTGCTCACGCTGCCGACCACAGGCGGCGCGCTGAAGGTCGAGACGGCGGCGAGAAGCACCAATCCGGTCGCGGGCATTGCCGCCGCCTATGCCGGCCTCATGGATGCCTTCAAGACGGCCGCCTGACGACCCGAAGCAGACGTTCAATGAATGGTGATGACGCCAAGCGTGACGCGAGCTTGCGCGACGCGCCTGCGCGACACATGTAAGTCTCCCCTGAGAACGTTTCACGTTTCGCGGAAACGACGAAACGTTCTCTCTTTGTTTTGACGCAATTCCGGAAAAACCGCTTCGCACTTTTCCCGGAATTGCTCCAGGAGACCATCATGGACAAGCTTGCCAATCCAGCCCCCGGCTTCCAGCGCAACCCGGACAAGGTGATCACGGTCGAACCTTATCGCGGCACCGTCACGGTCCGCGCCGGCGACAGGATCATCGCCACATCGACTGCGGCAAAGGTTCTCTCGGAGCCACCTTACCCGGCCGTCTTCTACATCCCGTTCGACGATATCGATTTTGGCAAGCTCGCCCCGACCGACCATTCGACACATTGCCCATACAAGGGCGATGCCAGCTACTGGAGCGTCCAGCCGGCCGGCGAAGCCGGCGAGAATGCGATGTGGGCTTATGAGCATCCGTTCGACGAAATGGTCGAGATCCGCAATCACGGCGCGTTCTACACGAACAAGGTGACGGTCGAAGCCACGCCGGACTGAGCCGTAAAGGGAGGGGCGCTTAGGTCGATCTCGGAAGGAGGTGGCCGCCAAAATTCAGCGGTCGCCACCCTCGCGCCGCGCTCTCAATCGGTGGTGCCGTCATTGCCGACGCCCTCGGCATCGTCGAGGCGTACAAAGGTCATGCCCTTCTGCTTCAACGCCAGTAAGCCCTGAACCACGCCCTCGCCGGCGGCATGGGTCGGCTGGTTGATGTGGGCGATGATGACATCGCCGTCCTTGGCGGCGCCGATGCGGCGCGCCGTTTCCTTCGCGCCGAGCAGCGAACCGCCGTCGCCATTGACCGAGAAGCCTGCGATCTTGAAGCCCAGCCTGCGGATCATGGCGATCGCCGAGGGACTGTATTCGGCGGTGGCGCCGCGGAACCATTTTGCCGCAGGGCCGCCCGCGCCGGCCAGGGCGGCGGCGCCGGATTCAACCTCGGCCTGCACGGCGTCCGGGCTGCCGGCGCTGCGGATGCCGAAGATCTTCCGCGGCGTATCGACCGCCGGAACGTGGCGGCCGCCGTGATTTTCCAGCTCGAACAGGTCGGGATGCGCCCGCATGATCTCGACGGCGTCGGCATTGCGCTTCAGCCAGATGCCGGTAACGAAGATCGTCGCCGGTATCCTGTTGTCGACAAGCGCCGAAAGTATCCTTGTGTCGGTCGTTCCGCCGCAGGCATCGAGCGTCAAGGCGACGCGACCGCCGCCTTCAACGCCCTGCGGCTTCAGATGCAGCGTCGGCTCGAGCAGCGTCGCGGCATTGCCCGCCGACGCCGCGAACAGTGCCATCGCGCAAAGGGAGTTTCGAAGCAAACCCATCATTCATTCCACATCGGCAGACTCGGCATCATCCTTTGCGCCGCGCCAAAAACTTGTCTCTACAAGACCGGCATCTAGGCGAAAATCGGGACGGCAAACAGCGTAAAAACAGCAATCGCGAAAATTTGCTTTCGCCTATACAGCTGCTTCCAGAGGCATCTCGGTTCGGGCCAGCAACTGGAGCGCTGCCTCGACGACGGCGTCGACCTCCAGACGCCAGACGCAGCATGCCTTGTTGGGGTCGGGCCGTTCGCACAGGTCGCCACCGACGCAGTCACAAGGCATGGACGGGCATACCGCGACGCTCGGCGCGCCGACTGGCCCCCAGTGGATCGGGCTCTGCAGGCCGAACAGGCCGACGACGGGAGTGCCGACTGCGGCAGCCATGTGCATGGGGCCGCTGTCGTTGCCGAGAAACAGCCGCGCCTGCTTGAACAGCGCCGGCAACGTTTCGAGCGGGAGCGCTCCGACCAGGTTGACGATCGGCGTCTTCGCAGTCGCCAGAATCTTCTCGGCCACCTCGTTCTCGTCCGGGCCGCCGACCAGGGCGACGTCGAGACCGGTTTCGGCCGCTATCCGATCGATTGCGGCGGCAAAGCGCTCGGGCTGCCAGCGGCGCCCAGGGAAGCTTGCCCCGGCATGCACCGCGACAAAGGCGTTCGGCCGAAGGTGCAGCTTGTCCAGCAGCGCCAAGGCTTTCGTCGTCTCGAACGGCAGCGGCCGGAAGGCGGGAGCCCGCGCGCGCAAGTCCACGCCAAGTGCCTCCAGCGGCGAAAGATAACGATAGAGAAAGTGCTGCTCGCCATACCCGAACGGCTTGGCCTTCACATTGGCAGGTTGGCGCGCAAACCAACCCAGGGGCCTTTCGGACGGGTGATATCCCACGCGAACCCGTGCGCCGACCAGCCCCAAGATGAACCGCGACGTCTTGGTGTCGGTGATGTCGATGGCCATGTCGAAATGGTAGCGGCGCAACTTAAAGAGCGTGAGAACGAGTTCCTGCAGGCGTAGCAGCGGCGTGCCGCGCATATGGGAACGGCGGAAGGTCACAACCTCCGAGGCGATGCCGTTGGCGGTGAGGAGACCGCCGAAGCGGGCGTCGCAGAGGAAGACGATGCGGGCGTCGGAATATTCGAGCTGCAGGTTCTTCGCCAGCGCGGAGGCAAGAACGAGATCGCCAATGTGCTTCGTCTGCAAGATCAGGATCGAGCGGACTGCAAAGGGAGCCCGCAACATCGGTGTCTGAGCTCCGGACAGACCGGAGTTCGCGAAGCTGGGTTGAGATGTCGACATGTGGAACCATCACGCGCATTTTCACGTGATCTTATACAAGACGACACGGTCGCGGACCATCGGACTCTCGCGCGCGGATAGAGCGTTTCACCGTTTCTCGGAAACCGCAGAGAATGCGCTATTTCGTCGTCTTTGACGCAATTCCGGACGGAAGGCTAAGGCGAAGTCCCAGGACCTGACCGTTTCACACTTTTCCTGGCTTGCGCAAAGAGGGGGACGCGGCCGACAGGCGGTCCGGAATTCCGGCAAATGTCAGACCGCGGCTTCCAGGACCATCTCGGTGCGCGCCAGGAGTTCCAGCGCCGCGTCCACTACCGGATCGACCTCCAGGCGCCAGACGCAGCATGCCTTGCTCGGGTCGGTCCGGCGGCACAGGTCGCCCCCGATGCAGTCGCAAGGCATCGATGGCCGCAACGAAATGCTGGGCACGCCGACCGGCGCCCAAAGGACCGGGTTGGTCAGGCCGAACAGGCCGACGACCGGCGTTCCGGCCGCGGCTGCCATATGCATCGGTCCGCTTTCGTTGCCGAGAAACAGCCGCGCCTCCCTGAGCAGCGCCAGCAGCGTTTCCAGCCGCAGCGTGCCCGCCAGGTTGACGACGGGCGTCTTCGCCGCGGCCATGATCCTGTCGGTCGCCTCAACCTCGTCCGGACCGCCGACGAGGACCACGCGCAGGCCGGTTTCGCGGACGATTCTGTCGATTGTCTCGGCAAAGCGCTCCGGCTGCCACCGCCGCCCCGCGAAGCTTGCTCCGGCATGGACCGCAACAAAAGCGTTTGGCTGGATCTGGGGCCTGGCGAGCAAGGCGAGGACGCGCGTCGTCTCGAAGGGCAGCGGCCGGATGGCCGGCGCCCTGACGCGCAGATCGATGCCCAGCGCCTCCAGCGGAGACAAATAACGGTAGAGATAGTGCTTCTTGCCGAATCCGAACGGCTTCATCCTGACGGTGGCGGGTTGACGCTCGTGCCAGCGCAAAGGCCGCTCCGTCGGAAAATAGCCGACCCTGACCGGAGCGTTGACCAGTCCGGAAATGATCCGCGAGGTCTTGGAATCTGTGATGTCGACGGTCATATCGAAGCGGTGCTGCCGCAACGTGCGCACCATCCGGAAGAGCTCGCGCCCTCGTTCGAGCGGCGAGCCACGCATCTTGGCACGGCTGAAGGGGACGACCTCGGAAGCTATGCCATGCGCAGTCAGGAAGCCGGCGAAATGGGCTTCGCAGAGAAACACGATCCTGACGCCCGGATATTGAAGCTGCAGGTTCTTCGCCAACGCCGAGGCAAGCACGATGTCGCCGATGAACTTGGTCTGCAGGATCAGGATCGATCGGTAAACGGATGGGGAAATCTGCAACATGGGTTTTCCGACACCAACAAATTCGGTGCCGGAAAGTCGCTTGAAACGATGTCGAGATTCAGGGCCGTCACGCGCACGTTCGCGTGACATTGCATACAAAACCGTAAGGTTTCGGGACGTCAGACGCGTTTTGCTGCGCCCTTCGCCGCCGCCACTGCCGCCTGCGCGGCGGCCAGCCTGGCGATCGGCACGCGGTAGGGCGAGCACGACACATAGTCGAGGCCGACTTCCTCGCAGAAATGGATCGAGGCCGGATCGCCGCCATGCTCGCCGCAGATGCCGAGCTTGATGCCCGGACGCGTCGCCTTGCCCTTTTCGGTCGCGATCCGCACCAGTTCGCCGACGCCCTCAATGTCGAGCGACACGAACGGATCCTGTTCGATGATGCCCTTCTGCCGGTAGGTTTCGAGGAAGGACGCCGCATCGTCGCGCGAGATGCCGAACGTGGTCTGCGTCAGATCGTTGGTTCCGAATGAGAAGAATTCGGCCGCTTCGGCAATGACATGCGCGCGGATCGCCGCGCGCGGCAATTCGATCATCGTGCCGGTCAGATAATCGATCTTGGTGCCGGTCTCCTGCATGACGCTTTGCGCGACCGCATCGATGCGCGCCTTGACGTATTGCAATTCCTTCACCAGGCCGACCAGCGGCACCATGATCTCCGGCACGACCAGCGCGCCGGCCTTGTGGCCGGCCTCGACCGCCGCCTCGAAGATGGCGCGCGCCTGCATCTCGGCGATCTCGGGATAGGAGACGGCGAGCCGGCAACCGCGGTGGCCCAGCATCGGGTTGAATTCGTGCAGCGCTTCCGTGCGCTGCCTGAGCTTGTCGGCCGACACGTTCATGGCGGAGGCGACCTCGGCGAGCTCGGCCTCGGTCTTCGGCAGGAATTCGTGCAGCGGCGGGTCGAGCAGACGGATCGTCACCGGCAGGCCGGCCATTATCTCGAACAGCTCGAGAAAGTCTGAGCGCTGCATGGGCAAGAGCTTGTCCAGGGCCGCACGCCTGTCCTTCTCGGTGTCGGCCAGGATCATCTCGCGCATGGCGACGATACGGTCGCCATCGAAGAACATGTGCTCGGTGCGGCAAAGCCCGATGCCCTCGGCGCCGAAAGAGCGCGCCATGCGGGCGTCGAGCGGCGTTTCGGCGTTGGTGCGCACCTTCATGCGGCGCGTGGCGTCGGCCCATTCCATGATAGCGGCGAAATCGCCCGACAGCTCCGGCTGCAGCATGGCGACCGCCCCTTTGAGCACCTGGCCGTTGCCGCCGTCGATGGTGACGATGTCGCCTTTGCGGAAGGTCTGGCCCATCGAGAGCAGCGTGCCGGCCTTGTAGTCGACACGCAGCGAGCCGGCGCCGGATACGCAGGGCTTGCCCATGCCGCGCGCCACCACCGCCGCGTGGCTGGTCATGCCGCCGCGCGTGGTGAGGATGCCTTCGGCGGCATGCATGCCGTGGATGTCCTCCGGGCTGGTTTCGATGCGCACCAGGATTACCTTGCGGCCTTGCGCCCTGGCGTCCTCGGCATCGCTGGAGGAAAAAACGATCTCGCCGGTGGCGGCGCCGGGCGACGCCGGCAGGCCCATGCCTATGACATCGCGCGCGGCATTCGGGTCGATGGTCGGATGGAGCAGTTGATCGAGCGAGGCCGGATCGATGCGGGCGACCGCCTCCTCCCTGGTGATCAGCCCATCCTTCGCCATCTCGACGGCAATCTTCAGCGCAGCCTTGGCGGTGCGCTTGCCGGAGCGGGTCTGCAACATCCACAATTTGCCGCGCTCGATGGTGAATTCGAGATCCTGCATGTCGCGGTAGTGCTTTTCCAGCCGGTCGGAGATGTCGACGAAAGCCTGGAAGGCGTCAGGCATAAGCTTCTGCAGCGACGGCTTGTCGGAGCCGGCGGCGATGCGCGCCGCCTCGGTGATGTTCTGTGGCGTGCGGATGCCGGCCACCACATCCTCGCCCTGGGCATTGACCAGGAATTCGCCGTAGAGCTGCCTCTCGCCGGTCGAGGGATTGCGCGTGAAGGCGACGCCGGTCGCGGACGTGTCGCCCATATTTCCGAATACCATGGCCTGGACGTTGACGGCGGTGCCCCAGCTTTCCGGGATGTCGTGCAGGCGCCGGTAGGTGATGGCGCGGTTGTTCATCCAGCTCGAGAACACGGCGCCGATCGCGCCCCAGAGCTGTTCCTGCGGATCTTGCGGGAACGGCTTGCCGAGTTCTTCCTCGACCTTGGCCTTGTAGAGCGAAATCACGCCTTGCCATTCCTGGGCCGTCAGGCCGGTGTCGAGCTCATGGCCGAGACTGGCTTTCTGGTCCTCGAGGATCTCCTCGAACACTTCGTGGTCCAGGCCCATGACGACGTCGGAATACATCTGGATGAAGCGGCGGTAGCTGTCATAGGCGAAACGCGCATCGCCGGAATCGGCGGCCAAAGCCTCGACCGTCTCGTCGTTGAGGCCGAGATTGAGCACCGTATCCATCATGCCGGGCATCGAGGCGCGAGCACCGGAGCGCACGGAGACCAGAAGCAGCTTCGACGGGTCGCCGAAGCGGCGGCCGGTAATCCGACCGATATGGTCGAGAGCGGAGACGACATCCGTCTCGAGTCCGCTGGGATAGGTGCGGCCGTTGGCGTAATAGGCGTTGCAGACCTCCGTGGTGATGGTGAAACCGGGCGGCACCGGCAGCCCGAGGCTGCACATCTCGGCCAGATTGGCACCCTTGCCGCCGAGAAGGTTGCGGTCGCCGGCACGGCCCTCGGCGGCACCGTCGCCGAAGGTGTAAACCCACTTGGTCATGCTTGCCCTCCAGTTCGTGGAAGATAGAAACATCCGGATGATGGCCGTTTCCCACCTTCCCTGCTCCGAGCGATAGGATGCTGCACTGCGAAAGGCAAGGCACCGGCAAGCAACCACTGCGGCTACAATCGATTAAGCAAAAGCTGCGTCAAAAAGACTTGCTGGAGGGAAACGACCGATATAGAACATAACGGGAACGCAGTGGAGTAGCGTGATGAAACTCAATGGAAAACTCGACTATCTTGAACTGCCGGCGACGGGCGGCACGCTGGACAGCGTCAAATCCTTCTACAGCGCCGCCTTTTCATGGTCGTTCACCGACTACGGTCCGACTTACGCAGCCTTTGCCGAAGGGCTCGACGGCGGCTTCCAGGCAGATGCCGGCGAGGCGCCGGCCAAGCCGCTTCCGGTCATCTACTCCGAAAATCTCGAGGAAACGCTGGACGCGGTCGAGAGTGCTGGCGGCACCATCGTCAAGCCGATCTTTTCCTTCCCGGGCGGCAGGCGATTCCACTTCACTGATCCGGCCGGCAACGAACTGGCCGTTTGGGGACATTAGGAAAAGACGCGGATTTCGAGTTATTTTTGATGTTGACAGCCGGGCTCATTCCAATGAGCGTCAGCAATCTTCCAACAGCAAAGCAGACTGATGAAATTCGGCTCAAGCGGCGTTCGGGGTTTGGCTTCCGAATTGGTTGGAAGGCCAAGCGGACTTTATGCCGAGGGTTTCGCCCGGCGCTTGCGGTCGACCGGATTTCAGCAAGGCAAGGTCTTCGTCGGGCGCGATTTGCGCGACAGCAGTCCAACGATTGCCGAAGACTGCATGGCGGCATTGGCCGCGGCCGGCTTCCAGCCGGTCGATTGCGGTCCCATCCCCACGCCCGCGCTCGCCTTTTACGCCCGCCTGCACGGCGCTGCGGCGCTTATGGTGACCGGGTCGCATATTCCCGCCGACCGCAACGGCATCAAATTCTATGGGCCGAAGGGCGAGATCGACAAGGCGGACGAGGCCGCCATCACCCGTCACGTCGCGGAACTGTCGGATCGATATCCCTGGCCTCCGGCCCATGCGGACCGGCAAGCCGGCCATGAACAGGCGCTCGCGGCCTTTCGAGATCGTGTCGATGGCATTCTGCCCCCTGGCGCCCTTTCCGGAATGCGTCTCGGCGTTTACCAGCACAGCACGGTTGCGGCGGAGCTGCTGGTCGAGGTCCTGCGGTCCTACGGCGCCGAGGTGATCCCCGTCGGGAAAACGGAAACCTTCGTGCCCGTCGACACGGAGGCCGTCGACCAGGAAACGATGGCGAGGGTGAAAGGCTGGGTGCGCGAATTCGAATTCGACGCAGTGCTCTCCGCCGACGCCGATGCCGATCGCCCGCTTGTCATCGACGACAGTGGCGAGCTGTTCCGCGGCGACCTGATCGGGCTGGCCACGGCGCTGTTCCTCAAGGCCGACATTGTGGTGACGCCGATCACCTCCAATTCAGGCATCTCCGAGGCTTTCGGATTCGGCGTCAGGAGAACGAAGGTCGGATCCCCTTTCGTCATAGAGGAAATGGACGCCGCGCGGCAGGCAGGCGGCATTATCGTCGGCTTCGAAGCCAATGGTGGGGTTCTTCTGGGGTCGGACTGCGTGGTGAACGGCAAGATCTTGTCGGCGTTGCCGACACGGGATTCGTTTTTGCCGATCCTGGCGGTGCTGGGCACGATGGCATCGTCCGGAAAATCGCTTTCCGGCCTGCGCGAAACCTGGAGCCTTCCGGTCTGCGCCAGCGAACGGCTCGAGAACTTCCCTGTCGAGAAATCGCGCGGCTTGATGCGAAAGCTCGCCGACCGTGATGCTTTGCAACACTTCCTTGCCCCCTTCGGCAGCGTCTTGGACGTCGATGAGACCGATGGTCTCAGGGCACGGATGACCAGCGGCGAGATCATCCATCTGCGGCCTTCCGGCAACGCTCCCGAATTTCGGTGCTATGCCGAGGCCGCCAGCCATGACAGGGCGAGCGAGATTGTGGCAATGGCGCTGGAACGAGCGCGCGACACCACACTGGCAGATGAATCAGAAGCCGTATAACGAAGACGGAGCCGGCGATCGCCGCAGGCTTGGGGCGCGGCCCGCTCTACAATAACGGGGACACGTGCCCCACGTCTCGCCCGAGCCCTGAGAGCATCGATGACAAGAACGGCGTTGATAACCGGCATTACGGGGCAGGATGGCGCCTATCTGGCCCAGCTCCTGCTTTCGAAGGGTTACCGAGTCCACGGGCTGGCGCGGCGGTCGAGCACAGCCGACGTCAACACCATGCGCCTGAAATGGCTGGGGATCGAAAACGATGTGCGGATCGTGGACGGCAACCTGACGGACCTGTCGGGTCTTAGTCGAACCATGCGCGACGTAAGGCCGGACGAGGTCTACAACCTGGCCGCACAGTCTTTCGTCAGATCCTCGTGGCAGCAGCCGATCCTGACAGGCAACGTCACCGGTATCGGCGTCACCAATGTTCTCGAGGCGCTGCGTCTCGAGATCCCCGAGGCGCGTTTCTACCAGGCGTCGTCGTCGGAGATGTACGGCCTTATCCAGGAGCCGGTGCAGTCGGAGACCACGCCTTTCCATCCCCGCTCTCCCTATGCGGTGGCGAAGGTCTATGGTCACTGGATCACCGTCAATTATCGCGAGAGCTTCGGCCTGCACGCTTCGAGCGGCATCCTGTTCAATCACGAATCGCCGCTTCGCGGCATCGAATTCGTGACACGCAAAGTCACGGACGCCGTCGCGCGTATCAAGAAGGGCCTGGCAAGGGAACTGCGCCTGGGCAACATCGACGCCAAGCGCGACTGGGGCCACTCCAGGGACTATGTCCGCGCCATGTGGCTGATGCTGCAGCAGGATCAGCCAGACGACTATGTGGTCGCCACCGGCAGGACGACGACGGTGCGCGATATGTGCAGGATCGCGTTCGAGCATGTCGGGCTGGAGATGGATGACCATCTTGTCATCGATCCCGACCTGTTCAGGCCGGCGGAAGTCGAAATCCTGCGCGGCAATCCGGCCAAGGCAAAGGCGAAGCTCGGATGGGAAGCGACGATCTCCCTGGAGGATATGATCCGCGAAATGGTGGACGCCGATCTGGCGCGCCACTCGGCTGTCAGGAATTGAAAGGAAGCTCTTGCATCCACGGGTCGATGACTTGACGCACAGTCTTCCGCCACGCATCCGCATGCGGACAATTCGTCGTGGTCCGTGAGGCCGGCATGCGCGTTTTGATAACCGGCGCCAACGGTTTCGTCGGGCCCTATGTGGGCGACGCGCTGCGCAGGATTTGCGGCCGCGAAATTGCCATTGCCGCGACCTCCAAGGATGGTGGTCCGCATCCCGCCTTCGGCCTGGTGGAAGAACTGGACGTGACCGATCCGGCCGCCGTCCATGATGCCATTGCCCGTCACCAGCCCACCCATGTCATTCACATGGCGGCGGTCGCGGCCCTGGGTGCCGCCCAGGCCGATCCCCGCAACACATGGCGCATTCATGTGGACGGCGCGCTCAACGTGGCCCATGCCATCCTCGACAAGGCACCGGACTGCTGGCTGGTTCATGTCGGATCGGGCCTGGTCTATGGCGAAAGCGCCAGGACCGGACGCCCGCTCGACGAAGGCACGCTGCTTGCTCCGATCGACGACTACGCCGTGACCAAGGCCGCGGCCGACCTCGCGCTCGGCGCGCTTTCGCGCCAGGGATTGAAGTGTGTTCGAATGCGCCCCTTCAACCATACGGGCCCGGGCCAGACCGAGGCATTTGCCGTGCCGGCCTTCGCCATGCAGATCGCCCGGATCGAAGCGGGCCTGGCTCCGCCGGTGATCCGCGTCGGCAATCTCGATGCGAGGCGCGATTTCCTGGATGCGCGCGACATCGCCAACGCCTATGCGCGCGCGGTTCTGAAGAGCCGCGATCTTGCGCCGAACGCCATTTTCAACCTTGCGTCCGGCCTCTCCTGGCGAATGGGAGACGTCCTCGATCGGCTGCTGGCCCGCAGCAGCGTCACGATCGTCACGGAGCAGGATCCGCTGCGGCTGCGGCCGAGCGATCTGCCATGCATCGTCGGCGATGCCACCCGCGCCCGGACCCTGCTCGGCTGGGCGCCCGAGCATTCCTTCGACGATACGCTTGCGGCCGTCCTGGAGGATTGCCGCGTACGCGTGGCCCAGGCGTAGGCAAGGATGCATGCCTGCTTCCCTGAAGCCGGAGCTGAGCCGCTCGCGGCCTGCACCGCCCGAAGCTGCCGCGCGACGCGTGCGGCTTACGATCCACCGCGGGGCGATCGGGCGACGAACTGGCCGGAAATGACGGCCCCGCGTCACTGCCGATTTTAGTTGATCTCCCGGCATTGAGCTTTGCGTCGCCTCGTCCTATAAGGCCGCGCGCAGCGCGGCATGCCCGCCTGCTGGGGCGTCGCCAAGTGGTAAGGCATCGGTTTTTGGTACCGACATTCCCAGGTTCGAATCCTGGCGCCCCAGCCAAACTCCACATCAACGCCAAGCTCGAACGGACGATCGGCCAACGCGTTTGAAGCATCGCGTGGTTGACCGGAAAGCCGGTCGGACATCAGGCGCCTTTAATGGCGATTGCGGTGGTGAGCAAGATCAGGCTCAGCATCGCCAGTGTCGCGCGGATAACGTGCGATAGTTCCCAGCGGTTGCGCAGCGCCGTCCACTCCTGCGCTGGTGGAAGCGGAGCTCCGTCGCTGCCTTCAGTCGCGAAGAAGCGCTTGGCAGGCGCGTTCAGTTCCACGTCCTGCAGCCAGTGCTTGTTGACCGGCTGGGTCATGAACCAGAAGACAAACTGCATGGCGAGGAGTGCGATCAAGGCGCCGGCGATCAGCCAGACATGGAGCGCACCGCTCGACGTCAGCATCAGCGCAAAAGTCGCGAGGATCCCACCGATCTCCGCGATGCCGCCTCCAATCGTGAACCCCGGGTAGTAGATGCGTTGGACAACGAAATACTCTTGCCTGCCGAGTAGCAACTTGCCCGGCAGCTCCAGCGCGTGGGCGAGCGCCATGGCCATCGCACCGGCCACGAGGACGACGGTCAGGACCTCCAAAAAGACATACATCGGATCGGCCTCTCACTCCAGCTCGAGCCCTTGTGCGGGAGCAACCTCGTCAAGACCGAACGTGATCCTGCCGACCGGGTTCCCATCGGCGTACGCTCCAATTCGGCTGGGCGGCGCGCTGTATGGGCCGTGAGCTGGGCGAAACACCGCGATCGTTTCGACGCCAACCATCGGCCTAAACCTTTTCCGCCGACAGGCGTTGTTCGTTCCAGACGGACCGACAAACACCGTTCGGAGAGGTTTCAACCGATGTATTTCATGGCACTGGCCACCGATTATGATGGCACGCTGGCGCATGATGGCCTTGTCGCGGCCAGCACGATCTCGGCACTGGAGAAGCTGAAGAAATCCGGGCGCAAGCTGATCCTGGTCACCGGGCGGGAACTGCCCGATCTCAAGGAGGTGTTTCCCGAACTTTCCCTGTTCGACAAGGTGGTCGCCGAAAACGGCGCGCTGATCTACACGCCGGCCAGCGAGGAAGAGCGTACGATCGCCCCCTCGCCTTCCGCGGATTTCGTCGACAGGCTCAAGAAGCGCGGCGTGAAGCCGCTGTCCGTCGGCCGCTCGATCGTCGCCACCTGGGAGCCGCACCAAGCCACCGTGCTCGACGTCATCAAGCAGCTTGGGCTGGAGCTGGAGATCATCTTCAACAAGGGCGCGGTGATGATTCTGCCTTCCGGCGTCAACAAGGCGACCGGGTTGGCGGCAGCGCTCGACGACCTGAAGCTGTCGCCGCACAATGTCGTGGCCGTCGGCGACGCCGAAAACGACCACGCCTTCCTCAGGGCTTCGGGCTGCAGCGTCGCGGTGGCCAACGCGCTGCCCGCCGTCAAGGAAACCGCCGACCTCGTCACCAAGGAAGCGCGCGGCAAGGGCGTCGAGGAGCTAATCCGCAGGCTGGTCAAGCACGATCATCTGCTGGCTAAGAAACGCTTGCGCGGCGTGCTGCTCGGGACCTCACGCGGCAAGGACATCTACTTGTCGCCGATGGAAACGGTGCTGATCGCCGGCAGCTCGGGCATCGGCAAATCGACCTTGGCCACAGCGCTCACCGAAAGGCTGGTCGAAAAGGGTCTGCAATTCTGCATTTTCGACCCCGAGGGCGACTATGACGGACTGAAAGGCGCGGTGCCGCTCGGCAACGGCTCGACCGCGCCGAACAAGGAACAGTTGCTGGAATTGATCGAGAAACCGCAGACCAATATCGTGGTCAACGGCCTGGCGCTGAAGGTCGATGAGAGGCCCGATTTCTTCGCTGAATTGCTGCCGGGCCTCGGCAATGTCCGCTATCGCACGGCAAGGCCGCACTGGCTGATCATCGACGAGGCGCATCATTTGATGCCCAAGCGACGCGGGGATACGCGATCCGTGCTTTCGATCGAGCTGCCCGGCACGGTGCTGATTACTGTCCATCCGGAAGCGATCTCGACCGATGCGCTCGGCCTGGTGACGGCGGTGATTGCGCTTGGGCCCAAGGCGAAGGGCGTGATCAAGACCTTCTGCAAGGAAACGGGGCTCCAGGCTCCAAAGAGCATTCCGTTGCCCAAGGGCGACCGGGTACTGTTCTGGCGGCCGCACGACGGCAAGAAGCCGTTCACCGTAAAGGCAATCGAGCCGGACCAGTCGCTGAAGCGCCACAGCCGCAAATATGCCGAAGGCGAGCTCGACGAGGCAGGCAGCTTCTACTTCACCGGTCCGAGGAAGGCGATGAACCTCAGGGCCCACAATCTCATCATCTTCGCGCAGATGGCGGAAGGCATCGACGACAAGACATGGGAATACCATCTGCGCGCCGGCGACTATTCCAAATGGTTCCGCCAACAGATCAGGGACAAGGACCTCGCCCGAGAAACGGCTGAGGCGGAGAAGAACAAGGCATTATCGGCCGACGAGAGCCGCAAGCTGGTGATCGACGCCGTGCGGCGGCGCTACACGGCGCCTGCTACGGCTGCGGAGAAGTAGAGCAGGTTCGCCGGCCTGACCGGCCGAGCTTTCAGCTCGCCTCGCGCATCGCCTCGGCCGCCTGCAAATCCACCGAAACCAGCTGGCTGACGCCCTGCTCGGCCATGGTGACGCCGAACAGCCGGTCCATGCGCGCCATGGTGATGGGGTTGTGGGTGATGATGACGAAGCGCGTCTCGGTGGTCTTCGACATCTCGTCCATCAAATTGCAGAAGCGCTCAACATTGTGATCGTCGAGCGGCGCGTCGACCTCGTCGAGCACGCAGATCGGCGCGGGGTTGGTGAGGAACACCGCGAAGATCAGCGACATCGCCGTCAGCGCCTGCTCGCCGCCGGAAAGCAGCGTCATGGTCTGCGGCTTCTTGCCGGGCGGGCGGGCGAGGATTTCCAGCCCCGCCTCCAGCGGATCCTCCGACTCGATCAACTGCAGCTCGGCCGTGCCGCCGCCGAAGAGATGCGAGAACAGCCGCTGGAAGTGGCCGTTGACCACCTCGAAGGCCGACAGCAGCCGCTCGCGGCCCTCGCGGTTGAGGCTCTGGATTGCCTGGCGCAGCTTGCGGATCGCCTCGATGATATCCTCGCGCTCGGAAACGATGGTTTCCAGCCTGTCGGACAGTTCCTTCTGCTCCTCCTCGGCGCGCAGGTTCACGGCGCCGAGCCGCTCGCGCTCGATCTTCAGCCGGTCGAGCTGGCGTTCGATCTCGGCCATGTCGGGCATCGGATCGTCGGCCTCGAGGCCGGTATGCTTGATGACCAGATGTGGCGGCGTGTTCAGCGCCTCCTGGATGCGCGCCTCGACCTCGGCGCGGCGTTCATCCGCCGCGGTCAGCCGCTCCTCGGCGCGAACGCGGGTTTCGCGCGATTCAGCGAGCGACTGGATGGCAGCGGTGGCCGCCTTGTCGAGCTCCGCCTGCTTGTTTTCCGCCTCCTGCAGGCGGTCGCCGGCGGCCTTGCGCAGCGCCTCGGCCTCGGAAAGCTGCGTCAGCAGGGCGCGGCGCTTGGCGTCGATCTCGTCGGGCGCATCGGCCAGCCGCTCGCGCTCGGCTTCGGCCTCCGCCTTGCGCTCGCCGAGGGCGGCGATCTGCGTCGAGGCATTTTCGGCGCGCTCCACCCAGTTTTTGCGCTCGGCGCCGATGGCGTCCAGCCGGCGCATGCGCGCCTCGGCCTCGCGCCGCAGCCCTTCATGCACGGCGCGTGCATCGGCAAGCGTGGCGCGGTCGCGCGAGACGTTGGCGGAAGCCTGTTCGAGCTGAAGCTGCAGGTCGCCAAGATCGGGCGCGTCCTTCAGCATCTCCTCGGCTTCGAGGAAGGAGGCCTGCGTCTCCTCGTGGCTGTCAACGATGCGAGCGCGTGCCTCTTCTAGCGCGGCGCGCCGGCTCACCAGCTCGCCGCCAGCCTTCTCGGCCTCGGCCAGCGCGTTACGCGCGGCATCCAGCGCATGCTGGGCATCGCGGCCGGCCTGGCGCGCATTGCGCTCGGCCTCACTTGCCAGGCGCATCGCCTGCTCGGCGCGAGCCAGCGCTTCCTCAGCCTCGCGCACGACGCGCGTCGCCTGCACGGCTTCGGCGTCGAGCTCGGCCAGGCGGTTCTTCTGCGCCAGCCGCTGCGCGGCGGCGGTCGGGGCATCGGCACTCGCGGTCAGGCCGTCCCAGCGCCAGAGCGCGCCGTCGCGGCTGACCAGCCGCTGGCCGGGCGAAAGCTGCGCCTGAATACGACGGCCGTCGGCGCCGTCGACGATGCCGACCTGCGCCAGACGGCGCGCAAGCTGCGGCGGCGCGCGCACAACGCTGGCAAGGCTCTTCACGCCTTCAGGCAGCGCCGCATCGCCGGGCTGCACCGCGCTTTCGCCCCAATGCACCGGGGCGGTGCGGTCGAGCGGGACGTCGAGATCCTCGCCGAGGGCTGCGCCAAGCGCGGTTTCATAGCCGCGCTCGACATTGATCTGTTCCAGCACGGCGGGAAAGAGATCGCCGCTGGCGGCGTTGAGGATCTTGGCCAGCGTGCGCGCTTCGGTCTCGATGCGCGCCAGTTCGGCCCTGGCGTCCTGCAGCGGCGGGCGAGCCGCGCTTTCGGCGGCGCGAGCCTCGGCGACGGCCTGCTCGGCGGAAATGGCGCCGGCCTCGCTCTCCTCCAGCCGAGCCAGCGCGTCCTCGACCAGCAGGCGCTTCTCGGCCGGATCGGGCAGGCCGGAAATGCGCGCGACGATATCGGAAAGCTCGCGATCTACCTCGGCAAGCTGGCGCGCGAAGCGGTCGCGGCGCTCGGCGGTTTCTCGCAGCGAACGCTCGATCTGGTGGCGCGAGGCGGCCGCCTCGGCGCGCTCGGCGGTCAGCGCGGCAAGTTTTGCCTCGCTTTGCGAGAGCGTCACGCCGGCCTGCTCGAAGGCGGCGCGCGTGGTCGCCTCGCGCTCGGCAGCACCTGCATTTTCCGAGTTGAGCTCGGCTTCCTCGGTGCGCAGGCGCTCGAGGATGTCGGCATTGTCGCGCACCATTCGCTCCTCGCGGGCGATGTCGGCGTCGAGCTGCTGCAGCCGGCGTTCGAGCTCGGTCTGGCGCGCACGGATGCGGCCGGCCTCTTCCTCGATCTGGGTCTTGGCGATCGACAGGCGCTGGAAGGCGGCGGCGGCGGCGGCTTCGGCGTCGCGCAGATCGGGCAGCCGGTGCGCGGCGATGCCCTGCTCCCTGGCCGCCGCCATCTGGGCGGCGGCGCGGTCGCCGACCAGCGTGGTGGCGACGGCAAGCGCTGAACGCGCCTCGCCTTCCTGCGCCTTGGCCAGCGTCCAGCGCAGATGCAAGAGCGTTGCCTCGGCCTTGCGGATATCGGCCGACAAGTTCTTGAAGCGCGAGGCCTGGCGCGCCTGGCGCTTCAGGCTCTCGATCTGGCCTTCCAGCTCGCCGACGACGTCGTCCAGCCGCTCGAGATTCTGCTCGGCACCCTTCAGTCTGAGCTCGGCTTCATGACGGCGCGTGTGCAGGCCGGAAATGCCTGCCGCCTCTTCGAGCAGCGCGCGACGGGCCTGGGGCTTGGCCTGGATCAGCTCGCCGATGCGGCCCTGCCCGACCATCGAGGGCGAGCGCGCGCCGGTCGATTGGTCGGCGAACAGAAGCTGCACGTCCTTGGCGCGCGCTTCCTTGCCGTTGATGCGGTAGAGCGAGCCCGCCTCGCGCTCGATGCGGCGCGACACCTGCAGCTCATCGGCATCGTTGAAGGCGGCGGGTGCCGTGCGGTCGGTGTTGTCGAGGAAAAGCGTGACTTCGGCGGTGTTGCGCGCAGGCCGCGCACCCGAGCCCGAGAAGATCACGTCGTCCATGCCGGACGCGCGCATGTTCTTGTAGGAGCTTTCGCCCATCACCCAGCGCAGCGCTTCGACGAGGTTCGACTTGCCGCAGCCGTTCGGCCCGACAATGCCGGTCAGCCCGCGTTCGATGACGAACTCGCCGGGCTCGACGAAGGACTTGAAACCAAGGAGGCGAAGGCGCGAAAACTTCATTCGCGCCGCCCAACACTACAGGGGTGCGCGCCAAAGCCGGACCGCTTCGGCGCGGCCTGGATGTCAGAGCAGAGGGTCGATGATGGCCGACATTTCCTCAATCGACATCGCCCCTTTGTAGGTCTTTCCATTGATGAAGAAGGTCGGCGTCGAGTCGACCTTGAACTCGTCCGCTCCGCGTTTCTGGACTGCTCTCACATCGTCCAGAAGTTTCTGGTCCGTCAAGCAGGACTCAAAGGACTCCTGTGTAAAACCGGCAAGCTTCGAGATCTGCAGCAGCGCTTCCTTGGTGTTGCTGACGCCAACCCAGCTCGGCTGCTGCTTGAACAGCACGTCGACCATGGCGAAGTAATTATCCTTCGAGCAGCGCGCCAGCATGAAGCCGGCCTCAGCGCTCGGGTCGAATGGGAATTCGCGCAGGATGTAACGGACCTTGCCGGTGTCGATGTATTTCGACTTCAACTGAGGGAAGGTGGTGTCGTTGAAATGCGCGCAATGCGGGCAGGTCATCGATGCGTATTCGACGATTGTGACCTTGGCGTCGTCCTTGCCGAGCTGCTTGTCGGGCAGCGCGCCGGGCTTCAGCAGCTCCGCCATGTCGACGGTGCCCTGCGCCTCGGGCACCTGGGCCGCCGCCGGCGTCGCGGCCGGCTTGGCAGGCGTCGACGGGTTGGCCGGCTTCACATCGGCGGCCTTGGCCTCCTCGCCGGAGTCGCTGCATGCTGCAAGCAGCGCCACCGCAGGAACAGCAGCCAGCGTGGTCAGAAGGTTTCTGCGAGACAGACTTTTGCCAAACGGGGCACGGTTCATGCGAATCACCTGATATCGGTTGGATTTTGCAATGCAAGGGCTAGAAAAGGCGAGAGTTGGCGCGAATTAAGGCATCGCGATCCCCAATCCAATCGGGAAACTTGATCACAAGCATCACGAATGCGCGAGATCGGTAACGCATTCATGACGCTTCTTACGACCCTTTGGGCTTCCTTTCACCCATAATTGTAGCGCCGAGCCGCTCCAGCGAACCGCGCAGGCCGTCGTCCTCGATCTTGCCGACCATGCGCGAAAGCTTCGATTTCTCGGCCTCGCTCAAAGGCCGCGGCGCCGGCTTTGGGCACGCCTTTTGCGAAAGCACCGGTTTTTGCAGAATCTTGATGCGGCCGACCGCGTTGAAACCCAGGAAGGCGTTGACGCGGTTGATCACCTCGCCGGCCTCGTGCTGCAGATGCAGCGCGGCCATGCCCTCGCAGGCGATGATCAACGTCGCCGGCTCGAACGGATCGTCTTCGTGCAGGCGGCGCGGCCACTGGATCTTCTCCGGCCGCGAATGGCTGGCGAGCCGAGGCCCGGCGATTTCTTCCCAGGACTGCACCAGCCCGATCGAGATGCCGGCGCGCTTCTTCAGCACCGGATCGAGGATCTCGGTCGCGAGATCGCTGACCGGAACGGGATTGCCGAAGGGCCTTTTCCCTGCCATGTGCGTTCTCCAGTCCCCAGTTCATCCGATCAATGGCACCACTAAACCAGACCCGCAAGGCATCACCGCAGGCCGCATCCGGCGACGCGGGATCCGGAGATACCAGCAAAGCTGGATCCCGGGATATCGGGGCCTGCCTGCTTGCCTGGTATGATGCGCATCATCGCGACTTGCCCTGGCGCGTGACGCCCGGCGCGTTTGCGCGCGGCGAAAGGCCCGACCCCTATCGCATCTGGTTGTCCGAGGTGATGCTGCAACAGACCACGGTCGAGGCGGTAAAAGCCTATTTCCGCACGTTCGTCGAGAAATGGCCGACGGTCGAGGCGCTGGCGGCGGCGCCCGCCGAGGACGTGATGAAGGCCTGGGCCGGGCTCGGCTATTACTCAAGAGCGCGCAACCTGAAGGCCTGCGCCGACCTCGTGGCGCTGCGAGGCGGCCGCTTTCCCGACACCGAGCAGGGCCTGCGCGAATTGCCCGGCATTGGTGCCTACACAGCGGCGGCGATCGCGGCGATCGCCTTCGACCGGCCGGCGGCAGTCGTTGACGGCAATGTCGAGCGGGTCGTGGCCCGGCTCTATTCGATCGAGACGCCGCTTAGCGAAGCCAAACCGCAAATCCGCGCCCTGGTGGAAAAGCTGGTCCCGCAAACGCGGCCCGGCGATTTCGCCCAGGCGATGATGGATCTCGGCGCGACGATCTGCACGCCGAAGCGGCCGCGCTGCATGCTGTGCCCGGTGCGCGAGGATTGCAGCGCCATTCTCAGCGGCGATCCGGAACGTTTCCCGGTCCGCCTGCCGAAAGACGACAAGCCGCTGCGCAAGGGTGCCGCCTTCGTCGCCGAGCGCGACGACGGCGCCATCCTCTTGCGCAAGCGGCCCGACAAGGGCCTGCTCGGCGGCATGACGGAGGTGCCGACCACCGCCTGGACCGCCAGGGTGGATGGCGCGACGACGGCGGATGCCGCGCCTTTTCCCGCCGATTGGCGGCGCGCCGGGCAGATCGGCCACGTCTTCACACATTTCGCGCTCGAGCTCGACATCTTTCATGCCCATGTCAAGCGCGATGCGCCCGACGGGTATTTCTGGTCGCTGGCCCATGAAATTTCCGGGGAAGCGCTGCCCACCGTCATGAAAAAGGTAATCGAGACGGCCATACCGGGCGCGACCAAAAAGCAGCACCCGCATTGAAAGGGCCGCAATGACCGAAATCCGCCATATCGTCTTCGACATCGGCAAGGTGCTTATCCATTACGATCCGGACATTCCATTCAGCCGCCTGATCCCCGATGCCGAGGAGCGGCGGTGGTTCTTCGACAATGTCTGCACAAGCGCCTGGAACATCGAGCAGGACCGTGGCCGGACCTGGGAAGAAGCCGAGTCGTTGCTGATCGCCGAGCATCCCGCCCATGCCGAGAACATCCGCAACTTCCGCCGCCACTGGCACGATATGGTGCCGCATGCCTATGACGACAGCGTCGCGCTGCTCGAGGGCCTGATCGATGACGGCCGCGACGTGACCCTGCTCACCAACTGGGCGTCGGACACATTCCGCGAGGCTCGCGCCCGTTTTCCGTTCCTTGAAAAGCCGCGCGGCATCACGGTCTCCGGCGACATCGGCCTGATCAAGCCGGACCGCGCCATCTACGACCATCACGTCGCTTCGTTCGGGCTCGATCCGGCGGCTTCGCTATTCATCGACGACAGCCAGAAGAATGTCGACGGCGCCAAGGCCGCCGGCTGGCAGGCGGTGCTGTTCACCGACGCCGAGACGCTTAAAGCAGACCTTGAGCGGCTGGGGATTGCTGCCTGATCTGAATCGCTTGCGGCGATCCGTTGATGTTTTGGTTCAGCTTCAGGCGAATCAGCCCCCTGCCCGCTCCATGCCGAGGCGGGCGATGCGGCGCAGCTCGTCGATCGGGGTCAAGCCGCCGCTGCGCTCATAGTGCCAGAAGGTCCAGCCATTGCAGGCATCCAGCCCCTGCACCTCGGCGCCGATCTTGTGGATGGAGCCGGCGCTGTCGCCGATGGCCAGCGTGCCGTCGGCGCGCACTTTGGCCGCCCAGCGCTTCTTGGCGTCGTAGAGCGTGGCGCCCGGGGCCACCAGGCCATTGTCGAGCAGGCTGATGAAGGCGACGCGCGGTTCGGCGCGCTTGCCGGACAGCACGGTGAGATCGGCGCTTTCCAGGGGCCGTACCGCGGCGATGCGCTCATTGGCGGCATCGATATAGGCTTGCTCGCGCTCGATGCCGACAAAGTGGCGGCCCAGGCGCTTGGCGACGGCGCCGGTGGTGCCGGAACCGAAGAAGGGATCGAGCACGACGTCGCCCGGCTTGGTCGAGGCCATCATGATGCGGGCAAGCAAGGCCTCCGGCTTCTGCGTCGGATGCAGCTTGTTGCCGTTCTCGTCCTTGAGCCGCTCGCCGCCGGTGCAGATCGGGAACAGCCAGTCGGAGCGCATCTGCAGGTCGTCGTTCGAGGCCTTCAGCGCTTCGTAGTTGAAAGTATAGCCCTTGGCCTTCTGGTCTCGCGAGGCCCAGATCATCGTCTCATGCGCGTTCTGGAAGCGCCGGCCACGGAAATTCGGCATCGGGTTGGTCTTGCGCCAGACGATGTCGTTCAGGATCCAGAAGCCGAGATCCTGCATGCGGGCGCCGACGCGGAAGATGTTGTGATAGGAGCCGATGACCCAGATGGTGCCGCTGGGCTTCAGCACGCGCCGCGCCGCGAGCAGCCAGGCACGGGTAAAGGCGTCATAAGCCTCGAAACTCTCGAATTGATCCCAGTCGTCGTCGACGGCGTCGACCTTGGACTGGTCGGGCCGGTGCAGGTCGCCGTCGAGCTGCAGATTATAGGGCGGGTCGGCGAAGATGATGTCGATCGACTTTTCCGGCAGGCGGTCAAGCGCGGCGACGCAATCGCCTTTCAGGATGGTATCCAGCCATTCGGACCGCTGGGGAGCGTGGGAAAGCTCGTCGAGAAGACGCATGGCAGACATCAAAACACCCAAAGCACGCGTTACGGTTTACTGACTGTTATGGTTACCGATCAGCGTAAACATTCAGTGAAGGCTGCAGACGCTTGCTCGGTTTGCGAAGAGCGGCCCGTTGGTGTATGCCGCACCGCTTGGGCCAGCCATGCCACGCTCCCCTTCTCAACGTCCGGATTGCCATGCCCCAGCCAGACCTTGTCATCTTCGATTGCGACGGCGTGCTCGTCGATTCCGAAATCATCGCCGCGCGCGTCGATGCCGAGCTTCTGACGTCGGCCGGATTCGAGATTTCGGCCGAGGAGCTTGCCGAGACCTATGCCGGCCTGACCTTCAAGGACATCATGTTGCGGGTCGAGGAGAAGTCGCGGATCCCATTCCAGGCCTCGCTGATCGACCGCGAGGAGGAACTCGTCGACCGCAAGCTGCGCGCAGACATTCGCATCATCGACGGCGCTCGCGAGGCGGTGGCGGCCGTAACCGCGCCGCGCGCCGTCTGCTCCAATTCACGCACTGAGCGGGTCGAATTCATGCTGGAGAAGGTGCGGCTGCTGCCGTTCTTCGCCGGCCGCATCTTTTCGGGCCTCGATATTCCCAGCAAGAAGACCAAGCCGGCGCCGGACGTGTTCCTCTACGCCGCCGAAAAGCTCGGCGCCAACCCGAAAAACACTTTCGTGATCGAGGATTCCGTGCACGGCATCGCCGGCGCCAGGGCCGCCGGCATGCGTGTCATCGGCTTCACCGGCGCCGGGCACAGCTATCCGGGCCATGCCGATGCGCTGACCGAGGCCGGCGCCGAAACGGTCATCCGGCGCTGGGCGGAGCTCAACAGCACGATCGCGGCGCTGTCGGAGTGGTCGGAAGACGCCTAGAAACCCAAGGGATCCGGCTAGCAGCGCGTCGTCAGCGTCGACAGCTGGTCTGTGTCGTAGCGGTTTCGCAGATCGGCGAGCGCTTTCGGATCCGGCGCGCCCTGCGCCGTGAGTTCGGCAAGCTCTTCGAAGTAATGTTCGTGACCGGGCGGAGAGACGGTCATCAGCACGCGCGCCGGCTTCTCGCTGACATTCGTGATGTTGTGCGGCATTCCCGGCGGGATGAACAGAAAGGTGCCGGGCGTTGCCCGAATCGTCCTGTCGCCAACATGCCATTCACATTCGCCCTCGAGCAGATAAAAGGTCTCTTCCTGCACCCGGTGAACGTGCCGCCCGGTGGCGAATTCCGGCGGGATCGTCCAGTCGAACATGCTGGTGTGCCTGGTATTTTCATCGGTAACGAGGAAAGCCATTGGATGGCCACGCAACATGACGCCCTTCTTCTCGTCGGGCATGCGGATGACGGCATCAGCGCTCATTTTATCCTCCTCTGACAGGGCGCTTGATTGCGGCAAGCGTTCGCGCAACATCGGCTGCTCACACCGGAAAGTCGTGAATCCGTTGCCAAAAATTTGCTAAAAGACTCCAATGACAGCCAGGGGCGACGCCTACCAGTTCGGCCCGTTCCGCCTCGATCCCGAGGTGGGCATTCTCTTTTACGGCGCCGAGCCGACCATGCTCGGGCGGCGCGCCGTGGCGCTGCTGCGGCTGCTGATCCAGAATGCGGGCCAACCCGTATCGAAGGACGCGCTGATCGATGCCGGCTGGGGCGGATCGGCGGTTGCCGATAACAATCTGACGGTTCAGATTGCAGCCTTGCGCCGGACTCTGGCCGACGCCGCGAATGTCGCGAGTTGGATCGAGACTTTGCCGCGCCGCGGCTATCGCTATGTCGGACCGGCCGTCGCCACCAATGTTCCCGACACCTCGGCCACCACCCGCGCCGCGTCGGCACCGAGCTTGCCTGAGAAGCCCTCGATCGCGGTCCTGCCGTTCTCGAATTTGAGCGGCGACCCGCAGCAGGAGTATTTTGCCGATGGGATGGTGGACGACATCATCACAGGCCTGGCGCGCATCAAATGGCTGTTCGTCATCGCGCGAAACTCGACCTTCAGCTACAAGGGTCGCGCCATCGACGTGAAGCAGGTCGGCCGCGAGCTTGGCGTTCGCTATGTCCTCGAAGGCAGCGTGCGCAAGGCCGGCGGCAGCGTTCGTGTTACCGCGCAGATGATCGATGCATCGACCGGCGCTCATGTCTGGGCCGAGCGCTACGATCGCAGCTCCGAAGACATCTTTGCGCTCCAAGACGAGATCGCACTGGCAGCAGTAGGAGCGATTGCGCCGAGCGTGCGGAAAGCCGAAATCGAACGAGTCAAGCGCAAGCGCCCCGACAGTCTCGATGCCTACGATCTCGTGCTGCAGGCCCAGCCTGACGTGGATTCAGGCATGCCGGATCAGGTGACCAGGGCGCTGGTGCTTCTCGAGCGTGCGCTCGCGCTCGAACCGGCCTATGCGCTGGCGCATGGCAATGCCGCGATGTGCCATCATTGCCTGTTCCTTCGCGCCGGCCTGCAGGAGATCAACCGTGCGTCTTCGATCCGCCACGCGCGTTCGGCCATCGTCCACGGGCAGGATGATGCGCTCGCCCTCACATGGGCGGGCTTTTCCATCGGAATGGATGCGCATGATCGCGCCGGCGCATTCGCGGCATTGGAAGCTGCGCTTGCCATCAGCCCGTCGTCGGCGCTGACCTACATCCTCGGCAGCGTCATGCTCGGATGGAGCGGTGAAGCAGAGCGCGCAATAGAGTGGAGCGAGCAGGGAATACGGCTGAGCCCGTTCGATTCCTGGGCCTGGGCCGCATTTGACGCGCAGGCGATGAGCCATTTGCTGCGCGGCCGTTACGAAGAGGCTTGCCGTGCCGCCTACAAATCCGTCCAAGCCAATCCGGCGCACAGCATCACCTATGTGCAATTGGCCGCCGCGCTGGCCAAGCTTGGCCGATTGGACGAAGCGAGGGCGGCCGCCGCCCGCGTGATCGAGCTTCAGCCTGGCTTTCGCTACAGCCGCCAGTTTGCAGGCGTGAATTGCGCGCCAGCGCTCGCGCAGGCTCTTGGCAGCGCATTACGGGCAGCCGGATTACCTGAATAGACGACGAACACGTCTGTTTCGTTTGGCCAGCGAGACGCCGTCGTTGTTTCCTGCCCTTGCTCAGTTGGTCGCCGGAGCGCGCTTCTTCCTCTTGCCTTTCGGCTTGTCCGCCGAAGCGACCGGCGTGTTCTCGTCATAGCCGGCATAGGCCTGGTAGTCGCGCGCGGTCGGCTCCGGCACCACGACATTGCTGTTGACGAAGACGAATTGGGTAGCGGCCGATGGGTCGGTAACCTGCACCTGGTACGGATGCAGCTGCGAATAAAGCACCTCGTCGCCATGCTGAACCGCGATGCGGATCGGCATGGTGACGGTGCCGGGCGCGAACATCGGCCCCGGCACGATCTTGCCGGCGACGGCTATCTTCATCGACATCTGGCCGTTGGCATGGGTGCAATCGCGCGTCACGTCGGTGATCGACGCCTGATAGATAATCTTCGACGGATCGTGAGCGGGATCGATCGGCTGGCCGTTGGGTCCGGTCTGTGCGGCCGCGGCGGCTGCCTCGGCCTCGGCCGCGGCGTCAACCTTCTTTTTCTTGGGCTTCGCCGTCGTGCCCTTGGCATAGGTGTTGAAATAGGCAGTGCCGTCGCGCAGCGTCACCTTCGGACAATAGGCTCGCAGCTGGCTGGCAAGGATCTTGGGATCCTGCGGCGGCGGCGGCGCGACGGGATCCTTCTTGGTTAGACCAAAGTTAAGAATACCATTGTCGCTCGATTGGCAGCCGGCGGCGGCAAGCATAAAGCCGGTGAGCGCCAGACCCGCGACAAAACGACGGTTGACCGAATAAAACGCCATGAAACTGCACTTCCCTCTCACAAAGCCGGTGACGTATAGCAACCGCGCGGCAAAAATGCGACTGAGCGGGCTCGGAAAATTAACCAATTGCCGTGGATGACGCGACCGGCAGCAATGGGCCTTTGACGATGCAATATGTGAGTACCCGCGGGGATGCGCCCGCGCTTGGATTTTCCGACGCTGTGCTGGCCGGCCTGGCGCGCGACGGCGGGCTCTACGTGCCGCGCGAGTGGCCACAGTTTTCGGCCGCCGACATCCGCGCCATGCGCGGCCTTGCCTATCCGGACCTTGCCATCCGCGTGCTGACGCCGTTCCTCGGCGGCGAGATCGCGGCGCCCGTCTTCGAGCGGCTGGTGCGCGAGGCCTATGCGACTTTCCGGCACGAGGCCGTCTGCCCGCTGGTGCAGACCGGGAAAAACACCTTCATCCTCGAGCTGTTCCACGGCCCGACGCTGGCCTTCAAGGACGTGGCGATGCAGTTGCTGGCGCGGCTGATGGATCATGTGCTTTCGGAACGGGGCAAACGCGCCACCATCGTCGGCGCGACCTCGGGCGACACCGGGGGTGCCGCGATCGATGCGTTCGCCGGCCGCGACCGCACCGACATCTTCATCCTGTTCCCGCACGGCAAGGTATCGCCGGTGCAGCAGCGCCAGATGACGACGTCGAGCGCGGCAAACGTCCATGCGCTGTCGGTCGAAGGCAATTTCGACGACTGCCAGGGCCTGGTTAAGGACATGTTCAACGACCACGCCTTTCGCGACAGGGTGTCGCTGTCGGGTGTGAATTCGATCAACTGGGCCCGCATCATGGCCCAGATCGTCTATTACTTCTCGTCGGCCCTGTCGCTCGGTGCGCCCGACAGGCCGGTCTCCTTCACCGTGCCGACGGGCAATTTCGGCGATATTTTCGCCGGCTACGCCGCCAAGCGCATGGGCCTGCCGATCGAGCGGCTGATTATCGCCACCAACGACAACGACATCCTGGCGCGGACGCTGGCGAGCGGCGAATACCGCACCAAGGGCGTGTTCGCCACGACCTCGCCGTCGATGGACATCCAGGTGTCGTCGAATTTCGAGCGGCTGCTGTTCGAGGCCGCAGGCCGCAATGCCGAGACCGTGCGGCGCTATATGAACGGCCTGAAGCAGTCGGGCGCCTTCACCATCGAGGAGGGCGAGCTCAAGCGCATCCGGGCCGAATTCGACGCCGGCCGCGCTAGCGTCGACGAGGTCGCCGCCACCATCCGCGCGACGCTCGAGGCGAGCAACTACCTGCTCGATCCGCATACGGCCGCCGCCGTCCGTGTCGCCGCCGCCCAGGACTCCGGCGCGGTGCCCATGGTGGTGCTCGGCACCGCGCATCCGGCGAAATTCCCGGCGGCGGTCGAGGCCGCGAGCGGCATCACCCCTGCCCTGCCCGCATGGTTAGGCGGCTTGATGACAGCCGACGAAAAATACACGATACTTCCATCCGACTTGAAAATGGTGGAAGATTACGTGGACCGCCACTCGCGGGCGGCGCGTTAGGGAGTACTTGCCATATGGGTGTTGAGGTAAGCCGTCTGTCGAACGGCCTGACAGTCGCCACCGAAACCCTTCCAAGCATCGAATCGGTTGCCCTTGGTGTCTGGGTCAAGTCAGGCGCCCGCAACGAGCGCGACGAAGAGCATGGCATGGCTCATCTGCTCGAGCACATGGCGTTCAAGGGCACGAAGCGCCGCAGCGCCTTCGAGATCGCCTCGGAAATCGAGAATGTCGGCGGCGAGATCAACGCCGCCACCAGCGTCGAGACGACCTCCTACTACGCCAGGGTGCTTTCCGACGACGTGCCGCTGGCGGTCGATATCCTGGCCGATATCCTGCAGGAATCCGAATTCGATCCCGACGAGCTGGAGCGCGAGCAGCATGTGATCCTGCAGGAGATCGGCGCCGCGCACGACACGCCCGACGACATCGTCTTCGACCGCTTCACCGAAACGGCTTTCCGTCATCAGACCATCGGCCGCTCGATCCTCGGCACGCCGGAGACGGTCAAATCCTTCACTTCCAAACAGCTGCACAGCTTCATCGAGCGCCAATATGACGCGGAGCGGATGGTCGTCGTGGCCGCCGGCGACGTCAAGCACGACAATTTCGTGCGCGAGGTCGAGAAGCGGCTTGGCGGCTTCCGTGCCAAGGCGGCGGGCAATATCCCGCAATATGCGCAATATGTCGGCGGCGACTTCCGCGAGGACCGCGACCTGATGGATGCGCAGATCGTGCTCGGCTTCGAAGGCCGCGCCTATCATGTGCGCGATTTCTACGCCTCGCAGGTGCTGTCGATGATCCTGGGCGGCGGCATGTCGTCGCGGCTGTTCCAGGAGGTGCGCGAGAAGCGCGGCCTCTGCTACTCGGTCTATGCCTTCCACTGGGGTTTTTCCGACACCGGCATCTTCGGCGTGCACGCCGCCACCGGGCAGAGCGACATCGCCAAGCTGGTGCCGGTGATCATCGGCGAATTGCAGAAGGCCGGCGAGAGCATCCAGCAGGACGAGCTCGACCGGGCGCGGGCGCAATATCGCGCCGGCCTGATCATGTCGGCCGAAAGTCCAGCGAGCCGCGCCTCGCAGATTGCCCGGCAACTGCTGTTGTTCGGACGACCGATCGCCAAAGAGGAATTGATGGAGCGGCTTTCGGCGCTGACCGTCGAGCGGCTGACCGATCTCTCCTCGCGGCTGTTCTCGACTAAGCCGACGCTTACCGCGGTCGGTCCCGTGGGCACGCTGGCGCCTTACGAGGCGATCCTCGAATCGCTTGCGGGCCCGCAGACGACGGCCCGCCGGCTCGCCGTCTGATCTTCGACCAAAACCGTGTTCGCGCTCCCTTTCTTTCGCCGCGACCTGCCGGCACTGAAGGGCGACAAGGTCACGCTGCGCGTGCCCTTGACCAACGACTATCGCGAATGGTCGGCGGTGCGCGGCGAAAGCCGCGCCTTCCTCGAACCCTGGGAGCCGCGCTGGCAGCCGGACGAGCTCGACCGCAATGCCTGGCGCCTGCGCATCAGCCGCTACCGCGAGGATTATGCCCAGGGCACGGCCATCGCCTTCTTCATCTTCGAAAAATCGAGCGGCAAGCTCGCCGGCGGCATCACGCTCGGCAACATCCGCCACGGCGTCGCGCAGAGCGGCCATATCGGCTACTGGATCGGTGAACGCTTCGGCGGCCGCGGCATGATGACAGAAGCGGTCAAGCTGGTGTCGCGCTTCGCCTTCGATACGCTGCGGTTGCACCGGATCGAAGCTGCCTGTATTCCCGAAAATGCCCGGTCGATCCGTGTGCTTGAAAAAGCCGGATTCCGGCGCGAAGGACTTCTGCGATCCTATCTCAGGATCAACGGCATCTGGCAGGATCACTACCTCTACGCCCGGATCGCGGACGATCCGCCGGGCGATGGAACGAAGGGCTGATTGTGACGAATTTTCCGCGATTAGCGTCGCTGTTCGCCCTCATCATGACGGTCGTCACGCTTTTTTCGGCCATGCCGGCTTTTGCCGTCGAGCCGATCAAGATCGCGCGCGACGACAAGGCGCTGGACCTGTCGCGCGCCGTGGAAATCTACCGGAACCAGGGTGAGAATTTCCAGGTCTCGACGGCGCCCGGCCCCGACGGCATCGTGCGGCGCATCGAGGTGGAAGCCAATGACGCGCGCTCGAGCGGCGACTGGGCCGTCTTCGCGCTCGCCAACACCACCGACCAGCAGCTCGACCGGCTGATCGTCGCGCCGCATTTCCGCCTGGTGAATTCCGGCATCTTCTGGCCCGACCTCGGCTCGACGCGCATCGCCGCCATCACGCCCAGCGAGGGCTTCGCGCTCGACCGCCAGACAAGCCCCGACGCCGACGTGTTCCGGGTGACGCTGAACCCCGGAACGGTGGTGACCTTCATCGCCGAGCTCGCCTCGCCGAAACTGCCGCAGGTCTATCTCTGGGAGCCGGATTCCTACAAGGACTCGGTCAACTCCTACACGCTGTTCCGCGGCATCGTCATCGGCATTTCGGGCCTTCTTGCGCTGTTCCTGACGATCCTGTTCGTGGTCAAGGGAACCTCGATGTTCCCGGCGACCGCGGCGCTCGCCTGGGCGGTGCTGGCCTATATCTGCGTCGACTTCGGCTTCCTCAACAAGATCATCGAGATATCGCCCGGCAACGAGCAGATCTGGCGGGCCGGCACGGAGGTGGCCTTGGCCGGAACCTTCGTGGTGTTCCTGTTCGCCTATCTCAACCTCAACCGGTGGCATGGTCATTTCAGCTACGGCGCGCTGGTCTGGATCCTCGGGCTCTTGTTGATCGCGGGGGTGGCCATCGTCGATCCGGCGGTCGCCGCCGGCGTTGCCCGCATCTCGTTCGCCGCCACCGCGCTAACGGGCCTCGGCCTCATCATCTTCCTCGGCATCCGCGGCTATGACCGCGCGATCATGCTGGTGCCGAGCTGGGTGATGGTGTTGCTATGGCTATGCGGATCGTGGATGGCGATCACCGGCATGCTGGACAACGACATCGCCCAGCCGGCGCTGGGCGGCGGGCTGATCCTGATCATCCTCTTGATCGGCTTCACGGTCATGCAGCACGCCTTTGCCGGCGGCGCGCTGCATCAGGGCCTGTTCTCCGACCTGGAGCGGCAGGCGCTCGCCGTCGCCGGCTCGGGCGACATCGTCTGGGATTGGGACGTGCTGCGCGACCGGGTGGTGACCAAGCCCGACATCAGCCTGCAGCTCGGCCTTGCGCCCAACAGCCTTGGGGGTGCGGCCCGCAACTGGCTGCCGGTGCTGCATGCCGACGACCGCGACACATTCCGCACCACGCTCGACGTGGTGCTGGAGCATAGGCGCGGCAAGGTAGCGCAGAACTTCCGCCTGCGCGGCGCCGACGGCCATTACCATTGGTTCTCGCTGCGCGCCCGCCCGGTGATCGGCTCCGACGGCGAGGTGATCCGCTGCGTCGGCACCATGATCGACGTCACCGAGCAGAAGAAATCCGAGGAAAGGCTGCTGCACGACGCCGTGCATGACAATTTGACCGGCCTGCCGAACCGCGAATTGTTCATGAACCGGCTGGAAGCGATCATCTCGATCGCCCGCACCGAGGAGAAGGTGCGCCCGACGGTCTTCATCATCGACATCGATCGCTTCAAGCAGGTCAATGACGGCCTTGGCATCTCCGCCGGCGACACCATTCTGCTCACTGTCGCGCGCCGGCTGCACCGGCTGCTCAAGCCGAAGGATTCGCTGTCGCGCTTTGCCGGCGACCAGTTCGCGCTGATGCTGCTTTCGGAACAGGACCCGGCCCGCATCGCTGCCATGGCGGACGCCATCAAGCACGCGATCAACAATCCGATCACCTTCGCCAAGCGAGAAATCGTGCTCACCGCATCGATCGGCCTGATCACCTGGACGACGGCGCAGACTTCGGCCGAGGACATGGTCAAGGACGCCGAGCTTGCCATGCACCAGGCCAAGCGTTTCGGCGGCGACAGGATCGAGCCCTTCCGTCCCGCCTTCCGCACCGTCGGCACCGACCGGCTGCAGTTCGAATCCGACCTTCGCCGCGCTATCGAGCGGCGCGAGTTCACGCTTGCCTACCAGCCGATCGTGCGGCTGGAGGATGGCAGCGTCGCCGGCTTCGAGGCGCTGCTGCGCTGGGACCATCCGCGCCGCGGCATGATCCCGCCGGGGGACTTCATTCCGGTCGCCGAGAATTGCGGGCTGATCGTGCAGCTCGGCCTGTTCGCCATGCAGCAGGCGGCCGAGGACCTCGCGACCTGGCAGAAGCAGATCGGCGACGCGCCGCTGTCGGTGTCGGTCAACCTGTCCAGCCGCCAGCTCATCCGCCGCGACCTGGTCAGCGACGTCCGCTCGGTCATAGCGCGCGCCAATCTGAAACCGCGCTGCTTCCGGCTGGAGCTCACCGAGTCCCTGGTGATGGACAATCCCGAGCAGACCGCGCATGTGCTGACCAAGCTGAAGCAGCTCGGCATCGGATTGTCGCTCGACGATTTCGGCACCGGCTATTCCTCGCTCTCCTACCTGACGCGCTTCCCCTTCGACACCATCAAGATCGACAAGAGCTTCGTCGACGACGCCACGCCGAAGCGTGCCGTGCTGCTCAAATCGATGGTCAACATGGCGCATGAGCTGGGGCTTTCGGTCGTGGCGGAAGGCATTTCGGATGAAAGCGACGCGCTGGAGCTGCGCCAGATGGGCTGCGAATATGTGCAGAGCTTCATGTTCGGCGCGCCGATGCCCGGCGACCAGGTGCTGAAGACGCTGAGGGAGCAGTATCCGCTGACCCAGGCTTAGAGGCCGTTTGGAAACTCTGCTCCTGCGGCCATCTGGATGCGCTTTCTGCGCTTCCGGTGCTCACGTGCGTTAAGCACGCTCCGCTCCGGTTCTCGAAATCACCACCATATGGCTGGCATGAGCGAGTTTCGAAACGGCCTCTGCGTCTGCTCGGGTAGGCTAAGCGTGCCCGGCGGCGGCGCTCAGATGGGCGAGGTCGATGCCGATCGAGGCAAGGATACGGTCGTATTTGCGCTCGATATCGGTGTCGAAGAGAAGCTCCGGCGTCGCCGGACAGGTGAGCCAGCCATTCTCGGAGATCTCCGTTTCGAGCTGGCCGGCGCCCCAGCCGGAATAGCCGAGCGCCATGAGGGCATGGCGCGGGCCGCGGCCGGTCGAGATGGCGCGCAGAATATCGACGGTTGCCGTCAGGCAGATATCGTCGGAGACGTTGAGCGAGGATTCCACGCGATAGTCGCCCGAATGCAGCACGAAGCCGCGGCTGCGATCGACGGGCCCGCCGTTGCGCACGACGAAATCGCGCGTATGCGCCGGCAGGCGGATCGCTTCCTGCTCGTTCATGATGCCGAGTTGCACAAGCAGGTCCGGAAACAGCATCTGCTGCGTCTGATTGATGATCAGTCCCATCGCGCCCTCGTCGCTATGGGCGCAGATGTAGATGACGGAGCGCGCGAAACGGTCGTCCTTCATGCCGGGCATGGCAATCAGGAACTGATCGTCGAGGAAACCGCGTCCGGCGGCCGACTTCTTGTGGCGCAGCAAGTCCATGGCCTCAGCGTAACGCGTTTCGGCAGCGCCGAAAAGATGGTGCCAGTCCCCGATGTCACGCAAATATGATACCGGGAGAGCGATGAAGTCATTGCGCGGCCAAGAACGGACGGTCAAATCACCGCATGCGATACATGAAATTACTGGTTCTCGGCGTCGTTTTCGGGTGGGCTACAAGCCTACCGGCTGAGGCCTCCTCCTCGAACTGGTACAACAGTGAAGGCGGCAAGGTTCGGCTGGTGACCACCGGCAAGCCCGACCAGGTCGGCAAGATCCACGGCGTGCTCGACATCGCGTTGAAGCCCGGCTGGAAAACCTATTGGCGCGATCCAGGCGACGCCGGCGTGCCGCCGCAACTCGACATATCGGGCAGCACCAATGTCGCCGACGCGCAATTGTCGTTCCCGCCGCCGCAGCGGCATGACGACGGCTATGGCAAATGGGCCGGCTACGATCGTCCGGTGTCGCTGCCGGTGACGTTCACGCTGTCTTCGCCCGACCAGCCGGCGACCATCGATGCCAATATCTTCCTCGGCATCTGCGAGACGATCTGCATTCCAGTGCAGACCCGGCTCAGCGTCGATCCCGGGTCCGACCCCGATAACGCGACCGACGCGGCTCTGGTGAAAACCGCACTTGCGACGCTGCCCTCCCCGGCCCGGTCCGATTTCGGCATCAGCGTGCTGTCCAGCGACCATGAGACCCTTGTCGTCCAGGCGCAGTCGCCCGGCGATCCGCAATCCGTCGATCTCTTCATCGCCGGCGAGCGCGACTACATGTTCGGCGCGCCGGTGCGCAGTCAGAAGGATGGCAAGCTCGTCTTCACCGTGCCGATCCTCGACCGGCCGTCGGCGGCGCCGACCGATGGCGGGCTGTATTACACGCTGACCAGTGCCGAAGGTTCGGTGGACGGGCTGCTGCCTTTCCCTTGATCCAGGGTCTTTCTGAGCCGCAATTCCGGACGGAAAACCGCTGCACACTTTTCCTGGAATTGCTCTGAAGAGTTGCCGGAGCCCGCGCAGTCCGATATCGAAGGCATCGATCCTTCCCATCCCCCAAGCGAGGCACCCCATGACCATTGCGGTTGGCGAAAAACTGCCCGAAGCGACCTTCAAGACCATGACCGCGGACGGCGCAAAGTCGATCACCGGCGATGAGATCTTCGCCGGCAAGAAAGTCGTGCTGTTCGGCGTTCCCGGCGCCTTCACGCCGACCTGCAGCAACAACCACCTGCCTGGTTATCTGGAGAATCATGACGCCATCCTGGCCCGCGGCGTCGACACGATCGCCCTCGTCTCGGTCAACGACGTGCATGTCATGGGCGCTTGGGCGCGGTTCACCGGCGGCGAAGGCAAGATCCTCTATCTCGCCGACGGCAGCGGCGATTTCGCCAAATCGGTGGGACTCGACAACGATCTTTCCGGGGCCGGCATGGGCCTGCGTTCGAAGCGCTTTTCAATGATCGTCGACGACGGCAAGGTCGTGGCGCTCAATGTCGAGACCAAGCCGGGCGTCGACGAGAGTGGCGCGGCAAAAATCCTCGAGCAGCTCTAGATCAGGTCAGGTTTCGTTGGCCCCATGATCTTGTCCGAAAACCAGTTCCACTTCTTGCGTTCGCTGACCTTCGGTTCAGGATCATGCTCTGATGTTTGACACCGTCTGGCGCGCAGTGGCGATCGGCATCGGCGCCACAGTATTCATGGATGTCTGGGCGATCCTCCTCAACAAGGCGTTCGGCCTGCCATTGCCCAACTGGGGCATGGTCGGACGCTGGGTGCGGCATCTGCCGAAGAGGGTTTTTCACGACGATATCGGCAAGGCGGCACCTTATGCGCATGAAAAGGCGCTCGGCTGGGCATTCCACTACCTCGTCGGCATTCTCTACGGCGTGATCCTTGTCGTGCTCGCCGGCGCGGGCTGGCTGGCGGCACCGACATTCCTGCCGGCCTTCATCCTCGGCATCGTCACGGTTGGGGCCGGCTGGTTCCTCCTGGCGCCGGGCATGGGCGCCGGCTGGGCGGCGTCCAAGCTTCCCAATCCGATGAAGGTGCGCGCGCTCAACCTCCTGGCGCACACGGTGTTCGCGCTCGGCATGTTCTCGACGGCGCTGCTGATCCGCTGACGATCAAATGCCGCTATGCGGCGCCAGTTCGTCGATGGGGCGCCAGCCGTGCAGGATGCGGCGAGCCTCAATGTCATAGGCGAAGTAATTGCCGCCGCCCGCCGGCTGATCCGCGACACGACTGATTTGGCGGGAATCGAGCAGAAGCAGCAGAAGTGTCCCCACGCCTCCATGGCCAATGAAAGCCAAGTTGCCGGTGAGGCCGGTGCCAAGCACGGCGTCGACTTCGTCCATGATGCGCTGCTGTGCGTCTATCGCCCTTTCCCATCCGCGGATGCTGTCATGCGGCCTGGCGAAGAACTCGTCGGCAACCGCTTCGAATTCCGGCGGCGGCAGGAAGCCCGTCGCCGACCGGTCGTTCTCGTGCATCCGCTCCCGCACCTCGACCTCAAGATGAAGGTGCTTCGCCAGGATTTTCGCAGTTTCGACCGCCTTGCGTTCAGCGGACGACACGATGCGCCCAATCGAGCCGATCCAGGGCTGATCGAGCATCGCAACAGCCCTTGCCCGGCCGATGTCAGACAGCCCCCATTCCGGCACCGGAATGTTGGCGTCGATCCGAACCTGCGGATGGGTAATGTAATAGGCGATCGGCAAGGCAAACTTTCTCCGATCAGATGCGGGCTCGATGGCCGATCAGTAGCTCTGGGTCGAGCGTCGCGCCTTCGCAACCGCCGGCCGCTTCGGCTGCGCTGCGGGCTGCGCCGCCAAAACAGGCTTCACCGGGGCCTTCTTGAACGGCGCCATGCCCTGCCGGGCCAGTTCGTCAGCGCGCTCGTTCTCCGGGTGGCCGGCATGGCCCTTAACCCAGTGCCAGACGACCTTGTGACGCCGGTTGGCCTCATCGAGCGCCTGCCAGAGCTCGCCATTCTTGACCGGCTTCCTGTCGCCGGTCTTCCAGCCGTTCTTCTTCCAGCCGTGGATCCATTTGGAGATGCCGTCCATGACGTATTTGCTGTCGGTGTAGAGGTCGACCGCGCAAGGCTCCTTCAGCGCGTTGAGCGCGGTGATGGCGGCCAGCAGCTCCATGCGGTTGTTGGTGGTCTCGGCCTCGCCGCCGGACAGCTCCTTGGTGACGCCGTTGTAGCGAAGCACTGCGCCCCAGCCGCCCGGCCCGGGATTGCCCGAGCAGGCGCCGTCGGTGAAGATCTCGATCTGCTTGTTCATGTCAGCCCGTATTCGGATGGCGACTTGATGGCGCGATGGAAGCGCATGCGGCGGATATATTCGGTCGGATCGCGCTTCATCACCAGCCCGCCATCCGGAATGGTCAGCCAGTCATAGAGGCGGGTCAGCATGAAGCGCAGCGCCGAGCCGCGCGCCAGCATCGGCAGCGCCGCCTTCTCGTCGCCCTGAAGCGGCCGCACCGACTGGTAGCCGGCCAGCAGCGCCGCCCCCTTGGTCAGGTTGAAGGAAAAATCCTTCTCGAAGCACCAGGCGTTGAGGCAGGTGGCGACATCATAGGCGTAGAGGTCGTCGCAGGCGAAATAGAAGTCGATCAGTCCCGAAAGCTTCTCGCCGAGGAAGAAGACGTTGTCCGGGAACAGATCGGCATGGATGATGCCCTTAGGGAGGCCGGTGGGCCAATTGCGCTCGAAATCGGCGAAATCGGCATCGACCTCGGCCGCCAAGCCGGGCTCGACCTCGTCGGCGCGCTCGCGCGAGGCCGCCCAGAGCTTGCGCCAGCCGTCGATCGCCAGCGCATTCGGCCTTCGCATCTGAAAATCCTGGCCGGCGAGATGCAGGCCGGCGAGCGCCTTGCCGACTTCGCCGCAATGCGCGGCCGTCGGCCGCCTGAGCGACAGGCCTTCGAGGAAGGTGATGATGACGGCGGGCCGGCCGGCCAGCGTGCCGATGACGCTGCCGTCATGCGCGGTGACCGGCAGCGGGCAGGAAATGCCTTTCCTGGCGAGATGGCCCATCAGGCCGAGAAAGAACGGCAGGTCGGCCTTGTCGACCCGCTTCTCGTAGAGCGTCAGGATGTAGGAGCCGGTCGAGGCGTGGACCAGGAAATTGGAATTCTCGGTGCCTTCGGCGATGCCTTTGTAGGAGAGCAGCTCACCCACCGGATAGGCCTTGAGGAATGCGGTCAGCTCGCCTTCGTTGACGTCGGTGTAGACGGCCATCCGGTTTCACGCCGCTCCATTGACGAAGGCCATGTCGGCCGCCGTCAGTTCGACATCGCGCAAAACCCGCATCACCGGAAAATCCTCCGTTTCCGTGGCCGTGACGGCCAGATCGATGGTGACGTCGAAGCGTTGCCGGAACGCGTCGATGATCTCGTCGACGATGATTTCCGGCGCCGAGGCGCCGGCCGACAGGCCGAGCGTCCTGATCCCGGCGATCTCATCCCACGGAATTTCAGCGGCGCGCTGCACGAGAAGCGACATTGTGGCGCCGGCGCGCTCCGCCACTTCGACAAGGCGACGCGAATTGGACGAATTGGGAGCGCCGACGATAAGGAAAAGATCGGCGCCGGCCGCTGTCTCCTTCACCGCTTCCTGGCGGTTTGTGGTGGCGTAGCAGATCGATTCGGCCGCGGCCGCATGCAGTTCGGGAAACCGCTCCTGGAGCGCCCGGATGATGCCGGCGGTGTCCTCGACCGACAAGGTCGTCTGGGTGACGAAGCCCAGCGCCGAAGCGTCGACGGGCACGAAACGCGCGGCGTCGGCCTCGGTCTCGATCAGTGTCACCGCGCCTTCCGGCAATTGTCCCATCGTGCCGATCACCTCCGGGTGGCCGGCATGGCCGATCAGGAGTACGTGGCGACCGAGACGCTGGTGGCGCATCGCCTGCTTGTGCACCTTGGAGACGAGCGGGCACGTGGCGTCGAGGTAAAAGAGATTGCGCGCCTGCGCGTCCGCCGGCACCGATTTCGGCACGCCATGCGCGGAAAAGACCACGGGCGACTGGCGATGCTCCGGCGGAATCTCGGACAGTTCCTCGATGAAGACGGCGCCCAGGCTCTGCAGCCCTTCGACGACGTAGCGGTTGTGCACGATCTCGTGGCGGACATAGACCGGCGCGCCATATTTCTTCAGCGCCAGCACGACGATCTGGATGGCGCGGTCGACACCGGCGCAGAAGCCGCGCGGCTGGCAGAGCCTGATCGTCAGCGGTGGCTTTTTCTGGGTCATGAATGCAAGGCCGATTCAGTCGGAACCAAGAACATGATGCCGAAAAGTGTGAAGCGGTTTTCGGACGACATCATGCTCTATCTGTTTGATTAGGCGAAATGATGTGCGCACCCCTGCCCTGTCAAGAGCGAGGACGCTCACTGCTCCTTCGCCGGGCGGCGCAACCTCAGGATCAGCACGGCTGCAAGGGCGACGGCCAGCCCGTACCACGTGACGGCATATTGCAAATGGTTGTTCGGCAGGTCGATGATGGTGACGCCACCGACCGGCAGGCCGCCAGGATTCGGCGTCTTGTCGGCATCGACGAAGAACGGCACCAGCACGAACCCGGCAGGCAGACCGGCGGTCGCCGCCATGACGTCGCGGTCCTTCCAATAGAAGATGTTCTTGGCGACGTCATTGTCGGGAAGCATCATCGACGGCTTTGCAGGCAGCGGATTGCGGGCGAGTCCGGTCACCGTCACCTTGCCGGCGACTTCGCCCTGCCGGCGCTTGGAGGGATCCTTGAGGTCATATGGAACGAAGCCGCGGTTGACGAGCACGAAGCGGCCGTCCTCGAGCTGCAGGGGCGTGTAGACGTTGAAGCCGCTGTCGCCTTGCCAAGTGGAAAAGAAGTGCCGCTCGCCCTGATGCAAGAAAGTGCCTGTTACCGTCACGGGCGTGTAGTCGACATCGTGGGAGGCGGCGAACTCCTTCTCGACGTCCGCCAGAGCCAGCGGTGCGGAATGGGTGCGCTTGTCAATGGTCGCGAGCAGGCCTTCCTTCCAGTGCAGGCGCTGGACCTGCCAGGTGCCGAGCCCGATCAAGACGGCGAACAGAACAAGGCCGAGGCCAAGCAGCAACGCTGTGCGCTGCCGCGAAGGGCCGCCAACCAAATCGGTCGTCTCGCTCATTCGTTGGAATCCAGCCTGCCTTCAGCAGCCTTCTTGGAGTACTGCAAGGTGATCAGCACGCCCTTGATGAGGCGCAGCGCCGTCAGGCACAGCACCAGGGCGAGCGGTATCCACAACATAAAGTGCAGCCAGAGCGGCGGACTGAACGTCACCTCCATCCACAATGCGAGGCCAACGACGACGAAGCCGATGATCAGGATGACGAACACGGCCGGCCCGTCGCCCGCATCGGCGAAGGAATAGTCGAGTCCGCAATTATAGCAGCGCTTGCCGACGGTGAGGAAACCCGAGAACAGCTTGCCTTCGCCGCAGCGCGGACAGTGGCCATGCAGGCCGGCCGAGATCGGATCGATAGGTGGCCAGATCGCCTTGTCTTCGCTCATGTTCCCACCCTAGACCTTTTTGCCCCAAAGAATAAGGCGGCCACGTCGCCGCAGCCGCCCCTTGGGATTCCTAAACCAGTCGGTTTAATGGCCTTCGATCAGTGCGCCGTTGGAGGCCCAGACATAGATGGCGCTGAACAGGAACAGCCAGACCACGTCGACGAAGTGCCAGTACCAGGCGGCCGCCTCGAAGCCGAAATGCTGCTTCGGGGTGAAGTCGCCGCGCCACGCGCGGATCAGGCAGACCAGCAGGAAGATGGTGCCGATGATGACGTGGAAGCCGTGGAAGCCGGTCGCCATGAAGAAGGTGGCGCCGTAGATCGAATCCCTGAAGCCGAACGGAGCGTGCATGTACTCGTAGGCCTGCACCATGGTGAACAGCATGCCGAGGCCGACGGTCAGCACCAGGCCGTTGATCAGGCCCTTGCGGTCGCCATGCAGAAGCGCGTGGTGCGCCCAGGTCACCGTCGTGCCCGACAGAAGCAGGATGATGGTGTTGTAGAGCGGCAAATGGAAGGGATCGAGGACTTCAAGCCCCTTCGGCGGCCACACGCCGCCGGTGAAGGCGGTGCGGGCATACTGGTTCGCCTCGCCGGGGAAGAGACTTGCGTCGAAGAAGGCCCAGAACCAGGCGACGAAGAACATCACCTCGGAGGCGATGAACATGATCATGCCATAGCGCAGGTGCAGCGAAACGACGCGCGTGTGGTGACCCTCATGCGCTTCCTTGATGGTGTCCGACCACCAGGCGAACATCGTGTAGAGCACGATGATCATCCCGATGAAAAACAGCCACGGATTGGCGATGTTGTGGCCGAAGACCGGGAAGTTGCCGCCCTTCAGATACTGCATCAGGCAGACGCCGCCGATGGCGGTGACCAGCGCGCCGATCGAGCCCAGGAAAGGCCAGGGGCTCGGGTTGACGAGATGGTAGTCGTGTTGTGGTTTTGCGTGCGCGTCTGCCATATCAACCCCCGAGGCTTGCGTCGGAATCTGGAACTTTGTTGCTGCTGCCAGCGGCCGGCGCCGAGGAGGCGACCGGCTGTTTGTTTTCGACCGGGAACATCGTGTAGGACAGGGTGATGGTCTTCAAGTCCTTGAGTTCCGGCACGTTGACGATGTCTGGATCGACATAGAACACGACCGGCATGTCCAGCGTCTCGCCGGGTTTCAGCGTCGTGTCGGTGAAGCAGAAGCACTCCACCTTGTTGAAATAGGCGCCGGCCATTTCCGGCTGCACGTTGAACGAGGCGCGGCCGGTAATGGTGCGGTCGAACTTGTTGGTGGCGCTGTAATGCGCCTGCGCCGTCGCGCCGATCTTGATCGTCACCGAGCGGGCGACAGGCTCGAACTGCCATGGAATGCCGTTGGTGTTGGCATCGAAGCGGATGGTGATATCGCGGTCGAGCACGCGGCCGGCATATTGCTTCTCGGCGCGCTGCGTGGTCCCGCCATAGCCGGTGACCTGGCAGAACATCTTGTAGAGCGGCACCGCCGCATAGGCCATGCCGACCATGCCGGTGAAGAAGGCGAGGCAGACGGCGGCGACGATGCCGTTGTTCACCTTGCGGGGCTTGCTGCTGGCCTCGCCGCCCATCAGCCGCCTCCCAGCAGGCCGGAGCCGGTGATGCTGGCTCCGCTGTGACCGAAGCGCACGATGGTGGCGGCATAGAAGACGACGACCAGCGCTGCCAGCGCAAGACCGATGGCGATGGAGCGGTTGCGGCGGGCCTTCTGCTGGCGTTCGGTCAGCGTGACCAGTTCGAGTTTCTTGTCAGCCACGATCATGCTCCCCCCATCATGAGGGCGCGCCCGACCACGCAATCGACGAGATAGGCGGCAAAGATAGCGAAGAGATAGAGCAGCGAATAGCCGAACAGGGCCTTGGCCGGCTTCATCGCGCGATCGTCGTCGGCCATGGCAAGCACTTTCCAGGCATACCAGACGAAGCCTGCGCCGAGGGCCGCCGAGACGACGCCGTAGCCGGCCGTGGTGTAGCCGAGCGCCCAGGGCAGCACCCCGACCGGCGCCAGGATCAGCGCATAGGCAAAGATCTGCCTACGGGTCGAGGCATGGCCGGCGACGTTCGGCATCATCGGGATGCCGGCGCGGGCGTAGTCGTCGGATTTGAAGAGAGCCAGCGCCCAGAAATGCGGCGGCGTCCACAGGAAGATGATCAGGAACAGGATCACGCTTTCGAGGCTGACCGAGCCGGTCACGGCGGCCCAGCCGATTACCGGCGGGATGGCGCCGGCGGCGCCGCCGATGACAATGTTCTGCGGCGTCCAGCGCTTCAGCCACATGGTGTAGATGACGGCGTAGAAGAAGATGGTGAAGGCGAGAAGCGATGCCGACAGCCAGTTGACCAGCACGCCGAGCGTCATCACCGATAGCACCGACAGCACAAGGCCAAAGCTCAACGCCTCGCCTGGGGTGACGCGACCGGACGGCACCGGGCGGCCGGCGGTCCTCGTCATCACGGCGTCGATGTCGGCGTCGTACCACATGTTGAGCGCGCCGGAAGCACCGGCGCCAATGGCGATTGCGAGGATAGCGATCACCGCCATGAGCGGATTGATGGCGACGGGCGCCGCGATCATGCCGACAAACGCCGTGAAGACGACCAGCGACATGACACGCGGCTTCAGGAGGGCGAAGAAATCGCCTGCGGTCGCTTCCGACATGCGAAAACCCGCTTCCTCCATCAATCTGTCTTCGGCAAGGGCCATGCGTACTTAAAGTCCATCATTCCGTTGGCCAAGACCGCCGGGCAAGCCGGCGGCCTCGTATGCGTCGGGACGCTGCCTACCTGATCTTCGGCAGCTGTTCCCACTGGTGGAACGGCGGCGGCGAAGGCAGCTGCCATTCGAGCGTGGTGGCGCCCTCGCCCCACGGGTTGGCGCCGGCGACGCGCTTCTTCTGGAAGGCCTCGAACACGCCGTAGAGGAAGATCGCAACGCCGACGGCCGCGATGTAGGAGCCGTAGGACGAAACCATGTTCCAGCCGGCGAACGCGTCCGGATAGTCGACGGTGCGGCGCGGCATGCCGGCGAGGCCGAGGAAGTGCTGCGGGAAGAAGATCAGGTTGACGCCGACGAAGGTCACCCAGAAGTGGGTGTTGGCGATAACCGGCGAGTACATGTAGCCGGTCATCTTCGGGAACCAGTAGTACCAGCCGGCGAAGATGGCGAACACCGCGCCCAGCGACAGCACGTAGTGGAAGTGGGCGATCACGAAATAGGTGTCGTGCAGCGAGCGGTCGAGACCGGCATTGGCCAGCTGAACGCCGGTGACGCCACCGATGGTGAACAGGAAGATGAAGCCCAGCGCCCACAGCATTGGCGGCTTGAAGGAGATCGAGCCGCCCCACATGGTGGCGATCCAGGAGAAGATCTTCACGCCGGTCGGCACCGCGATGACCATGGTGGCAAACACGAAGTAACGCTGCGTGTCGAGCGACAGGCCGGTCGTGTACATGTGGTGCGCCCAGACGATGAAGCCGACGGCGCCGATCGCGACCATGGCGTAGGCCATGCCGAGATAGCCGAACACCGGCTTCTTCGAGAAGGTCGAGACGATATGGCTGATGATGCCGAAGCCCGGCAGGATCAGGATGTACACCTCGGGATGGCCGAAGAACCAGAACAGATGCTGGAAGAGGATCGGGTCACCGCCCTGATCCGGCACGAAGAAAGCGGTGCCGAAATTGCGATCGGTGAGCAGCATGGTGATGGCGCCCGCCAGGACCGGCAGCGACAGAAGCAGCAGGAAGGCGGTGATCAGCACCGCCCAGGCAAACAGCGGCATCTTGTGCAGCGTCATGCCGGGAGCGCGCATGTTGAAGATGGTGGTGATGAAGTTGATGGCGCCGAGGATCGACGACGCGCCGGCGATATGGATCGACAGGATCGCCAGGTCCATCGCCGGGCCGGGCTGGCCGGATGTCGAGAGCGGCGGATAGATGGTCCAGCCGCCGCCGACGCCGAAGGCGCCTGGCGCGCTTGGCACGAACATCGAGGAGAGCAGCAGGATGAAGGCAGGCGGCAGCAGCCAGAACGAAATGTTGTTCATGCGCGGGAAGGCCATGTCCGGCGCGCCGATCATGATCGGCACCATCCAGTTGGCGAAGCCGCCGATGAGCGCCGGCATGACCATGAAGAAGATCATGATCAGGCCGTGCGCGGCGCCGAAGGCGTTGTACATGCTCTTGCCGCCGTCGATGGCGGCGTCGCCCTGCATGCCGTAGACCATCTGCGCCAGGCCGCTGAAGATCTGGATGCCCGGCTCCTGCAGCTCCATGCGGATGGCGACCGAGAGCGCGGCGCCGATGATGCCGGCCATGATCGCGAAGATCAGGTAGAGCGTGCCGATGTCCTTGTGGTTGGTCGAGTAGACCCAGCGGACCCAGCCATGCGGCCTGTGGTCGCCGTGATCGTGAGCTGCAGCCTCTGCCATGTTCCGCTCCGTTCCCTAAATCTTGCTAACCCGCGGCATCAGTTGCCGGCGGCCGCTACCTTGTTGGTACCATCGATCTCGGCCATCAGCGCCTTGTTGGCGGCGGGCACGTCGGTCTTGGCCGTATCCAGCCAGGTCTTGAACTGCGCATCGGACACCACGCGCACCGCGATCGGCATGAAGGCATGGTCCTTGCCGCAGAGCTGCGAGCACTGGCCGTAGTAGAGGCCTTCCTTCTCCGCCTTGAACCAGGTCTCGTTGGTGCGGCCGGGGACGGCATCCATCTTGATGCCGAAGGACGGCACAGCGAAGGAGTGGATGACGTCGGTGGCGGTGATCAGCACGCGGGTCATGGTGTTGACCGGCACGACCAGCTCGTTGTCGACCGCCAGCAGACGCGGATAGCGGGCGCGATCTTCCTTGCCCGCCTTGGCCCGGTCGGCATCCTGAAGAACCGCCGAGTTGAAGGAGAAGGTCTTGTCGACCTGGTACTCGTAATCCCAGTTCCACTGGTTGCCGGTCGCCTTGACGGTGAGCTTGGCTTCTTCCGGCGGCGTGTATTGAGCGGTGAGCAGCTGGAAGGAGGGAATGGCGATGAGCAGAAGCACGATCACCGGCCCGACGGTCCAGATCACCTCGATCAGCGTGTTGTGGCTGGTCCTGGACGGCACTGGATTGGCGCTTGCGCGGAACCTAACGATGCAGACCAGCAGAAGCACCAGCACGAGGATGGTGATCGGGACGATGAACCACATGGTGTAGTTCCCAAACCGCTCGATCTGCCGCATCATGTCGGTCGCGGGCGCCTGGAAGGTCATCTCCCATTCCCGCGGCTGGTCGGCGCGAGCCGCCGCACCGGAGAAGAGCACGGCCGAAGCTGCCGTACCTGCCAAGAATTCAGCGCTTGCCAGGAATTTCCTCATCGCCCTCTCGTCTCCCACTTCCCGCGATCTGGTCGCACCAATAACGGACGACACCGGAATTGGGAATCCCGGGCTGTCCCGAGGCTGGTTCAAACCATACTCTATTTCCCTCCGCAAGAAAGGAGCGGAGGAAACCGTGCGGCATTTTTGCGCGCAAGCCGAAGGCTGCGTTCGGCGCCCGCCATGCTATATGCGCGACGGTCGCAATTCGGGCGAATTTGCTTTGGAAAAGCATGCAATTGCCGGCATCGGGGCGGACCGGCGGAGGTCTCGTCCTTTACTTGGCCCCGGCGCGGCTTAAAGTGCCGTGATTCGCAATGGAGCCGTTATGACTTCCTGGCTTTCGAGAACCCTGGCGAAGGTCGTCCTTGCCGTCGCCTTGCTCGGTGTCGGCGTAGCCGTCGGCGCCCCCGCCTCGCCTAACGACGCCAAGCCGCCGAGCGGCACGGTGAAGTCGACGCATGGCGCGTGGTCGATCATCTGCGATACGCCGGCAGGTGCTACCTCAGAACAATGCGTGATGATGCAGAACGTCGTCGCCGAGGACCGCCCTGAAATGGGGCTTTCGGTCGTGGTGCTGCGCACAGCCGACAACAAGGCCGAGATCCTGCGCGTGCTGGCGCCGCTCGGCGTGCTCCTGCCCAACGGGCTTGGCCTCAATGTCGACGGCAAGGATATCGGCCGCGCCTATTTCGTGCGCTGCTTCCAGGATGGCTGCTACGCCGAGGTGATTCTGGAAAAGCCGCTGCTCGACACGCTGAAGAGCGGCACGTCGGCCACCTTCATCGTGTTCCAGACGCCCGAGGAAGGCATCGGCATTCCGGTCGATCTCAAGGGCTTTGCGGACGGCTTCGCCGCCCTACCTTGATCTTCTTGCCCATGCACCGCGGCCATTTCCGACGCTGAGGTCGGATGGCGAATGCGGATTTGGCGGCAGGAGGCTCCATGCGCACGTCATTGTCCGCTTTCATCGCTGGGCTGGCGCTGGCCGGTGCGGTTTCGGTCGCCCGGGCCGAGGACGCCGAAATCCTCCGGAGGCCCGACCCGGCGGCGATCCTCGATATCGCCAAAGGCTTCGGTTCCGCCAGGATGGGCAAGGACGACAACGGCGATCCGATGATTTCGGGGCGGATCGACGGCGTTAAATACCTGATCTATTTCTACGGCTGCGAAGACCACGAGAACTGCAAGTCGCTGCAATTCGCGACCGGCTACGCCGACCCGCTTACCGCTGACCAAGCCAACGCCTGGAACGCAAAATACCGGTGGGTGAGGGCCTATTCGGGCGACGGCTCGAATTTCAGGATGGATGTCAGCTTTGCCGGCGGCATCACCAGGGCCAATCTCGAGAAGCAGTTTTCCAATTGGAACGCGATGGCCGGCAACATCAAGGATTTCGTCAGCGGCAAGTGATGGCGGCGCAATCGTCGGCTTGACCCAGTTGGCGATTGTGCGACGACGGCTTCGCGCCTACATGCCGAGGAACGATTTGTTTCCATGAATGGATTTGCCATGAACAGCCTGATCGGCCAATTCGACATTTCAGACGATCGCGTCAAGGAGATCGTCACCGAGACCATCAAGGGCGCCGACGACGGCGAGCTGTTCCTCGAATACAGCGAGAACGAAGCGCTGATGTTCGATAATGGGCGGCTGAAGACGGCCAATTTCAACACCGACCGGGGGTTCGGCCTGCGTGCCGTCGCCGGCGAGGCCAGCGGTTATGCGCATTCGAGCGATCTCTCCGAAGCCTCGCTGTTGCGCGCGGCGGACGCAGTCTCGACTGTCAAAGGCGGCTATTCCGGCACATTGGCCGGAGCGCCCGCCCGCACCAACCGCCATCTCTATGGCGACGAGAACCCTATCCCCTCGCCTTCCTTCGAGGCCAAGGCCAAGCTGTTGCAGGAGATCGACGGCTGGCTGCGCGCGAAGGATCCGCGCGTGCGCCAGGTGACGGCGTCGCTTGCCGCCTCGTGGCAGCATGTCGAGATCGTGCGCGGCGACGGCCACATTGTGCGCGACATCCGCCCGCTGGTGCGGATCAACGTTTCCGTGGTGGTCGGCGATGGCGACCGGCAGGAGAGCGGCTCCTACGGCATGGGCGGCCGCAAGAGCTTTGGCGAATTCGTCGGCGAGGAAAGCTGGAAGCATGCCGCCAGCGAGGCGCTGCGGCAGGCGCTGGTCAATCTGGAAGCGGTTCCGGCGCCCGCCGGCACATTCGACATCGTGCTGTCCAGCGGCTGGCCGGGTGTGATGCTGCACGAGGCGGTCGGGCACGGGCTCGAAGGCGACTTCAACCGCAAGAAGACATCGGCCTTCGCCGGCCTGATGGGCCAGCAGGTGGCGGCAAAGGGTGTCACCGTGGTCGACGACGGCACCATCCCCGAGTGGCGCGGCTCGCTGACCGTCGACGATGAAGGGACGCCCTCGGCGCGCAACGTGCTGATCGAGGACGGCAAGCTCGTCGGCTATATGCAGGACCGCCAGAACGCCCGGCTGATGGGCATGAAGGCGACCGGCAACGGCCGCCGCGAAGGCTACGCGCACCAGCCGATGCCGCGCATGACCAACACCTACATGACCTCGGGCGACATGGAACCGGAAGAGATCATCGCCTCGGTCAAGAACGGCATCTATGCCGTTTCCTTCGGCGGCGGCCAGGTCGACATCACGTCGGGCAAGTTCGTGTTCGGCTGCACCGAAGCCTACATGATCGAGAACGGCAAGGTGACGCAGCCGATCAAGGGCGCGATGCTGATCGGCAACGGGCCGGACGCCATGCACCGCGTCAGCATGATCGGCAACGACATGAAGCTCGACACCGGCATCGGCATGTGCGGCAAGGCCGGACAGGGCGTGCCCGTCGGCGTCGGCCAGCCGCATCTACGGATGAACCAGATGACGGTGGGCGGCACCAGGGTTTGAGGTCTATCGTCCACTGCCTGGCGAACGACCATCCGGATCAGTCTCCGCGCGCCAGGCGGGTTGATTCTGGCTCCACCTTGAAGTGAACACAATCGTGTTAGGACATTATTAATTGTTCAATTGGCGGGGCGGGCGTTTGCGCATTAGCTTGTCGCCAGTCTTCTCGTTGCGGTGGTGTCGGCAATGCAGCGTTCTCCTGGCGTCCTGACTTCTTCTTTCCTCATTGGCCTCGTTTCCCTGGTTGGCGCATCATCGCTGCAAGTCGGCCCTGCAGCGGCGCAGTCGTCGCTGTTCAATCTAACGGCTGCGAGCGCCGCCGCAGTCGGCGGCAGCACCAGCGTCCCATATGGCTGGCTCGATTTTTGTCATCGCCGGCCGAAGGAATGCAACGTGCCTGCCCTGCCTGCCACAAGCGTCAGGCTGACCGCGCAGAAAATGAGCATCCTCAAGCGGGTAAACCAGAAGGCGAACCGTTCCATCAAGCCCGTCAGCAACTATGACCACTGGGGCACGACGATGGACCACTGGGACTATCCGACGGACGGCAAGGGCGACTGCAAGATCTACGCGCTCTACAAGCGCAAGCTGCTCCTGGAAGCGGGCTTCCCCCGGCAGGCGCTGCTGATGACGGTGGTGCGCGACCTCCACAATGAGGGCCACACCATTCTGACGGTGAAGACCGACAAGGGCGATCTTGTGCTGGACAATCTGGTCGACGAAATCCGCCCCTGGAACGCCACCGGCTATTATTTCCTGAAACGCCAGTCGCAGCAGAACCCGAACACCTGGGTGTCGATCAACCAGCGCGGCGGCACGGCGAAACGACTGTCTCCGAGCTCATAAGGGCCAGAGCGTTTCACGGAAACGGCGAGCCGCTCTCTCGCCCAGGGATGCAATTCTGCACGGAAGGCTATGGCGAAGTCGCCGAGCCCGAACCTTTCACCTTTTCCCGCAATCGCTCCCGGCGTGACCAGAGCGGTCTTGTCTGCTTTGACGGACTGATCCGTCACATTCTCTACCTGGCAAATTCATAGGCCGGAAAATCCGGCCCATGAACGAGCGTTGCCGCCTGCGACGGGCAAGCCTTGCTGGCCTACTGCTGGCAGGGCGGCTCGCCAGGACGCCCGCAGGTCGGCTTCTTGTTTCCCTGTGGCGGCTGTTCCTTGGGCTGCTGCGGCAGGCGCCGTTCCTGTATCTGGGGCTGAGGCCGGGGCTGCTGCTGCAAGCGTCTTTCTTGCATCTGAGGCTCAGGCCTCAACTGCTGCAGGCGCCTCTCTTGCATCTGAGGTCTTGGCTGCGCCTGGAACTCTGGCCTTTGCGGCCTGAGCACCTGCACGTTCGGCCTTTCCTGTTTGAAGCTGCGCTGGACGTTGATGCCTGCGCCGGCGGAACCCTCTTCGCCGTTAGGCAGCCTGCGGAACTTCCTGTTTGCGTTGGCCGAACCCTGATTCTGGTCGGAGAACACACTCGGATTGTTTCTCCTGAGCCGCTCCTGCACGCTCGCCCGGTTGTCGGCCGGCGCGCCGTTGACGGTCGGCAGCTTGCGGAACTTCTTACCGCTGTCGCCTCCGTTGACCGAGCCTTGATCGCTCGGGCTGAGGGCTGTCTGGCCTCCCGACAGATCCTTGCGTGTCAGCTTCCTCGGTCTGCCTTCGTTCTGGCCGGACAACGCATTCGGATTGTTCTTCCCGAACCTCTGCTGAGCGTTCTGCCCGTTCTCGCCTGGCGCGCCGTTGACCGCCGGCAGCTTGCGGAACTTCTTGCCCTTATCGCCTCCGTTGGCCAAATCTTGATCGCTCGGGCCGACAGTTGTCTGGCCTGCCGACAGATCCTTGCGTGTCAGCTTCCTCGGTCTGCCTTCGTTCTGGCCGGACAACGTATTCGCATTGTTCTTCCCGAACCTCTGCTGGGCGTTCTGCCCGTTCTCGCCCGACGCGCCATTGACGGTCGGCAACTTGCGGAACTTGCCCTTCTTGCCCTGATCGTCGACAACTCCGTTCTGCTGGCCGTTGCCCGTGACGGGGGCGCCGGCATTCCCGGTAGCCTGCTGGTTGCCGCTCACAGGGCCTTGCTTGCCCAGCACCCTCCTGTTGGGCGCGTTCTGGCCGTTGAGCACCGGCTTGCCGTTGACGAGCGGCAGCGCTCTGCCGTCAGCTCCCGGCAAGGCGTGATCAGTCGAGAGCTTGCCCATCGTCCTCGCCTGCGGCGTCACACCCGGCTGCTGGCCCTGCGTGACAGCCTGGCCCGGTTTCAGCGATTGCGGCGTCTCACCAGGCTGCTGGCCCTGCGTGGCAGCCTGGCCCGGCTTCAGCGGCTGGCCGCCCTGATTTTGCTTGAACAGCGCCGCCCTTTTCTGCAGCAACGGCGGCAACGCCACCTTGGCCGCCAGCGAGGCCGCGCCCGCACCAACCGCCATCTTCTGCCCGGTGGTGAGGCCGCTGGGTGCATTTGCGTTTGGCTGTCGGGCCTGATTGGCCGGCTCGTTGTTGATCGTCGTGTTGTTGATGTTGTTGATGACGGTCGTGTTGTGAATGTTGTTGAAGATGATGTCGTTCGGCGGCGGCACGATGTCACGCGGCGGCCTGACCCAGACCGGCACGGGGACGAAGACCGGCGTCGGCAGGACGTAAACATCGACCGGCGGCGGGGGCGGCGGCAGCACGACGAAATCGGGCGGCGGCGGCGGCAGGAATATCACGTCGATCGGCGGCGGCGGCTCGAAGTCGAAATCGGGATCGTCGAAATAGAGCACCGGCCTGTCGACATAGATGATTTCCTCCGGCGGCGGCGGTGGCACGTCGTAGACGATGACGGTGAAGCTCGTCGGTGGTTCGAGCTCGGCGTCGAAATGCTCCAGCCGGCGGCGCGCGTCCCAGGCATGCAGCCCGTGCGGATAACGCTCGAGGTAGGACCAATAGGCCTCCGGCGTATCCCGCAGCCATGTTTCGCGCCAGGTGATCGCCTCGCGCCGCGCCGCGATGATGGCCCGCACACGCTTGGCCATCGGATCGTACGGATAGGCAACGAGGAACTCCTCGTAGCCGCGCATGGTATCGCGGTCGAGTGCCGCGACATAGGCGTCATGCGCATTGAAGTCGCGGATCGGCCTGGTCCGGTTGGCCCGTTCTTCGGCCTCCGAAACCTTCGGCGGCGGCGCGTCCGGAGCGCGTTCGAAGAACACGAAAGGCGCGCTGATCTTCGAAGCGTCCCACGGAATTTCGGCACCTTGCGTCACCTCGTTGACGCGTAGCCGCGTGCGGTCGAAAACATCGTCAAGCGATATGCCGCCTTCCCGCATCATCTCGGCGAGCGCCTGAGCATAGGCGCCGTATGGGCCCTTGCCTTCCGGCGCAACCGTTCCGGGCGCCGCGTTGAACGCAATCAGCATGTTGGGGTCGGGGTCGACCAGCGCGAGACCGCCGGCCAGCGGCTGGCTCATTTTCGGAAGAGCACTAGGCCGTGCCGCGTCGAGGACGACGATATTGACCTTCGCCGGCAATCCCGCCAGGGACTTGGTGATATCGGAGAGCCGCATGGCCTGCAGCGGCACGTCGGCCGGATTGGCGATCTGGGCGTCGACCGGCAAGAAATAGTTCTCACCTTCGAACTGCACGCCGCGGCCGGCGAGGTATACGAAAACGGTCGCGTGCGGGCCGGCGGCGGAAACCTTTCCAAGGAAATCGCGCAGCGCGCCGCGCAACGATTCCTGGTCGACATCGCGCGCGCCGACCACATCGAACCCTGCTGCCTGCAGGGTCTGGGCGATCAGGCCGGCGTCATTCGCGGAGGTGACCAGCGCATCCGACGGATAGGCGGCGTTGCCGATGACGAATGCGAGACGTTTCTGCTGTTGGGCGAGCGCGCCCGTCGTGGACGCGACGGCGAACGCGATGAGAACGACGACAAGGCCGATGACTTTCCGAAGCGAGCGCATTGCAATCCGCCATCCTTGTCCGCCATTTCGTCCAACGCGACAACGCCGGAGAGGCAGGAATGTTTCCCTAACCGCAGAATTAAGACCCTGCAAAAAGGCGGCTTTAGGGCGCAATTTCGTCGAAAGAACAGAGGCTTCACAGTTTTCACGCGAGCCTCCGGCCGCGAGCTACCGCCGCCGCTTCGGCTTCTCCAAAAGCGCGACCGCCTCGACATGCGGCGACCACAGGAACTGGTCGATCGGCGTGACGCTCTTCAGCGTGTAGCCGCCATCGATCAGGATGCGCAGATCGCGCGCGAGCGTCACCGGATTGCAGGACACCGCGGCGACCAGCGGCACGTCGGAGCGGGCGATCTGCTTCGACTGGTCCTCGGCGCCGGCGCGCGGCGGATCGAAGACCAGCCCGTCGAAGACGTTCAACTCCTTGAAGGTCAGCGGCCGGCGGAACAGGTCGCGGCGTTCGCTGGTCACCCGCTTCAGGCCGCTGGCAAAGCGGAAGGCGCGGTCGAGCGCGGCAAGCGCCGGCGCATCGCCCTCGACGGCATGGACCTCGGATTGCGCGCCGAGCCTGAGCGCGAAGCTGCCGCAGCCGGCAAACAGGTCCGCGATCTTCCTGGCGCGCGACAGATGCTGGCCGACGAGGCTTGCCATCACCTGCTCGGCGGCCTCTGTCGCCTGCAGGAAGGCGCCCGGCGGCACGGCGACCGCGACGGGCCCGAACTGCACCACCGGCTTCTTCGGCTCGACGATGATCTCGCCGTCGACGGAAAGCCTTGCCAGGCCTTCGGCCAAGACGAAATTGGACGCGATACGGCGCTGATGGTCGCCAAGCTTGCCGGCATCGTGCACAGCCACGTCGAGGCCTGAAGCGGTGACGGTCACCGTCATATGAAATGCCTTCGGGGTGGCGCAGACCAAGCCGGCCAGGGCGCGCAGTTTGTCGAGCGCCGAGACGATCGCGGGCAGCGAGATCGGGCATTCCTCGATCGGGATAATCTCGGAAGACAGCGCGCGCACGAAGCCCAGCAGCATGCCGGCGTCCGTGCGCCTGGCACTGAACGTGACCCGGCGGCGGGTGTGCGGCGCGCAAGGCACCAGCGCAGCGATGTCGCAAGCGATGCCCTTGAGCTTCAGCGCCTGCACGACCCTCTCGCGCTTCCATTGCCGGTAGGCTCCAGCCTCGTAATGCTGCAGCGCGCAGCCGCCGCATTCGGTGAAATGGCGGCAGGCGGGATCGATCCTGAGCGGCGAGGCTTCCAATACCGACATCAGCGCGGCGCGGTCCTTCTGGCGCGCGGCCGTGACCGTCTCGCCCGGCAGCGTGAACGGGATGAAGACCTCCCCGCCTTCGGCATTGGCGATACCGTCGCCCTGCGAGCCTAGCCTTGCAATGGTGAAGCGTGTGCTCATCGCTCGTCCTTCATGGCGGCGAGCAGGAACTCGCGGTTTCCGCCGCCGCCTTCGATCGGCGACGGTTCGAGTCCCAGCACGCGCCAGCCGGGAACGCCGGCCAGCCAGTCGCGCAAATTTGCGGCAATCCGATCGGCATCGCCCGGATCCTTGAGCAGGCCGCCCTTGCCGATGGCCTCACGGCCCGCCTCGAATTGCGGCTTGACCAGCAGAACTGCCTTGGCGCCCTCGCCCGCCAATTCCAGCGCCGGCGGCAGCGCCAGCTTCAGCGAGATGAAGCTGACGTCGCAGACAAGGAAACCGGGAACGCGGCCGCCGAGATCGGCTGCCGTCAGATCGCGCGCGTTCAGTCCTTCGATCACCGTCACACGCGGGTCGCCGGCAATGTCTGGATGCATCTGGCCGTGACCGACATCGATCGCCATGACATGGGCCGCGCCGCGCTCGAGCAGCACCTGGGTGAAGCCGCCGGTCGAGGCGCCGATGTCGAGCGCCTCGCTGCCGGAAGGATCGAGGCCGAAACGGTCGAGGCCGGCGATCAGCTTCAGCGCCGCGCGCGACACATAGGCCTGCGCCGGATCATCGATGACGATCAGGCAGTCCGGCGCGACAGGCTGGCCGGGCTTGCGGGCGACGGCGCCGTCAACCGTCACCGTGCCGCGCTCGATCGCGTCGCGGGCGCGCGAGCGGCTGGCAAACAGACCGCGCCCGACAAGCAATTCATCGAGCCGCTGGCGCCGGCTGGCTGGCAAAGGGGAACTCATCGGCCTTCATTGGCGAAAGCCGGGCGCGAACGCAATGGTTGAATATGGCGCAAGAGGCTGCAGAATGCCGAGAGGAACAGGCGGTTCGTCAGCCGGTGGAGGTGGCAATGCTGAGGGGTACCTGTCATTGCGGCGGAGTTCATTGGACGCTGGAAGGCGATCCCGGCGCAATCACCGCATGCAATTGCACGCTTTGCCGCCGCTACGGCGCGCTCTGGGCCTATGACTATGCCGACGAGCGCATCCGCGTCGCCGGACCGCTGAAATCGTACACACGCGCCGAGGTGGCGGAGCCCGCGCTGGAAATCCTGTTCTGTCCGACCTGCGCCTGCGTGGTCGCCTGGCGTGGGCTGCGCTCCGGCGAAAGCGGCCGCACGCGTATCGCTGTCAATGTCAGGCTTGCGCCGCCCGAGGAGGTCGCCGACCTGCCGATCGACCATTTCGACGGCCTCGACACTTTTGACGACCTGCCGCGCGACGGCCGCTGCGTGCGCGATATGTGGTTCTAAAAAATGGTGCGCGACACCTGGCGCTCGACGGCGGGCATCAGGCCGTCATTGCCGGAGGCTTGCTTGCGCGGCGGCTCAACCGGAGTGGGCGCGACGAGACCTGCATCCGGCAGCACGACGAGTTGAGGAACCTGCTTATAGGAAAAGCCGCCACGGATGTTGCCCATCTTGCCGGCAACGATATCCAGCACCGCCTTTTCGAGATTGCGGTCGTAACGCGTCTCGGCTGCCGTCGGGGCCGTCACGGCCGCCAAAAGGGCCACTCCGCACAGAAGTGTTTTCATTTTGGTTGTCTCCCTGCCTGGCCCGAGCTTCTAGCAGGGCGCCGTTGAAAATCGGCCAAGAGACAGGGTAAGCGAACCGCCAAACGGGAGCGTTAACAGATACTTACATCTGGCACCCGGCAAACCGATTCACCGCTTGAAGCTCTGATTCAGGCGCGCTGCGCCTGCACGCCGCGACCGAGCGCGGCGAAGACCGTGCGCACGATGCCTGCCGAATCCAGCCCGGCATCGGCATACATCTTCTCCGGCTTGGCATGGTCGGTGAACGCGTCCGGCAGCACCAGCGGCCGCACCTTGAGGCCGCTTTCGAGAAGGCCTTCATGGGCAAGGAAGTGCAGCACCTGGCTGGCGAAGCCGCCGATGGCGCCCTCTTCGACAGTCACCAGCACCTCATGCGAACGGGCGAGCCGCCGGATGAGATCCTCGTCCAGCGGCTTGGCGAAGCGGGCGTCGGCAACCGTGGTGGAAAGGCCCGCAGCGCCAAGTTCCTCGGCCGCCAACAGGCAATCCTGCAGCCGCGTGCCGAAGGAAAGCAGCGCGACCTTGGTCCCTTCCTTGAGGATGCGGCCCCTGCCGATCTCCAGCAGCGAGCCGCGCTCCGGCATGTCGACGCCGACGCCGTTGCCGCGCGGATAGCGGAAGGCGATCGGACCGTCATCATAGGCAGCCGCGGTGCGCACCATATGGCGAAGCTCCGCCTCATCGGCGGCGGCCATGACGACGAAGCCCGGCAGCGTGGTCAGGAAGGTCGTATCGAAAGCGCCGCAGTGGGTGGCGCCGTCGGCGCCGACGAAACCGGCGCGGTCGATGGGAAAGCGCACCGGCAGTTTCTGGATCGCCACATCATGGACGACCTGGTCGTAGGCGCGTTGCAGGAAGGTAGAATAGATGGCGGCAAAAGGCTTGTAGCCTTCGGTGGCGAGCCCCGCGGCGAAGGTCACCGCATGCTGCTCGGCAATGCCGACATCGAAGGTTCGCTTCGGAAACACCTCGCCGAAGAGATCGAGGCCGGTGCCGCTCGGCATGGCGGCGGTGATGGCGACGATGCGGTCGTCCTCGCGCGCTTCCTGGATCAGGCTCTCGGCGAAGACCTTGGTGTAGGCGGGCGCGTTGGCCGGCGCCTTGGCCTGCGCACCGGTGATGACGTCGAACTTGTTGACGCCGTGATATTTGTCGGCTGCGGCTTCCGCCGGCGCGTAGCCCTTGCCCTTCTGGGTCACGACATGGATCAGCACCGGGCCTTTGCCATTGTCGCGGACGTTCTTCAGCACCGGAATCAGATGTTCGAGATTGTGCCCGTCGATCGGACCGATGTGATAGAAGCCGAGCTCCTCGAACAAGGTGCCGCCGGTGACGTAACCACGCGCATGCTCGACCGCACGGGTGATGGCGCGGTCGGCGCGCTTGCCCAGGTAGGATGTCAGCTTCTTGCCGAAATCGCGTAACCCCAGATAGGCCTTGCCGGAAGCGAGCCTGGCCAAATAGGCGCTCATGGCGCCGGTCGGCGGCGCGATCGACATGTCGTTGTCGTTGAGGATGACAATCAGCCGGGCGTCGAGCGCGCCGGCATTGTTCAGCGCCTCGAAGGCCATGCCGGCCGACATCGAGCCGTCGCCGATGACGGAAATGACATTGTTGCGGCCGCCCGACAGGTCGCGCGCCATAGCCATGCCGAGACCGGCCGAAATCGAGGTCGAGGAATGCGCGGCGCCGAACGGGTCGTATTCGCTCTCCGCGCGCCGGGTGAAACCGGAAAGGCCGCCTTCCTGGCGCAGCGTGCGGATGCGGTCGCGGCGGCCAGTCAGGATCTTGTGCGGATAGGCCTGGTGGCCGACGTCCCAGATCAGCCGATCCTGCGGCGTGTTGAAGACGTAATGAAGCGCAACCGTCAGTTCGACGACGCCGAGGCCGGCGCCGAGATGGCCGCCGGTCTGCGACACGGCGTCGATGAGCTCGGCGCGGAGTTCCGCGGCAAGCTGCGGCAGCGCGCTCTCATCAAGCGTCCGCAAATCCGCCGGAATGCGGACCTTGTCGAGCAGCGGCGTGTCTGGCTTCACTCGGGCGCGTCCTGCGTCAATCGATCGAACACGGCGCTATCAGCAGATTGCGCCATAATCATGCGCGGGAATAGTCCGCCGGCGGGCGAATGTAAATGCGCGCCAGTGACGCGTGCTACGCTGCAAGGTGTATTGAGATTCAGGTTAGGCCGCGCCGAAAATGATGGATTCCGAGAACCGGAGCGGAGCGTACTCAAAGTACGTGAGCACCGGAAGCGCAGGAAACCGGCATTTGCAGGCCGGCCTCACCTGAATATCAACACACCTTAGTTCTCGGGCAGCGGAATAAACTCTTCCTCATCGCCGGGAACGATATCGAAGCGGCCCGTCTTCCATTCCTGCTTGGCCTGCTCGATGCGTTCCTTGGAGGACGAGACGAAATTCCACCAGATGTAGCGCTTGGAGCCCAGCGAAGCGCCGCCGAACAGTATGAAATGCGCACCGCGCTCGGAAGAGACCACGATCTCCTCGCCCGGCTTGAACACCAGGAGCCGCTCGGCCGGGAAAACATCGCCGGCGATCGAGACATCGCCCTCCAGCGTGTAGATGGCGCGCTCCTCGGCATCGGCCGGAATCTTCACGCTGGCACCGGCGGCCAGCCTGAGATCGGCGTAGAGCGTGTCGGAAGCGGTCGCCACGGGCGAGCGCAGGCCTGAGAACGCGCCAATGACGACGCGGCCGCTGACACCCTCGGCATCGATCTGCGGCAAGCGGGCCACCGACGTGTTCGCGAACACCGGGGCAATCTCCTCCTTGCCGTCGGGCAGCGCCAGCCAGGTCTGCAGGCCGGAGACCGACATCGGCGCGCCGCGCAATTCCTGTGGCGTGCGCTCTGAATGAACGATGCCGCGCCCGGCTGTCATCAGATTCACGTCGCCCGGCGCGATCACCATTTCGGTGCCGAGCGAGTCCCGATGCCTGATCCTGCCGTCGAACAGGTAGGTGACGGTGGAAAGCCCGATATGCGGATGCGGGCGCACGTCGAGCGCATGACCGGCGCGCAGGACCGCAGGGCCCATGCGGTCGAAGAAGATGAACGGCCCGACCAGGCGGCGCTTTGCCGTCGGCAAAGCGCGGCGCACCTCGAAGCCGCCAATGTCCTTGGCGTTCGGAACGACCATCAGCTCGATCTGGTCGCAGGCGAAGGCATCGCCGGGTTCGGGATCGTTTCCCGGAAAGAAGCTCATGTCGGATCCTCAGGCGAAACGCAGCGCCGACCTGGCCTTCGCCTTGGCAGCTTCTTCCTCGCGGTTGCGCGGTTCCTGATTGGTTTCGAGCGAATCGATCAATTCGCGCGCGACAGCCGCGATCGCCTCGACGGCATGGTAGAAGGCATGCTCGTTGCGCTTGGACGGCTTGGTCGAGCCGCTAAGCTTGCGCACGAATTGCAGCGCTGCGTCATGCACTTCGTCATTGGTCGCCGGCGGCTCGAAATTGGCCAAGGTCTTGATGTTGCGGCACATGGCTTGAACTCCTTACCTGCTTTCTCTGCCCTTACCCGGTCTGAGATCATCCGCTGAGGTGTTGAGATTCAGGTCAGGCCGAGCCGAAAATGGTGGTTTCCGAGAACCGGAGCGGAGCGTACTTGAAGTACGTGAGCACCGGAAGCGCAGGAAGTTGCCATTTGCAGGCCGGCCTCACCTGAATATCAACACCTCAGTCGGCGTCCAGCGGTTCAGTTCCCACCGGCTTGCCGTCGCGCGACAGCCTGATCTTCTCGACCTTGTCCTCGGCCGCTTTCAGCAGCCGGTCGCAATGCGCCTTCAGCGCCTCGCCGCGCTCATAGATCTTGATCGACTGGTCGAGCGGGACGTCGCCGCGCTCAAGATCATCGACGATCTTCTCCAACGCGTCGAGCGCCTGTTCGAAGCTCATCGCCTTGACGTCCTCATTGCCTTCCAATGCCATACTCTATCCCTTCATCAGCCGCCCGACATGGGCGGCGACTGAAAATGCCAGTCCCTGCAGATCGTAGCCGCCTTCCAACAGGCTGACGAGCCTGTTGGAGCTATGGCGCCCGGCGCGCTCCATCAACTGGCCGGTCGCCCAATCGAAATCGTCCTCGGTCAGGTTGATCTCGGCCAACGGGTCGCGATGGTGCGCATCGAAGCCCGCGGAAATGATGATCAGGTCTGGCGCGAACGCGTCGATCGAGGGCAGCACGCGCGACAGGAAGGCGTCGCGGAAGAGATCGCTCCCCGTCTGCGGCGCCAGCGGCGCGTTGACGATGTTGCCGGCGCCGGTCTCGTTCTTCGCGCCGGTGCCCGGGTAAAGCGGCATCTGGTGCGTCGAGCAATAGAGCACCGATGGGTCGTCCCAGAAGATGTCCTGCGTGCCATTGCCGTGATGAACGTCCCAGTCGACGATGGCGACACGCTCGGCCTGGTGCTTCTTCTGCGCGTAACGGGCGGCGATCGCCGCCGTGTTGAACAGGCAAAAGCCCATCGCCGTAGTCTTTTCGGCATGATGGCCGGGCGGACGGGCGGCGACGAAGACGTTTGCCGCACGGCCCTCGAAGACGTCGTCTACCGCCGCGTTGGCACCGCCGATCGCGGTGATCACGGCCTGCCAGCTTTTCGGGCTGGCGCTGGTGTCGGCGTCGATCGACACGATCCCGCTCTCAGGGATCGCCCCGCGCACGCGCTCGACGAAATCCTCCGGGTGCGCATAGAAGATCGTTTTCTCGTCGCCTTCCGGCGCCTTGACGCGGTCGAGCGCCGAAAACGCCTCGTCGTCGAGCACGCGCTCGATGGCACGCAGGCGGTCGGGCCGCTCGGGATGGCCGGGCGGCGTGAGGTGTTCGAGGAAGATCGGGTGCGTATAGAGACGGGTGGCCATGGCGCCTAATCTAGGGACCTGGCGGCCGAATGACCATGTTTGGCAGGCCGAATGGCTGGGGAAATCGCGTCTTGCCGTGTCGCTAACGCCATTGGCGCGGCCCAAGCTTCGCTGTAAGGTCGCATCGCTGCCAGGTGCCCGCGACGCGGGAGAATCGGGAACACGGTTGAACTCCGTGGCGTGCCCAACACTGTAAGGGGGACCGCGCCGGCAAACGCCACTGTCGAAGACGGGAAGGCGCCGGATGCGGGACGATCCCGAGCCAGAAGACCGGCCCGGCAGACATGGTTTTCCGCTTGGTCAGGCGGCGGACTGCTTGTCGCAAGGGGAAAAGCGATGACGGCAGCAGCGATCGCCGCGAGCGGCGACGACTTTGACCAATTGGCGCGCGACGCGGTCTACCGGGCCATGTTCACCAGGCGCGACGTGCGCAGCCATTTCGTCCACGACGATCTCGATGACAATGTGCTGGCGCGGCTCATCACCGCCGCGCATCACGCCCCGTCGGTCGGCTATATGCAGCCGTGGAATTTCATCGTCATCCGCGACGCCGAGCGGCGCAGACAAGTGCGCGACCTGTTCCTCGCCGCGCGCGAGCAGGAGCTGCCGGCGATCGAAGCGGAGCGGCAGGCGCTCTACAGGAAACTGAAGCTCGAAGGCATCTGCGAAAGCGCGCTCAACCTGTGCATCACCTGCGACCGGCAGCGGTCGAAGGACTCGCCGCTCGGACGTTGGCACAATCCGGAGATGGATCTCTACAGCACCGTCTGCGCGGTGCAGAATTTCTGGCTGGCGGCACGGGCCGAAGGTGTCGGCGTCGGCTGGGTAAGCATCATCGAGACCGAGGCACTGAAGCGGCTTCTCGCGATCCCGGAGCATGTCACGCCGATCGCCTATCTGTGCGTCGGCCGCGTCTCGGCCTTCGCGCCGAAGCCGGACCTCGAGGCGCATGGCTGGGGCAAGCGCCTGCCGCTGCCCGAACTGGTCATGAGCGAGACGTTTCGCGGCGCCGGCGAGGCGCCGCTTAAATCGGCAATCGCAAAGCTCGGCAGCGCATCAAAGCCGTGATCAGGCGGCCCTCGGCGTATCCCAGCGCGAGCCGCCGCCGAAAGAGCCCAGCGCCTTGTCGCGCAGTTCCCTGAATTTGGACGAGGTCTCGGCGAGCCGGCGGTCCCATTCGGGATTGGGCGCCTGGCCTTCGATGGCTTCGAAATAGACCTGCATCAGCGAGGCGATGGCGAAGGGCTCGATGAAGGCTGCCTTGAAGGCCCAGGCGAAGACGATGGCCAGCACGAAGGCCCAGCCGGCAAGCTGGCCCGGCATGACCCACAGAATGGCGGCCGCGGGCGCCAGCATCAACAGGAAGATGACGAAGGACACGCCCCACATGATCGCCGCCAACCAGACGGCGTTCTTGACCATGTGCCTGCCGTTCTGCGCGTAGAGCACGACGCCTTGCCTTGCCGTCTCGAAAGGCGAGCTCGAATTGATGCGGATGTTGTAGCCGAGGATGATCTCGTCGACATAGGTCAGCGACAGGCGGATCACCGTGTTGATGAAGCTGACGATGCCGCTCAGGCCCGGAATGGGCAGGAAGGCGGCGATGCCGCCGATCAGGCCGGTGATGGCTCGGATGGCGCCCTTGACCAGCTGGTCGACGACGAAAAGGATGTTGGCCTCGGCAAAACGCTGGGTGACCACTTCCTTCGCGTAGGCGATCTGGCCCTGGCCGTCGGGGACATCTTGGCCGTCGATCAGATGCACCATGACGGCGATATGGCCCGCTTTCAACACATAGAGGATGTATTCGCGTATCCAGTAGACGGCGATCGAGACAACGCCGAAGCCGACCACGCCACCCCACAGCGCGAAGGACATCGGGCCGTCGGGATCGGTGGAGATGTGGCCGACGCCGTAGCCGACGCTGGCGCCCGTACCGGTCGCCATGATGTAGGCGACCGTGATGCCAAAATAGACGATCATGCGAAAGACGATGAACGGCCATGTCCGCATCATGATCGACACGGATCTGGCGATGCTGAAGTCCCACATGGCCCCGACTCCCCTCACCTTCAGAGTTGGCGGTGGAGGATGCGCTCGCCCCGGCGATTGTCAATCGCGGCAGGGTTGCGCCGGCCCGAAACCGGTGCATAAGCCGGTGGCTTGATTACCCGAGCGTGCCGTCAAGGCTTCTTTCGCAAGCCTTCGAGCAACTGCTTGAAGGCCGTGATCGCTTTTTTCGAGGTCGCCTCGGGGTCCGTCGAATTGGCGATGCGCTGCGCGGCCTGGCTGCTGGCGCCATTGATCAGCCGTGAGGTCGTCTCGGGATCAAGCTCCGGAACGACCTCGCCCTCTTCCTGCAGCCTGGTCAGATGGTTGGTCATCGAGGCGGTGCAGGCGCTGGCATTCGGCCACTGCGCCGGGTCGCCGAGCACCGCCGGGCCGTCGCGGAACATGATGCGCTGGATTTCCGGCTCCAGCGCCATCTCGATATAGGTGGTGCATTCGTCGACGAAATGCTGCCAGCGGGTCGGCGCTTTCGAAGCCACCTCGTTCACCCGCACAGCCATTTCGCCGTCGATCTCGGCGATCACCGCCTGCAGCAGCCCCTTCTTGTCGCCGAAATGATGGTAGAGCGCGCCGCGCGTGAGGCCGGCCGACGCGGTGAAATCGTCCATCGAGGCCTCGGCATAGCCGATCGTGCCGAAAGCATGGCGAGCGGCTGCGATCAGCTTGGCGCGCGTCTCGGCGATCATCTCCTTGCGCGGTCTGTGCATGGTTCTGGCCCTACTCACATACGCCTCGTATGCCAATTGACATACGTGGCGTATGAACTATTTCACAGTCATACGCAGCGTATGTAATTTTAGTATGCACCGTTGTCGAGGAGCAGGATCATGCGAAATCCTTATTCGGACATCTTTCGGGCTCCCGGCACGAAAGGCTTCGCCGCGGCGGCTTTCATCGCGCGCTTGCCGATCGCCATGGCCCCGATCGGCATCGTGGCGATGCTGTCGCAGACACATGGCGAATACTGGCTGGCCGGCGCCGTCTCGGCGACCTATGCGCTGGTCAATGCTTTCCTGTCGCCGCAAGTGTCGCGGCTGGTGGACCGACGTGGCCAGACGGCGATCGCAGCACCCATGACGCTCGTCTCGGTGCTTTCCTTCGCGACATTGATCGTCGCGGCCAACCAGCACTGGCCTATCTGGACGTTGTTCAGCTCGGCGCTACTTGCCGCCGCCATGCCCAGCATCCCGGCGCTGGTCCGGGCGCGCTGGACCGAGATCTTCCGCGACCGGCCGGAGCTCAACACGGCGTTCGCCTTCGAATCGGCCGCCGACGAACTGGTCTATGTCGCCGGCGCCTCGCTGTCGGTGGGCTTGAGCGCCGCGCTGTTCCCGGAAGCCGGCATGGTGGTCAGCACATTGCTGCTTGCGCTCGGCTCGGCGGCATTCCTGCTGCAGCGCTCGTCCGAGCCGCCGGTCCGCCCGGCCGAACATGGCGCGGCCGGCTCGGCGATCCGGCTGCGGCCGGTGCAGATCATCACCTTCGCACTGATCTTCGTCGGCGCGACCTTCGCCACGACGGAAGTGACGACGGTGGCGATCACCAAAGAGCTTGGCCAACCTGAGGCGGCGAGCCTCGTCATCGGCGTCTATGCGCTGGGATCCTTCGTGCTGGGCATCATCGTCGGCGCGCTCAGCCTCAAGGCGCCGCTGCAGCGGCAATTGGCGGTCGCGGTCACCGTGATCGCGCTCACCACCTTGCCGCTCCTCTTCGTTGACACGGTGCCGACTCTGGCGCTGGCGGTGTTCGTCAGCGGCGTCGCGATCTCGCCGACCTTCATCACCGCCTTCGGCCTGATCGAGCGCCACGTGCCGCCGGCGATGCTGACCGAAGGCGTCACCTGGGTGACGACCGGCATCGGCATCGGCATGGCGCTGGGTTCCTTCGCCGCCGGCTGGATGGTCGACACTTTCGGCCCGCAGAACGGGTTCTGGGTTTCGGTCGCGGCCGGCGCCATCGCGCTGGCCACCGTGCTCGCCGGCCAATGCCGGCTGGCGACGGACGATTGCGAGGCGGATAGGGGCGAGGCGGTCGTCGCGGCGGAGTGACGGTTATTCGGCCGTCCGATCATTATCGCGGACGTTGGCGGTTGGCCGGAGCCTCCGCGACTTCGTCATCCACGGGCGGAGCGACGCGAAGCGGAGCGCAGACCCGAGGATCCATTCCGTGACCTTGATCATAGAGCGCAGCGGAGCAGAATTCTGAACCGTCGCGGCGCTTCGAGGTCACGGAATGGATCCTCGGGTCTGCGCGCGTCGCTTCGCTCCTTGCTTCGCCCGTGGATGACGAAGTTCCGGAGCTCCGGCCAATCGCCTCCGTCACGGAGACTCCGGTCCGTCAGCAAGGCCGGCGGGCTGCCGTACGGCCTCCGGTTCGTCAACCCTCCGACAGACTACAGAATCTCGGTCTTGGCGATATGGATGCCAAATCCTTCAAGACCGACATAGTGGCGCTCGCGCGAGGCGATCAGGTTGATCGAGGAGATGCCCAGGTCCCTGAGAATCTGGGCGCCAAGGCCGATCTCGCGCCATTCGTTCTCGCGGCGGCGGGCTTCCTCGTGGTCCTCGCGGTCGCCGCTCGCGGGCCGCTTGCGCTCCTGATGGGCGACGCCGACCGAGCCTTCACGCAGATAGACGATGACACCGCGCCTGCGCTCGCCCATCGCCTTCATGATGCCGTCGAGGCGATGGCTGGTACCGAAGACGTCGGTGACGACATCTTCCGAATGCAGCCGTACCGGCACCTCCTCGCCATCGCGGATGTCGCCGAAGACGACCGCGAGATGGTGCATGGAATCCCAAGGCAGCGTGTAGGTGAAGGCCTGCGCCTTGCCGCCGGGCGTGTCGATGTCGGAGCAGGCGACGCGTTCGACCAGCGTCTCCTTGCGCTGGCGATAGGCGATGAGGTCGGCGACCGAGACCTGCTTCAGCCCATGTTCCTCGGCGAAGGCCTGGACTTGCGGCCCGCGCTTGACCGTGCCGTCGTCATTGACCAGTTCGGAAATGACGCCGACCGGCGGCAGGCCGGCGAGCTTGCAGAGATCGACTGCGGCCTCCGTATGGCCGGAGCGCATCAAGACGCCGCCTTCGCGCGCGATCAGCGGGAAGATGTGGCCGGGGCGCACGAAATCCGATGGGCCGACATTGCCGTTGGCAAGGTTGCGCACGGTGAGCGTGCGGTCGTCGGCGGAAATGCCGGTTGTCGTGCCGTGCTTGAAATCGACGCTGACGGTGAAGGCGGTGGTGTGGGCGGAATCATTGTCCGCCACCATCGGCGCGAGGTTCAGCCGCCTCGCGTCCTCGCGCAGCATCGGCGTGCAGACGATGCCGGAGGTGTTGCGGACGATGAAGGCCATCTTCTCCGGCGTGCAATGGACGGCGGCAACGATCAGGTCGCCCTCGTTCTCGCGCCCGTCATCGTCCATGACGACGACGATCTCGCCGCGCTCGAAGGCACGGATCGCTTCGACGATCTTCTTCTGGTCGTAAGGCATCGGCGCTCGCTTCGCTCGCAGGAATTAGGCAGTAGGCAGTAGGCAGTAGGCAGTAGAAGAAAGAAAACGGCTGTGTCGGGCGGTCTACTGCCCTACTCCCCTACTCCCTCCCTGTCTGTCCTCTGTGCCGCAGATAATGATCCGCGATCGCGCAGGCAACCATGGCTTCGCCGATCGGCACGGCGCGGATGCCGACGCACGGGTCGTGGCGGCCCTTGGTCATCACCTCGACATCCTTGCCATCCTTGTCGATCGACTGGCGCGGGGTCAGGATCGAGGAGGTCGGCTTGACGGCGAAGCGGGCAACGATCGCCTGGCCGGTCGAAATGCCGCCCAGTATGCCGCCGGCATTGTTGGACAGAAACACCGGCTTGCCGTCATTGCCCATGCGCATCTCGTCGGCATTCTGTTCGCCGGTGATGCGGGCGGCCTCGAAACCATTGCCGATCTCGACGCCCTTGACGGCGTTGATCGACATCAGGCCGGACGCGATGTCCTGGTCGAGCTTGGCGTAGATCGGCGCGCCGAGGCCGGCCGGCACGCCGTCGGCAACGATCTCGATCACCGCGCCGACCGAGGAGCCGGCCTTGCGGATGCCGTCGAGATAGGCGGTGAAGACCGGGACCGAGGCCGGATCCGGAGTGAAGAACGGGTTCTCGGCGTCGCCGACGAAATTCCAGTTCCAGTTGGCGCGATCGATGGATTTCTCGCCCATCGAGACCAGCGCGCCGCGCACCACCATGCCGGGCACTATCCTGCGCGCCAGGGCGCCCGCCGCCACCCGCGCTGCCGTCTCACGCGCCGAGGAGCGGCCGCCGCCGCGGTGATCGCGCAGGCCGTATTTGACGTCGTAGGTGTAGTCGGCATGGCCCGGCCGATACTGGCGGGCGATCTCGCCATAGTCCTTGGAGCGCTGGTCGACATTCTCGATCAGCATCGACACAGGCGTGCCGGTGGTGATCATCGTCTCGCCGTCCTCGTCGAGTATGAAGCCGGACAGGATCTTGACCTCGTCCGGCTCGCGGCGCTGGGTGACGAAGCGCGACTGGCCGGGGCGGCGGCGGTCGAGCTCGGCCTGGATGTCCTCGCGCTTGAAGCGGATGCCGGGCGGGCAGCCGTCGACAACGCAGCCGAGCGCGGCGCCATGGCTTTCACCCCAGGTGGTGACGCGGAAGAGATGGCCGAATGTGTTGTGCGACATGGGAAATACGCCCTGCCCGGTGAGGGAACCCGGTTAAGGCTGCGTTCTATTGGCGTTTTCCACAGTGGTCAAACGGTGATCGGCTGCATCAAACTGTGATGTGGCGGATTTAGTTTTGACACATTCGGTTGGTTTCTGCTCTCTTCCCATCCGCCGTTGAGGACCCGCCGCTGACAAGCTGGCGCACTGACCTAAAGAGGACGACGATGCGTACCCTGATTGGCGCAGCCTGCGCCATGTTGCTGATTTCCACCGCCGCCGCGTTCGCCGGCCAGACCGAAGGCCTGATCAAGAAGGTCGACAAGGACACGCTGACGCTGACACTTGACGACGGCAAGGCCTACAAGCTCAACGCCGAGACCGATCTCGACTCGCTGAAGCCCGGCATGGACATCGTCATCGCCTATGACGTGACCAATGGCGAGAATGTCGTGACGGATATGCAGTTGCCCGACAGCGACCAGAACTAATCTTTCGAGTTAGAGGCTGGAGCGTCCGTGTTTCGTCATTCTAGGGCGAAGCAAGGAGCGTAGCGACGCGCGCAGACCCTAGAATCCATTCCGTTACGTCGACGCTTTGCAGCGGTGCAGAACGAGTTCTCTTCTGCACCGTTTTTACCATTTGATCCAGGTCACGGCATGGATTCTAGGGTCTCCGCGACGGAGCTTCGCTCCTGCTTCGCCCTAGAATGACGATGCTAACCTTCAAAGCCACTCCAGGCTGCGGCCTTCCAGCCGCAGCAGACGGTCCTGGGGGATTTCGAGGCTGGCGGCTTCCTGTTTGGAAATGCCGGTGACGAAGCGGAAGAAGCAGCGCATGACGCCGCCATGAGTGACGCAGACAGTGGGCCGGTCGAGTGCATCGAACCATGGCTTCACCCGTTCCAGCAGCATCTCGTAGCTTTCCGCGCCCTCGCCCGGCGGCTGGAAATCCCACTTCGCTGCGCGGCGACTTTTGGTCGAACCCGGGACACGCTTTTCGAGTTCGGCAAAGGTGAAACCCTGCCAGTCGCCGAAGCTTAGCTCCACGAGGCGTGGATCGGTGCGGTAGCCGGAGGGATCGAGCCCCATGGCGGCGCGCATCAGCTCCATCGTCTCACGCGTGCGCCGCATCGGACTGGCGACAAAGTCGAAATCCGCAGGATTTCTGACGAGCTCCGCCAGTCGCTCCCCATTGCGCGTCGCCTGCTTGCGACCGAATGCATTGAGGTCGGTGTCGGCCTGGCCCTGCAGGCGGCGCTCGGCATTCCACTCGGTCTGGCCGTGACGCGCGATGTAGACGAGCGGATACATCAGGTCTTCCAAGGTCGGGCCAGGGCCTGGGACGAAGGATAGGCGAAGGTAAGGATCAGTCCTTGACGGTCGAGATATCCGGCGCGTCGACCGCCTTCATGCCAACGACATGGTAGCCGGAATCGACATGATGGACCTCGCCGGTCACGCCGCGCGACAGGTCCGACAGGAAATAGACGCCGGAATCGCCGACCTCTTCCTGGGTGACCGTCTGCTTCAGCGGCGAATTGTACTCGTTCCACTTCAGGATATAGCGGAAATCACCGATGCCGGAGGCGGCCAGCGTCTTGATCGGACCGGCGGAGATCGCGTTGACGCGGATCTTCTTGGCGCCGAGATCGACCGCGAGGTAGCGCACGCTTGCTTCCAGCGCCGCCTTGGCGACGCCCATGACGTTGTAATGCGGCATCACCTTCTCGGCGCCGTAATAGGTCAGCGTCAAAAGCGAGCCGCCATCGGTCATCAGCGGCTCGGCGCGCTTGGCGATGGTGGTGAAGGAATAGACCGAAATGTCCATGGTCCGCAGGAAATTGTCGCGCGTCGTCTCGACATAACGGCCGGTGAGCTCGTCCTTGTCGGAAAAGGCGATGGCGTGGACGAGGAAGTCGAGCTTGCCCCAGTGCTTGGCGATGTCGGCGAAGACCGCGTCGAGGCTTTCCGGGTCGGTGACGTCGCAATGGCCTGCGACATGCGCGTTGAGTTCGGCCGCGAGCGGCTCGACGCGCTTCCTGAAGGCCTCGCCCTGATAGGTCAGAGCGATTTCGGCGCCGTGATCGACGCAAGCCTTGGCGATGCCGAAAGCGATCGACCGATTGTTGGCGACGCCCAGGATCAGGCCCCGCTTACCGGCCATCAGGCCCTGTCCACCCGCCATGTGCAAGCTCTCCGCAAGAATATCTGCTTTGTGGAGAGCCTATCGCACAGGCACAAAGCCCCTTCAAGCGCTCAAAAGACACTGCAACAGGAACAAAATTCCCTCAATCAGCCTTTTCTGCGGCGCATCAGGGCCTCGAGTTCGGCATCGCCGCCTCCCGGCAGCATCAGCCGCACATGGGCATAGAGATCGCCATGGCCGCCTGCCTTTTCCGGCAGGCCCCTGCCCTTGAGGCGCAGCACCTTGTCCGAGCTCGACCATGCGGGCACGTTGACCGCGAGCTTGCCGGTCGGCGTCTCGACCGCCACTTTGGCGCCAAGCACCGCATCGGCCAGATCGACGGGAAGATCGACATGCAGGTCGCGGCCTTCGATGCGATAGCGCGAATGGCGGCGGATGTGGATCTTGACCAGCGCGTCGCCAGGCTGGCCCGGACCCTGCTCGCCCTGGCCCTTCAAGCGGATCGTCTGGCCATCCTCGACATAGGCCGGCAGCTTGACCGCCACCTTGCGGCCGTCGGGGAACATCGCCGTCACCTTATCGGCGGTGGCTGCCTCCTCGACACTGATATCCATGGTGACGTTGAGGTCCGCGGCCTGGACCGGCTGACGCCGGTCGGCCCGGCCGGCGCCGCGGGCACCGGAGAAGGCATCGCCAAAAATCTGGCTGAAGATGTCGCTGTTGCCGTCGAACGGATCGCCGCCCGGGCGCCCGCTGCGAAATTCGAAATGCGCGCCGCCGGGGCCTTGCTGACGGCGGAATCCGGCAAACGGATCGCCGCCGGCTGCGCCTTCAAAGCCCTGGAATTTAGGCTTGCCGTCGGCGTCGATCTCGCCGCGATCGTAGGCGGCGCGCGTCTTCTCATCGCCGACGATCTCGTAAGCCTGGTTGGCCGCGGCAAAACGGTCCTTCGCCTTCGGATCATTCGGATTCTGGTCCGGATGATACTTCTTGGCGAGCTTGCGGTAAGCCGATTTTATGTCCTTGGCCGATGCGTTCTTGGCAACGCCCAGCACCTCATAGGGGTCGCGCATGCTTCCTGCCTGCATGAGAGAATGGATTTATGAGTCGCCTCCTATATGCGCTCGCATAGGAAGAAATTCCAGTGGCGCAAGGGCAATTGGCGCCCGAAAATCAGAGTGCCGGACAATCAGAGCGCCTTGAATTCCTGCATGCGCCAGCCGCCGGCCTCGGCTAGGCACAGCTCGCCCTTGTAGAGGGCGACGCCGTCGAAGCTCTCGCGCGTGGCGCTGAAGCGGCGGCAGGTCAGGCCGCCATCCTTCAGTTCCACCAGTTCGGTGATCGCGCCGCGGGACCCGGTCCCGGCATTGGCCCATGGCACCGCTTGGCCGGCAAGCTCCTTCAAGTCGGCGGAGGAAACGGCGTTGCCGATGGTGGTCTGGTCGGAGTCCTTATCAGCCGCCGGGGCAGCCGGCGACGACGGCGCGCTGGAGGTGATGATCGAGCGGTCGACGTCGGCCTTTTCGAGACTGAAGCCGCCGGCACCGCAGCCGGCAAGCGGTAACGCCAACGTCACGACCACAGCCTTGACGCTGGCAGAAGCGATAACGCCCCATTGCCTGCTGTCAAAAGCTTGCGCGATACGCGACAATCGGCCAACTCCTCCCGCAACGGTAAAAATTCGGAAAACTATGAACGAAACTGAGTTAACAAGCAGTGACTTCACCGAGGCCGCGGAGCCGTTCAGGCTCTTTGCCGCATGGCTGGAGGACGCCACCAAAAGCGAGCCCAACGATCCCAACGGCGTAGCGCTGGCAACCGTCGACGCCGACGGCATGCCGGATGTGAGAATGGTGCTGCTCAAGGGGTTCGACGAAAAGGGATTTGTCTTCTACACGAATTTCGAGAGCGCCAAGGGCCGCGAGATTCTTGGCAGCATGAAGGCGGCGATGTGCTTCCACTGGAAATCGCTGCGCCGCCAGGTGCGTATACGCGGGCCGGTGGAGATCGTCAGCGACGCCGAGGCCGACGCCTATTACGCGACACGCCCGCGCGGCAGCCGCATCGGCGCCTGGGCCTCGAAACAGTCGCGGCCGCTGGAAAGCCGGTTCGCGCTGGAAAAGGCGGTGGCCGAATACACGGCGCGCTACGCCATCGGCGAGATTCCGCGGCCGAAACATTGGTCGGGTTTCCGCATCCTGCCGCAGACAATCGAGTTCTGGCAGGACAGGCCGTTTCGCCTGCACGACCGCATTCTTTTTTCGCGCAACGCCGCCGGCTGGGACAAGACGCGGCTTTATCCTTGAACGGTACCGCAGGCGAAGGTCTCAGCCCTTCTTGCGCGTCATGAAGGCGGTGAGCGCAGCGCGCGCCTCGTCCGACTTGAGCCGCTCGCGGAAATGCTCGCTTTCGACCTCGATGCGGGCGATCAATTCCTCGCGCGGCGCGCGCATCAGGTCGCGCGCGATCTTCAGCGCCTCAGGCGGCTTGGCCGCGATGTCGGCGGCGGCCGCCAACACGGCGCTTTCGAGGGCCTCTTCCGCGACGACATCGTAGATCATACCGGCGGCCTTGGCGCGCTCGGCCGAAAAGCCTTCGCCGAGGCCGAGCAGCGCGAAGGCGCCCTGCCGGCCAAGCAGCCGCGGCGCGATCAGACTGGAGCCGGCTTCAGGCACCAGGCCGAGATCGACAAAGGGCGTGCGGAACAGCGTGCGCGGCGTGGCGAAGGTCAGGTCGCAATGCAGGTTGAGCGTGGTGCCGATGCCGACGGCGATGCCGTCGACGCCCGACACCATCGGCTTTTCGGCCTTGGCCAGCGCCATCAGGAAATCCCAGACCTCGTTGCCACCCTCGCCGCCGGTGGCGATGACCAGGAAATCGGCTAGGTCGTTGCCGGCGGAAAACGCGCCCGGAACGCCGAGGAAGACATGGACGCGGACCGCCGGATCGGCATCGCCTTCGGCGAGCGCCGCCGACATTTTCGCATACATGGCGCGCGTCAGCGCGTTCTTCTTGTCCGGGCGGTTGACGCGGATGATCTGCACGGCGCCCTGGCGCTCGACGACGATGTGGTCTGTCACGATCTTTTTCCTTGTGAACGTCAAGCGGAAATCAGTTGCTTGCCGGCGGCGGCGAGGCTCTCGGCGCCGTCGACGACACGCTCCTTGAGCGCGCGCGTCTCACCGAGCAGGTTTTCTGCAAAGAAGCGGCAAAGCGCGACGCGGCTGCGGTCGGCCAGCCCGCCTTGCGCCAGATAGGCGCCGCCGGCAGCGAGCGAGATCAGGCGCAGATAGGGCGTGGCGCCGGCCATCGCGGCGTCGGTCTTGCCGTCGGCCATGAGCTTCTGCAGGAACCGCGTCGCCTCTTCGAGATCGGCCAGCGCATGGTCGAGTTTGTCGGCGGTGCGGCCGAAACCGTCAATGTTGGAGGTGCGCACCGCATCGGCCACAGCTTTCAATTCGCCGATATAGGAATGCACATGCTCGCCACCGCCGAGCGGCAGCTTTCGCGCCACAAGATCGATCGCCTGGATGCCGTTGGTGCCTTCATAGATCGGCGCGATGCGCGCGTCGCGATAGAGCGCTGCGGCACCTGTCTCCTCAATGAAGCCCATGCCGCCATGCACCTGGACGCCGATCGAGGCGACCTCGACGCCGACATCGGTCGAGAAGGCTTTAGCGAGCGGCGTCAGCAGGTTGGCGCGGTCGCGCCAATTGGCGGCGGCCTCGCCCTGGCCGACGCGCGCGCGGTCGATGGCGTGGGCGCAGGAATAGCTGATCGAGCGGGCGATCTGGGTCAGCGCCTTCATGGTGAGCAGGTTGCGCTGTACATCGGGGTGATGGACGATCGGCGCCATGCCAGCGCCCGTATAAGCGGAAGCCTTGCCCTGGCGGCGCTCGTTGGCATAGGCGATCGCCTTCTGCGTGGCGGTCTCGGCCACCCCCACGCCCTGCATGCCGACGGCAAGGCGGGCGTTGTTCATCATGGTGAACATGCAGGCGAGCCCCTTGTTCTCCTCGCCGATCAGCCAGCCGATGGCGCCGGGTGTGGAGCCTTGAAAACCGTCGCCGTAGATCATGGTGCAGGTCGGCGAGGCATGGATGCCGAGCTTGTGCTCGAGGCCGGAACAGAAGACGTCGTTGCGAGCGCCGAGCGAACCGTCGTCGTTGACGAAAAACTTCGGCACCAAAAACAGCGAGATGCCGCGCGTGCCGGCCGGCGCGTCGGGCAATCTGGCCAGCACCAGATGCACGATGTTGTCGGTGAAATCGTGCTCGCCATAGGTGATGAATATCTTCTGCCCGAAGATGCGGTAGGTGCCGTCGCCGATCGGCTCGGCGCGCGTACGCAAGGCCGCGAGGTCCGAGCCCGCCTGCGGCTCGGTCAGGTTCATCGTCCCCATCCACGCGCCGGAGACGAGTTTTGCCAGGTATTTGGCCTTGAGTTCCTCCGAGGCGTGTTTGTCGAGCGCCTCGACCGCGCCCATGGTTAGCGTCGGACCAATACCGAAGGCCATGGCGGCGGAGTTCCACATTTCGAGCGCGGCGACGCCGAGCATGGTCGGCAGGCCCTGACCGCCGAATTCCTCAGGACCGGACAGCGCGTTCCAGCCACCCTCGATCCAGCGCCGGTAGAGCTCCTTCCAGCCGGGCGGCGTGGTGACGGCGGCGTCCTTCAGCACAGCGCCTTGCTCGTCGCCGATCTTGTAGAGCGGAGCAACCTCCTCGCTGGCGAAACGGCCGGCCTCGGCCAGGATCGCGTCGACAAGGTCCTCGCCGAGATCGCCAAAAATGCCGGCGTCAAGCGCCGGCTTCAGTCCCGCCACCTGCTTCAGCGTGAAGGCGATGTCCTCGACCGGCGCGCGATACATGTCTGCTCCTCCCATTCCGGCCGAGCGTAGGCGCATGGCCGAAGCGAAGCCATCCACCTTTGGGCCGGCCTCACGCCTTCTTTTTACGTAAACGTCAACTTTTGTCACGCGGATTTTGCTTGAACTTCGTCATCCACGGGCGGAGCGGGAGCACCGCGAACGCGTAGAGCCGAGGATGGGCCTGACAACCGGAAAACCGCGTCCGCTTTTCCTGGATTACCAGCCGGATGTAATTCGGCGTAGAATTTTGAATGGTAATTGCAACATTGAGATTGGCCGTGGCCTTCGCGATTTCGTCATTCTATGGCGGAGCAAGGAGCGAAGCGACGCGCGCAGACCATAGATCCATTCCGTTACTTTGAGGCGCTTCTACGGTGCAGAATTCTACTCCGCTGCATCCCACGGCCAAGGTCACGGAATGGATCCTCGGGTCTACGCGTCCGCTGCGCTCCCGCTCCGCCCGTGGATGACGAAGCTCGGACGCTGCGCTGATCTCCGGAGTCTGCGATTGCTTCGTTGGGGCAAGCGAACCTTCGCGCTGGTCCAAGCGTCCGAAATCGCGCAGAAACAAAACGGTCTCTCAACGTATGCTGCGTCCCACCGCCTGCAGCGCCAGGAAGGCTTCGTAGCGCCTGTCATGCCAAGCCCGCATTTCACCGGTCGCCGGGGTGAAAACATCGCCAAGCCGGGACATGGCAGGCATGGCGCTTGAAAGGTCCGCATACCGGCCGGCCGCGACAGCTCCGAGCATCGCAGCGCCCAGCAGCACCGGTTCGGGCGATTGCGACGCGGCGACCGCCAAGCCGGCGGCGTCGGCAAGCAGCTGGCGCACCAGCGGCGACTGCCCGGCGCCGCCGCTGATGACGATGGTGTCGACGGCAAGACCGGATGACGCCATCGCCGCCACGATCTGGCGCACGCCGTAGCCGAGGCCGCAAAGCCCGGCCACGTAAAGGCCGACGAGATTTTCGACGGAACGGTCCGTGCCAAGCCCGGCAATCAGGCCGCGCGCGTCCGGATCGGCCAAGGGCGAGCGATTGCCGAGGAATTCGGGAACGACATGGATGCTTCCCGCGAGCGTGGCCGCGGCCGATAAGTCGGGCGAACCCGCCGTGGCGGCCGCGGCGAGCCAATCGACCAGCGATTTGCCTTCCGTAGCGGCGCGCGCAGAAGCCTCGGTTTCGGCCGGGTGGAAATGCACCAGCAGATCGATGGCCGCGCCGGCCGCCGACTGGCCGCCTTCGCTCAGCCAAAGCCCTGGCACCATAGCTGAATAATACGGCCCCCAGACTCCCGGAACGAAGGCCGGGCCTTCGCTGCTTGCCATGGTGCAGGCAGAGGTGCCGAGCACATAGGCCATGCGCGAGGCGATGGTGCCGGCTTCGCCCGCGGCCCCCACGGTGCCGACGCCGCCGGCATGGGCGTCGATCAGCCCGGCAGCGACGACGGTGCCTGGAACCAGTCCCAATTCACCGGCGGCCGCTTCCGTCAGGCCGGCGCCCAGCGCCGTGCCGGGATCGACCACGTCGGTGCCGATGCGGATAAAACCCTCGTCGGCAAGCTCGCCGAGCCCCACGGCATGGAAATAGCTTTCGTCCCAGCGCCGCTCGTGGCCGAGATAGGTCCATTTGCAGGCGAGCGTGCAGACCGAGCGGGCAAGGCTGCCCGTGGCGCGCCAGGTCAAATAGTCGGCCAGGTCGAAGAAATGCCGCGCTTGGGCAAAGGTCCCCGGCAGGTTCTCCTTGAGCCACAAAAGCTTCGGCGTCTCCATTTCCGGCGATATGACGCCGCCAACATAGTCGAGGACCGGATGCCGCAGGGCGTTGATGCGCCTGGTCTGGTCGAGGGCTCGGTGGTCCATCCAGACGATGATGTTCCTGTCGCTATCTCCCGAGCGGCCGACCGGCAAAGCCTCGCCCTCGTCGCCGACCACCACCAGCGAACAGGTCGCGTCGAAGCCGATGCCACCGATTTCCCGGGGATCGACGCCCGCCTTCCCGACCGCCTCGCGCACGCTGGCGCACACGGCCTCCCAGATGTCCCGGCTCGACTGCTCGGCGATCTCACCGGGCTCGACGAAGAGCGCGATGTCGCGCTTGGCGGAAGCGAGCAGCTCGCCGCGCTCGTCAAAGACGCCGGCGCGTGCGCTGCCGGTGCCGACATCAATGCCGAGGAAGTGGGAAGGCATGGGGACCTCAGGAGGTTAGGCAGTAGGGGAGTAGGAAGTAGGAAGGCAGTAGGCAGTAGGCAGTAGGCAGTAGGCAGTAGGCAGTAGGCAGTAGGCAGTAGGCAGTAGAACGATTGTTTAGTCGTGAGCGGTCGGTCGCAAGAGCAGAGATCTCTTCCCCTACTCCCCTACTCCCCTACTCCCCTACTCCCTTCACAAATCATTGCTCTGCGGCAGGATCACCAGATCCCGAATGGTGACGTTTCTCGGCCGCGTCAGCATGAACAGGACGGCGTCCGCGACCTCCGTGGGCTGCATCAGTCCGCCGGCCGCCAGCTCGTCCTCGAGCTTCTGCTTCGGCCAATCGCTGATCAGCGCCGTCACCACCGGTCCGGGCGCCACCGCGCCGACGCGCAGGCCATGCTTGGCGACCTGCCGGCGCAGCGTATGGACGAAGGCCTGGATGGCGTGCTTGGAGGCCGTGTAGACCGGTTCCCAGACGACAGGGACGAGGCCCGCAATCGAACTTGTGACGATGATGTCGCCGGTCTTGCGTTCGACCATATGCGGCAGCACCGCGTGCACCGAGCGGAACACCGAGTTGATGTTGAGGTTCAGCATGCGGTCCCAGGCATCCGGATCGCCGTTGAGGATCTCGCCGCCCACATAGGAGCCGGCATTGGCGTGGAAGATGTCGAGCTGGCCGGCCTTGTCGAGGATGCCGGGCATCATGGTCGCCACGCTAGCCGGGCTGGTGAGGTCGACCACCAGCGGGATCGCGCCATCGCCGAGCTCGACGACCACCTCCTTCAGCCTGTCCTGCGCGCGGTCGACCAGAACGACGCGGGCGCCGGCGGCAAGCATCGCCCTGGCGCATTCGAGGCCGATGCCCGATGCCGCGCCGGTGACCGCGGCGACTTTTCCCGAAAGATCGTGAGCCATGTGTACCCTTCTCGTTTGAACTGTTCAGGCGCGGCCGTGCGAAGCACGGGAACGGCGCGCGAGGGAATCGACGATCACGGCGATGGCCAGAACGGCACCGGTGATCATGTAACGAAGCGACGAGGACAGATCGAGCAGCGTCAGGCCGCTGGCGATCGACTGGATGACGATGATGCCGAGCAGCGCGGAATAGGCGCTGCCGCGGCCGCCGAACAGGCTGGTGCCACCGATGACCGCGGCCGCGATCGCGTTCAGGTTGACGTCGCCGGTGCCGGCCTGCTGGCTGGCGGAAGCAAGCCTGGCGGCCGCAAGCACACCGCCGAGCGCGGCAAAGAGCGAGCAGAGCGCGAAAGCGCTGAGATAGATGGCGCGGACCTTGATGCCGGCGCGCCGTGCTGCCTCGCGGTTGCCGCCGACGGCGGTCATCGAGCGCCCCCATTTGGTCCGGGTCAGCGCATAGTTCATCGCCACGACGAGGCCGACGAAGAGGCCGAACATCCACGGGATGCCGCGCGACTGGTTGAGATAGGCGACGATCAGCTCGAGGCCGACGGTAATGACGGCGACGCGCACGATGAGCCCGGTCACGGACGGTGCCGACAGGTTGGCCGCCCGGCGGCGCGCGAAGGTGCGAAGCCCGGAGATCAGCAGCGCCAGGCCCGGGATCGCTGCCAGCGTGTACGATACCCATTTCGGCATCACCATCAGCTGGCCGAAATCCACCAAAGCGGAGCCGTATGGCAGGTTGATCGAGCCGGTGGAGCCGAGAATGTAGAGCTGCATGCCCAGCACCGCGAGCAAGCCGGCCAGCGTCGAAACGAAGCTCGGCATGCCCAGACGGTTGAACAAAATGGCATAGAGCGAGCCGATCAGGGCGCCGAAGGCCAACGCCGCCAGGATGGCGAGCGCGACCGGCCATCCCTGGTTGACCCAGAGCGTGCCGACTATCGCGGAGGCGAAGCCGCTGATCGAGCCGACGGAAAGGTCGATCTCGCCGACCATCAGCACGCAGACGATGCCGAGCGCGATGACGCCGACCGTCGAGCAGTCGAAGAGAAGATTGACCAGATTGCTGCTGGAAACGAACACGGGATTGAGGCTGGTGAATACGGTCCAGATGACCACCAGGCCGACGATGACCGGCAGAGAGCCGAGATCGCCGCTACGCACGCGGTCGAGGAAGGCGCGGAGCGCGCCGCCGAAGCCGGCTTCATGCTTCACTCGCGCATCGGCGCGGTCGAGGGCCATCGGGGCGGAGGTGCTTTTCTCTGCCGTCATGGGCGTTGCTCCCCCGCCTGTGCGCTGCCGCTGTGATCGCGCTCCATGCGCAGGCGCTCGACGCGGCGCGACACCGCGTTGTTGGACGCGCCCGTGATGGCGCTCACCAGATCCTGGTTCGAGGCGTCGGGCTCGAAGACGCCGTTGTTGCGCCCCAGCCGCAGCACCACGATGCGGTCGGCGACGGCGCGGACATCTTCCATGTTGTGGCTGATCATCACGACGCCGAGGCCGCGCGCGCGGACGCGGTCGATAAGGTTGAGCACCTCCGCCGTCTGGGCGACGCCAAGCGCCGCGGTCGGCTCGTCGAGCAGGATGAGTTTCGGCTCGAGCAGCAGCGAGCGCGCGATGGCGACCGTCTGGCGCTGGCCGCCGGACAGCGAGGCGACCGCCTCGCGCACGCTCGGGATGCGCGCCGACAATTCGTTGAGCAGCGTCCAGGCGCGCATCTCCATCGCCACCTCGTCCAGCCGCAGCGGGCTGAGCTCGTTGCCCAGGAAAATATTGGCGACCACATCGAGGTTTTCGCAGAGCGCCAGATCCTGGAACACGGTTGCGATGCCAAGCGTCAGCGCCGCGCGCGGATCGGGCAGCGTGACCGGCTTGCCGCGGAAATTGATCGTTCCCGCGCTCGGCTGATGCACGCCTGCGAGGATCTTGACCAGCGTCGACTTGCCGGCGCCGTTGTCGCCGACCAGCGCGACGACCTCGCCGGCATGGACATCGAAATCGATATCGGTCAGCGCCGAAACGGCGCCGAAATTCTTCGATATGCCGCGCAGGCTGAGCACCAGCTCGCCGGCGGAAGCCGACCTTTCGGGACTTTCACTCATGCGCCGCCTTTCTTGACTGTCGTTCGCTGGACATCCGGCCGCCAAGGAGCGGCCGGATGCCATATGGATCACTTCGTGATGCCGAGCTTCTTGCAGCCCTCGGCATAGCGATCGACGCAGAGTTCGGCCGCCGTGTTGATCTTCTTGTCGATGATCTCGGCCTTGAGGTTCTCCTGCGTCACCACCGCCGGCGTGAACAGCTGCGAGGGCGTGTCGTAGAGCGTCATCTCTGCCTTCGGCTTTTCGCCCGACAACAGCTTGACGGCCACGTTGGCCGCGGCCGCCGCAACGATCTCGCTCGGCTTGGAGATGGTGTTGTACTGGTCGCCGGCGATGATCAGCTGCAGCGCCGCGATGGTCGCGTCGTTGCCGGTCACCGGCGGAACCGGATCGACGCCTGCTGCCTTGAAAGCGGCGATCGCGCCGCCGCCGGTGCCGTCATTGGCCGCGACGACGCCGAGGATCTTGGTGCCGAAGCGGGTGATCTGGCCGCTCGCCCATTGCTGTGCCTTCGGCGGCGCCCATTCCGGCGTGTCGAACTCGGCCAGGATCGGATAGCCGCTGTTGTCGAGGCCTTCGTGGATGCCCTTCTTGATCAGGCCGGCGGCAGCGTCGGTCGGCGAGCCGTTGATCTGCAGCAGGCCGCCGCCGGCCGGGTCGACCTTCAGAGCCTTGAGGTGCTCGATCAGCGAGTCGGCGATGGCCTTGCCGATGCCTTCATTGTTGAAGGAGACGTAGAAATCGGCGGGCGCCGTCGGGATGGGCCGGTCATAGGCGATCACCTTGACGCCCTGGCTCTGGGCGAGCTTGACCAGCGAGGCGGCGGCGGTCGAATCGACCGGGTCGAGCACGATCGCCTTGGCGCCCTGCGAGATCACCGAATTGAACTGCTGCTGCTGGCGCGCCGCATCGGCGTCGGCGTTTTGATAAATCACCTTGCAGCCAGGGCAGAGCTTCTTCATCTCGGCGACGAAGCCGGGATAGTCGTGCTGCTCGTAGCGGGTCGACGCCTGGTCGGGCATCAGGAAGGCAACCGTAGCATCGGTTACCGTGTCGGCGAAGGCCGCGGTGCTGCCGAGCAGCGAGACCGCGAAAACGGCCGCGATCGTCGATTTAAAGGCAAACGGCGATTTCCAAGCATGTCTGGTCATTCGAATGTCTCCGTTTCGAGAAATGGTTTCACGAGGACCTGCGCGGTGGACCACGCGCCAGGCCTTGACTGCATGTCGAACTGTTGGGAGGAGTATTGTCAGTGGCCGAGGATCGATCCGATCCCGGTAAACTCTACAAGCATCCTCCTGAACGTGCTGGATTCGAAACAAACGATCTCCAGCACAGGGTGCTCCGCACCCCGCGTCCTTCCTTCCCTGAATCTTTTGTTGTTTGACCAATTGCGGACGGAGGCTACGGCAAGCTCGCCGCGTTCAACCGCTTCGCAATTGCTCTAGGCTCCTCCCGCTTCCTCCCTGTTAGGCGGCTATCTCCGCGTTGATATTCTCAGCCAACAAGGCCCTGAAGCGCGAAGGCGACATGCCTTTCTGCGCCAGGAACTGACGGTTGAAATTCGAGATGTTGTTGTAGCCGGCGGCGTAGCAGATTTCGGTGATCGACATCTGGTCCTCGCTCATCAGCAGCTGACAGGCAAGGTTGATGCGCAGGCGGTTGACATACTGCACAAGTGCCATTCCGGTGTGCCGGCGGAAGCTGCGCGAGAAGGCGCTCGGGCTGCGCCCGGCGATCTCGGCGAGCGTCCCTTCGCTGAAAGGCTCGGTCAGGTGGCAATTGATGTAAGCGAGCGCCTGGTTGATGCCGGCCGACATGAAGCCCGAGGGGTCGGGCAGATAGCCCGCGCTGGCCAGCGTGCGGACGTCGCCGGCGCGGTTCAATATATCGAGCACGGCCATGAACAGCGACAGGCGGCGCACGCCCTGCGCCTCGACCAGTTCGGCCAGCAAGGGCGCGCAGAGCTCGGCTGTCGCCGCCGAGAACAGCGCGCCGCGGCGGCTGGTTTCGAGAATGCCGGCGCAGGCGGCAAGTTCGGGCAGCGCGGCGGAGGCACCAGCGATGAATTCTTCCGAGAATTGAACGACGCGGCCACGCAGCGGCACGGTCTCGCCCGGCGGCACGTCGCTGACCCAGTTGTGCGGCAAATTGGGCCCGGTAAGCACCAGATTGCCCGGCTCGAACTCGCCGATGAAGTCGCCGACGAAATAGCGGCCGGTGGTGGCGACGACCAGATGCAGCTCGTATTCGGGATGGAAGTGCCAGCGCACGGTGCGGAAAGGATAGCCGTGGGCCCAGGCCTTGAACGACTCTCCCTGTCTGATCTGGACGACTTCCAGGTCCGGATTCATCTTCATTTCCTCCCCGCGCGGGTCCGGTCTTGGGACCGGTTGCTGCGCTTCGTCAGGCAGGCCTGTGTATTCCCACTGGCCGCCGTGATTGAAGCTTAGGCGGCAATTGAAACGCCTGCCACCACGGCTTGTCCACCCGACCGATACTTTTTTGACGTTTCGGAGCAGGTCGAAGCAGCCGATGTTTTGAAAGCACTTCCTTAACCATAGCGGTTCAGGATCGTTCTCTGGTCAGTGGGGACACCCTGATTGAAAAAGCCGGCGCGCCCTCTTCGCCGCCTGGCGCTTCTCGCGGCGGCGATTGCGCTGGGCACGGCGGCAAAGGCCTCGGATTTCTCCGAGCCGTGGAAGAATGTCGACCGCCCGCTGGTCATCGACGCCTACGAATACAATTCGATCGACTGGCAGCAGCTCGTCACCGACAAGCGTGTCGCCGGCTTCATCAACAAGGCGTCCGACGGGCTGCCGCCGCCCTATTTCTGCTTCGGCGCCGAAGCCGACATCAAACTCTGCAAGGCGCAGTGGAAGCGCTATGCGGTGACGCGCGAATTGTTCCAGACGCGCAAGGTGGTGGCCAAGGCGCTCGGCCTGAAATGGGGCGCCTATCACCTGGCGCGGCCCGGCAACCCGGTCGAGCAGGCCAATAATTTCATCGATTTCGCCGAGCCGGCGCCCGACGAGCTGATGGCCCTCGACATCGAAGGCATCGATGCAACGCAATGGATGTCGCTGGAGGACGCTGAAGAATTCGTGCGCCAGGTGCATCGCCGCCTCGGCCGCTTCCCGGTGCTCTATGTCAACGGCAAGACCGCCCAGTATATCGCCGATAACCGCTACCAGTATCGGCTCCTGTCGCGGCTGCCGCTCTGGTATGCGCGCTACAAGCCGGATATCGACGTGCATTTCCCGATGGGCAACTGGCAGGGCTATGCGCTCTGGCAATTCTCGGCGCACACCAATTGCGGCCGCTTCCGTTGCCCCTACCGCGTGCCCGGCACGCCCAACGACATCGACGTCAGCGTCGCGCCGATGAGCGCTGACGAGCTGCGCCGGCAATGGGCCTTTGGCGGCCTGCTCGACGTGCCGGCCGACTACCTCGCCTCGATCCCGGTGCCGGTTTCGCGTGAGATGGCGCTCGCCGGCAAGGTGACCATCACCTATGCCGACGTGGCGGCGCCGCCGACCTTCGAGGAGATGGTGGCGGTGCTCGGCGCGCGCTGGGAGACATTCCGCGACGGATTCCGCATGCCGGTGGTGAAGACGGTGCCTCGGCGCGCCGGCTTCGGCATCGCGCAATATGTCGCCTGGAAACGCTCCGGACAGCGCACGCCCGAGCAGATCGACGCGGCCTTCGCCGCTGCCGCCGATCCGGTCAGCACCGCCTCAACCGCGCTCGACAGCGCCAAGCGCTGACTTCTTCCAAGAGCCGACTTGTTCCCGGAGCCGAGCGACATCAGCGATGGCTGCCCAGGCTGGCATACATGCCGGTGGTGCGAAACTGCGTCGGATTGATGCCGTAACAGCGGCGAAAGACCTTGGAGAAGTAGTTCGCGTCCTCGAAGCCGCACAGCACCGCGACTTCCTTGACCGGCAGGAAATCGGCCTTGGTCAGGAGTTTCGCCGCGCGTTGCAGGCGCTGCTGCAGCACGAATTCGGCCGGCGGCAATCCTTCGCTCTCGGCGAAGCAGCGCGAGAAATGGGCACGGCTCAAGCCACTGATCTGAACCAGCTCCGCCACCGGCAGCGGCTTGTCGAGATTGGCGTTGATGTGGTCGATGACCGGTTGCATGGCGCTTTGCTTCTCGGCGAAGGCGTGCGAGCCGAAGACGTCGTCATAAAGCGCCATTGCCGCCTCGTAGGCGATCGCCGAGGCCGCGCCTGGCGAAGCGGCGCCCTTGATCAGCCGCAGGCTGCAATCGGCAAGGTGATCGATGGTGGCCGGCTGCAGCCGCAGCACCGGGCCCGAGACGCTGAGGATGGACTTGTGGATGCGTAGCGCCTCCTCGCCGTTCATCGAGATCCAGAAATATTCCCAGCGGTCGCCCTTGGCCAACCAGTAGCGATGATTGTGCGGCACCAGAACCAGCAGCGTGTCGTTCGCCTGCAGGCGGTAATTGCGGCTCTCGTAGCGCAATTGGCCGGTGCCGCCGATCGTATGCTGGAGAACCGTGAACGGGGTCTGGCCGCGCTTCCTGCCGTCCCAGTCATATGCCTCGTCCTCGCGCAGTTCATAGCCCGTGCTGGTCGGCATGGCATGCAGGCGCTGGCGGCCGCGCGGCAGCGAGATCGTCCGCATCAGCTTTCCGTTGGCGATCAGGTCCCGCAGCACAAAATTACCCTCGAAAGCATAATCCTTCTCTGGCCCCCTCGGCGAATAAGCGCATAATCCGGCCCTCAAGAACGCGAAAGACCCGCGGTCGAGGAGCGGGCGGGAGGAGAAAGAGCCGGATTTCCGGCTTTGAATGGCATGCGCGCTGTTGCGCGCGGCCATGTTCTCTCCTTTGCTCCTTGCCTAGCATTCGATTGGATCGAGGTGAAGGTGATGAGTTTCAAAATCGCTATTATCGGCGCCGGCAGCGTCGGCTTCACCAAGAAGCTGTTCACCGACATTTTATGCGTGCCGGAGTTCAAGGGTATCGAATTCGCGCTGACGGATGTCAGCGAGCACAATCTGGCGATGATCAAGGCGATCCTCGACAGGATCATCGAGGCTAACAAGTTGCCGACCAAGGTGACGGCGACCACCAACCGCCGCGAGGCGCTGGAGGGCGCGCGCTATATCATCAGCTGCGTGCGCGTCGGCGGGCTCGAAGCCTATGCCGACGACATCCGCATCCCGCTGAAATACGGCATCGACCAATGCGTCGGCGACACGATCTGCGCCGGCGGCATTCTCTACGGCCAGCGCAACATTCCGGTGATCCTCGACTTCTGCAAGGATATAAGGGAGGTCGCCGCCACCGGCGCCAAGTTCCTCAACTACGCCAACCCGATGGCGATGAACACCTGGGCAGCGATCGAATACGGCAAGGTCGACACGGTCGGCCTCTGCCACGGCGTTCAGCATGGCGCCGAGCAGATTGCCCAGGTGCTAGGCGCAAAGTCGCCCAAGGAGCTCGACTATGTCTGCTCCGGCATCAACCACCAGACCTGGTTCATCGAGCTCAAGCTGAACGGCCGGCCGATCGGCAAGGACGAATTGATCTCCGCCTTCGAGGCGCATCCGGTCTATTCGAAGCAGGAAAAGCTGCGCATCGACGTGCTGAAGCGTTTTGGGGTCTATTCGACCGAAAGCAACGGCCACCTGTCGGAATATCTGCCCTGGTATCGCAAGCGTCCCGACGAGATCGCGCGCTGGATCGACATGTCGGACTGGATCCATGGCGAGACGGGCGGCTACCTGCGCTACTCGACCGAAACCCGCAACTGGTTCGAGACGGAATATCCGCAATTTCTCGAAGCGGCCTCGAAACCGATCGACTCGGCAAAACGCTCGAACGAACACGCCAGCCACATCCTCGAGGCGCTTGAGACCAATCGCGTCTATCGCGGCCATTTCAACGTCAAGAACAACGGCGTGATCACCAACCTGCCGCAGGATGCCATCATCGAATCGCCCGGCTTCGTCGACCGGTTCGGCATCAACATGGCAGCCGGCATCACCTTGCCGGAAGCCTGCGCGGCCACCTGCATGGCTTCGATCAACGTCCAGCGCATGTCGGTGCATGCCGCCATCGCCGGCGACATCGACCTGTTGAAGCTCGCCGTGCTGCACGATCCGCTGGTCGGAGCCGTGTCGACGCCGGAAGAGGTCTGGCAGATGGTGGACGAGATGGTCGTCGCGCAGGCTCAATGGCTGCCGCAATATGCGCATGCCGTTCCGGCGGCAAAGGAGCGGCTTTCGAAATCCAAGGTCAAGACGCGTGAATGGGCAGGCGCGGCGCGGCGCAGCGTGCGCTCGATCGAGGAATTGCGCGCCGAGAAGGCGGCGCTGAAACAGGCCGGCTGAGACTGGGACAAGCAGCCGGACCTGCTGGAGGCAGGTCCCGTCGGAATGAGCCGTCCCGAACAAGAGGCGGGCAACAGCAGACATCCAAACATCTGGGAGGAGACTATGAGGAACCTGCATAGAATTGGTATCGCCGCCGGGCTGATGCTGAGCGTTTCAGTCCATGCACTCAACGCTTTCGCGTCCGAACCGACCGTGCCGCCGCAGCCGGCGACATTCCCGGCCGAAGGCAAGATCCACTATGTGGCGCGCGACTCCATCCTGGAGTTCAAGGCGCTGCCCGAATATCACGAGCCGGACTGGGTAACGGAGAAATACGTCAAGACCGGCAAGTTGCCGCCGGTCAAGGACAGACTGCCCAAGGAGCCGCTGGTCTTCAAGACCGGCAACATGCCCGACGGCATCGGCGTCTATGGCGACACGATGCGCCACGTCATCGGCGGCAGGCCGGAAGGCTGGAACTACGGCGCCGGCCAGACGCAAGGCTGGGGCGGCATCGATATCGGCTTGTCCGAATGCCTGACGCGCACGGCGCCGCTGTTCCAGGTCGAGGCCAAGGACACCGAGCCGCTTCCGAACCTCGCCAAGAGCTGGGACTGGTCGAGTGACGGCCACAAGCTCACCATGCATCTGATCGAAGGCGCCAAATGGTCGGACGGCGCGCCCTTCAACGCCGACGACGTCATGTTCTACTGGGATGACGAGGTCGTCGATCCCAACGTCTCGCCGCTGAACGGCGCCACGCCCGAAACTTTCGGCGTCGGCACGACGCTGAAGAAGGTCGACGACTACACCGTCGAGTGGACCTTCAAGGAGGCGTTCCCGCGGCAATATCTCTATGCGATGGCCTACGGCACCTTCTGTCCCGGCCCTTCGCATATCCTGAAGCCGCAGCATCCGAAATATTCGAAGAATACCTACGACCAGTTCAAGAACGCCTTCCCGCCGGATTATATGAACATGCCGGTGATGGGCGCCTGGGTGCCGGTCGAATACCGGCCGGACGATATCATCGTCTTACGGCGCAACCCCTACTATTGGAAGGTCGACGAAAAGGGCAACCAGCTGCCCTATCTCAACGAGCTGCAATACAAGCTGTCGACCTGGGCCGACCGCGACGTCCAGGCGGTGGCGGGCTCCGGCGACTTCTCGAACCTTGAGCAGCCCGAGAATTTCGTCGCCTCGCTGAAGCGCGCGGCCGACCCGAACGCGCCGGCCCGGCTTGCCTTCGGCCCGCGCCTCATCGGCTACAATCTGCGCATGAATTTCTCCGCCAATGGCTGGGGCAACCCGGACGAACGCGGCCAGGCGCTGCGCGAATTGAACCGCAACGAGGACTTCCGCAAGGCGGTGACCATGGCGCTCGACCGCAAGGCGCTGGGCGACTCGCTGGTCAAGGGTCCGTTTACCGCCATCTATCCGGGCGGCTTCTCGTCGGGCACCAGCTTCTATGACCGCAAGTCGACCGTCTACTATCCGTTCGATCTCAAAGGCGCCAAGGCCGAGCTTGCCAAGGCCGGGCTGAAGGACACTGATGGCGACGGCATCGTGAACTTCCCGGCCGGCACCGCCGGCGGCAAGAATGTCGAGATCGTGATGCTGGTCAACAACGACTACACCACCGACAAGAGCCTCGCCGAAGGCGTCGTCGCGCAGATGGAAAAGCTCGGACTGAGGGTCGTCCTCAACGGGGTCAACGGAACGCAGCGCGACGCCATCCAATATTCCGGCCGTTTCGATTGGCTGATCCGGCGCAACGAGACCGAGCTCACCTCGGTGGTGCAAAACACCGAGCAACTTGCTCCCGTCGGCCCGAAGACCAGCTGGAATCACCGCGCGCCGGAAAGCGGCGAAGTCGACCTGATGCCCTTCGAGAAGGACCTCGTGGACATCGTCAACAAGTTCGTGACGACGCAGGACAACGACCAGCGTGCCGACCTGATGCGAAAGTTCCAGAAGATATCGACCGAGCATGTCTACAATGTCGGGCTGACCGAGTATCCGGGCGCGCTCATCATCAACAAGCGCTTCTCCAACATCCCGCAAGGCACGCCGATCTACATGTTCAACTGGGCCGAGGATTCGATCATCCGCGAACGTGTCTTCGTCGCCGCCGACAAGCAGGCGAAGCACGAATTGTATCCGGAGGAGCTTCCCGGCAAACCGGGTGACAAGGGTCCGATGTAAGGTTTACCTCCCCTGACGAAAAGACGTCCGGCCGCGCCGCGGCGCGGCCGGACAACGAAACCTCCGAACGCACCTCAGGGAGCGACCGGCCAGAAAGGAAGCTGACCGCCCATGTTGCGATTCCTGCTTATGCGCATAGCGTCGGCGCTTCCCGTCCTCGCCATCTTGAGCCTCGTCACCTTCGCCATCATCCAGGCGCCGCCCGGCGACTATGCGGATTACATCCGCTCGCAGCTGATCAACCAGGGTGGCGCTTCCTACGCCGAGGCTGAAGCGCAAGCCCAGGCCTACCGCGTCGAGCATGGCCTCGATAAGCCGCTGCCCATCCAGTATCTCAACTGGATCGGCGGCATCGTCACCCGCGGCGATTTCGGCTACAGCCTCTACTACAACAAGCCCGTGGCCGATGTGGTGGGCGAGCGCCTGCCGCGCACCTTGCTTCTGGCGCTGGTCTGCCATCTGCTCGCCTCGGTGCTCGGCATCACCTTCGGCATATGGGCGGCAACGCGTCAGTACAGCTGGATCGATTCGACACTTTCGGCGATCTCGTTCCTCGGCATGACGGTGCCGCGCTTCCTGATGGCGCTGATCATCGTCTACCTCTTGGTCTTCCAGTTCAACGTCTCCGAGATCGGCTCGTTCTTCTCGCCGCAATATGGCGGCGCGCCCTGGTCGTGGGCGAAGTTCGTCGACCTGGTCAAACACGTCTGGCCGGTTGTGGCGATCGCGACCTTCGGCGGCCTCGCCTACAATATGCGCGTCATGCGCGGCAATCTGCTCGACACGCTCAACGCGCAATATGTCGAGACGGCCAAGGCCAAAGGCCTGACCGGCGCCGCCGTCGTCATGCGGCACGCCGTGCCCAATGCGCTGCATCCGCTGGTGATGTATCAGGGCGTGGTGCTGCCCTATATGCTCACCGGCGAGATCGAGACGGCAATCATCTTCGCACTGCCCACTGTCGGCCCGGCGATCGTCGGCTCGATGGCGGTTGGCGACGTCTATGTCACGGCGACCTTCATGATGGTGCTGTCGGCGACGCTGATCGTCGGCAACATCATCGCCGACATGCTGCTGGTCCTGCTCGACCCGCGCATCCGCCAGTTCGGGGAGCGCTAGATGCTGGCCCGCGATCCCTCACCCCTGCCCCCATCTCTTACGCCCTTGCCGGCCGAAAGCGTCCCGGTGGCCGAAGCCGCGCATGGCAATGAGAGCTACATCGCGCTTGTCTGGCGCCGGCTGAAGCGTTCGTGGACCGGCATGGCCGGGCTTTGCCTGGTCGCGCTCTTGCTTGTCATGGCGGTGTTCGCCGAATTCCTGGCGCCGATGGACCCCAAGGCGACCGATGTCGCCTTCGCGCCGCCGCAACTGCCCGCCTTCCACGACAAGGACGGCAATTTCGTCGCGCGGCCGCGGGTCTATGCGCTGGCCGATTCAGCCGATCTCGATCCGGTCACCTTCCAGCCGATCGTCGGCCCCGACTACGACCATCCAAGGCTGCTCGGCTTCTTCGTCGAAGGCGCGCCCTACAAGCTTCTCGGTCTCGTCCCGATGAACCGGCATTTCTTCGCCTCGATGGACGGCCAGCCGGTGCATTTCCTCGGCACCGACAAGTTCGGCCGCGATGTGCTGTCGCGCGCCATCCACGGCTCGCGCGTGTCGCTGATGATCGCGCTGACGGTGGTCTTCATCATCACGGTCATCGGCACAAGCGTCGGCATGATCTCCGGCTATTTCGGCGGCAAGTTCGACGTCTGGATGCAGCGCTTCGTCGAGCTTGTCCTCGCCTTCCCGCAATTGCCGCTATATCTGGCGCTGACGACGCTGATCCCGGTCACCGCGCCGACCAATGTCTTCCTCGCCTTCGTCATCATCGTCATGTCGGCGCTGGGCTGGGCGCAGATGTCGCGCGAGGTGCGCGGCAAGACGCTGGCGCTGGCGCGGATCGACTATGTGCGCGCCGCCATGGCGGTCGGGGCCACCGATCGGCGCATCATCATGCAGCACATCTTCCCCAATGTGATGAGCCATGTGATCGTCGCCGTGACCCTGGCGATCCCGACTGTGGTGCTGCTCGAATCCTTCCTCGGTTTCCTCGGCTTCGCGGTGAAGCCGCCGCTGATCTCCTGGGGCCTGATGCTGCAGGACACCGCGACCTATTCGGTCATCGGCACCTATCCGTGGATCCTGTCGCCGGTCGGCTTCGTGCTGATCACCGTCTTTGCCTTCAACGCGCTGGGCGACGGCCTGCGCGATGCCGTCGATCCTTATTGAGGTGGCCGGATGACGACGATCGCGCTCGCAGACTCCCTCGCGCCGGCCATCCGGCTCGACCATGGCGGACGCCATGACCAACCCGTCATCGACGCCCGCAACATCGAGGTCGCGTTCAAGGTCGAGCACGGCACCGTCGAGGCGGTCAAGGACGTCTCCTTCCAGATCTATCGCGGCGAGACGATCGCGATCGTGGGCGAGTCCGGCTCCGGCAAGTCGGTGACGGCGCGCACCGTCATGGGGCTGCTGTCCAGGCGGGCAACCGTCTCGCCGCGATCAAGCGTCGAATATCTCGGGCAGAACATCCTGAAATTCCCCGAGAGCGCCCGGCGCAAGCTGCGCGGCAACCGCATCTCGATGATCTTCCAGGAGCCGATGAGCTCGCTCAACCCGATCTATACGGTCGGCAGCCAGATCGTCGAGGCAATCCGGGTGCATCGCAAAGTCGGGCGCAGACAAGCCTGGGCGCGCGCGCTCGAGCTGCTACGGCATGTCCAGATCCCCGAGCCGGAGGCGCGGCTGAAGCAATATCCGCATCAGCTGTCGGGCGGTCAGCGGCAGCGGGTGATGATCGCCATGGCCTTGGCCAACGAGCCCGACGTTCTGATCGCCGACGAGCCGACCACGGCGCTCGACGTCACGGTGCAGGCGCAGATCCTGAACCTGATCCGCAACCTGCAGAAGGAACTGCGGATGGCGGTGATCCTGATCACCCACGATCTCACGGTGGTGCGCAAGTTCTCCGACTACGTCTATGTCATGCAGCATGGCGAAATGCGCGAGCACAACGTCACCGAGCGGCTGTTCGCCGACCCGCGGCACCCTTACACGCAGCGGCTGCTCGCCTCGGAGCCGCGCGGCCGCCCGCAGCCACTGCCGGAGAGCAGCGGCACCATCCTCGAGGCGAACGGCGTGCGCGTCTGCTTCATGCTGCGCCACGGCTCCTTCCTCAAGCCGGACTGGCGCGAGCTGGTCGCGGTCGATGATCTTGACCTGAAGCTTTGCCGTCACGAGACGCTGGGGCTGGTCGGCGAATCCGGCTCCGGCAAGACCAGCTTCGGCCAGGCACTTATCAGGCTGGCCGACGCCAAGCGCGGCGAGATCCGCTTCGACGGCCAGCCGATCGAGAACTTCTCACGCACCGAGATGCGGCCGCTGCGCTCGCGCATGCAGGTCGTCTTCCAGGATCCGTTCTCCTCGCTCAACCCGCGCATGACGATCGGCCAGATCATCGAGGAAGGCCTGGTCGTCAACAGTCTGGGCGCGACGCGGCGCGAGCGGAACGAGCGGGTGCGCGAGGCGCTGGTCAGCGCCGGCATGCCCGGCAACATCCTGTCGCGCTTCCCGCACGAGTTCTCCGGCGGCCAGCGACAGCGCATCGCGATCGCGCGCGCCATCGCGCTGGAGCCCGAATTCATCCTGCTCGACGAGCCGACTTCGGCGCTCGACCTTTCGGTGCAGGCGCAGATCATCGACCTGTTGCGCAAGCTGCAGGACGAGCGCGGCCTGAGCTATCTCTTCATCTCGCACGACCTCAAGGTGGTGCGGGCGCTCTGCCACCGCGTCATCGTCATGCAGCACGGCAAGATCGTCGAGCAGGGACCCGTCGACGAGGTCCTTTCCAATCCCAAGACCGCCTACACCGAACGGCTCGTCAGGGCCGCTTTCGACGTGGCTTAGAAGTGCCGGAGGTTTTTACAGTGGCAAGAAATCCCAGGATCACATTCATTGGCGCAGGCTCGACGGTGTTCATGAAGAATATCATCGGCGACGTGCTGCAGCGGCCGGCGCTGTCGGGTGCCACCATCGCGCTGATGGACATCAACCCGCAGCGGTTGGAAGAAAGCGCCGTCGTGGTCAACAAGCTGATCGCGACGCTCGGCGTCAAGGCGAAGGCCGAGACCTATTCCGACCAGCGCAAGGCGCTTTCCGGCGCCGACTTCGTCGTCGTCGCCTTCCAGATCGGCGGCTACGAGCCCTGCACCGTCACCGACTTCGAGGTGCCGAAGAAATACGGCTTGCGCCAGACCATCGCCGACACGCTCGGCGTCGGCGGCATCATGCGGGGCCTCAGGACGGTGCCGCATCTATGGAAGATCTGCGAGGACATGCTTGCGGTCTGCCCGGAAGCGATCATGCTGCAATATGTCAACCCGATGGCGATCAACACCTGGGCGATCGCCGAGAAATATCCCACGATCAAGCAGGTCGGGCTCTGCCACTCGGTGCAGGGCACGGCGATGGAACTGGCGCACGATCTCGACCTTCCCTATGAGGAGATCCGCTACCGCTCGGCCGGCATCAACCACATGGCCTTTTATCTCAAGTTCGAGCATCGCCAGCCGGACGGCACCTACCGCGACCTCTATCCCGACCTCGTGCGCGCCTATCGCGAGGGCCGTGCGCCAAAACCCGGCTGGAACCCGCGCTGCCCGAACAAGGTGCGCTACGAGATGCTGACCAGGCTCGGCTATTTCGTCACCGAAAGCTCGGAGCATTTCGCCGAATACACGCCCTATTTCATCAAGGACGGCCGACCCGACCTGATCGAGAAATACGGCATTCCGCTCGACGAATATCCGAAACGCTGCATCGAGCAGATCGAGCGCTGGAAGGGCCAGGCGGAAGCCTATCGCTCGGCCGAGCGGATCGAGGTCGAGCAGTCGAAGGAATATGCCTCCTCGATCATGAATTCGGTGTGGACCGGCGAGCCGTCGGTGATCTACGGCAATGTCCGCAACAATGGCTGCATCACCTCGCTGCCTTTCGACTGCGCGGCGGAAGTGCCGTGCCTGGTCGATGCCTCCGGCATCCAGCCCACTTACATCGGCGAGTTGCCGCCGCAGCTGACGGCGCTGATCCGCACCAATATCAATGTGCAGGAGCTGACGGTGCGGGCGCTGATGAGCGAGAACCGCGAGCACATCTACCATGCGGCGATGATGGACCCGCATACGGCGGCCGAGCTCGACCTCGATCAGATCTGGTCCTTGGTCGACGACCTGCTTGCCGCGCATGGCGACTGGCTGCCGGCTTGGGCGCGAGGCCGGCGCAAGAGCGCGGCCGCCTGAATTCCGGAATTACGCCCCGGCCTTCTCGCGCTCGACGGCGCGCCAGCCGATGTCATGGCGGTAAAAGCCTTGCGGCCAGTCGATCTGGTCGATCGCCGCATATGCCTTGGCCTGCGCCTCGCCGACGGTCGTGCCGAGCGCGGTGACATTGAGCACACGGCCGCCATTGGCGACCAGCGCACCGCCATTGATGGCGGTGCCGGCATGGAAGACCTGGACGCCCTCCCCTTCCGCCTCGTCGAGGCCGCGGATGACCGAGCCCTTTTCCGGCGCGCCGGGATAACCCCTGGCCGCCATCACCACGGTCAACGCCGTCTCGTCGCTCCAGCGGACCGACATATGCGCGAGCTGGCCGTCGACGGCGGCGTTGAGCAGGACGAGCAAATCGTCCTTCAGCCGCATCATCAGCACTTGGCATTCGGGATCGCCGAAGCGGGTGTTGTACTCGATCAGCTTGGGGCCCTGGTCGGTGATCATCAGGCCGGCGAAGAGGATGCCGGCGAAGGGCGCGCCGAGATTGGCCATGCCGCGCATGGTGGGCTCGATGATCTCGCGCATGGTGCGCTCGGTCATTTCCGGCGTCATCACCGGCGCCGGCGAATAGGCGCCCATGCCGCCGGTGTTCGGCCCGGTATCGCCGTCGCCGACGCGCTTGTGGTCCTGCGCGGTGCCGAAGGGGAGCGCGGTGGCGCCGTCGCACAGGCAGAAGAAGCTTGCCTCCTCGCCGGTCAGATATTCCTCGACCACGACCTCGGCGCCGGCGGCGCCGAAGGCGCCGTCGAAGCAGGCTTCGAGCGCGGCGTTCGCCTCGTCCTGCGTCATGGCGATGGCGACGCCCTTGCCGGCGGCGAGCCCGTCGGCCTTGATGACGATCGGCGCCCCGGTCTTCTCGACATGGGCTTTCGCCGAGGCGAGGTCGCTGAAACGGCCATAGGCGGCGGTCGGAATGTTGAACCTGGCGCAAAGATCCTTGGTGAAGCCCTTCGATCCCTCGAGCCGCGCCGCCGCCTTGGAGGGGCCGAAGACGCGGATGCCCCAGGCGCGCAGATCGTCCGCGATGCCGGCCACCAGCGGACCTTCCGGACCGACCACGACCAGATCGATCTTCTTTTCCTGGCAGAAGGCGGCCACAGTAGAATGGTCGGCGACGTCGAGCTTCACCGGTTCGGCGATGCGGCCGATGCCCGGATTGCCGGGCGAGGCATAGAGCTTCGTCAGCAGCGGCGAGGCGGACATCTTCCAGGCCAGCGCATGTTCGCGGCCACCCGAACCAAGAAGAAGAACGTTCATGGCCACCTCTTGCTGATCGTCTCCCTGAACCCGCTATTGGTCCACGGGCGGCGGGTCAAGGCGTCTCGGCATTTTGGCGGCAATTGCGCACGGGAACATGGGCCTCATCAAGGCCGATGAGACAGGTGCCGAATTTGACCGGTCGGGGAAAACGGGAGTTTCGGAGAGCGGCTCAGCTCTGGAATGCCTCAGCTCTGGAAAATGACGGGGAACCAATCCTCGCGCAGTTTCTGGCCGGGCTTCATGTCGTGACCCGGATAGGGCGGCGAGGTGCGGCCGGGACGTTCGACATAATGTGCGTCGTCGCCGACCCAGCGCAGCGACAGCGCCCGGCGCCGCGCCGCCGTCAGGTTGCCGCGCGCACCGTGCGCGGTGCGGAAGTCGAACAGGATGGCGTCGCCCGGCTCCATCTCCCATTCGAGCACCTTCATCGACGGGTCGTTGTCGGGGTCGGGCACAGGCAGGTAGTCGCCCTCGCCGGCGTAGAAGTTGTCGTCGTTCACCCAGCGCACCGGCAGCACCATCTTTTCCCATTTGTGCGAGCCGGCGATCAGCCTCAGCGTCGCTTCCTTCACCGGATCGATCGGGATCCAGAAGCTCACCGTCTGGCTGCCGTCGACGAAGTAGTAGGGAATGTCCTGGTGCCACGGCGTCGGCTTCTGCGTGCCGGGCTCCTTGACGAGGACGTGGTCGTGGAAGAACTGGGCGCTGCGCGACTGCATGACCGCGGCTGCGAGCTCGGCGGCCGGCGACTCGCGCACGATCCTGACGAATTCCGGGATGCGCTCCCAGTTGCAATAGTCGTCGAAGAAGCTGCCCTTGCCGTCGGCGATGTCGGAGGCGGCGGCGCTGCGGTTGCGCATATTACGCTCGATGCCGTCGGCGATCACGTCGACCCAGTCCTTGAAGGCGCCGCGAATGCAGACTGCGCCGTCGCGCTGATAATCGGCAATCGTCGAAGCATCGATCTTTGGGCTGGCCATGGCGTACTCTCCTTGGGTTGGCAAGCGACTATCGCAAGCGCCCGACATCGGGTAAAATAATAACTTGCCATCTGGTTTATAGTTATAACCTATGAGACTGACCCTCGCGCAATTGCGCTATGTCGTTGCCGTGGCCCGCTATGGCAGCGTGACCGCGGCAGCCCAGGCGCTGAACGTGTCGCAGCCGTCCATCTCAGTTGCGATCGACAATGTCGAGGACGCGCTGGGCCACAAACTGTTCGTGCGCCAGCGCGGCAGCGGCGTTTCGCTGACATCCTTCGGCCGCAGGGCCGTGGCCAAGGCAAGGCAGGTGCTGGGCGAGGCGGACGAGCTGGCGGCGCTCGGTTCGCGTGACGCCGATGTCGGCGGCGAGCTGGCGCTCGGCTGCTTCGAGGATCTGGCGCCCTATTTCGCGCCGGCGCTGATGCGGGCCTTCGCCGAGCGCTGCCCGGCCGTCACCGTCGTCATCGGCGATGAAACCTTCGAGACGTTGGGGCGGCGCCTGGCCGACAGCGCCGTCGATCTCGGCCTCACCTACGATCTCGGCCTGCCCGGGCATTTCAAGCGCATTCTCCTGCACGAGCTGCGGCCGCACGCGCTTTTGCCGGCCGGCCATGAGCTGGCGGACAAGCACGCCGTCAGCCTGGCCGAACTCGCGCAGCATCCGCTGATCACCACCGACCAACCGCATAGCTGGCAGCATATGCTGGACCTCTTCCTCAGCCGCGGCCTGTCGCCGGTCGCGCGGGCGACGACGAGTTCGTTCGAGCTGCAGCGCTCCATGGTGGCCAACGGCTTCGGCGTCGCGGTCAGCTATACGAGGCCTTATGGCGACCGCAGCTATGACGGCCTGCCGCTGGTCTGCAAGCCGCTCTCCGATCCGCTGCCCATGCAGCGCATCATCCTGACCCACGACACGCGCCAGCGCCTGTCGAAAGCGGCCGCGGCGTTCATCGACGTCGCCAAGGCATGGTTTGCCGGTCACGATGTTTTCACCGCCTAGGTTTTCAGCGCCTTAGCGACAACGCGGCCGCTTGACGGCGCTGCTTGCTGCTGCCACTCCAGCGTGATGGAAACCGTCCAGTCGAAAGCGATCCAGGGCCGTGTCGCCGACGCGCCGAGCGGCCATTGGGTCTACCGCGTGCTGCCGCGCTGGCTCTGGCCCTATGCGCAGCTTGCGCGCTGGGACAGGCCGATCGGCTGGCAGCTGCTTTTATGGCCCTGCTGGTGGTCGGCAGCGCTTGCCGCGGGCGCCTATCCGCGCCCGACCGACCCGCTGCTGACGCTGCTGCCGACGCCTTGGTATCTATTGCTGTTCTTCATCGGCGCTGTCGCCATGCGCGGCGCCGGCTGCACCTACAACGATCTCGCCGACCAGGACATCGACAACCAGGTCGAGCGCACGCGCTCGCGGCCGCTGCCCGCCGGCAAGGTGACACGCCGCCAGGCCTGGGCTTTCGTCATCATCCAGGCGCTGGTGGGCTTGGCCGTGCTGTTGCAGTTCAACGGCTTCGCCATTCCGCTCGGCATCGCCTCGCTGGCGATCGTCGCGGTCTATCCTTTCATGAAGCGCATCACCAACTGGCCGCAATTGGTGCTTGGGCTGGCCTTCTCCTGGGGCGCGCTGATGGGCTGGGCGGTCGAATTCGGCGATCTCGATGATCCGGCGATCATGCTCTATATCGGCTCGATCCTGTGGGTGATCGGCTACGATACGATCTACGCGCATCAGGACAAGGAAGACGACGCCATCGTCGGTGTGCGCTCGACGGCGCGGCTGTTCGGCGACAACACCAAGACCTGGCTGGTTGGACTCTATGGCGGCGCGCTGGTCTGCTTCGCCATCGCCTTTGCATCCGCCCAGGTGCCGATCGTGGCGCTGGCCGGGCTGATCGCCGCCGGCGCGCATATGGCGCGCCAGATCATCCGACTCGACATCAACAATCCGGACCAATGCCTGAAACTGTTCAAGTCGAACAACCAGGTCGGCTGGCTGATCTTCCTCGGCCTGATCGGCGGGTCCGTGTGGATTTGGCTGAAGCCGCTGGTGTAGCGGGCTCCCCCTTCCCCCCTTGTGGGGGAAGGTGTCGCCGAAGGCGACGGATGAGGGGTGCTCCAGAGGACACCAGCGTCTCACTCCTCTGGAGCACCCCTCATCCGTCTCGGCGCTGCGCGCCGATCCACCTTCTCCCACAAGGGGAGAAGGGAAAATCGCACTACTCCCTTGCGATAATCTCCTGGCCGTCGATGACCAGCCTCAGGCCCAGATTGCCGGCCTTGCGGCGGGCGAGGAAGCGCGGGCGGCGCGTGGTGGAAACACGGCCCTTGCGGCGCTCCTGCGGCGGCAGCGCCTTGATGGCGGCGCCGAGCGATTCTTCCAGGGTGCGGGCAATGCCGTCGGCCTCGATCAGCAGCATCGGCAGGCGATAGGCATCGGCCCAGGCGCGCCAGTCGGCGGCGACGTCGTCGAGGTCGTCGGCGACCAGGAGCGGCACCGACAGCATCGGATCATTGTGGAGGAGCTCGAGCGTCACGGTGACATTGCCGTCCGGATCCTCCATGGCGCGCGCGGCGACGCCGCGGAACGCCTTGGCGGGCAGCGCGATGATCGCCGGCACGCCGCTCATCTCCAGCACACGGCGGATGACGGCGCCGCGCTGGTCGATGGTGAAGGTCACATCGCCATAGTCGTCGCGGGTGGCATAGCTCACCATCTGCGGCAGGCGAAATGGGTCGAGACGCATATTGCGCCCGGCCCAGACTGGCTTCAGTCCAGTGTTCATCGATGTCTTCCCTGTTAGTCCTGAGGGCCGTTTTTCCGGTTCTCTCAGGGCCGGTTTTTCCGGCCTCGTTATGGGAAGAAACATTAGCGCTCGCTTCTTACCGGCGCGCTTAAGAAAGTCGGTTAAATTTTGCTGATCTGAGCCAATGGTTATCGGAATGCGACCGACCGCCGGATGAGGTGAGGATCAGATAACCTTACCGGGATTCATGATGCCTGCCGGATCGAAGGCGGCCTTCACGCGGCGCATCAGGTCGATCGCCATCGGCGGCGCCGTGGCGATCAGCTCGTCGCGTTTCAATTGGCCGATGCCGTGCTCGGCCGAGATCGAGCCATGGAAGGAGCGCACGACATCGTGCACGGCCTGGTTCATAGGGTGGTAGAGTTCGAGGAACGCCTCGTCCTGCCAATCCACGGGACGCGAGATGTTGTAGTGCAGGTTGCCGTCGCCCATGTGGCCGAAGCAGACGACGCGCGCGCCGGGGCAGACTCCCTCCACCACGCCGGCCGCCTTTTCAATGAACTCCGGGATCGAGGCGATCGGCACCGAAATGTCGTGCTTGATCGAAGCGCCTTCGGGCTTCTGGCATTCGGGAAGCGTCTCGCGGAAATTCCAGAAGGCGTCGCCTTGGGCAAGGCTTGCCGATACTACCGCGTCGCCGACGACGCCCTGATCGAGAGCCTCGGCCAGGACTTCTTCGATCAGCGCCCTGCCGTCTTCCTCGGAGCGGCCGGAAGAGACCTGCATCAGCACATACCACGGCCAGTCGTCGGCCAGCGGCCGCGTGATGCCTTGCCCGTGCTTGAGCGTGAAATCGTATGGCCTTTTGCCGATCAGCTCGAAAGCGGTGAGCGATGCGCCGGCGCGATCCATCGCCAGGGTGAACAGCGAAAGCGCATCTTTCGGCGACGATGGCAGGCCGGCAAAGGCCACCTCCCTGCCCTTCGGCTTCGGGAACAATTTCATCACCGCGGCGGTGATGACGCCGAGCGTCCCTTCGGCGCCGACGAAGAGATTCTTCAGATCGTAGCCGGTGTTGTCCTTCTTCAGCTTGCGCAGATCGTCGAACACCTCGCCGGTCGGCAGCACGACCTCGACGCCAAGGCAGAGCTCGCGCGCATTGCCGTAGGCAAGCACGCCGGTGCCGCCGGCATTGGAGGAGAGATTGCCGCCGATCTGGCAGGAGCCCTGGGCAGCGAGCGAGAGCGGAAACAGCCGGTCGGCGGCGTCGGCCGCTTCCTGCAGCGTCTGCAGGATGACGCCGGCCTCGACCGTTACCGTGTTCGACAGGACATCGATCTCGCGGATGCGGTTCAGTCGCGACAGCGAGACCACGATGTCGCGGCCGGATCTGTCCGGCACCTGGGCGCCGACCAGGCCTGTATTGCCGCTTTGCGGCACGATCGGCGTTCCGGTCTCGGTCGCAAGTCGCATGATGCGGCTCACTTCCTCAACGCTGCCGGGGCGCAGCACCAGCGATGTCCGGCCGTGCCAAAGGCCGCGCCGCTCGGTGATGTAAGGCGCGATGTCGGCCTGATCGCGCAACGCATATTTGTCGCCGACGATTGCCGCGAAGCGGTCGATGACGGCGGGATCGAGGTCCAAGGGCTGATCGTTCATGGGCGGCGAGACTAGAGCAATTCCAGGAAAAGTGCGAAGCGGTTTCCGTCCGGAATTGCGTCAGAACAGAGAGATAGACTCAGGCCGGCTTATCACGCGGCGTGGCGGCGCGGGCGAGCCGGTCATTGATCGCCTCGCCCAGGCCCTCGAACGGGATCGGCTCGACGGCGATGGTCGCGGCGCCGACACGGTCGAGCGCCTGCATATAGGCAAAGAGGTTGCTTGCCGCTTCGCGCAGGTCGCCCCTTTCAGAGAGATTGCGCAGCGCAACGGCCCGTTCCCAGCCCTCGGCGCGGTTGCGGCCGAACGCAAGCAACGCCTCGCCTTCGGCAATTTTTCCGACATTGAGCCGCATCGCGGCGCCCGGCGCGTAATGCGAGGCAAGCATGCCCGGCGCCTCGATGCCGCTGGCGCCGCGCGACAGCTTCGCACAGGCCACCGCCTCGATCTCCTCGGCGCCGATGCCGCCGGGCCGCAGCAGCCGCAACTTGCCGTTCTCGACCTTGAGAATAGTCGATTCCAGGCCGACCGGCGTCGCGCCGCCATCAACGACCAGCCTGATCCTGTCGCCGAGATCGGCGGCGACCGCCTGCGCTGTCGTGCCGCTGATTTTCCCGGAGGAATTGGCGCTCGGGGCTGCGAGCGGCCTGCCGAGCCGGGCGATGAGCTCGCCGCCAAACCCACGCGGCATGCGCAACGCGATGGTGTCCAGCCCCGCGGTGACGAGCGGGTGGATGCCGTTGCCGGCGCGCTGCGGGAGCACCAGCGTCAGCGGACCCGGCCAGAAGGCTTCGGCCAGTTTTGCCGAGAGCGGATCGAAGCCGGCGATACGGTCCGCCATCGCGCGATCGGCGACATGGGCGATCAGCGGGTTGAAGCGCGGCCGGCCCTTGGCCTCGAAGATGCGCGCCACGGCAATGCCATTGGTGGCATCGCCGGCCAGGCCGTAAACCGTCTCTGTCGGGATGGCGACGACGTCGCCCCCTTCGAGCAGCGCCAATGCCTGCTGCATAGCCTCGCCGACCGCCAGTATCTCAGCCAAATCCGCCACCAGTCCTGAACATGCCGGTCCCGTAATACGGCCGCTTGCATCGGGCAAGTGCGGGCATTGGCGATTTATCAATCCCTAAAATGTTAAGTTCCCGTGCAAGCCGGCTTCAATCGGACGGCTCTAGGGTGCGGGTTCAATGCGGTTGCGGCTTGGGAGTTTGTAATGCGTTTGCTCGGAGCTTTCGGTATCAGCCTTCTGGCGATGAACGGCGCGGCACATGCCTCGTCAATCGTCGTGGTGGCACCCTCGACCTCGACGCCTTCGGTTATCAGGCTGAATGCGATCGACCCGACCAAGCTGTCTGCGGCCTCGACGCCGTCGATGATAGCGCTTGGCGAGCCTGTGCCCGCCGTCACCGACGAAAAGGTCGCGGCAATCCCCGCGAAATCCGGGCGCCAGCAGGCCCCGATGATCATTCGCGGCGGCATTGTCGGCGGCGCTTTCGAAACGCCCCCGGCGGCCAAGCCCACGGCACCGGCAAATACAACCGCCGCCGCGCCGGCAAACGGCACCACGCCGGCAACGCCCGCGAACGGCACCGCGTCCGCTTCGAACGGCAACAGCGGAACCGGCGGACAGCCGGCCGCGACGGCCAATGCGTCGGGCGGCGGCGCGCAGCCGCAAGGCGCCCCGTCGGTGCCGCGCGTCGGCAAGGCGATGTAGATCACACTGGATCCGGCCCTGGCATGCTAGGCGCTTAACCTGTCCGATTCCCGTGATCGGATCGGGCACGATTGCGCCGGCATTTCAAAAAGGGGTTTCATGACTGTTTCGAAAGCAATGACCGTTGCCGCACTGTTGACGGCGACGACACTGGGCACGGGTACGGCACGGGCCGACGACATGCTTGGCTCTTACACGGCGCGGATTTCCGACCGCGATCACCGCGCCAGCGACGGCTACCCGCTCGGCAGCGCGGCGCAGATGGTGCGGCAGGACCGCGCCAACTGGCATAAATTCCACCGGCGCGACAGCGACGACCAGGGTGATGCCTGGTTCCGCAGCGACGGCTCGCGCGCCGACCTGCAGCGCATGCTGGAACGCGGCGGCGCCATGAGCAGCGCCACAAGGCGCGCCATCGTCAATGGCGAGCCGTTGATCGAGGTCGATGTCTATTCGGACGGTGTGCGGGTCAGCATAGTGGAGGATTAACGGGTCAATCTTCCTGGAAGACCGACAAGAGCCGCACCGACGAAAAAGGGCGACGCGCGACGCGCCGCCCCTGATGGTTCAGACGAGAGGAGACGGCTCAGGCCGCTTCTTCCTTGTCGTCATCGTCGGACTCATCCTCATCGGCTTCGTCCTCATCATCGTCGCCATCTTCATCCTCGTCGTCGGACTCATCGTCGCCCGAGGCTTTGGCTTCTTCGTCGGCGTCTTCGTCGTCGCCGTCTTCGTCGCCTTCATCTTGGTCGTCCGACTCGTCGTCGGCCGAGGCAGTGGTTTCCTCGTCGCCGTCTTCCTCGTCGTCTTCGGACGGATCGGCGGATTCGACCGCCGCGGCGGCAGCGTGGTCGAGAAGGTTTTCGGAAGCGGATTCGATCGCCGCGGCGGCGGCCGGGGTCTCTTCATTCAGGTCGATATCGTCAACGGAATTCATGGCATGCCTCCGTGTTTGGGGAATGTCTTACGGCGTGCCCCGCGAAACGATTTCGGGCAACGCGCCTTAGGTCTTTGGTTGATGCATGTCGTTGCCCCAGGACCGCTCAGCGCTTCTGGACGACATGCACCTTTGTCCCATGCGGAGGTCATCGTCATATGACTGTAAGCCGGCTCCGGCGCATTAAATTTCGGGCGCCGAATTGTTCAAGACTGCCGGCATCCTAGCCGATGCGGGCAGGCTCGAATGTGCGGTTTTCCGAGCCGTCAGCCGACGATTTTTGAAAAATCCCCGACCTGGTCGGTGGCGGCGCGGATGCGGGCGAGCAGCGCCAGACGGTTGGCGCGCACGGCCTGGTCCTCATCATTCACGAGAACACGCTCAAAGAATGAATCAACCGGTTCGCGCAACACGCTAAGCGCCAGCATGGCGGCAGAAAAATCTTCGTTTTGAATTGCTTGGCCGGCTTCCTTCTCGGCCTGATTCACCGCGGCATAGAGCTTCTTTTCCGCGTCCTCGCGGAACAGCGCCGGCTCAACGGTCTCGGCGATTGCCGTTTTCTTCTTCTCCTCGGCGGCCAGGATGTTGGCGGCGCGCTTGGTTCCGGCAAGCAGGTTCTTGCCCTCCTCGGTGTCGAGCAAGGAGCCGAGCGCCTCGACGCGGCGGACGATCTGCAGGAGGTCGTCGTTCGGCGATTGCCCAATCTCCCCCCTTGTGGGGGAGATTGGGCGCGAGCCCGCTGACAGCACGGCATCGATCAAGTCATGCCGTGCACCGCTTTCACGCAGATAGACTTTCAGACGGTCGTGGAAGAAGGCGAGGAGGTCGGACGACTGGTCAGCGCCGCCTTTGAAGTTTGCAAAGGCCTTGGCGAAAACAGACGTCAGCGCCAGACGAATCCGGTTCTCGACGAGTATTCTGACCACGCCAAGAGCCGCACGTCGCAGCGCGAACGGATCCTTGCTGCCCGTGGGCTTTTCATCGATCGCCCAGAAGCCGGTGAGCGTGTCGAGCTTGTCGGCGAGCGCGACGGCAACCGAGACCGGATCTGTCGGCACGCGGTCGGATGGGCCTTGCGGTTTGTAGTGCTCCTCGGCGGCCGCGGCGACCGACGGATGCTCGCCCTGCAGCAGCGCATATTTGCGGCCCATGGCGCCTTGCAGCTCGGGGAACTCGCCGACCACTTCGGTTTGCAGGTCCGCCTTGGCAAGCACGGCGGCACGGCTTGCGAGCGCGGTAATCTCCCCCCTCAAGGGGGGGATGTCGCCGGAGGCGACCGTCGGCGCCAGTTCCTCAGCCAACCGCTTGATACGCTCAACGCGCGCGCCTTGCGTGCCCAGCTTCGCGTGAAAAGTCACGTTGAGATGATCGAGGCGCGCCATGCGCTGGTCGAGCGGCTTCTTCAAATCCAGGTCGAACTTCGCCGCCGACTCAGCGAGTTGATCGAGGTCGGGCAAATCGCCTTGATCGGTCCGCCAGAAATAGAGCGCATCGGACAGGCGCGCGCGCACCACCTTGCCGTTGCCGTAGGCGATCTCCTTGCCGCCGTCGCTCGCCTCGATGTTGGCGACCAGCACGAAGCGGTTCGAAAGCGATTGGCGAATCTCCCCCCTAGAGGTGGAGATGCCCGGCAGGGCAGAGAGGGGGGCCTCGCGCTGAGTCCCCTCTGTCGGCTTCCCCGACATCTCCCCCTCCGAGGGGGAGATCGGGCGCGACGTCACGAAACACTTCTGGTTGGCGCGGATGGTGAGGCGGATGACCTCGCCCGGAATGGTGAGGAAGTCCTGCTCGAACTCGCCCATCAGCACGACCGGCCATTCGACCAGACCGGAGACTTCCTCCAGCAGGCCCTCGTCCTCGACAAGGTCGAGGCCGTTGGCGAAAGCGATGTTGCGGGCGTCGGCCAGGATGATCTCCTTGCGCCGGTCGGCATCGAGCACGACCTTGGCCGCCTCGAGCTTCGCCACATAATCGTCGAAGCGGCGCACGGTGATCGCGCCCGGCGCGTGGAAGCGATGGCCATAGGTGATATTGCCGGCGCGGATGCCGTCGATCTCGAAATCGACGATCACCGGCTCCTCGGTCTCCGGCCCGAAGGTGCAGACGATCGACTGCAGCGGCCGTACCCAGCGCAGCGAGCCGGGTTTCGCCGAGGCCGGCCCCCAGCGCATCGATTTCGGCCAGGGAAAGCTTTTGATGATGCCCGGCACCAGCTCGGCGATGATCTCTTCGGCCGCCCGGCCCGGCTTCGCGATGTGGGCGACGTAGAAGTCGCCCTTCTTGGGGTCGGAATGGACATGCGCCTCGGCGATCGACGAAAGGCCGGCCTTGCGAAGGAAGCCCTGCACCGCCTGCTCGGGCGCCGTGGTCGAAGGACCCTTGATCTCCTCGCGGATGTCCTTCGAGCGCGCGGTCAGGCCACGGATGTCGAGCGCCAGGCGCCGCGGCGTCCAATATTCGCGCGCCGCCTCATAGGTGAGACCCGCCTCGACCAGACCGTCGGTCAGCATCTTCCTGAGGTCGCCGGCCGCCTTGCGCTGCATGCGGGCGGGAATCTCTTCCGAGCGGAGTTCCAAGAGCAGGTCGGGCATAGTTAAGCTCCCCACCCTCCCCTTGATGGGGAGGGTCGGCGCGAAGCGCCGAAACGAATGGGCGGGAGATAGCAACTCGGCCGCCCGCTGTCACCCCGCCAGCAGATCGCCTCTTCGACCGATTTCGCGGAATTTTTCGACCCGCTGTCGGGTTGGCGCCGGCCCACCCGTCCTTGGAGCAGAACTTCCCATGAACCGAACGCTGCGCTGAAGCGACAAACGCTCAGGCAGAGATCTATTGGCTGAACGGTGATGAAGACGGCATCGAGAACCCTGCAGATCCTGGCGCTCAGCGCCTGCTTCGCCGTCCAGGCACACGGCACGATCACGATGCCTGGGATCAGGCAGGCCATGCGCACGATCGACGGCGCATCGGCGCAGATCGTATTGCCGGTCGGTGCCGCCGTCGAGACCGCGAAGGCCGTGTCGGCTTAAGCCGCCGCCAGCCCGCCCGCCCGCGTCTTGAGGAACGCTTCGCCGCAAGCCTTGGCCAGATTGCGTACGCGCAGGATGTAGCTTTGCCGCTCGGTGGCCGAGATGACGCCGCGCGCGTCGAGCAGGTTGAAGACATGGCTTGCCTTGATGCACTGGTCGTAGGCCGGGAAGACCATGCGGTGCACCGCCAGATTGTCGCTCGGCTTCGGCGTGCCGGCATCGAGCAGCGCCTTGCACTCGGCCTCGGCGTCCTCGAAGTGCCTCAGCAGCATCGCGGTGTTGGCGAATTCGAAATTGTGGCGCGAATATTCCTGCTCGGCCTGCAGGAAGACGTCGCCGTAAGTGACTTTCTCGGCGCCCTCGCGGCCGTTGAAGTTCAGATCGTAGACATTGTCGACGCCCTGCACATACATGGCGAGCCGCTCCAGGCCGTAGGTCAGCTCGCCCGCCACCGGCGCGCATTCGATGCCGCAGACCTGCTGGAAATAGGTGAACTGCGAGACTTCCATGCCGTCGCACCAGCACTCCCAGCCGAGCCCCCAGGCGCCCAGCGTCGGGCTTTCCCAGTCGTCCTCGACGAAGCGGATGTCGTGCAGCAGCGGATCGACGCCGATTGCTTCCAGCGAGCCCAGATAGAGTTCCTGCAGGTTCGGCGGATTTGGCTTCAGGATCACCTGGTATTGGTAATAGTGCTGCAGGCGGTTCGGGTTCTCGCCGTAGCGGCCATCCTTCGGGCGGCGCGAGGGCTGCACATAGGCCGCGTTCCAGCGCAGCGGGCCCAGCGCGCGCAAGGTGGTGGCCGGATGGAAGGTGCCGGCGCCGACCTCCATGTCGTAGGGCTGCAGGATGACGCAACCATAGTCCGCCCAGTAATTGTGCAAGGTCAGGATCAGCCCCTGGAAGGAGCGGCTGGGATGCATATGGGCAGGAATTTCGATGGTCACGGCGGCCTCGGAAAGCGCGGGATGACGCTTCCCTAGTTGCCGGGCCGCCGAGCGTCAAGGCGGGAGGCTCGCGCCCGGCAAGGCGGAAAGCTTTGCGGCGGGCTGGCCCATTGCCGTCGAGCGGCGGCCGCCGTTTGCTCCGTTCCAGCTCAACGACAGAGGTTTCGCTATGTCCGGTCAACTCACCATACGACCCGTCACAAGGCTGGACTACGAGCAGTGGCTGCCGCTCTGGGACGGCTACAACGCGTTTTACGGACGCTCCGGGCCGACGGCGCTTGCCGGCGAGATCACGCAGATGACATGGTCGCGTTTCTTCGATGCCTATGAGCCGGTGCATGCGCTGATGGCCGAGCAGGAGGGCAAGCTTCTCGGCCTCGTGCACTATCTCTATCATCGCTCGACCACATCGATCGCCCCGAGCTGCTATCTGCAGGACCTCTTCACCACGCAGGCCGCGCGCGGCCAGGGCGTCGGCCGGGCGCTGATCGAAGGCGTCTATGAACGCGCCAGGCAAGCGGGCGCGAACCGCGTCTACTGGCTGACGCATGAGACGAACCACACCGCGATGCAGCTCTACGACAAGATCGGCGAGAAGTCGGGGTTCATCGTCTATAGAAAAATGTTCTAGTTTCCTCGACACAGGGAAAGGCAGCTGTTTGTCGGCGCAAGATTGTCACCGGTCATTTCCACGACAACCGCTGAGATTGGTTGAAGCCTTCCAACCTCGTCATTTCAGGGCGGAGCAGCTGCGAAGCGGCGTCGCAGAGACCCTGGAATCCATTCCGTGACCTGAGCCGCGGAGTGCAGCGGAGCAGAATTCTGCACCGCAGCAGCGCTCAGAAGTCACGGAATGGATCCTCGGGTCTGCGCGCGTCGCTTCGCAGCTGCTCCGCCCGTGGATGACGACAGAGTGGCCGTTTCGGCCAATCTCCACCTGCCAAGGCCCGAGCTCGGCAGACGCCGGGCCGAAACGAAAACGGGGCTCGATGAGCCCCGCATTCTTCAATGTTGACGAAAAGCGCTCAGCCTTTCGGCGCGGGCGTCGGCTCCGGCTTCACCTTGGGGGTTTCCTGCGCGGTGTTGGATTCGATCGGCGGCAGGCCTTTGAGCAGCTTCTGCTGCAAAGTGGCGAGCACATCCGGATCGGGCTTCAGGTCGCGTGCCTGCGTCCACTGATAGGTGGCCTCGAGCTTGCGGCCGACGCGCCAGTAGGCATCGCCGAGATGATCGTTGAGGACCGGATCCTCGGGCTTCAGCGAGACGGCGCGCTCCATCTCGCGCACGGCGTCGTCGAAGCGGCCCATGCGGAAATAGGCCCAGCCCAGCGAATCGACGATGTAGCCGTCGTTCGGCCGCAAATCCACGGCCTTCTGGATCATCGCCAGGCCTTCCTTGAGGTTCATGTTCATGTCGACCCAGGAATAGCCGAGATAGTTCATGACCTGCGGCTGGTCGGGCTGCAGCTCCAGCGCCTTGCGGAAATTGGGTTCCGCCTTCGGCCATTCCTTCAGCCGCTCATAGGCGATGCCGCGCTGGTAGAAGATGTTCCAGTTGGCGGCGGTCGGCGTCTTCAGTTGGTCGACAGCCCTGTCGTAGAGACTGGCGGCCGAGCGGAAATCTTCCTTCGAGCCATAGACGCCGCCAAGCGCCAGATAGGCGCGCATGTCGTCCGGATGTCTGTCGAGATAGGCCTTGAGATGCGAAATCGCCTCGTCATGCTTGTCGAGATCGGCAAGGTTGAGGCCGATCTGCAGGTCGGAGAGCTCCTTCAGCGGCGAGGACGCCGGAATGCGGCGGTAGAGCGAGACGGCGCCTTCGCCGTCCTTCAACTGCTCGGCCACGGCGGCAAGCTGCACAAGGGCTGCGTCGCTGTCCGGCTTCAGTGCCAGGGCATATTGCAGATAGAGCCGCACAAAAGGCTCGCCGCCGCCGCGGTTGAGCGCGGTGGCAAGGTCAAGCAGGATTTCGGACGCGCCGTCGGCCGGACCGGCGACGAGCGGCTCGATCTTGTCGCCCTTGCTGATGCGGTCGCGCAGCGTGGTGATTTCGAGCTTGCCCGGCGCGAAGGCTTCGGCCTGGTTCAACACCGCCTGCGCCTTCGACTTGTCGCCCTTGCGGACCAGGAACGAGGCATAGGCCTGGGCGTTGCGCATCCAGGTTTCGGGCGCGGAGCCGCCGGCCGCGGTATCGGCCATGGTGGCGGCGTAGAGTTCCTCGGCCTTGTCGTTCAGGCCGGCAGCGTCGGCGATCAGCGCCCGGTGGAACGATTTGAACAGGCCGAACCAGTCCGGGCCCTTGAGCTTGTCGATGGAGTCCATGGCCTCGGACGCGTTGCCGGCACCTTCCTTGGCCCAGCCGTCCATGACGCCCGAGAGCAGTCGGTCGAGATCGGATTCCAGCGAGAGCTTCAGCCAGTACTGCGCCTTGGCGTAGTCCTTCTTGTGGAAGGAATCGATGGCCAGAGCCAGGCGCGAGAAGCGCTCGACGTCCGGCACTTCCTTCAGCTTGTCGGCATAGACGAGCGATTCCTCGAAGCGGCCTTGCGCGACCAGAGCCAGCATCAGGCTCTGCTGCAATTCCTTGTCGTTCGGCGCAAAGGCCAGCGCCTGCTTGTAATAGGCGATCGCATCGTCGAGATCGTTGTCGCTTTCGGCGATATGAGCCGCGAGATAGGCGCCCGAGAAAGACGTGATCTGGAGCGGTCGGGCCTCTTCCTTGGCCTGGACCGGCAGCACCCAAAGCGCCACACCGGTCAAAAATGCCAGCCTCGTCAGCCAGCGCGCACGTCCTTGCCGCATCGTATCCCTTTCAGCCAGATGCGATCCCGCCCTTGGCGGACCGCCCACAGACTCGCTCTTTTCCGGTCAAAGCATGGCCTTTTTGGGGTCAGGCTTCAATTGCCGGGCGAATCACAATGCAATCATCCGGCTTAAAAAACGATGCCGCGCCAGCGAAAATCCCGCGCGCAGGCCCGGGACGCCCATATGCGGCATCGGATTGCCTACAGATAGGTATCGCTGAATCCGCTGGCGGCAACCGTATCGCACAGGCCGGACCATTCGCAGCCGGAGCACGCCTGGCGCGTCAGGCCGGCGGAAAAAGCCTTGCGCATCCCCGCCAGTTTGGGGGCGTCCAGCACCAACCGGTCTCCGGCCTGGATGGGCCGGTTGAGGAGAGCCCCCACATCGCGCGCCGCCATCCGGTCCCGCTCGGCGGCGCTCTCGCGCAGGCAATGCGGCTCCGGCTCACCGAGCAGCGGGGCGCAGACGTCGTCCGGACCGGCAACGATCACCACCGCCTCGCTCTCGCCCAGCCGCTTCACCACCTTGTCGTAATTGGCGGTGAAGGCCGGCGAGTAGCCCTTGCCGACATAGGTCAGCAGGCAGAGCAGATGATGGGCGCGCAGCTTGACGGTCATCGCGTCCCGGACGAGCGGTCGCCTTGCTCTGCACGATAGGTGGAAAAGAGCTTCAGCGTCGCCGCGCCCAGCGCCGACTTGAGCATGCCGCCGACGATGAAGGGCACGAAGCCGAAGGTGATGGCCTTTTCAGCGCCGATCATGACGGCAAGCCAGGCGGTGCCTAGAACCAGGCAAAGCAGGTTGCCGATGAGCATGGCAGCGAAGGCAAGCATGACGCGATTGCCGTTCCAGCCGCGTTCGGCCAGCCAGCCGACGACAGCGCCGACGACCGGAAAGGCGAAGAGATAGCCGCCGGTCGGGCCAACGAAATGCTGTATGCCAGCGGCGCCGCCTGCAAGAACCGGGAAACCGGCGGCGCCCTCGACGAGCCAGGCGGCGATAGTCAGCGCACCGAAGCGCCAGCCATAAAGCGCGCCGACCAGGGTGACGGCGAAGGTCTGCATGGTGACCGGAACCGGCACCATCGGCACCTCGATATAGGACGACAGCGCCAGGAACAGCGAACCGAGGATCACCGCGCCGATCTGCCAGGCGAGCGAACGGCTGTGCAGCCGCAATGGGCTGAAGGAGGGGTTTTGGGTCGAAATGGCTGCGTTGGTCACGGTGTCTTCCTTGGTTGGCGTGGAATTATAGATAATTTTAGGACTTCATCTATTATCGAATCCATATTTTGAAACGAATGGCAAGCGCCTGCCCTCGAATTCGTCATTCCAGGGCGGAGCAAGGAGCGAAGCGACGCGCGCAGACCCTGGAATCCATTCCGTTACGCGGGTCGAAGAATGCAGCGGCGAAGAAGGCGACCGGCTACGCCGGCGCACCGGTGCCATTGTCTGGTCGCCTCGAAGCTCATAGGTCACGGAATGGATTCTAGGGTCTGCGCGCGTCGCTCCGCTCCTGGCTCCGCCCTAGAATGACGAGGCTGAGAAGCCTCGGCCAATCGCCAATCGCCAAACCTACCCCACGATGGCGAAGGCGTCGCGCGTCTTGCCGGAAGCGGTCTTGACCGGCTTCTGGCCGATCCATTGCACGTGCCGCCCGAGTGTCGCGGCGGCCGATTCGGTGTTGCCTTGTCTCAGGGCGCTCAGGATCGCCCGATGATCCTGGTCGGTGCGGGTTTCCCATTCCGAGCGCCAGGCCGCGAAAAGGAAGCGCGCGCTCGCGGCATGCAGGTCGTCGATGGTGGAGAGCAGGCGCGGCATGCTGCAGGGCGCCAGGATCAGCCGATGGAAGGTGCGATTGGCCTCTTCCCAGGAGCGCACGTCGCGGGATTTGTCGCCGGCCTTGGTCGCCTCCTCGGCCTGGTCGAGGATCGACGCCGTCAGATGCGGCACGGCATGGCGCAGCGCCAGCACTTCGAGCGCCGCCCGCATCTCGGCCACCTCCCTGACCTCGCCGAGATCGAAAGAGGCGACGCGCACGCCGCGGCGCGGTTCGCCGATCGCCAATCCTTGAGCCTCCAGGCGCCGGAAGGCCTCGCGCACCGGGACATGACTGGTGTTGAATTCCTCGGCGACATGGTCCTGGCGCAGCCGCGATCCGGGCTCGATCGCACCCGAAATGATGCGATCCGCCAGTTCCTTGCTGATGCGGACGGCGATCGTGTCTTCTTTGCTGGCCATGTTTTATAGATAATTTGCCGGACCGCTCCTTGTCGAGACGGCCGGCGCGGGATTCACAGGCGCCCTTCCCGGCGGACCCAAATGTGCCGGATCCGCGGGCTCAGTTGACGCGGCTGATGCAGAAATCGATCACGTCGATCAAAGCCGACTTCTGCGGCGTCGCCTCCAGCGGCGCCAGCGCGTCGCGGGCGATCTCGCCGAAATGGCGGGCGCGGCCGATCGTATCGGCGATGGCGCCGTGGCGGGCCATCAGTCCGATAGCCTTTTCAAGCCCGGCATCGTCAGCGACGTTGTCCTCGATGGCGCGCTTCCAGAAGGTGCGCTCGGCCTTGGTGCCGCGCCGGTAGGCGAGGATCACCGGCAGCGTCACCTTGCCCTCGCGGAAATCGTCGCCGACATTCTTGCCGAGATCCTTGCTCGAGCCGCCATAGTCCAGCGCGTCGTCGATGAGCTGGAAGGCAAGGCCGAGATTCATGCCGTAGGAACGAAGCGCGGCGCGATCGGTGCGCGAGGCCTGGGCGATGACCGGCCCGACTTCGGCGGCGGCCGAGAACAGCGCCGCCGTCTTGGCCTTGATGACGGCGAAATGCTCGTCCTCGGTGGTCTCGAGGTTCTTGGCGGCGGCCAGCTGCATGACCTCGCCCTCGGCAATGATGGAGGCTGCGGCCGACAGGATGTCCAGCGCTTCCAGCGAGCCGACCTCGACCATCATGCGGAAAGCCTGGCCGAGCAGGAAATCGCCGACGAGCACGCTCGCCTGGTTGCCCCAGATCATGCGCGCCGTCTTCTTGCCGCGGCGCAGCGCGCTCTCGTCGACCACGTCGTCATGCAGAAGCGTCGCCGTGTGCATGAATTCGACGGCGGTCGCGAGCTTGACATGGCCTTCGCCGGAATAGCCGAACATCTGCGCGGCGGCGAGCGTGAGCATGGGCCTGAGCCGCTTGCCGCCGGAGGAGATCAGATGATTGGCGATCTCCGGGATCATTTCGACGTCGGAGCCGGCCTTGGACAGGATCAGCTCGTTGACCCGCCCCATATCGGCGGCTGTCAGATCGATCAAATCCTTGATGGAAGCGGGTTCCCGCTTGCCTTCGATGTTGAGAACGACACCCACCACGACAACTCCCGTCAATCTGACGCACCCTTGGTCCCTCGCCGACTCTAGGGCGGTGCAACCGGGCACGGCAAGAGGCGAATTAGCGCGGCTCCGCCGACGGAGTGTCCACGCGCACGTTTACACGAACGCCACAACCTGCGATTTTCGTTTCATGATCGAGCTTGTCCGCACCAACGACGCCGTCGTCATCTCCTTTGTCGAATCGCTGATGCGCGATGCCGGCATCGCCTGTTTCGTCGCCGACCAGAATATGAGCGTGCTCGACGGTTCGCTCGGCATCCTGCCGCGGCGCGTGATGGTCGATGCCGAAAAGGTCGATGCCGCACGGCGCATCCTCAAGGATGCCGGCATCGAGAACGAGATCCGCAAAAAATAATGGGAGCCAGCACCGCCCCCGTCCCGGATACGCCGGCGCACACGATCGATGCCTTCCATCGCGGGCGCTTCTGGCTGGTGCAGCCGAGCCGCGGCGGTCATCGCGCCGGCATGGACGCCATGATGCTGGCGGCCGCCGTGCCGTCCGGCTTTTCCGGCCGGCTCGCCGATTTCGGCGCGGGCGCCGGCGCCGCCGCCCTTGCCGTGTTGTCGCGCTGTCCGGCGGCGCAGGCCGTGCTCGTCGAGCGCTCCGCCGAAATGGCCGGGTTCGCCACTGCCACGCTTTCGCATCCCGGCAATGGCCATCTCGGCGACCGCGCCTCGGTGCTGACCGCCGACGTGACGCTGACCGGTCGAGCGCGGACCGAGGCCGGGCTTGCCGACAACTCCTTCGACTTCGTCATCATGAACCCGCCGTTCAACGCGGCCGAGGATCGCTCGACGCCCGACGCGTTGCGCAGAGAGGCGCATGTGGCGGAGGACGGGCTGTTCGAGCGCTGGATCAGGAGCGCCGCCGCCGTCGCCAGGCCGCGCGGCGGGCTGGCCGTCATCGCGCGGCCCGAGCAGTTGGTTGCCATCCTGGACGCGATCGAGGGACGCTTCGGCGATGCCGAGTTGCTGTGCGTGCATCCGCGGCCGGATGCGGCGGCGATCCGCATCGTCGTCAGGGCGGTGCTCGGCGCGCGCGGAAAATTGTCGATCCGCCCGCCGCTCATCTTGCACGGGCCGTCCGGCAACGGGCCGGCGGAGCGGACGGAAATGATCAATAACGGCCTGGCATCGCTGTTCGGCGATTGATCCTTGAAGCGCGTCGCGTTGAAATGGATTCTAGCGACGCGCTTCAAGTTTTTGTTTTATGCATGTCTTTTTCGCAAAACCGCTGCACACTTTTGCGCGACATGCACTGGCCGGCGATGCGGCATTGCCGTTGGCCGGCGAGTTCCTTACATGCCCAAGCAGGATGATGCCGCGACCGTGAAACAGACCAACCGACCTGATCTCATCTTGCTCCTTTGCCTTTTGTCCGGAGACAATCATTCGTGAAACGCCTTTTCAACCGCCTGCTGCCGAAATCCTGGCGCTCGACAGTCGTCACCATTCCGGTCATCCGGCTGCAAGGCCCCATCATGGCCGGCGGAGGCCAGTTCCGGCCGAGCCTGTCGCTCGCCTCGACGGCCGGCCTGATCGAAAAGGCGTTCGGCTTCGACGCGCCGGCGGTCGCCATCTCGATCAATTCGCCGGGCGGCTCAGCGGTGCAGTCGCGTCTGATCTTCAAGCGCATCCGCGACCTGGCGGCGGAAAAGAACAAGAAGGTGCTGGTCTTCGTCGAGGACGTGGCGGCCTCGGGCGGCTACATGATCGCGGTTGCCGGCGACGAGATCTTCGCCGACCCGTCCTCGATCGTCGGCTCGATCGGCGTGGTCTCGGCCTCTTTCGGCTTCCCGGAGCTGATGAAGAAGATCGGCGTCGAGCGGCGCGTTCACACCGCCGGCCAGAACAAGGCCGTGCTCGATCCGTTCAAGCCCGAGAAGGAGGAGGACGTCGAGCGACTGAAGGCGCTGCAGCTCGAAGTGCACGAGACCTTCATCGACCTCGTCAAGGAACGGCGCGGCAGCAAGCTCAAGGACGACCCGGACCTGTTCACCGGCCTGTTCTGGACCGCCAAGCGCGGCCTCGAGCTCGGCCTTGTCGATGCGCTGGGCGATATGCGCAGCGTGCTCAAAACCCGTTTCGGCGAGAAGACGCAGCTCAAGCTGATCACCGCGCCGCGCGGTCTGTTCGGCCGTTTCGGCCTGTTCGGCTCGCGCGTTTCGGCGCCGGATATCGCGGCGGCCGCCGCCAGCGGCGTCCTCGATGCGGCGGAAGAGCGCGCGCTGTGGGCGCGCTTCGGGCTTTGAAAAAGCCATGAATGCGGCTAGCATGGCCGCTTGACCGACCCATTCGGCCGGCCTTGCCGCGAGGACGCGGGGGGAGTTTAGAGATGCCGCAGATCATTTTCTTCGCCGTTGTCGGCGCCGCCGCTTACTTTGGCTACCGCGCTTTCGTGCGCGAGGCCGAACGCGTGACGGCCAAGATCCGGCGTACCGAAAGACAGGCGGCGAACGGCACGACGGGCACGCTGGTCAAGGACCCCAAGACCGGCGAATATCGTCTCGCCAAGGACTGATCCCATCTCGCCAGCAGCCGACATCCTGGAGCCCGGCACAGAGGTCCGGACATGGCTTGCGCCTGCCAAGATCAACCTGGCGCTGCATGTCATCGGACAGCGCGCCGACGGCTACCATCTCATCGACAGTCTTGCCGTCTTCACCCGCTTCGGCGACCGGCTCGAGATCGAACGGGCCGAGCAGGATGAATTCTCGGTATCCGGCCGTTATGCCGCCGGGCTGCCGCTCGACGGCGACAATCTGGTGGTGAAGGCGCGCGATGCCTTGCGCCGGGAAGCCGGCATGCAACAGGGATCGCCGGTCGCCATCCGGCTGGAGAAGAACCTGCCCATCGCCTCCGGAGTCGGCGGCGGCTCGAGCGACGCTGCGGCCGCGCTTAATGGCCTGGCGCGGCTCTGGAAGCTCGATATCGACGACAATTCGCTGGCGCGGATCGGGCTTTCGCTCGGTGCCGACCTGCCGATGTGCCTCAAATCAAAGCCGCTGATCGCACGCGGTATCGGCGATGAAGTCTCGCCGCTATCCGCCTTTCCTGCGCTTGGCCTGGTGCTGGTCAATCCGGGCGTCGCGGTCTCGACGCCGGACGTGTTCAAGGCGCTCTCCAGCCGCGATAACGAGGCGCTGCCGCCGCTGCCTAAGCGCCTCGATTTCCACTCGATCCGCAACTGGCTGGAGACGACGCGCAACGATCTCGAGCCCGCCGCCCGTTCGGTCCAGCCGGCGATCGGCGAGGCGCTCAAGGCGCTCAAGCGTGCCGACGCCGCGTTCGCGCGCATGTCCGGCTCGGGCGCCACCTGTTTCGGCCTGTTCGAGACCGGCAATGTTGCAAAACGCGCGGCGATCGAGATCCGCGCCCGCCACCCCGACTGGTTCGTTGCCGCGACGCGCAGCATGGAGGTGAGCGATGGCGAAGCTTGACGAAAGCCGGCCCTTCATTCCGGTGCGCATCGCCGTGCTTACCGTCTCCGACACGCGCGGCCTCGCCGAAGACAAATCCGGACAGACGCTGGCCGACCGCATCGCGGAAGCCGGCCACAACCTTGCCGTGCGCGATATCGTGACCGATGACCGCGACAAGATCCGCGACAAGGTGCTTGGCTGGTCGAAGGACGAAAACATCGATGTCGTGATCACAACCGGCGGCACCGGCTTCACCGGCCGCGACGTGACGCCGGAGGCGCTGGAGCCGATCTTCGAAAAGCGCATGGACGGCTTTTCGGAAGTCTTCCACCGCATCTCCTACGACAAGATCGGCACCTCGACGATCCAGAGCCGGGCAACAGGCGGCGTCGTCAACGCCACCTTCGTCTTCGTGCTGCCGGGCTCGCCCGGCGCCTGCAAGGACGCCTGGGACGGCATCATCAAGGCGCAGCTCGACTACCGGCACATGCCCTGCAACTTCGTCGAGATCATGCCGCGGCTGGACGAGCATCTCAGGCGCGGCGGCAAGCCCACCTCGTAAAGCTCAGTTAAGGCGCCCGGCCGGCACGGCGGGGCATCATTTCGGCGGCGCGATCCAGATTTCGGCGTTCAGCCTTCTGGTCGCCAGGCCGCGCGCCAGGGCTTCGGCGCTGCGCGCGCTCTTTGCCAGAGCCGAGGCCTGACGCTTGCTGATGACAAGCCCCTCGGCCAGCGCACGATTGCTCGAGAACACCCTGGCCAGGAAAGGCGCACGGTTGGCGCGGGCGCGTGAAAAGCGCGCCGGCATGGTCTGTTTCGCGGTGTGCGCCACGACTTCGTCGATCCAGCCCTCGGCGAGCCGCGCCCCCGGCTCGAGCAGGAGCAGCCAGTCGCCCTTGGCCTGGCCGATACCGGCGCCGATCCCGCCGGTCGCATAGTGGCAGCCGGCATGCTCGGCCACCCGGTGCGTCTGATCGGTCGAGCCTTGATCGCAGACGATCACGTCGCGCACGACGCCTTCGACCGCGCCGCCGACCAGCGAGGCGAGCGTACGGGCAAGCCCCTCTTCGTCGTTGCGGGTTTCGATAAGGACGCTGAGCATTTTAGCCGAATAGCGGAAAGTGCGGCGATGCGCCAGTTGCGCGCTTCAAGCGAAAAAGTTCTTGCTTTGTTCTCTTCGGCGAAATAGGAATAGTTTCATGAACAGAGCGATTCGACAGCCTGCCGACAGTCCCTGGGAGAGGGCGAAAATGGAACAGATCGTGCGCGCCGACATTGCCGCTTTCGGAGCAGGCCGAGCCGAGATGGCGAACGCGATGATCGAGCAGAGCGGCTTGCGCGTGCGGCCCGATCGCAATCGCGGCCGCTCGGCCGGGATCAATCCGTCCGGCCGGTTCGAGCCGATCAGCCGGCATGTGTTCGACGACGGCTGGAACTCGCTGGAGGAACTGCCGCCGTTCAAGACGGAAGTGCAGGTCGAAAAGCCGCGCACCATCATCACGCGCAACGAGTCGCCTGACATCTCCTTCGACCGTTCGATCAACCCCTATCGCGGCTGCGAGCATGGCTGCGTCTACTGCTTCGCCAGGCCGACGCATGCCTTCATGGGCCTGTCGCCGGGGCTCGATTTCGAATCGAAGCTGTTCGCCAAGCCGGATGCCGCGCGCATGCTGGACAGGGAATTGTCGAAACCGGGCTACCAGCCGCGCACGATCGCCATCGGGACCAACACCGATCCCTACCAGCCGATCGAGAAGCAATACCGCATCATGCGCGAGATCCTGGAAGTGCTGGAAGCGCGCGGTCATCCGGTAGGCATCGTCACCAAGTCGGCGCTGGTGACACGCGACATCGACATCCTGTCGCGCATGGCCGAGCGCGGCCTTGCCAAGGTGGCGCTGTCGGTGACGACGCTCGACCGCATGCTGGCGAGAACGATGGAGCCACGCGCCTCGACGCCGACGAAGCGGCTGGAGGCGATCAGGCAGCTTTCGGATGCCGGCATCCCGGCATCGGTCATGGTGGCGCCGATTATTCCGGGGCTTACCGATCCCGAGATGGAGCGCATCCTCGATTCGGCTAGAGCCGCCGGCGCGCGGGAGGCCGGCTACGTCATCCTGCGCCTGCCGCTCGAAGTGGCGCCGATCTTCAAGGACTGGCTGTTGCGCCATTATCCCGACCGCTACCGGCATGTGATGTCGCTTATCCGCTCGATGCGCGACGGCAAGGATTACGATTCCGAATGGGGCAAGCGCATGAAGGGCGCCGGTCCCTATGCCTGGCAGATCGGCCGGCGCTTCGAGATCGCCGCCAAGCGGCTCGGCCTCAATGTCGAGCGGCGGCAGCTTCGCACCGACCAATTCGTCGCAGGCGCCAGTGCCGGCGAGCAGCTGATGCTGCTTTGACGCCAGCACCGGCCATGACGGCCGGCGCTAAGCACTTCCAGGCAAAGCGATTTTCGGTCTGGAATTGCTATTTGTTTCGAAATCCCGTCCGGCCCCTGTCCCCCGGCTGTGAGACGGTGCCTTCCCGGTCCGACGCCCCATCCGACCCGGAAGGACTTGCGGAGAATCGGAGCCGATGCGAACCTCGCCGCACCATGGCTCGCGCGCGTTCCGATTCTCCGCTTCTCTTTGAAATGGTCGAGAAGCCCGACTTCTCGATCGAGACGAAAGCGATAGCCGACGGGCTGTGGCCGGTCGCCGGTATGGACGAGGCCGGCCGCGGTCCGCTCGCCGGTCCGGTGGTGGCCGCCGCGGTGGTGCTCAACCCCGCCAACATTCCCGAAGGCCTCGACGATTCCAAGCGCCTCACCCATTTGCAGCGCGAGGCGCTGTTTCTCAAGATTCTCGGCTCGGCGCTCAGCATCTCGATGGCTTCGATCAGCGCCGAAGGCATCGACAACAGCAACATTTTGAAAGCCAGCCTCGAAGCGATGCGCCGCGCTGCCGCCGGCCTGTCCTTGCGACCGAAGCTCGCCCTGGCCGACGGCCGCGACATACCGCCAGGTCTCGCCTGCGAAGGCCGCGCGCTCATCAAGGGCGACCAGCGCTCGCAGTCGATCGCCGCCGCCTCGATCGTCGCCAAGGTGATGCGCGACCGCATGATGTGTGGCTGCGGCGGACATCACGAGCACTACGGCTTCGAAGTGCATATGGGCTACGCGACGGTCCGCCACCGCACCGCGATCGAGGCGCATGGGCCGGTGGCACGGCTCCACCGGGCCTCGTTCGCGCCGTTCCGGTTGGGTGGGATTGAGATGGCGGAAGAGGAAGAGAGCCTCGCCGGGCTCGAGTAGTTAGCTGATCTGCCCCCAATGTGGTTACGGCTTGCGGACATCCTCTGTCACTGGCGTGACTGATCGACCTGAGGCTTGATTGCCACGTGGTTCCCCCAATCCGTCGCTGCTTCGCAGCGCCACCTTTCCCCCTGCGGAGGGAAAGGAAGGGAGCGTTGCTGGACGAGCATTGACGGCAAAAAGCTTGGCGCCTTCCTCTACCCCGTCGATCGGGGGAGAGGTGGCTCGGCGAAGCCGAGACGGAGTGGGGGTCGACCAGCGCTACATAAGACAATGCATGCGCCAAGCTGCCACGCACGCTATCACCAAGACCAGCTGCTCGGAATGTGTGCATAGCGTAGCCCCTTGTGGGGAAGATTGGCAGCTTCGGCGCCGCGCTCCTTCCAAACAAAAAAGCCGCCGGGTTGCCCAGGCAGCTTTTGAGTTCGAAGTTTCGAAGTCGGCTCAGTTCAGCTTGGCCTTCACATCATTGAGCGCCGACTTGAACAGATCCGCGCCTGCCTTGACGTCGACCTTGGCGGCGAGCAGCGTGCGGGCGGCTTCGACGGCGATGTCGACGGCGGTGGCGCGCACTTCGCTCACCGCCTCGCGCTCGGCCTGGCTGATCTTCTGCTCGGCAAGCGCGGTGCGCCGGGCGACATAGTCCTCGGTCTTCTTGGCCGCCTCGGAGGCAAGCAAGTCAGCCTCGCGTTTGGCGGCAGCGACGATGTCGGCGGCCTCCTTCTCGGCTTCCTTGCGCTTCTGCTGATACTGGCGCAGCAGCTGCTGGGCCTCCTCGCGCAGGCGCCGTGCCTCCTCGAGCTCGCTGCTGATCTTGGCCGCGCGGGCGTCGAGCGACTTGGCAAGCATGCCCGGCACCCTCAGATAGACGACGGCGCCGAGGAAGATGATCAGGGCGATGGTGGCCCAGAGCGTGGCGAGTGATGTGGCGTCCATGATCCCGCTCCTCACCGGCTCGCGGATTTGACCGCGGCCGCGATTTCGGCCTTGTCGGCCTTGCCGCCGACAAGCGCCTCGACGATGGCCGAGGTCGTGTCCTCGGCGATAGTGCCGACTTCCTTCATCGCCTTGGCCTTGATCGAGGCGATGCTCGCCTCGGCCTCGCCAAGCTTCTTCTCAAGCTCGGCCTCGAGCTTCTTGCGCGTGCCCTCGGCTTGCGCCTTGGCGGCGTCGTTCGCCTGCTGGCCGATCTTGTTGGCGTTGACCTTGGCTTCCGCCAGTTCCTGCTCATAGGCAGCAACCGCGGCGTCCGCCTCGCCCTTCAGCCTTGCGGCATGGTCGAGGTCCTGGGTGATGCGGTCGTTGCGGACATCGATGATGCCGCCAAGACGCGGCATCACAACCCGCTTCAGGAACAGGTAAAAGAGCCCGAAGGTGATGACCAGCCACAGGATCTGCGACGGGAAGGTTTTGGCATCGAACGGCGGGAACGCTTCATGCTCCGCGGCAGGCACGGCAGTGCCGGCATGCGTATCGCCCTCGGCCGCGGCCGGCGCTGCTTCTTGCGCATAGGCAGATGTCACGAACATCTCATTCCCCTGTCCCTAGAACGGGCCGCACCATGCGGCCCCTTTCGTCAGCGCCGGCTCTTACTTGAAGACCAGGAGCAGAGCGATCAGGAGCGAGAAGATGCCCAGAGCTTCGGTCACCGCGAAGCCGAAGATCAGGCGGCCGAACTGGCCGTCGGCAGCCGACGGGTTGCGGAGCGCACCCGAGAGGTAGCTGCCGAAGATGTTGCCGAGGCCGATGCCCGCGCCGCCCATGCCGATGCAGGCGATACCAGCGCCGATAGCAGCTGCTGCAGTTGCGTCCATTTCAAAACTCCTGTGGTTTCTCTGTTCGTTGAAGTTGGTACGTTGGGTAAGCTGGCGCCGGGGCGCCGGTGAAAATCAGTGGCTCGGGTGCAGCGCGTCGTTCAGATACATGCAGGTCAGCACCGCGAACACATAGGCCTGCAGGAAGGCGACCAACAGCTCGAGCGCGGAGAGCGCGACCGCCATGGCAAGCGGCAGCACCGAGCCGGCGATACCGACGGCGCCAAACGCGCTCAGGCTGACGACGAAGCCCGAGAACACTTTCAGCGTGATGTGGCCGGCCAGCATGTTGGCGAAAAGACGAACCGAGAGGCTGACGGGCCGCGAGACGAAGGAGATGATTTCGATCGCCACCACCAGCGGCAGAAGGTAGCCCGGCACGCCATGCGGCACGAACAGCTTGAGGAAGCCGAAGCCGTGCTTGGCGAAGCCGTAGACGAGGACCGTGCCGATGACCAGGATCGCCAGCGTGAAGGTGACGATGATGTGGCTGGTGACGGTGAAGAAATAAGGGAACAGGCCGATCAGGTTGGCGACCAGCACGAACATGAACAGCGAGAACACCAGCGGGAAGAACTGCATGCCCTGCTTGCCCGCGGCATCGCGCAGCATGTTGCCGACGAATTCGTAGGCCATTTCGGACACCGACTGCAGGCGACCCGGAATCAAGGCCCGGCTGGCGGTGCTCATATAGAGGAAGGCGGACGCCAGGACGATCGTCACGACCATGAACAAAGAGGAGTTGGTGAAAGATACGTCGTAGCCGCCGATATGCAGCGGGATGATCGGATGGATCTGGAACTGGTGGATCGGATCGACCTTGTCAGCAGCCACTTTAAATCCCCGTCAAAGCCACAAACGGCTTTTTAATTCACTTAGCGCCCTGCGGCGCCTCACTTCATTCTCTCGGCTCGCGCGGCTTGCCGCCCTGGCCGAATTCCGATGCCAGTCCCGCCGAGCGCAGGACATTGAGTATGCCTGCGCCAAAGCCCAGCAACAGGCCGACGATCAGACCCCAGGGCGCTATTCCCGCCAGACGGTCGATGATCCAGCCCAAGCCGACACCGACCACCACTCCGGCGATGAACTCGCTGGACAGCTTCAGCGCCTGACCGTAACCGGTCGCAGCTTTCGCTTCGTCTTTCCCCTCGGACCGGTCCGTGCGTCTCGTCGCAAGCGATGCTTCGAGGTCGCGCCGGCGGCGCTCAAGTTCGTCGTCGCGGATGGTGGCTTCTGGCTGCCTGCCGCGGCCGGTTTCTCCGGTTCCGTCTGGCCCGGTTTTGTCGGCCATCGCCCCCCCCTGCCCGGGCAGACGATTGCCGTCCGTCCGCTTCTAAAGTCGCCGGCAACATAGTTAGAGGGTCCGCCCCCGTCAAGCCACGGGCCGAACTTCCAAGCGATGTATTTTTAACAGTTAAATCAATGGTTTATCGAGGTGCGACATCGTGCCCTTCACGCCTGCGTGAGGTAACGGCGCGAATCCGCGCGACAAGGCGCGTCCGCCGAGGCATTGCCGGGCGTCGGAGGAAGGTTGGCCGGGGTGGTATTTAAGCGGCTCAGCTCGAGCCACCTAAAGCGCGTCGCGATCCTTCAGATTCGCTCCACGCGCTTCAGTTTTTGATTTCGCGCGTGTCTTCCCGAAACCGCTTACCACTTTCGGGAGACATGCTTTAGCGGCTCAGCTCCAGCCGCCGCCATAGGTGCGGTAGAAGATATGCAGGCCGATCCTGGTCATCTTGTGCATGGCCCGCGCCCAGCCCGGATGGACGTAATTGGCGTAGTAATGAGTCGAAGAACCGACCTCGGGAATGAATATCTTGCCGGCGGTCACCGCCATGGCAACCTCCTGGGCGGTCTTGTAGGAGGCCAGGTCGGTGATTGTCTTCTTCCTGCCGTCGCAGGCAAAGGAGAACTGGCAGCGGTTGAACCAATTGTCGTTCTGGTAGACGACGCCGCAGATCGTCTTCGGATAGGTCGGGTTGCGGACGCGGTTGAGGATCACCTGCGCCACCGCCGCCTGGCCGCGGACCGGCTCGCTGCGCGCCTCGAAATAGATGCCCTTGGCAAGGCAGGCCTGCTCGGGCTTGGAAAAGACACTTGCCGGCAGGGGGGTCTGCAGCCAGGCATGGTCGCCCTTGCCCATCGGCGGAATGAAGCGGCCATCGTTGGGATCGTCCTGCAGCAGCGCCTCGAAGGGCGAAGCCTTGGCGTAGTCGGGCGCGGACTGGGCATAGGCCGTGGCAAGGATGTCCGGCTTGTCGTTGTTGACGAGGGCGACAAGCGCCGCCGGCAGCGCCGGATCCGGCCTCTTGTCCTCGCGAAGATGGAAGGCCTGGGCGATCTGGACTTCCTTGCCCTTGATGCCCGGCTTGGCGAAGGTGAGCTTCAGGCCGCTGTCCATCGCGGGACGCAGCAGCGAGGAGGTGCGCTCGAAAATCGAGCCGGCGCTGAAATTCTTGGGCGGCGCGACTGGCGACACCTTGACGATGCGGCCCTTCTTGTCGGCGCGCACGACACGATCCTCATCGGGCGTCGCGCCAACGGCGCTGCCCTTGCCGCGGAAGGCGACGGTGCCAACCCCCGGCAAATTTACGCCGGAACCGGAGAGCGAGCCGGTGGTGACGGAATCGACAAACGGCATTTCGGCCGCGTGCACTGAGCCAGCTGCGGATTTCTCGATATAGGCGTTCCAGCGGGTGTCGGACGATTCCAGGCCGGAGATCAGGCTTGCCATATCCTGATAGGCGACGGCCGACGGGAAGCCGATCCAAATACCGAGCCCGAGTACCAAAGGAGGAAGAAAGGAACGTTTTTTCGCAACGGCGGCGGCGGCAAGCCGCAATGAAACGCGTCGATGCACGGAACTCTCCAGAACGCTACTGACCCCGGAGAGTCAAAATGAAGCATTAACCTTGATGCGGGGTTAACGACATCGATCATGTTCTTTTCATGTTTGAGGCAAGCCGGCTTGCAATTTCCACAGCGGGCCGATGAAGAATCAGGCCTGGGTGGGTGCATCGGCTTCGGCTGAATCAGGCCTGGCGCAGGAAGATCGGCCAGGCGAGCACCGCGCAAACCGCCGCCGCCAGCCACACGCCCGGCCATGCGAAGGCGACCAAGATCCAGGGGATGGCGATCGGCACCAGGCAGAAGCCGATAAAGACGAAACTGTTGGCAAGGCTGAGCGCGGTGCCGACATGGCCGGCGCCGGCAAGGGTGGCAAGCTCGGTATAGGCGACGCCGTGCCAGGCCGAGACGGATATGCCGGCGACGATGACCATCAGTGGAAGCAGCACCAGCAGCCACGGTGCGCCGGCAGCGCCGATCACCAGCAGCCACAGCGCCAGGAAGGCAAATGCGCTCAGCGCGCTGCAGAGTTTCAGGAACGGGCGGCGGTTGCCGTGGCGGTCGGTGAAACGGCCGCTCCATACGCGCATCACCATGGCGCCGGTCTGCACGGCGGCGAGGCTCGCGCTGGTCACCAAGGTGCCCATGCCCGCAAAGTCATGCAGGAAGACCGAGCCGAAGGTCAGCACCGCGACCTGCGGGAAGCAGAGCAGGCCGATGGCGGTCGACATGCGCCACACCTCGATGTTGCGCAAGGGCGCCGGGCCGCTTGCCGCTGCGGCGGCGTGACCGCCGCTTTCCGCCGGCGGCTCGTGCAGCCAACGCCAGGCAAACCAGGCCGAGAGCGCGGACACGACGGCAAGCAGGCCGAAGACCGCGGCGAAGCCGAAAGCCAGCGCCAGCGAAGGCAGGATGAGAGCGCCCAGCCCGCCGCCGAGCGGCACCGCCGTCTGCCTGATGCTCATGGCGAAGCCGCGCTCTCCGTCGCCGAACCAGCCCATGATGGCGCGGCCGCTGGAACCGTTGACGCTGCCGCCGAGCAGGCCGGCGACGAGCAGGCTGGCCGACAGCAGCGCGACGCCGGGAACGGCCATTTTCGTCGGCACGACAAGCAGCGCCATGATGAAAAGCCATGCGGCCGTCGCGCCGAGCCCGGTCAGGAGCACGCGGCGGTCGCCCCAGCGGTCGGTGAGCACTCCCCAGGGCAGCTCGCTCAGCGCCACGCCGAGACCGAGTAGACCCAATGCCAAGCCCAGCGAAGCATTGTCGAGGTGGTAGCCCTGGCGCATCGCCACTGCGGTTGCCGGAATGCCGGAGAAGGTGGCGGAGAAGCCGGCATTGGCGGCGACCCCGATGCCCAGCACCTTCCAGCGATGGTTGGGGCCGAAGGCGCGGCGGGCTGAGGCGCCGGCGCTTGCATCAGCCGGTTGGCAGTCGTTGCGTGTGACGATGGCGGACATGGTTCATTCCCGTTGCGACCGGCTGACGGCTTGACGGACCGGATGTAGCGCCATAGCTTCATCCATAAAATCAGGAAGTTTTTGATCGACAGTTCTGAAAATTAGGATAATCCCGATGCGCCGCGTCACTTTCGACCTTGATGTCCTCAGAACCTTCGTCACCGGCATGGAGCTGGGCAGCTTCGCCAAGGCGGCCGAACGGCTTGGCCGCTCGACATCCGCGGTCAGCGCGCAATTGAAGAAGCTGGAGGAGCAGGCGGACACGCCGATCTTCCGCAAGGCAGGGCGCGGCCTGGCGCTCACCGAAGCCGGCGAGACGATGCTCGGCTACGCGCGGCGGCTGATCGAGCTCAACGACGAGGCGACCTCCGCCATCCGCGACGTCGAGCTGGAAGGCTGGGTACGGCTCGGCCTGCAGGAGGATTTCGGCGAGGCCGTGCTGCCCGACGTGCTCGGCCGCTTCGCCCGCGCCCATCCCAAGGTCCGCATCGAAGCACGGATCGGCCGCAGCCACGACCTGGCCGAGCGTGTCCTGTCAGGCAATCTCGACATCGCGCTTGCCTGGCATGACGGCACGGCCCTGCCCTATAGCCGCCATGTCGCCGACGTGCCGGCGCGCTGGATCGGCCCGGCCAAGCCGATCGAGGCTGGTCCGCGCAATGGCGAGCCGCTGCCGCTGGTGGTGTTCGAGGCGCCGTGCCTGCTCAGAACCGTGGCGACCGAGACACTCGATCGCGCGGGCATGCCCTGGCGCATGTCCTTCTCGAGTCCTTCCCTCGGCGGCATCTGGGCGGCGGTGGCGGCAGGCCTCGGCCTGACGATCCGCACCGATATCGGCCTGCCTGCCAATGTCAGGGCGATCGCGCCGGGAGTCCTCGGGCTTCCTGCCCTGCCGACGATGGCGCTGCACCTGCACCGGAAGGACGCCGAGCTCGACCCGGTGGCAGCGCGGCTGGCGGAGATCCTGCTGCAGGCGGCAGTGGAGACGTTGCCGGAGGGAGCGCGAACCGGCGATGGGTTGCGAGAGGTCGCTTAGCGTCCTAGCCGACGCCTTTCGACATCGTCATTCTAGGGCGAGGCAAGGAGCGGAGCGACGCGCGTAGACCCGTGGATGACGAGGGATCAGCGTCGGCGCTTTCCCAGAAGTCACCGCTTCTTCGCCCTGCCCGCAAACGGATTGTCCGAGGTGCGCAGTGCCATGCGGATCGGCACGCCTGGCATGTCGAAGGCCTCGCGCAGGCTGTTGGTCAAATAGCGGACATAGGATTGCGGCATGGCGTCCGGGCGGGAGCAGGAGACGACGAAGCCCGGCGGGCGGGTCTTGGCCTGGGTGACGTATTTGATCTTCAGCCGGCGGCCGGCGACGGCGGGCGGCGGGTGATGCGCGAGGATGCCTTCCAGCCAGCGGTTGAGCTTGCCGGTAGAGACACGGCTGTTCCAGACCTTGTGCGTCTTGATGACGCTTTCCATCAGCCGGTCGAGGCCGCGCCCGGTCTCGGCCGAGACCGTCACCGCCTGGATACCGCGCACCTGCGGCAGGAGCCGCTCGGTCTTTTCGCGCAGCTCGGCCAGCAGCTCCTGCGGATTGTCGATCAGGTCCCATTTGTTGAAGGCGATCACCGGCGCCCTGCCCTCGCGGATGATGAGATCGGCGATCTGCAGATCCTGCTTCTCGAACGGGATGGTGGCGTCGAGCATGATGATGACGATCTCGGCGAAGCGGATGGCGCGCAGGCCATCCTGCACCGAGAGCACTTCCAGCTTTTCATGGATCCTGGATTTGCGGCGCATGCCGGCCGTGTCGAACAGCTTTATCCTGCGGCCACGCCAGTCCCAGTCGACCGAGATCGAATCGCGGGTAATGCCGGCTTCCGGACCGGTGAGCAGCCGCTCCTCGCCGATCAGCGCATTGATCAGCGTCGACTTGCCGGCGTTCGGGCGGCCGACGACGGCGATGCGCAGCGGCTTGGTGTCGTCATAGGGCGCTTCAGCATCCGGGTCGGCGATGTCCTCGCCGATCAGAACCTCGCTGGCGGCGATCTCGCCGGCTTCGTCTTCCTCATCCTCGCCGAAAGCGCGTTCCTGGCCGAGCGCTTCAATTACGGCGTCGCGCAGATCCGGCATGCCCTGGCCGTGCTCGGCCGAGATCGGGATCGGCTCGCCGAGGCCGAGCTCCCAGGCTTCCAGCATGCCCCCTTGAGCGCCACGCGCCTCTGCCTTGTTGGCGACGAGCACCACCGGCTTGCCCGATTTGCGCACCACCTCGGCGAAGGTGCGGTCGTCGGGCATCAGGCCCGACTTGGCATCGACGGTGAAGAAGATGAGGTCGGCTTCGCGAATGGCGATTTCGGTCTGCTGGCGCATGCGGCCGGGAAGCGTCGAAGCCGCTGCGTCCTCGAAACCGGCGGTGTCGATGACATCGAAATGGAGATCGTAGAGTTTTGCCGCATGGACACGGCGGTCGCGCGTTACACCAGGCGTGTCGTCGACAAGCGCCAGCTTCTTTCCGACCAGCCGATTGAAAAGAGTCGATTTGCCGACGTTAGGCCGGCCGATGATGGCGACTTTGAAGCCCATCCAGGATCACGACACGTTGCCCGACCCGCGGATCAACTCGGACATCAGCTGCGCGCGCTGGCGCACATTGCGCGGGGCGGCTTCATCCGAAGAGATCTGGTCGAACAGTTTGAGCGCGTCCGCCGACTTGCCGTCCTTCCAGGCGGCAAGGCCGAGCGCCTCGCGCGCCGAATGGCGCAGCGGATTGGTGTCGGCGGTAAGCGCCTCGATGCGGCTGGAGACATCGGCGTAGGAGCCGTGGTCGACGAGCAGGAGCGCCGCCCTCAGCCGCGCGATATCGCGAATGCCGGCGGGAATGGCGCTGTCGGCGGCGACCTCGTCGAAATCCTTGACCGCGCCATCGACGTCGCCCTTGTTGGCCTTGACGGTCGCGGCGCGCATGCGGGCGAGCAGCGGATAGGCGCCGTAGCCGTCCTTCTCCAGCTGGTCGAGCGCGGCGATCGCCTCGTCGTTCTTGCCGTCATTGGCGAGCTTGAGGGCCGCCGAGAAGGCGTCGCCCGAGCGGTTGGCGCGGGTTTCGTCCCAATAGCGGTAGCCGACGACAGCGGCGGTGCCGAGCACGATCAGGATGGCAAGGCCGAGAATGGCCGGGCCGAAACGGTCCCATAGCTTCTGCGCCTGCTCGCGACGAATCTCTTCGTTGACTTCGCGGATAAAACTGTCGTCCGACATCAATCAAAACCATTGCGGCCCCAGGAGGGGGCGCTTCTTGAGCCCGCGTTTTAGCGAAATTTCGTCGGCATGGAAGGGGGCGGACCGGAAAATCGGCTGAGAATGCCGGGCGCCCACAGTCCATACCTGAACGCAACCGCGCCACATTTGCGCGATAGCCGGCTTCCGATCGGCCGGAAGACGTCCCCGCCAGAAGGTTGTCAATGCTTCGTTCGTACCGCGTCCTTGCGATCAGTCTTGCCTCGCTCGCCTCAGCCAATACCGCCTTCGCCGATCCGCCGAAATCGCCAACCGTTTCCCCGGCCAAGCAGGTCGTGCTGATCTCGTTCGACGCCGCCCGCGATATCTCGCAATGGCAGCGCAGCCGGGCGCTGGCAAAGCGCACGGGCGCGCATTTCACCTATTTCCTGTCCTGCGTCTTCCTGCTCTCTCCCGAGACGCGGCTGCACTATGCCGGCCCCGGCAAGGCCGCCGGCAAATCGAATGTCGGCTTCGGCGCCTCGAAACAGGATGTCGCCGACCGGCTGGAGCAGGTCCGGCTGGCAGCTGCCGAAGGCCACGACATCGGCAGCCATGCCTGCGGCCATTTCGACGGCAAGGACTGGAGCAAGGCCGACTGGCTGGCCGAATTCGCCTCCGCGCGCCGCATTTTCGAGAACGCCTATGCCATCAACGGCATCCAGGAACCGGCCGGCTGGCGCAATTTCGCTCGCCATACCGTAACCGGTTTTCGCGCGCCCTATCTGGCCACCGATAAGGCGCTTTACGAAGCGCTGCCCGAGGCCGGCTTTGAATACGACGCGAGCGGCGTCTCGAGCGGCCCGGTCGTGCCGCCAACCCTGAATGGCATAACCCGCTTCGCCCTGCCGCTTATCCCGGAGGGAGACAAGGCCAAGCTGGTCGTCGCCATGGATTACAATCTTTATGTCCGCCACTCGGGCGGCACCGAAAAGCCGGCCGAGGCGGACGCATTCACCGAGCGCGCCTATCAGGCGTTCCACACCGCCTTCGAGGCTCAGTACAACGGCAAGCGCCTGCCGCTGGAGCTCGGCTTCCACTTCACCCTGATGAACGACGGCGCCTACTGGAACGCGCTGGAGCGCTTCGCCGGCGAGGTCTGCGTGAAGGCCGATGTCGAGTGCATCAGTTTCCGCGACTATCTCGCGCGCCAGCGGCCCGGGCAGGCGCAGGCGGCGGTGGGCGGCTAACTGGACCGGCCGCGCTCTAGCCTGCCGGCTGATCTTCGGGACGCATGCCAGCTTGCTCGCGCTCTAGATAGTGCTGATCGATAATCGGCAGTTGCTCGCCCTGCAGCGTCGCTTCGAAGGCTCGCAGACGTTTGTGCACCGACTGCAGTTCAACAATCGTCGACCACGAATTCAACAGGAACTGCAGCGAATTCGTCACCTTGCCGAACGCGTTCGATATCTGGTTCAGGGCGCCGAACGTGATCTTATGCGCAACCAGCGAGGGCCCAAGGATGAGCAACGAAAAAATGTTGTCGGCTTGCAGGTAGGTGTAACGAACGACGTTGAAATAGATGTAGTGGAAATATAGCTTGAAATAATTACGGCGGACATTGGCGAATAATTGTGTCGTCGTCGCCGGCTGCGCCCGATCGGGATGATCCTCGCCGTAGACAAGTTCCTTGCGATAGGCTGCCTCGACACGCTGGTTGCGGAACTGCAGGCCCGGCAGCTTGAGACCCGCCACCATGACGGAAATCGTTCCGAACAGACACCAGCCCAATGCGGCAACGACCAGCGGCTGCGGGACCGTGCCGATGATCGGCAATTCGGTGATGTGGGCCTGCAGTTGAATCAAGACCGGCAGAAAGGCGATCAATGTCATGATCGACTGAACGAAAGTCGAGCCGAGATCTTCCATGATCTGCGAGAAGCGCATCGTGTCCTCCTGGATACGCTGCGAGGCGCCCTCGATGTGGCGCAGCCGGCCCCAGTTGGCCATGAAGTAATCATTCATCGCGGTGCGCCAGCGGAAGATCCAATGGCTGACGATGAAGGCGTTGACCACCTGCACGTTCATGCCGACCAGCGCGAGCCAGGAGAAATCGGCCAACCCCTTGTAGAATTCGATGTCGGTCGAGGCCGTCGTTCCCGACATCAAGCCCTGAACATAATCGAAGAACGGGCCATACCAGTTGTTGACCGCAACCGAGACCTGAACGTTGAAGTAGATGAAGAACAGGATGACGGCGGTCATCAGGATCGACCAGTTCTGCCACGGGTGCGGGGCGTACCAGCTCCAGAAGGCGTAGAAGATCGCCACGCAGGCCACGAAGTACATGTAGAACCACAGAAACGGCTTCGACCACAGCACCGCGATGCCGATGATCGGCGGCGAACCGGCCGCCACGGGCGGCAGGCCGAAGACGGCGCCCAACTGCTCGCCGCCGAAGAACCAGAACAGGATCGCGGCAAGGCTCCAGACGGCGGCCGATGTGAAGAAAAGCTTCGGCTGCGGGAAGAAGGATACGAACACTGTGGCGGGTTTCCTCGGTCTGACCGCAAATCAGCGGCGTTGCAGTTCGGCGGGCATAAAGTCACACATTAGGGGGAAAGAAAATGCCCGTGCCCGACGCCCGGCATCGAACAAACCGCAAATCATGGCGATTTTGGCGCAGCCGACCAAGCAATGACGCCGGAGGCGAGCAGCGCCGACGCTGCCATGATCGAAGCAAGCATGTAATTGCCCGAAGCCTGGGCGAGCAGGCCGGCGGCGATCGGGCCGACGATCTGGCCAAGGCCGAAGGCCGCCGTCATCACCGCGAAGATGCGGCGCGGCGCCCGCGGCGCGAGCTGCCTGCCCATCTGTAGGCCCAGCGCCGTGATAGCGATGAAGGTGCCGCCGAGCAGGACGCCGGCGATCAGCGGTCCGGCGACGCCCTTGACGACGACGCTGGCGGTGACGCCGACCACCTCGACCAGGCAACTCGCGGCATAAGTGGCATAGAGCCCTATCCGGCCGGCGAGCTTCTGCCACGCCCAAGTCGAGGGAAAGCCAGCGAGGCCGGCAACCATCCAGACAGTCGCCTCGAAGACGCGCCCGCCGCCGCCCTGGCGGACGATGGCGACCAGGAAAGTGGCCGTCACCACATAGCCGAAGCCGAACAGCCCATAGGCGACGATCAACTTCACCAGGGACCCGTACTTCGGCAGCGCCGGCTCGCGCCCGCTGGCGACATTGGCCGGCATGGTCGAGCCGGCGAGCAGCGCGACGACGAGCAGGCCAAGCGCCGAAAGCGCTCCGGACCAGAGCCAGCCGGCGGCCCAGCCCGCATGTTCGGAGACGAGGATCGCCAGCAGCGCCGAGGACGCGGCAATGCCGAGGCCCACGCCGCCGAAATGCAGCGCCTGCAAATCGCCGCGGCCAGCCTCAGCCAGATGGCTGAAGACGATCGAGGCCATGAACACCATGACGAAGGCACTGGCGAGGCCGGCCAGGAAGCGGATGACGAGGAAGGCGGCCATCGTCTCGTTGAACCCCATGAGGGCCGCGAGCACGGCGCTGGCGGCGAGGCCGGCGAACATCAGCATGCGCTCGCGGCCATGCGCCCAGCCACCGGCCGCGGCAAGCGCGCCGATGAGGTAGCCGACATAATTGGCGGAAGCTATCCAACCGGCATCGGCCGGCGTCAGGCCAAGTCCCTCCATCATGCCCGGCAGGATCGGCGTGTAGACGAAGCGGCCGATGCCCATGGCGACGGCAAGCGCGACCATGCCGGCGAGAGCAAGCCGCAAGGGAGATGGCGAGGCGTTCATTGCAGTGCACAATAATTGCATGTGCAGGTGAAACAATGCGCTTGCGTTGGGCCAGGTGCACGTCCCCTCACCCAGCCTCCGCTTCGCTCGGCTGACCTCTCCCCGGTGGGGAGAGGAGCCTGTCGCTGCCGGCGCCATCTCTTCTCGCCTTGGGGAGAAGGTGGCCGCGAAGCGGCCGGATGAGGGGGAGCACCGCCGAAAAAGATCAATAACTTCGCGGCAACTTAGCGGCCAGCGGCACCCGTCATCTCGTAAGCTGTGCGGCGGGCCGTCAGCCGGAAGGGCATGTCGCCGAGCTCGCGCTCCGACATGGTGTCGAACACCGGATGCGACAGCGGATCGATGATCCAGCGCGCGATCTCGCCGTCCTCGGGCGGCCTCGCCTCGGTGCCGCAAAGCCCTTTCAGCAAAGATAAAATCTTCATCGGGGCCACCTCATGGCTCAAGGCTGTTCCAGGTAAATTCTGCCGTTTCCTGTCGGGGTTCAATTGAGATTTCGGTCCGTTCACTTTAGAAAAACTGGATGGCCATGCTGAACCGCGTCCATCTCAACGGCCTGCGCGCCGTGGAAACCGTCGCCCGCCTGGGATCGCTGGCGGGCGCGGCCGCGGAGTTGAATGTCTCGGTCAGCGCCGTCAGCCAGCAGGTCAAGCGCACGGAAAAGCAGTTGGGACAGGCGCTGTTCGAACGCACGCCGGGCGGGCTCGTGCCGACGGAATTCGGCGTCGTCTTCACGACGCGGCTCAGCGCCGGCTTCCGCGAGCTTGCGCAAGCCGTGGCGCTGGCCGACGAGGCCAACGAGTGCACGCTGGTCGTCTCGGTGGCGCCGGCTTTCGCCTCGAAATGGCTGCTGCCCCGGCTGTCGCGGCATTTCGCGCGCCATCCGAATGTGCTTTTGCGCATCGACGCTTCGGCCAGGATCGCCAATCTCGACCGCTCCGATGTCGATATCGCCATCCGGCTTGGCGACGGCAAATGGCCGGGCGGGCGCGCCGAGCTTCTGCTTGCCCAGGAGGTATTTCCAGTCTGCGCGCCCTCGATCGCGGCCAGGCTGAAGTCGATCGGCGATCTGGCGCAGACCTGTGCCATCACCGACGAGCGGGCGATGTTCAGCTGGGACGGCTGGTTCGAGGCGGCCGGCGTCGAGCCGGTCACCTTCCAGAAAGGCGCGCGTTTCACCGATCCGATGCTTTGCCTGGAATCGGCGATCGCCGGCCACGGCGTGATGCTCGCCTGGCAGTTGCTGACCGCCGACGCGCTGGCCGACGGCCGGCTGGTCGCGCCCTTCGGAATCAGGGCCGAGAGCGGGCTGGGTTACTGGCTGGTGACCTCGGCCCCCAAGAGCGAAAGCCGCAAGGTACGCGACTTCAAGACCTGGATCCGCGAGGAGATCGAGGCGACCGTGGCGCAGTTCCGGGCACTCGACAGCGCCGCCTAACCGCTCCGTACTTTCAATGCCGCGGTTCGTCCTGCTTGAGAGCAGGCCCAGTCGATCGCGGTGGAAAGGTCAATCGCAGCGGTCTATGTAAGGATGAGAACCCCAACATAACGGCAGCAGGATCATGACCACACATTCGCGCGGCGTTTCGGCAAGCATCGACCCGGTGAAGCTCGACCGACTGGCGGAAGTCGCCGTCAAGGTCGGACTGCAATTGCAGCCCGGACAGGACCTGGTGCTGACCTCCTCGATCGCAGCGCTGCCGCTGACCCGCCGCATCGTCGAGCACGCCTATAAGGCCGGCGCCGGGCTGGTGACGCCGATCTTCAACGACGACGAGATCACGCTGGCGCGCTTCCGCTATGGGGCAGACGCCGGCTTCGACCGCGCCGCCGGCTGGCTCTATGAAGGCATGGCGAAGGCGTTCTCCAACAATGCGGCGCGGCTCGCCGTGCGCGGCGAGGATCCGTCGCTGCTCTCGTCGCAGGATCCGGCCAAGGTGGCGCGCGCCAACAAGGCCAACTCGATGGCCTACCAGCCGGCGCTGGAGAAGATCACCGGCTTCGACATCAACTGGAACATCGTCGCCTATCCCGATCTTGCCTGGGCAAAACAGGTGTTTCCGGGTGAGCCGGACGACGTCGCGGTGGTGAAGCTTGCCGACGCCATCTTCTCGGCCTCGCGGGTCGACGTCGAGGACCCGATCGGCAATTGGAAGGCGCATAACGCCGCCTTGGCCGAGCGCACGAAGTGGCTCAACGAGCACCGTTTCCACGCGCTGCATTTCACCGGGCCGGGCACCGACCTGACCGTCGGGCTGGCGGATGGCCATGAATGGATGGGCGGCGCTTCGACGGCGAAGAACGGCATCACCTGCAACCCGAACATTCCGACCGAGGAGGTCTTCACCACGCCGCATGCGAGGCGCGTCGAGGGCCATGTCTCCTCGACCAAGCCGCTCTCCTACCAGGGCACGCTGATCGACGACATCTCGGTGCGCTTCGAGGGTGGGCGGATCGTCGAGGCCAAGGCCTCGAAGGGCGAGGACGTGCTGCAGAAGGTGCTGGACACCGATGAAGGCGCGCGGCGTCTCGGCGAGGTGGCGCTGGTGCCGCATTCCTCGCCGATCGCGAAGAGCGGGCTGTTGTTCTTCAACACGCTGTTCGACGAGAACGCCGCCTGCCACATCGCGCTCGGGCAGTGTTATTCGAAATGCTTCGTCGACGGCGCGTCGCTCAGCCAGGACGAGATCGCGGAGCGCGGCGGCAACAAGAGCTTCATCCACATCGACTGGATGATCGGCTCCGACAAGATCGACATTGACGGCGTGGCCAAGGATGGCGGCCGCGTGCCGGTGATGCGCAAGGGCGAGTGGGCGTAACGGTGCTTTGTTGGCGCAATTCCGAACGGACGGCCACGGCGAAGTCGCCGAGCCCAACCGCTGCACACTTTGTCGGGGCTTGGCAAAGGAGGCATAAGTGGCCTTCGACATTGCGGTGAAGCGTGTCTATGAGCCGCCGGCGAAAGCCGACGGCCAGCGGGTGCTGGTCGACCGCATCTGGCCGCGCGGCGTCAGCAAGAAGGACGCCGAACTGACGCTTTGGCTGAAGGAGATCGCGCCGAGCGACGCGCTGCGCAAATGGTTCGGGCACGAGCCGGAGCGCTGGCCGGAATTCCAGAAGCGATATCGGGCCGAGCTCGACGCCAATAGCGACGCGGTAGCGCAGCTGCGTGGCCTGCTGCGTGAGGGCAAGGTGACGCTGCTCTACGGCGCGCATGACGAAACGAACAACAATGCGGTGGCGCTGGCGGCGTACCTAAAGGCGTAAACGTTGAGATGCTGGCGGGACAGCGCCCCCCTCTGTCCTGCCGGACATCTCCCCCTCTTGGGGGGAGATTGGCAGCTCCGGCGCTCCGCTAATTCTTGCAAGGTTGATTGGCGAAGGCCGGCGTGACGGCTGATCTCCACCCTTGAGGGGGAGATGTCCGGCAGGACAGAGAGGGGGGCGAAGGAACTCGACGTAAGTGGTCGTGCCTACTTCCCGCCCACCGCCTCCTCATAAACATCCGGCTTGAAGCCAACGATAACGTCATTCCCCACCTCCAGCACCGGCCGCTTGATCATCGTCGGCTTGGCGAGCATCAGCTTCTTGGCCTTCTTCTCGTCCAGCCCTTCCTTGTCCGCCTCCGGCAGCTCGCGAAAGGTGGTGCTGCCCTTATTGAGCAGCTTTTCCCAGCCGACCTTGGCGATCCAACCGCTGAGCCTGTCGGCCTCGATCCCCTCTGCCCGGTAGTCATGAAAGCGATACGGCACGTCATGGCTCTCCAGCCAGACGCGCGCCTTCTTGATCGTGTCGCAAGTGGTGATGCCATATATGGTGATGGTCAAGGCAGCCTCTGTCGGATGAGATTTTCGAATCCGGCAGAAGCCTAGGCCGGCCCTATAGGCTTTGCCAGCGCTTTACGCCGGTGCGATTGGCTCTTGCCAATACTAAGGTTTTTTCCTAAGTATTTTTCCTGCAAAGGTCGTCTGACCGCAAGGCGGTCTCGGAAGGAACAGCTATGAGCCTGCAGACCGTCAGCCCAAACCCGCCGCCGATCGACGGCATATTTCGCGCGCTGGCCGATCCGACACGCCGGCGTGTCGTGGAGCGGCTGAACAGGAGTCCCGCCTCAGTCAGCGAGCTGGCGGAGCCGTTCGGCATGGCGCTCCCCTCCTTCGTCGAGCACCTAAAGGTGCTGGAAGGTTGCGGGCTGGTGCAGTCGCAAAAGGCCGGTCGGGTCAGGACCTACAGCCTTTCGCCCGAGCCGCTGAAGCTGGCGGAAAACTGGCTCGCCGAACAGCGCGCGCTGTGGGAGCGCCGCCTCGACCAGTTCGACGCCTATGTGATGAGCCTCAAGGAGAGTGAAAAGTGAGCTATCCGTTCAAGCCGAACCCGAAACTGGACCTGACGCTGGAGCGCTTCCTCGACGCGTCGCGCGAACTCCTGTGGCGCGCCTGGACGAGGCCGGAGCATGTCAAGCAGTGGTTCACGCCGAAGCCATGGATCATCACCGATTGCGAGATCGACCTCAGGCCCGGCGGCCTGTTCCGCACGCGCATGCAATCGCCCGACGGCAAGGAGGTCAACGACCGCCATTGCTGCTATCTCGAGATCGTGCCGAACGAGCGGCTGGTGTGGACCGACGCGCTGCTGCCGGGCTACCGGCCGTCCGGCGAGCCCTTCATCACCGCGATCATCACGCTGACGCCCGAGGGCAAGGGCACGCGCTACACCGCCACCGCCATCCATCGCGACGAGGCGACCCGCAACAGCCACGAGGAGATGGGTTTCTTCGACGGCTGGGGCACGGTAGCCGACCAGTTGGCGGCCTATGTGAAGACGATTTGAGAAGCTGGCATGGTGGCCAGGGCATCATCCGAGGCCGCCATGCCTGATTCTTTAAATCGCGGCGCGAAGGGCATTCAGAGCCCAGCAAGGCTCAGTAGTAGAACCGCTCTTCGCTGATCTTGCCGTTCTTGACCGTGTAGAGGCCGACCTCGTCCATCTTGACGCGCTCGCCGGTGGATTTGGGTGTCACGTCGAAGCTGAAGCGCAAGGCGAACTGGTCGCCATTGACGTAGGGGCCCTCGATCGAGCCGCCGTGAACCTCGTGGTTGGCTTCCCACCAGGCGCCCTTTTCCTTGACGGCCTCCTTGCCGTTGCAGACGGCCATCGGCCCTTCCATCGCCTCGTAGCTGACGATGTCGTCGGCATTGTACTTCGCGGCAGCGCCGTGGCTGTCGCCCCGCTTGAGGAGCTCGGTAAAATCCTTGGCAATTTCGGCAGTGGTCATGACTTCCTCCCGGTTTGGACAAGACATCAGGTAGGCATCGATCTTTCGCCTGCCACTGACGGCCACCTCCACAGGTGACAAATCGTGTCAGGATGGTGAGGCTTGCGCGCTGATGATAAGGACGATTCGAGATGCTCACATGACAGCATGCACGTCGTCCCGATCGTTCAATTGCCAGCGTCTGATGACCTGGTATCGATTCTGACGCAGGAAACTGTGTATCAACACGAACTCGCGCACCGTCCAACCGATCGGCTCAACTGCCCGCTCCTCAACTTTCGGAACGCGTGCTTTGTCACGCAGCAAAGTAACATGCGGCGCTATTGAATTCGGGACAAAAGGCTGCAACGGGCTATCGAAAAGCGCTGCCGTGAACGCCCGCCAAAAGGCTTCGAATTGTGGAACGCCATCACTTGCCCGCAAGACCAATGCACCACCGCCAAAGGCCGACAGACGGTTGAAAGAGACATCAAAGACCTGGGCTCGTACCAGTGAGCCGGCGTAGCAGGCATCCTCAACCAAAAGCCTCGGCAAGCCGTCGTAATCACCGAGCATGACAAGCGAGATATGGCGATGACTGGGACGAACCAGCTTGCCTCCAAGCCCCAACTCTCGTTGCCAAGCCACAGCACGCGATTCCAGAATACGGGCGATCATCTGTTCGGCAAGAATGGCGAAGAACAATCGATCAGTCGGATCGTGGCTGGCTCGATCCCACCGGAAAAAAGCTTGGTCGTTCCTGCCGATCCCGTACCAGGGTTCTCCATTCATGGCTGATCCTTTCGGATATCCCCCAAAGGATCAGGCTAGAACAAAACAGGAACAAACTACAAGGGAAAATAGCACCGGCGTTCGATCGCAAGCCGCCGCACCAGCGCCAGCACGGCGTCGATGGTCGGCGTCGGTTGGCCGGTGAGGCGGCCGAGTTCCTGCACGGCGCTGACCAGCGCGTCGATCTCCATCGGGCGGCCGCGCTCGAGGTCCTGCAGCATAGAGGTCTTGTGCTCGCCGACATCGCCGGCGCCCTTGATGCGCCGGTCGACGGGGATGAGGAAGCGCACGCCAAGGCGCTCACCGATCGCCTGCGCTTCCAGCATCATGGCGCAGGCGACGGCGCGCGTGGCTTCATCGCCGACGATTGCCGCAAGCGTGGCGCCGGTCAGCGCCGAGATCGGGTTGAAGGAGAGATTGCCCCAGAGCTTCACCCAGATCTCCGAGCGGATGTCCTCGCGCACCGGCGCCTGCAGCCCGGCCTTGACCATTTCGCGGGCAAGCGCAGTTGCCCGCTCGCTCTTCTCGCCGGAAGGCTCGCCCAGCGAAAAGCGCGTGCCCTCGACATGGCGGATCAGGCCCGGCGCATCGACCTCGACAGCGGGATAGACGACGGAGCCGATGACGCGCTCCGGTCCGATGCGCTGCCAGATCGCGCCACCGGGATCGACCGCGTTTAGCCGTGTGCCTTCAAGTGCGCCGCCCACCTTGTGAAAATACCACCAAGGCACGCCGTTCTGCATGGTGACGACGACTGTCCCCTCGCCCAACAGCGGCGCGATTTCGTCCAGCGCTGGGGCTAGCGAATGCGCCTTCAGCGCCAGCACGACATAATCCTGCGCGCCGAGCTCCTCGGCGCGTGCCGCCGCTTTCACCCGCGCCACGGTTTCCTTGCCGTCCTCGATCAGGCGAAGGCCGCCGGCCTTGATCGCTTCCAGATGCGCGCCGCGCGCCACGATCGACAGATCGACAGAACCGGAGATCGCGAGCTTGGCGGCGAGATAGCCGCCAATGGCGCCGGCGCCAAAGACTGTAACGCGCATCAGCCGAGCCCGAGCTTGGCCGCCAGCCCGATGCGCTGCAGCTTGCCCGTCGCGCCCTTCGGGATCTCGTCGAGGATCACCACCTTGCGCGGCACCTTGAAATCGGCGAGCCGGGTCTGTGCAAAGCCGCGGATATCGGCCTCGCTGGCGCTCTCGCCTTCGCGCAGCACGACGGCCGCCGCCACCTCTTCGCCCAGCTTGTCATGCGGCATGGCGAAGGTGACGACCTGCGCCACCGCTGGGTGATCCATCAAGACGCCGTCGACCTCGAGCGGCGATATCTTCTCGCCGCCGCGGTTGATGATCTCCTTCAGCCGGCCGGTGACGCGCAGATAGCTATCCTCGTCGAGCACGCCCTGGTCGCCGGTGTGGAACCAGCCATGGGCGAAGGCGCTGGCATTGGCATCCGGGTTCTTCTCGTAGCCTGCGGTGACGTTCGGTCCGCGAATGACGATCTCGCCGACCTCTCCAGGCTTGAGCAATCGCCCGTCCGGTGCCATGACGGCAATCTCCGGTCCGGCCGACGCGCCGACGCTGCCGGGCTTGCGCAGGCCCGGCGGCAAACGGTTGGACGCCATCTGGTGCGCGGCCTCCGTCATGCCGTAAGCCTCGATCACCGGACAGCCGAAGGTCTTCTCCAACTCGGCCATGACCTGTGCCGGCAGCGAAGCGGACGACGAGCGGATGAAGCGCAGCTTCGCCTCGGCAAGCTGCTCGGGATTGCGGGCGGCGCGCGGCAGGATCGCCTGATGCATGGTGGGCACGGCGGTGTACCAGCTGGGCTTGGCTTCGGAGAGCCACTGGAAGAAACGCAGCGCGTTGAAGCCCGGCGTGCAGAAGACGCTGCCGCCGGCGGCGAGCGAGGACAGCACCGCGGCGATCAGCCCATGGATGTGGAACAGCGGCATGATGTTGAGGCAGCGGTCGGCCGGTGTCAGGCCGAGCGTCGCGCCGATATGTGCCGCCGACGCCGCAAGGTTGACGTGGCTGAGCGGCACCAGTTTCGGACGCGACGTCGTGCCGGAGGTGTGGAGCAGCAGCGCAACATCGCTTTCCGCGGCGAAGCCAGACGAGACCGGCGATCCAACCGGCTCACCCTCGATCGTGAAGGTTCCGGACGGCGCGCCCTCCGGCACCAGCAGCCGCAGCACCGGGATGCCGAGGCGCCCGGCGACTTCGACCGAAGGACCAGCCTCATCTTTGCCGACAAGGATCGCCTTGACGCCGATATCGCTGAGATAAAAATCGAGCTCGTCGGCCCGGTAGGCCGGATTGAGCGGCGCGGTCGACGCGGCGGCGGCCACGGCGATGAAGGCCGTCGCCATCTCCGGGCCGTTCGGCAGCACGATGGCGACGCGATCGCCGCGGCCGATGCCGAGCACGTTGAGCCGAGCAACAGTCTCATGGATCAGTCGCCGCAGCCCGCCATGCGAGAGTGCTGCCCGTTCTGGTGCGGCGATGGCCGGCGCGTCGTCGGCGCCGGGTGCAAGACGATGGGCAAGATCGGTGGCGTTTTCGCGGTTTGTCATGGTTCCAGACTATGTTTCGAACGATCGGCCGCTGTCCATAGCCGCTCAGTATCCGAGCGCCAGGCCGTCCTTGCGCGGATCGGACGCGCCGGTCAGCGTGCCCTTTTCCCAGTCGATCAGCACCGCCTGACCGCCGCCCAGCGGATGGTCGGGCTCCACAACACGATGTCCACGCCGGCGCAGGCCTTCGATGGCATCGGGATGCACGCTTCGCTCGGCCTCGACGACGTCGTGGTTATAGAAGACGCGCGCCGCATCGATCGCCTGCTGCGGTTCCATGCCGAAGTCGATCATGTTGGTCAAAAGATGCACATGGCCGAAGGGCTGATAGCCGCCACCCATGACGCCGAAGGGCATCATAGCGCGGCCGCCCTTCGTCATCATGCCCGGCATGATCGTGTGCATCGGCCGCTTGCCGGGCGCTATCACATTCGGGTGCTTCGGATCGAGGCGGAAGCTCGAGCCACGGTTCTGCAGCACGACTCCGGTGTTCGGACCGACGACGCCGCTGCCGAAGGAATAATAGGTCGAGTTGATGAAGCTCACCGCGTTGCGGTCACGGTCGACGACGCTGATATAGACCGTGTCGCTGCCGGGAAGATCGAGACGCGGCAGATCGGTCATGGCGCGCTCGGGATCGATCGCGGCGCGCAAGCGGTCGGCGTAGGCGCCGGAAAGCAGCGCCTTGACCGGCACATCGACATGATCCTGATCGGCGAAAAACGCATCGCGATCCTGATAGGCGAGCCGGCCCGCCTCGATCTCGAGGTGCAGGCGCGCGGCGCCGTCCGGATCGAGCTTGTTCAGCTCAAAGCCCGACAGCAGGTTCAGCATCAGAAGCGCGGTGAGGCCCTGGTTGTTGGGCGGCATCTGGTGGATGTCGTAGCCGCGATAGGAGGTGCTGACCGGGGTCCGGTAATCGCCCCTGGTGGCGGCGAAATCGTCGAGCGTATGCAGGCCGCCGAGCGCGCGAAGCCGTCCGACCAGATCGTCCGCGACCGCACCTTCGTAGAAACCGGCGCGGCCCTTCTTCGCTATGATGCGCAGCGTCTCCGCCAGCTCGGGCTGGCGATGAACATCGCCGGCCTTCGGCGGCTTGCCACCCGGCAGGAAGATGCGTGTGGCCACCTCGTCGGCCGTCAGGTCGGTCTCGGGATCCCTCCAGTCGAAGGCGACGCGGTCGTGCACGACATAGCCTTCTTCCGCGTAACGGATGGCCGGAGCGAGCGCGTCGGCCAAACCTTTGCGGCCATGATCCTCCAGCAGCCGGCACCAGGCGTCGAGGGCGCCTGGAATGGTGACGGCATGCGGACCCTGCTTCGGAAGCTCGCTGAATCCCTTGTCCAGATACCAGTCGACTGTCGCGGCCTTTGGCGCGCGGCCCGAGCCGTTGAAGGCAAGCACGTTGGCGTCACCCTTCGGACAGTAGAGGACAAAGCAGTCGCCGCCGATGCCGGTCGACTGCGGCTCGACCACGGCCTGCACCGCGGCCGCGCAAACCGCGGCGTCCATGGCATTGCCGCCGGAGCGCAGCATGTTGATGGCCGCAAGCGTAGCGAGCGGATGCGAGGTCGCGACCATCGCCTCGATGGCGCGGACCGGCGAGCGGCCGGGAAACTGGAAATCACGCATGCGGGTCTGGGTATCCTTGTATCAACGTCCGCGGCCGAAAAGCTGGGCAGCGGACAACAAGACGATCGATAGCACGATCAGGCAAGTCGAAATGGCGGCGATCGTCGGATCGATCTGATCGCGCAGCGCATTGAACATGCGCCGCGTCAGCGTCGTGGTCTCGCCGCCGGAGATGAACAGCGACACCACCACCTCGTCGAAGGAGGTGATGAAGGCAAACAGCGCGCCGGAGACGATCGAGAAGCGTATCTGCGGCATCGTCACCTGGAAGAAGGCCGAGAAGCGGCCGGCCCCGAGGCTGCGCGCCACCATCTCCTGGTTCATGTCGTAGGCGCGCAACCCCGAAAGCACGGTCAGCACGACCAGCGGCAGCGCCTGCACCGTATGCGCTATGACCAGGCCGGTCAGCGTGTTGTTGAGGCCGATGCGGGCGTAAAGGAAAAAGGTGCCGATGCCGATCAGGATGACGGGGATGATCAGTGAGGCGGTGAGCAGCGCGTTGATCGCGCCGGTCAGCCGCAGTGTGCGGGCGTTGATGGCGTAGGCTGCGGCGGTGCCGAGCAGCGTTGCGACGATCGCTGTCATAACTGCAACCTTGACCGACACGATGGTGGCGTCGCGCCATTCGACCGAGCCGAAGTAGCTCTCATACCAGCGCAGCGACCATTCCTGCGGCGGGAACTCTAAGAGCGACGAGCCGGAAAAGGACATGATGACGATGATCACCGACGGGGCGATCAGGAACAGCATGACGAGGCCACCGAGCGCGTAGAGCCAGAGGCGTTGCCGATGCGAGATGGGCAGGGCATTTTCCATGCTCATCGCTGGCTCCACACACCGGTGGCGCGGGTGCCGAGCAGCCAGTGGAAGAGGCCAAGCAGCGCCAGCGTGACGGCGAGCAGCACGACGCCAAGGGCAGCGCCCGCACCCCAATTGGAATAGAGGCTGGTGGTCTGCTCCATGCGCATCGCCCACATGATGACCTTGCCGCCGCCCATCAGCGCCGGGGTGACGAAGAAGCCGAGGCACAGCACGAAGACGATAACCACGCCCGAGGCCAGGCCGGGCAGCGACAGTGGGAAGAAGATTTGCCGGAACGTCGCGGCCGGGCTGGCGCCGAGATTCATCCCGGCGCGCAAGCAGTCGACGTCGATGGTCTTCATCGAGGCGTAAAGCGGCAGCACCAGGAAGGGCAGCATGATGTGGGTCATGCCGATCACCACACCAGCGAAATTGTTGGCGAGTGGCAGCGGCTGGCCGATGACGCCGATATCCATCAGCCATGTGTTGACCAGCCCCTTGCGCTGCAGGATGACCAGCCAGGCATAGGTGCGCACCAGCACCGAGGTCCAGAACGGCAGGATGACGAAGATCAGGCAGACCCCGGCGGCGCGGCGCGGCAGTTGCGACAGCATATAGGCCAGCGGATAGCCGAAGAGCACGCAGGCGCCGGTGACGACGAAGGCCACCTTGAAGGTGGTGACGAAGGTCTTGATGTAGGAGGCCTGCTCGAAGAAGCGCGCATAATTGGCGGCGCTGAGCTGTCCGCTTTCGTCGAACAGCGAAAGCCAGAACAGCCAGCCGATCGGTATGATGATGACGGCGAAGACCAGAAGCAGCCCGGGCGACAAAAGCGCGAGCAGGCCACGCGCTTCCCGCCGCGCGTCGGCGCGCAAGGCATCGGTATTGAGCGCCCCATCGGGCCGGCCGGCGTGGTCGAGGCTGGCGGATGCGAGGCTCATTGATCGGCCACCAGCACCACGTCCTGCGCTTCGATGCCGAGCGTTATCGGCTCGCCCGGCGCCGGCAGTCTCGCCAACACGTCGGAGCGGCAATAGTCGCGCAAAATCACCTGCCGGCCGTCCTTGAGCGTCGCATAGCAGACGAAGCTGTCACCCTGGTAGATGACGTCGCCGACCGTCGCCGGCAGCGCATTGATGTCGCCAGTCTGTTCGCCAGCGATCAGGCGCAGCTTCTCCGGCCGCACCACCATCAGGTGCCGGCCCGAGGACGGCATTGGATCCGTCATGCGCAGCTTGTTGCCTTCATGCCAGACGCCGCCATTGCGGCATTCGACCGGAATGAAGCTGGATTCGCCGATGAAGCCGGCAACGAACTTTGTTTTCGGCCTGGCGTAGAGGATCTCGGGCTGATCGATCTGCTCGATGCGTCCGGCATTCATGACGGCGACGCGGTCCGACATGGTGATTGCCTCACGCTGGTCGTGGGTGACGTAGACCGTCGTCATGCCGAGCCGGCGGTGCAGGTTGCGCAGCTCGATCTGCATGTGCTCGCGCAGGCCCTTGTCGAGCGCTGACAGCGGCTCGTCCATCAAGACGATGCGTGGCTCGAAGACAATGGCGCGGGCCAAGGCCACACGCTGGCGCTGGCCGCCGGAGAGCTGGTCGACACGGCGCTCGCCGAGGCCTTTCAGTTGCACAAGGTCCAGCGCCCTCTCGACACGCTCGGCCGTTTCGGCCGTCGACACGCGGCGCTGCTTCAGCGGAAAGGCGATGTTGTGGAAGACGTTCATATGCGGAAACAACGCATAATTCTGGAACACCATGCCGATGTTGCGCTTGTGCGGCGGCATGGTAATGATCTCCTCGCCGCCGACCTTGATGGAGCCGGCATTGGCCCGCACGAAGCCGGCCAGGATCATCAAGAGCGTCGTCTTTCCCGAGCCGGACGGCCCTAGCAGCGTCAGGAATTCGCCCGCCGCCACATCGACGCTGAGATCGCTGAGGATGGAGACAGCACCGAAGCGCTTCTCGATACCGCTGATGCCGATGGGAAGCGCGGACTGCGCAAGAGACAAGAGCATCTCCTTCAACTCCGGATCATTTTTCGCGAAACGATGCGGAGCGGCGTATCAGAAGCCGCTCCGACAGTTTCTTGTTACGCAATTCCGGACGGGAAAACCGCTGCGCACTTTTCCTGGAATTGCTTAACGTTACTGCTGGATCAGGTTGTTGAACTTCTCGGTCGCCTCGACGAGGGTGTCGCGCCAGAATGCCGGATCCTGCAGCACCTGCTTCTTGACGTTCTCGGGCGCGGAATTGATGTCCTTGATCCGCTCCGGCGGGATCTTGCCGGTCTCGAAAGCCTTCTCGTTGGCCGGGCCATTGTCGACATAGAGGGGCAGGTTGGCCTGGAGGTCGGGGCTGACGAACTTGGCCAGCGCCTTCATGGCGATGTCCTTGTTCTTCGAACCCTTCGGGATGACCATGCAGTCGGCGGTGAGCACGCCCTGATCGAAGGAGAAGCTGACCGGCGCGCCTTGCTTCTTCAGCGTACCGGCGCGGCCGTTCCAGATGCTCGCCATGTCGACCTCGCCGTCTTTGACGAGCTGCATGGCCTGCGCGCCGGAGGTCCACCAGGCATCGATATGGCCCTTGACCTTGTCGACGGATTGCAGCGCGCCGTCGATGTCGACCGGATAGACCTTGTCGATCGGAATGCCCTTGGCAAGCGCGGCGACGCTCAGCGTCTCCGTTGCCTGGCTGCCGGAGAGCGCGCGGCGTCCAGGGAATTTCTCGACATTCCAGAAATCGGCCCAGGTCTTGGGGCCCTTGTCGCCGAAAACATCGGTACGATAGATCAAAACCACCGAGGTGTAGGAAATGCCGACCCAATCATCGTGGACAAGCTTCGGGTTGATGCCGCTCTTGTCGATGACGTTGTAGTCGAGCTTCTCGAACAGGCCTTCCTTGGAGCCGCGCGCGCATTCGTCGGCGCCGAGTTCGGTGATGTCCCATTTGACGGCATTGCCGGTGACCTGCAGCCGCACGTCGTCGAGGCCGTTGGTGGTGTCCTGCTTGATGGTGATGCCGAGTTCCTTGGCCGTCGGATCGAAGAAGGCCTTGGTCTGCGCTTCCTGATAAGTACCGCCCCATGAGGCGACGGTGATGGTGTCGGCGGCCGAGGCCGGAACGGCGACCGCGGCCAGCAGGCCGGCGACGGCCAAGCCGCGAATACAGAGTCTCTTCGTCATTTTCGCTTCTCCAACCGGTGTTCCCGTTATCGTTGATTTGGTATGCGAATTTGTATACAATTTTGAGTGTAATTCGCCGGAAGCCGATGTCAACATGGGGCATCGGGTTTTTTGGTGGTGGGAGAAGCAGGACGGTTCGGAGCGGCCGCTCGCCCCGAAACGGTCTGTTCAAGCAGGCGCTAAAAGGCACTAAACTGCGATTCCATGACTGACCGTTGGAGGCGGGAACGCTTGAGCAAGGAGAGAAAGAACACGTTGCGCGACTCGGTGTTCGAGTCGCTGAAGGCGTTGATCATCACCGGCCAAATCCCGCCGGGCGGCAGGGTGACGGAAAACGAAATCGCCGAGCGCCTTAAGGTGAGCCGCACGCCGGTGCGCGAGGCCTTCAACCGTCTGGAGCGCGACGGGCTGGTGATCGGGCGGCCACGCCAGGGCTACGTGGTGGCCGAGTTCAACCTGACCATGTTCCGCGAGGCTTTCGACATCCGCGAATTGCTCGACAGGCGCGCGACCGAGCTGGCGGCGGCAAACGCGACCGCTGCCGACAAGGCGCGGCTGCGCGAGATGCTCGCCGAATGCGAGCGGCTGGCGGCGATCCCAGATCGCAGCACCAGGGAGAAATTCGAGGAGCTCCAGGTCGGCATCGACCTGCACCGGGTGATCGCCGAAATCAGCGGCAATGAGATGCTGCATGGCATGCTTTGCGGCATCCTCGACAAATGCCAGCAATATGTGTGGACCGAGCTTCTGTGGCTGGACGAATGGAAGCTCACCCGCGAGGAACATGCCGGCATCGTCGACGCGATCTGCGCCGGCGATGTCGCCTTGGCCGGCGAGCGCGCCCGCGCGCATGTGCGCGGCTCGCGCGAGAACATCCTGCGCCTGCTGCAGGCCAAGTCCGACTATCAGGGATTCTTCGCCAAGGCGTCTTGAGCCTAGGCCCGTTCCATCAGTTGGAAAGCATGGGGCAGTTGGCGCCGCGCCGCAGGCTGACATGCGACACGTCGCCGACGCTGAATTGAGTACCGTCGGCGCGGCGTGGGGCATCGATGACGATCGAAGTCCCCTGTCCGAGCTCGGCATGCAGGCGCAGCGTGCGGCCATGGAAGACGACGCCGCTGACCCGTGCCGGCGCAGTGCCTTCGCCGGCTTCACCGACAACCAGGAGATCTTCCGGCCGCACGCCGATGGTTCGCGTGTCGCCGGCGGCCGGCGTCTCGCCGCCGTCTGAGATCGCTTCCAGCGGCAGGTCGCCGGCGGCAAAGCGCAGGCGCTCGCCGTCGCGGCCGAGAAAGCGCGACTGCAACAAGTTCATGGTGCCGATGAAGGAGGCGACGAAGCGTGTCGCAGGCCGGTCGTAAAGTGTGGCCGGCGGCGCGATCTGCTCAATGCGGCCCTTGTTCATGACGACGATGCGGTCGGAGATCGACAGCGCCTCGGTCTGGTCGTGCGTGACCATGACGAAGGTGGTGCCCAGCCGCGACTGCAGCCGCTTCAATTCGACCTGCATCTGCTCGCGCAGATGCGCGTCGAGCGCCGAGAGCGGCTCGTCGAGCAGAAGCACGCGTGGCTCGCAGACGATGGCGCGGGCTAAGGCGACGCGCTGGCGCTGGCCGCCGGAGAGTTCGGAGACGCGGGCGCGCAGCTTGTCGGCAAGGCCTACCATGTCGAGCGCCTCGCGGACCCGCTTGGCCTGCTCGGCGCCGGTGAGTTTGCGCAGCGACAGGCCGAAGCCGACATTGGCGGCGACATCCATATGCGGGAACAGCGCGTAGTCCTGGAAGACCGTGTTGACCGGCCGGTCGAAGGGCCGCAGGCCGGTGATGTCGCGGCCGTCGAGCAGCACATCGCCGCTGGTCGGGCTCTCAAAGCCGGCGATGACGCGCAAGCTCGTCGTCTTACCGCAACCGGAAGGGCCGAGAAGGGTCAGGAACTCGCCGGGAGCGATGTCGAGATCGACATTATCAAGCCCGACAATGCCGCCAGGAAACACTTTTGAGATTTTCTGCAGCCGTACGAGCGCGTCAGGCGCCATCGCGCACCTCGGACGGTTTTGTCGTGTTGACCCAGAGGATCTGGCAGCGCTCCGCGCCGGGATTGCGGAAGGCATGCAGAAGGGTGCTCTTGAAGGCGAAGCTGTCGCCGGCCTTGAGCACATAGGTGCTGGCGTCCACCACCAGCTCGACCTCGCCCGCCATGACGAAGCCGAATTCGTGGCCGGCATGGGCGTAGGCTTCCGCCGTGCCGCCGCCGGCCTCGACCGTGACCAGCATGCCGGTCAGCGTCGCGGCGGGCGGCGACAGCAGCGCCTTGGCGATGCCTTCGGATTTCACCGGAATCTGCCGTCGCTTGTCGGCGCGCACGCAATAGAGATCATTGACCGCTTCGCTGCCGTCGGCGATCAACGCCGACGGCTCGATGTCGAGCGCGGCGGCGAGCGGCCAGATCACCTTGACGCGCAGCGAGGACATGCCGCGCTCGATCTGGCTGAGCGCACCGATGGAGATGCCGGCCTTGGCCGCGAGCTCGGCCAGCGACAGCTTGCGCTCGAGCCTGAGCGCCCGCACGCGCCGGCCGACGCGGATATCGGCATCGTCTTTCGGCTTTGCCGCCGCTTCGTCAAGAATGTCCATGCGTTGGTCCTTGTTGTCTTTCCCCGGTGTGGCGCAGCGCCGCCAAGCTCCCCTTCTCCCCTTCTTGTGGGAGAAGGTGAATCGGCGCGATAGCGCCGAGACGGATGAGGGTGTTCCAGCGAAGTGAGACGTCTGTGTTCCCTGGAGCACCCCTCATCCGGCCGCTTCGCGGCCACCTTCTCCCACAGGGGGAGAAGGGGGAGCTAGTCATCCCCCGGCCTTCACCTTCTCGAACATTTTCGCCATATCGTCATTCTGCTTCATCGGCCCGGTGAAGATGGTGCTCTTCAGCATCACGTCCGGATCCGCAGGCAGCTGCAGCTTGTCCAGCTCTTCCTTCGACACCCCGGCAAACGCGGTGCTCAGCGAGCTGCCATAGCCATAGGACTGGATCAGGAATTTGCCGGAGTCGGCGTCGAGGCGGCTGTTGATGAAGTCATAGGCGAGGTCGACGTTCTTGGCGTCCTTGAGCATGACGAAGCCGCAGGCCCAGGTCAGCATGCCTTCCTTCGGCTTCATGAACTCGACCGGCACGCCCTGCTTCTTCAGCGAGGTGGCGGACGCGTTCCAGGTCATGGCGGCAACCAATTGGCCGCTGGCCAGCGCCTGCTCGACCGAGGTCATGTCGGTGGTGTAGCTCGACAGCAGCGGCCGCTGCTCGCGCAGCTTTTCGGCCACCTTGTCCATCTGGTCGGGTGTCATGTCGAAGGGGTTCACGCCCGCCAGCAGCGCCGCGACGATCGGCGTGTCGTGCACGGCGTCGATCGTCGCCATGCGGCCGGCATATTGCTTGTCCCACAGAAGGTTCCAGCTCGCCTCAGGGTTCTTCACCAGATCGGTGCGGTAGAGGATCGAGGTGTTGCCCCAATCCCACGGCACCATCCACACCTTGCCGTCGCCGGCCTGCAGGTCGGGCAGGTTCTTGAACACCGGGAAAATCGAATCCCAGTTCTTGATGCGCTTGGTATCGATCGGCTGCAGCAGGCCTTCCTTGTTCCAGCGCGCCACTTTGTCGTAGCAGGGATGCGCGATGTCCGGGCGGAAGCCGGCCTTGACCTTGGTGAAGGCGTCGTCATCATCGCCGAAGATCGTCGCCTCGACGCCATCGGGATGCGCGGCAAGGAAGCTCTTGTTGAAGTCGGGCAATTCGTAGCCCGACCAGGTGAAATATTGCAGCTTGTCGGCGGCAAGAGCGACTGTCGACGACAGCGCGAGCGCCAGCGCGGCAAGGCCAGCCCGGGCTTTGTGTCCGGCGATCGATTTCAGGTGGACTGTCATTTTCGTTCTCCTCTTCTTTGTTGTGGTTCAGGCTGGATTGCGGTGCGCAGCGCCGAGGCCGCGGTGGCGAAGGATTTCGGCTGTGCCCGCGATGATGAAGGAGACAGTGAGGATCACCGTGCCGAGCGCCATCACGGTCGGCAACGAGCGCGGGAAGCGCAGCTGGCTCCAAATGTAGAGCGGCAGCGTCGGCTCGGTGCCGGCGAGGAAGAAGACGACGATGAACTCGTCGAAGGAAATCAGGAAAGAGAGCATGAAGGCCGACAGTATGGCGGGCAAGCTGAGCGGCAGCATCACGCGCCGGAACGTCGTCCAGTCGGAAGCGCCGAGATCGAGCGCGGCTTCGCGGATCGTCTTCGGGATAGCGGCGAAGCGGCTGCGCATCACCACGACCGTCGTCGGCAGCGCGACGAGGATGTGGCCGAGCACGATGGAAACGCGGGACGGGCCGAGGCCGATCAGATTGACCAGGATCAAAAGCGAGATGCCGACGATGACGCCGGGGATCAGGATCGGCAGGCGAGCGATGGCGCTGATCGTGGCGGCAAGCGGCGAGCGGCCGTAGAGGTCCATATAGGAAACGGTGATGCCGCAGAGCGTCGCGCCGAAGGCGGCGATGACCCCGATGACCAGGCTGTTGGCCAGGGCGCCGGACAGCGCCGGATTGCCGTAGAGCGTCCGGTACCATTCAAGCGTGAAACCCTGCAACGGAAACGCCGCCTGGATCGAGTTGTTGAAGGAAAACAGCGGGATCAAAAGCACCGGCAGATAGAGGAAGACGAGATAGCCAAGCACGTAGAGGCCGAGCCAGCGACCGTCGCTATTGATGTCTGCCCGGGCGCTCATGTGCGGCTGCCGAACCGGCGGTCGGCGCCGCGGGCGACGAGCACCACGCAGAGGATGACCAGCATGACGCAGACCGAGAGCGCGGCGCCGAACGGCCAGTCATTGGCCTTGCCGAATTGCGACTGGATCAGCGTGCCGATCATGGTGCTGGCCGGACCACCGACCATGGCCGGCGTGACATAGTCGCCGACCGTCGGGACGAAGACGACGAGCGCCGCCGCCAGAACGCCCGGCATCGAATTGGGCAGCACGACGCGGCGGAAGCTGGTGAAGGGCCGCGCGCCAAGATCGGAGGCTGCTTCGAGCAGCGATTTGGGGATCGTGTCCAGCGCCACGTAGATCGGCAGGATGGCGAAAGGCGCATAGGCGTGGGCGAGTGTCACCACGACCGCGGCCGGCGTGTTGAGGAAGGCGAGCGTCGGCTCCTTCCAAAGGCCTGTCTCGATGAAGGCCGAGTTCAGAACGCCATTATAGGCAAGCACGATCTTCCAGGCGAAGACGCGCAAAAGGTAGCTGGTCCAGAAGGGCAGCGTGACCAGGAAGAGCAGCAGGTTGCGGCGCCGCCCGGCATGGAAGGCGAGGTAATAGGCGACCGGATAGGCAGTAACGACGGTGGCGAGCGTCACCAAGCCGGCGATGACCAGCGAGCGCAGCGTCACCGTCCAATAGAGCGGATCGGTGGCGACGGTCACGAAATTTTCGACCGTCAGGCCAACCCCGAGCAGCGAGCCGTCATTGCCCCTGAAGGCGAGAAAGACCACCAGGCCAAGCGCGAACAGGATCAGAAAGAAGGTGACCAGCCCACCCGGCAGCAGCATGGCGAAACGGAAGACCGGCGAGATGCGGTTTTCCGGCAAGGGCCGTGTTGCGGCGATGGTCGACATCGAAGGCCTGTTGGCTCCATCGGATTTTTGAAATCGTCTGATGTTTTTTCATATTCATGAAACTGTCAAGCAGATTCGCTTGTGCGCTGCACGCATTCGGCGTCAGCGTTCGAACGCGTCGAGCATGCGGTACCAAGTGATTGCCGCGGCAACCCCGACCTGGCGGAAAGCGTGGAACGGGATCAGCTTGATCGGCGACAGCGGAAACGGCAACTGCCGCACGTCGCCGCTTGCAAGGTAGTTCGCCATGCGCTTGCCGAGCGCGCTCATCAGGCCGATGCCCCTGCCTTGGCAGCCGACAACCGCGAGCAGGCCTTTTTCCGGTTCATGCAGATGCGGCAGGTGATCCGGCGTCAGCGCCACGCGGCCGAACCAACGCTTTTCGATGGCGATGCCGGCAAGCGCCGGATAGAGGCGGGTGAGCGCGCGTTCGCAATGCGCCCAGTCGGCGGCGCTCGAAGGCAGCGCCATGCGGCCGCGACCGCCCAGCACCATCCGGCCATCGGGAGTCCGGCGGTAGTAGACAAGGATGCGACGGGAATCGGAAACGGCCTGACCGCCCGGCAGGATGCTTGCGGCAAGCTCGGCCGGCAGCGGCGCGGTGGCGATCTGGAAGGAATGCAGCGGCACGATCGTCTGGGCAAGACCAGGCAACAGCCCGTCCGTATAGGCGTTGGTGGCGAGCACGACCGACTTGGCTTGCAATTCGGCGCCGCCTTGCGTCGAAACCCGCCAGACACCGGTATCCTTGGCAAGCTTCACCACCCGCTGCTGCTCGGCGATGCGGGCGCCGGCGGCCGCGGCGACGCGGGCGAGCTCGAGCGTGTAGGACAGCGGATCGATGACGCCGGCGCGGCGGTCCAGCCAGCCGCCGAGATAGCCTTTGGCGCCGGTCATCGCCGCGATTCCCGCTTTGTCGAGCAGCTCGACGTCGGCACCCCGCGAGCGCCATTGGCGATCCCGGTTCGCCGCTGCCTTGAGCGCGGTCTCGGTGTGCGCGGCCTGGATCCAGCCATTGCGCGTGAACGGCACCGCCAGCTTCTCGTCGCCGATCACGTCGAACACGGCATCGGCCGTCGAGGCGGCGAACGCGACCAGGGCTTCGCCGCGCTCCCTCCCGAAGTGCTCGATCAGCCACTCCGGATCGTATTTGAGGCCGGGAATGACCTGGCCGCCATTGAGGCCTGAAGCGCCCTGCCCGATCAAGCCGGCATCCAGCACCTGAATGGAAAGGCCCGCGCGCGCCGCATAAAGCGCGGTCGACAGCCCCATGATGCCGCCGCCGACGATGACCGCGTCAAGCACGCCGCCGGCCGAAAGCTCAGACTGGAACGCCGTGGCCGCCTGGGGCTTTCGCCAGATCGGATCGGAAAAGGCTGCGGCCAAGAGGGTCACCTACGCGCTGGAGCTTGGTGAAAATTCTATTGCCGATTTCATAGATTTGAAAGAGCGCTTCGATGGGCCAGTTCGGCCGTGGCTGTGTGACAGCACATGCATGGTCATAAATGTTGCGGCTGGCGGGATAGACGTTTCCGCGAAATCGGGGAAAAGTGCCGCGCGCGAAAAATTGAGAGGAATGATGCCATGACCGATCCGACCCGCCTGCCCGCCGATGGAATTTTCGTCGGCCGCGCCAAGGCCAGCGCCGCTTCCCATCCGCTGGTGGTGACGGTGCGGGACGGCGAGGTGATCGACATCACCTCGAGCGCGGCGCCTACGGTGCGCGATCTTTGCGAATTGAAGGATCCAGCTGACTATCTGCGCTCGGCCAAGGGCAAGGCGATCGGCGCGCTGGAAGAGATCGCGGCGAACAGCTTCGAGGCCAAACGTGACGCCGGGAAGCCCATCCTGCTGTCGCCCGTCGACCTGCAGGCGGTGAAGGCCTCCGGCGTCACCTTCGTCGTCAGCCTGCTCGAGCGCGTCATCGAGGAACAGGCGCGCGGCTCGGCCGAAAAGGCCGACGCCATCCGCGCCGACATCGCCGGACTGATCGGCCACGATCTGTCGAAGCTCAAGCCCGGCTCGCCGGAAGCGATGGAGATCAAGGCCAAGCTGATCTCGCGCGGCGCCTGGTCGCAATATCTCGAAGTGGGCATCGGCCCGGACGCCGAGATCTTCACCAAATGCCAGCCGATGGCTTCCGTCGGCTTCGGCGCCGATGTCGGGCTGCATCCCGTCTCCACCTGGAACAATCCGGAGCCCGAGATCGCCATGATCGCCGACAGCTCGGGTCGCATCGTCGGCGCCACGCTCGGCAACGACGTCAATCTGCGCGATGTCGAAGGACGCTCGGCGCTGCTCCTCGGCAAGGCCAAGGACAACAACGCTTCGGCCTCGCTCGGGCCGTTCATCCGCCTTTTCGACGAAACCTTCTCCATCGCCGACGTGAAGCGCGCCACGGTGCGGCTCAGCGTCGAGGGCGAGGACGGCTTCTCGCTGGAGGGCGCGAGCTCGATGGCGGAAATCAGCCGCTCGCCGGAAGAGCTGGTCAAGGCGGCGATGGGACCGCACCACCAGTATCCGGACGGACTCGCGCTCTATCTCGGCACCATGTTCGTACCCTCGAAGGATCGCGGCGAGAAGGGCAAGGGTTTTACCCACAAGGTCGGCGACATCGTCACCATCTCGTCGGAAAAGCTCGGCGCTCTGGTCAACCGCGTAAGGCTGTCGCCCGACTGCCCGCACTGGACCTACGGCGCCAGCCACCTGATGCGCGACCTGGCCAAGGCGGGTCTGATCTAAAGCCGCACCAGAAGGCGGTTGCTTCGAGGCCAATCCGTGCAGCGGATGGCGATGGCGCCGCTTGCCCAATGAATATCGCCGCTGCTGATGCAATCTGATGGGATTGCTGATGGCGCGCGCGCCTGTGCCAACATCCATTGGCGATGAAGGCTTGCCACTGCCTGAAAAAGAGAATGCTCTAGACGTTCCGGTCGGCGCGGGCAGGAGATGCGGTCCAAGACCGCGTCGCGCCGATCCAGGAGGAGAGTTCAACATGGGAGGAAATCGAATGCTTTCGCGGCTAAGACTGCTCGTGCTTGGCTTGATCGCGGCTATCGCCATTCCGGCGATGGCCGAGGCCAAGACGTTCTACTGGATTTCGCATGGCGGCCCGGCCGATCCGGTCTGGACCTACTTCCTGGCCGGCGCCAAGCAATGGGCGAGCGACACCGGCAACAAGGTGAACACCTCGTTCCACAATGGTGATGTGGCGTCACAGCAGGAGGCCGTCCGTGCCGCCATCTCGGCCAAGGCAGACGGCATCGTCACCACCAGCCCGGATCCGGGCAGCCTTGTCGAGATCGTCAAGGAAGCGCGCGCGGCCAACATCCCGATCATCAACTTCAACACGCCCGATCCGAAGGCCAACTTCAACGCCTATGTCGGCGGCGACAACGTCACCTTCGGCAAGCACTGGGCGCAATATCTGGTCGACAAGGGCCTGGTGAAGAAGGGCGATTTCGTCTGGATGCCGGTCGAGGTTCCCGGCGCCACCTATGGCGTGCAGGAAGAGGAAGGCATCAAGAGCGTGTTCGGACCGGCCGGCATCACCTATGAGGTGACCGAAGCGACGCTCGACCAGGCCGAAGTGATCAACCGCATGGTCGACTATCTCACCGCTCACAAGGGCAAGGTGAAGGCGATCATCGGCCTCGGCGACCTCGTCACCGGCTCGATCAAGCGCGTCTTCGACCAGGCCGGCGTCAAGCCGGGCGAAATCCCAGTCGTCGGCTGGGGCAACTCGCTCGACACCACGCAGGAAGTGCTGAACGGCTACGTCAATGCCGGGCAGTGGCAGGACCCGCAGGCGACCAGCTATGTGGCGCTTTCGCTGGCCAACATGGCCGCCAGCGGCATTCCTCCGGGCTTCAACGTCATCACCGGCGCGCTCTATGAGAAGGACACCGCCGGCGTCTACGACAAGATCCTGTCCGGCAAATAATCCCTGAAATCTAAGGTCGCGGCTTTCGGGCCGCGACCGCTTTCCTGTACCGTCGAGCCCTGTCTGATCGGAGTGGGCTTCAGCCAATCATTCACGCCGCGGGCTCAATGGAAAACCGTTCCTTCATTCAAAGTTTCATCGCTCGAGCGGAATTCGGTCCGCTGGTGCTGCTTATCGTCGAGCTCGTCGTCTTCTGGGGCATCAATCCCGACTTCCTGTCGCCGCAGAATATCTCGAACATCCTGGCCTTCACCGTCGAGCTCGGCCTGATCGCGCTGGCAATGACCTTGCTGATGACATCCGGCGAGTTCGATCTTTCGGTCGGCTCGCTGTTCGGCTTCTCGCCGGTGCTGATGTGGACGCTCTACAACAGCGGCGTCACTTCGCTGGAAATGGGCCTGCTGATCGCGCTGATCGTCGCTGCCCTGATCGGGCTGGTGAATGGCTGGTTCGTTACCCAGCTCAAGATCCCGTCCTTCCTGGTGACGCTCGGCATGCTGCTGGTCGTGCGCGGCTCGGCGCTGTTCATCACCGACGGCTTTCCGCAGCGCACCTGGAGCGCGGAAGGCAGTTGGCTGGCGAACATCCTGGTCGGCGACTTCTATGTCGGACCTTTCCGCATCTACGCCTCGCTGTTCTGGTTCATCGGCGCCGCGATCGTGCTCGGCTATGTGCTGACGCAGAGCCGCACCGGCAACTGGATCCAGGCCGCCGGCGGCAATCCAAACGCAGCCCGCGCGCGCGGCGTCAACGTCAGCCGCGTCAAGGTCGGCCTGTTCATCCTGTCGGCGGTGATGGCCTCGCTCGCCGGCGTGATCTCCTCGCTGCGCACCTCCGCGGCCAACCCCAACAGCGGCACCGGCTACGAGCTCGAGGTCATCGCCATGGTGGTGATCGGCGGCACGGCGCTGACCGGCGGGCGCGGCACCATCATCGGCACGGTGCTTGGCATCCTGATCCTGCGCGTGATGCGCAACGGCATCGTGCTGATCGGCGTGCCGGGGCTCGCCTACAATATCTTCATCGGCGCGATCATTCTCGGGATGATGGCGCTGCATTCATGGCTCGAACGCCGGCACCAGGCGGGAACTTAGGACGATGGCCGAACCGCTCATCCGCATGGAAAATATCCGCAAGTCCTACGGGCGCGTGCAGGCGCTGGTGGACGCCAATTTCCACGTCAATGAAAAGGAGATCGTTGGCCTGCTCGGCGACAACGGCGCCGGCAAGTCGACGCTGATCAAGGTGCTGTCGGGCGCCGTGCCGCTGACCAGCGGCGACATCTTCATCCGCGGCAGGAAGGTCACGCTGCGCAGCACCAGCGATGCCATTGCCCACGGCATCGAGACGATCTATCAGGATTCGGCGCTGGTCACGCAGCTGTCGATCGCGCGCAACCTGTTCCTCGGGCGCGAGCCGATCAAGGCGCCGCGCTTCCTGAACCGCATGGACCAGGACGCAATGAACACGGTAGCGCGCGACCTGCTCAAGCAGGTCGGCATCACCAAGAACATCCCGCCGACAACACCGATCGGCTCGCTGTCGGGCGGCGAGCGCCAAGCGGTGGCGATCGCGCGCGCCATGCATTTCGACAGCGATCTCATCATCCTCGACGAACCGACCAACAATCTCGGCGTCGCCGAGACTCAAGGGGTCTTGAGTTTCGTACGCAGCGCCCGCGATTCCGGCCATTCCTGCATCTTCATCGCGCATAACATCCATCACGTCTTCCAGGTGGTCGACCGCATCGTGGTGATGCGCCGGGGCAAGGTGGTGGCCGACGACATCGATCCGAAGAAGACCACGGTCGCAGAGGTCGAGCGCGTCATCACCGGCATGTCGGACAAGGAAATCCGCGACGCGATTTCCGACGGCCGGCAATCGCATGGCTGACTGCTGACCGGCGGCCGACGGCGGCCGGCAGCCGCTTCACGCCCGCCGCTGGCACAGGATTGCATCAGCGCCTATGACTGGACCCATGAAAGCCACCGTAGCCGATATCGCCCGGAGCTGCGGCCTGTCGACCGCGACCGTCGACCGGGTGCTCAACAACCGCCCGGGTGCAAGCGCTGCCAACCGGCAGCGCGTGCTGGAGGCGGCCAAGCAGCTCGGCTATCTGCCGACGCTCGATCAGGTCGTACTGCCGTCGAAGCCGGCGCATCTCGAATTCTTCCTGCCGATCGGATCCAATGCCTTCATGGCCGATCTCGCCCATCACATCGAGGAGTATGCCGCGCGCCTGCCGCTGGTCGCTTCCTGCCGCATCCATAACCTTCCCGGCATTTCGCCGGGCACGCTGCAGAGTGCCGTGGAGAACCTGTCGCTCAAGGCCAACGGCGTCGGCGTGATCGCCGTCGACCATCCGCGCACGCGCAACATCCTGCGCGAGCTGGTCGATGCCGGGATCAGGCTGGTCACGCTGATCTCGGATGTGCCAGCGGCACCGCGCTCGGCCTATGTCGGCATCGACAACCGGGTGGCGGGCCGCACGGCGGCGCTGCTGATGGGCCGCTTCCTCGGCGGCCGTAGGGGACATCTGGCGATGGTGGTCGGCTCGCGCTCCTATCGCGGCCACGAGGAGCGCGAGATGGGCTTTCGTTCGGTGCTCGCCGAAGAATTTCCCGACCTCACGGTCTCAAGCGCGGCCGAAAGCAACGACGACCCGGACGCCAGCTACCGCGCGACCGTCAAGGCGCTGCACGACGAAACGGATCTGCTCGGCATCTATTGCGTCGGCGCCGGACGCTCCGGCGTGGCCAAGGCGTTGCTCGACGTCAAGCCGCGTTTGAAGCCGGTCTTCATCTGCCACGACCTGACCAGGGAAACGCGCCGCTATCTCGTCGACGATCTTGCCGACGTCGTCATCGACCAGAATGCGCGGCTGATCGCGGAGCAGTCGGTGATCCGCCTGCTCGGCTCCATTGCCTCGTCGGCGCCATACCTGACGAAGAAATTCATCGAGCCGCGGCTGATCTTCAAGGAAAACGTCCCGGCGCAGTAGCGCGGAGCGCGCCGCTCGCTTATTTGTCTGACGATTGATCCCGCAATTCTGCACAGCAGCTATGCAGGTTTCGCAATTGCCGAATCGTTAGGCACCCCGTATTTATCTGGGTGTCGGCCGTCTCCTCCTCCCAGATGTGATGCCGACGCTGAGTGCGGTACACCTCCTCCCGTGCCGTATTCGAAATCGAGCCCGCTGCCACCTCCTCCCGGCAGCGGGCTTTTCTTTGCGTGCCAAAGGCGGAGGCGAAGCTACCTAATGCTGACCAGATACGCGCCTAGCCTTTCGCCGTCACCAGATTGGAGCTGAGTTCGAAAGCGACCCCCGATCCATCCGCATAAGACTGCAGCACGGGCGCGCTCCCGCTCATGATGTCCTCCACGACGTGCTTGCGTTCCTGATCGGCCATTGCCTTGCCGGCGGCGCTCATGCCGACCAGGGCCATCGTGTTCAACCGCAGGAGAGGCGCCCCGTCCTCAAAGCGTATCCTGCGCGATATTGTCCTTGATCGGACGTCGTGGAAGCCGGCGTCCCGGAGCAGCACCTCGATCGGCGCCGCATTCCCAAAGCTGTGGCGCAGGTCCACCACTGGGCCGAGGAGGCGCTCGGCGACGCGGCGGAGATCCCGAAAGAAGGGGATTTCCTCATCGGGGCGCCACGTGGCAACGGCCAGCCGGCCGCCCTGCGCCAGTGCTCGCCGCATCTCCGCTGCCGCAGCGGACTTATCGGGAAAGAACTGCAGCCCTTGTTGACAGACGATCAAATCGAACTGCTCTCCGTCATGGAGGGGCAGTACACCGGCATTGCCTACGCGCCAATCGATGTCCGGCGCCACGGTGCGCGCGACAGCAAGCATATCTGCGTTGATGTCGATGCCGAGGACATATCCGGCGGCACCGAGCCGTTCCCTGGCAACCCGGGCAACTATTCCCGTGCCGCAGGCGATGTCCAACACACGATGGCCTGGAGACAGCTTCAGGTCTTCGAAGGTCACTTCAGCCCAGGGGCGGAAGAGAGGACCCACGAGCCAGCGCTCATACATCTCCGGAAAACTTGCCTGACCCATCGTCTAGCGCCCGTTTCCGGAACAGCATAACAGAATCAGGACGAGGCGAAGAGATCAGCGCGCCCGGAACGAGGCGATCAGGCTTTCGGCCATGCGCACGAATTGCGCGCTCGGACCTTCGGCGCCGACGCTCTGCATCGAGACGCGCGCGCCTTCGAGCAGCAGCGACAGCGTGTCGGCGAGAAGCTCGGCCTGGCCGATGCCGGCATCGCGGCAAAGCGCGACCAGCTTTTCGCGCTGGGCCTCCTTCAGTTCCTTGATGACGCGCCTTGCCGGGTGATCGGTCTCGGTGAGCTCGACGGCGGCATTGGCCATATCGCAGCCGCGGCTGTCGGCGCTCAGCAGTTCCGAAGCCTTTTGCACCCAAGCATGCAGCTGGGCGAGCTTATCGCCGGGATGCTTGGCCTCGAATTCGTCCCAGATCCTCGAAGCCTTCGCCGCCGTCGCGCGCAGGCATTCGACGATCAATTCGTCCTTGGACTCGAAGTGACGGTAAAGCGTCATCTTGTTGGTGCCGGCAGCCTCGGTGATGGCGTCGACGCCCACACCCTTGATGCCGTGCTTGTGGAACATGTCCTGCGCCGTCTCCAGGATTCGGTCCCGGGGACGGGAACGCTCCGCAACGCCGTCAGTCATCATGCTCTCCTTTCGTCGTTTCCAAAAAAACCGTCGCCACCTCTTGACTATGGTGTTACCGGTCTGTAACTTCCAGCATGTTACTTACTGGTAACACCTATATCACTCGCCGTCAAACGACAAGGCCCTCCGATAGCCCTGCCAGAGTGAGATAGGACGCAAAACCTGCCTGTCATGCGGCTTTGGCCGGTGAAGAACGAGAAAAAGCGGTTCGTGATCAAGCGATGCGGACCGAGCAAGGAGCCACTCCTATGCAAAAGCGCAAAGACCTGACGATCGACGAAGCCATCCGGGATCCGATGATCCGGCTGGTGATGAAGGCGGACGGCATCGACCCCAAAGCCTTCGAACGGATGCTGCGCCAGCGCGCGGCTGACCAGGCGCCGGGCAACATCCCGCCATCCTTCCTGCAGGATTCCGGCTCGGGCCGGGCCCGGCGCCTGCGCCATTTCGCAAACCCGTTCGGCGAGGCGTCCGCATCATGGTGAACTTCTTCATCCACCGTCCGATCTTCGCGTCGGCGATCGCCATCATCATGGTGCTCGCCGGCGCGATCGCCTACTTCCTGTTGCCGGTCTCGCAGTTCCCCGACATCACGCCCCCGCAGGTCGTGGTCAGCGCGCACTATCCCGGCGCCAGCGCACAGGTCGTTGCCGATACGGTCACCACGCCGCTCGAGCAGCAGATCAACGGCGTGCAAGGCATGACCTACATGTCGTCGACGAGCTCGAATGACGGCTCTTCGACCATCACCATCACCTTCGATGTCGGCTATCCGCTGAGCACGGCGGCCGTCGACGTGCAGAATCGCGTCAGCCAAGCGGCATCCTCCCTGCCGGCCATCGTCAACCAGGGCGGCGTGACGATCAAGAAGCAGAATCCCAATTTCGTGCTGATCGTCGACCTGACCTCGCCTGACGGTTCGGTCGATCCAGTGGCGCTGAGCAACCTCGCCTATCTGCAGGTGGTCGATCCGCTGAAGCGCCTGCCCGGCGTCGGCGACGTGCAGATCTTCGGCGAGCGCCGCTATTCGATGCGCGTCTGGCTCGATCCGGACAAGCTTGCCAATCTCGGCATCACCGCTGTCGACGTGCAGAACGCCATCACCGAACAGAACGTGCAGGTGGCGGCCGGCAAGATCGGCCAGTCGCCGGCGCCGGCCGGCACCGCCTTCGAGATGCAGGTCAATGCGGTGGGCCGCCTTAGCGATCCGAAGGAATTCGGCGACATCGTCGTGCGCGCCAATTCGCAGAACGGCTCGCTTGTGCGGCTGCGCGACGTCGCCCGCATCGAGCTCGGCGCGCTGCAATATTCTTCCTCCGCCTTCTTCGGCAAGGACCCGACCGTGGTTTTGGCCGTCTACCAGATGCCGGGCTCCAACGCCCTCGACCTGCAGCAGCGGGTCAAGGACAAGATGCAGGAGCTGTCGAAGCGCTTCCCGAAGGGCGTCAGCTACGCCATGCATTACGACACGACGCGTTTCGTGTCGGCCTCGATGCACGACGTACTGATCACGCTCGGCGAAGCGCTGGTGCTGGTGGTCGCGGTGGTGTTCATCTTCCTCCAGAGCTGGCGCACCACCATCATCCCGACCATCGCCATTCCCGTCTCGCTGATCGCGACGCTGGCGGTGATGTACATGCTGGGCTTTTCGCTCAACATGCTCTCGCTGCTCGGCATGGTGCTGGCGATCGGCCTCGTCGTCGACGACGCGATCGTCGTGGTCGAGAATGTCGAACGTCAGCTCGAGGCAGGACTCAAGCCGCTGGCCGCTACGCGCGCGGCGATGGCCGAGGTGACCGGTCCGATCATCGCCACCACGGCGGTGCTGATGGCGGTGTTCGTCCCCGTCGCTTTCATCCCGGGCGTCTCGGGCCGGCTCTATAACCAGTTCGCGTTGACCGTCGCGATCTCGGTCGGCATCTCGGCCTTCAACTCGCTGACGCTGTCGCCTGCGCTGAGCGCTGCGTTCCTGCGCCATCGCGGTGAGACGCAGTTCGTGCTGTTCCGCTGGTTCAACGCCGGCTTCGACTGGCTGTCGCATGCCTATGCGCATGGGGTGCGCATTCTGATCAAGCTGCGCTGGATCATGCTTGGCCTGTTCGCGGCCGGCCTCGTCGCCACCTATTTCGTCTGGCAGAAATTGCCCTCGACCTTCCTGCCGGTCGAGGACCAAGGCTATTTCTTCGTCGTCATCCAGCTGCCCGACGGCGCTTCCCTCGAACGCACCGACGCGGTGGCGCAGAAGGCGCGCGATATCCTGCAGAACACGCCTGGCGTCGACATCGTCGGCTCGATCAGCGGCCTGAACTTCCTGACCAGCGCCGCGCAGTCGAACTCGGCGGTAGAGTTCGCCATCCTGAAGCCCTGGGACGAACGCGGACCCGAGCAAAGCGCGTCGAAACTGGTCGAGCAGGTGCGCGGCAAGCTGTTGCAGATGCCGGATGCGTTCGCGCTCTCATTCGACCCGCCATCGATTCCGGGCATAGGCACCACCGGCGGTTTCGAGTTCCAGGTGGAGGACCTCTCGGGGCGCGGCAGCGCTGCGCTGAACGACGTAACGCAGGCGCTGATCGCCGAGGCGCGCAAGCAGCCGGAACTCAACCCGCAACAGCTGTTCTCGTCCTTCTCGACCTCGACGCCGCAGTTCAACTACGACCTCGACCGCAGCAAAGCGAAGCTGCTCGGCCTCAACCTGCCGGACGTCTTCAACACGCTGCAGATTTATCTCGGCTCGCTCTATGTCAACGACTTCAACTTGTTCGGCCGCACCTTCCGCGTGACCATCCAGGCCGACAAGGATGCGCGCGCCGACGCCACCGACATATCGCGGCTCTATGTGCGCAACGCCTCGGGCGGCATGGTGCCGCTGAGCACGCTGGGCAGGCTGGTGCCGATCGTCGGACCGGAGACCGTACCGCATTACAACAACAACGCGTCTGCACTTATCAATGGCGGTGCTGCCCCCGGCTTCTCGTCCGGACAGGCGGTCGCGGCCATGGAGCGGGCGGCGGCGAATGTGCTGCCGCGCGACTTCGGCTACGAATGGACCGGCATCACTTTCCAGGAGCTCAAGGCCGGATCGATCGCCTCGGTCGTCTTCGGGCTGGCGATCGTCTTCGTCTTCCTCATCCTGGCGGCGCAGTATGAAAGCTGGGCGATGCCCTTCATGGTGCTGCTTGCCGTGCCGCTCGCTCTGTTCGGCGCCTTCATCGTGCTCCTGCTGCGCGGCATGCAGATCGACGTCTATTCGCAGATCGGCTTCGTCATGCTGATCGGCCTGGCGGCGAAGAACGCGATCCTGATCGTCGAGTTCGCCAGACGCCGGCGCGAGGAAGGCTTGACCATCGTCGAAGCGGCGATGGAAGCCGCGAGGCTTAGATTGCGGCCGATCCTGATGACCGCCTTTGCCTTCATCCTCGGCGTGCTGCCGCTGATGTTTGCGACGGGCGCAGGCGCCGCCAGCCGGCAATCGATCGGCACCACCGTCTTCGGCGGCATGGTGGCGGCGACCATCCTGTCGCTGGTCTTCGTGCCTGTCTTCTACGCCGTGATCGAGCAGTTGCGCGAACGCGGCGAAAGGGAGCCTGCCAAGGCGCACGACGATGCGCCTCAGCAGGACGAAATTGAACCGACCGCCGAGCCGGCGCTTCAGCCGCTGGCCCAGGCAGCCGAATAAGATTGGAGATCAATTATGCGTAGATGGAAAATCGCCTTGGGAACGGCCGTCGCGCTGGGCGCGATCTCGGTGGCCAGCGTGCACTTCCTCGACATGGGCAATTTGAGCGGCGGCGCAGCGGGTGCTGCGCCAGCGCCGGCGGCCTTCGTGATGCCGGTGCCGGTGGTGAATGTGGTGAAGAAGACGCTGCCGATCTATCTCGACTATGCCGCGCGGGTGGAGTCGATCCGCAGCATCACGCTGCAGGCGCGCGTACCGGGCTATCTGCAGGAGCAGACGGCGGCCGACGGCAGCGACGTCAAGCAGGGTGACCTGCTTTACCGCATCGCGCCCGACGACTATCAGGCCGCGCTCGACCAGGCGAAGGCGCAGGTGCAGCGCGATAGCGCGACGCTCGAATATGCAAAGTCCAATCTCGGCCGCGGCACCGACCTTGCCAAGGCCGGCTATCTCGACAAGGACAGCTTCGACCAGCGCACCAGCAATCTGCGCACGGCCCAGGCCGCCCTTGCCGTCGACCAGGCGGCGGTGCGGACTGCCGAGCTCAATCTCGGCTATGCCGAGATCAAGGCGCCGTTCTCGGGCCGCATCGGCCGCAACCAGGCTTCGGTCGGCACGCTGGTCAGCGTCGCCGGCACGGTGCTCAACACGCTGGTGCAGCTCGATCCGATCTACGTGACCTTCAATCCGAGCGAGAGCGATCTGGTGCAGATCGAGCAGGCGAAGGCCGCCGGTCCGATCGCCGTCGACGTGCTGTTGCCCGGCGAGACCCAGCCCAGCCAGAAGGGCGAGCTGACCTTCATCGACAACACGATCGACCATTCGACCGGCACGATCACGGCGCGCGCCACCATCGGCAACGCCAAGTTCACGCTGCTGCCTGGACAGTATGTGCGGGTGCGGCTGCATGTGAAGGAACAGCCCAACACACTGATGGTGCCGCAGGTGGCACTGGGTTCCAGCCAGCTCGGCAAATACCTCTATGTCATCGGCAAGGGCAACACCGTCGACCAGAAGCTGGTCTCGCTCGGCCCGACCGACGGCGACCTGATTTCCGTAACCTCCGGCATCTCGGAGACCGACCAGGTGATCACGGGCAATTTGCAGAAGATCGGACCCGGAATGCCGGTTTCTCCCTTGCCGCAACCGAAACCGGCCAGCTGATAACCCCCATCAGTTTCCGGTCCGACGGCGCCCTCGATACCCACGTCGAGGGCGCCGTTTACTATTTGGGGTCAGACAATTCCGACCCCGAAAGGAACAGTCTTCTACGGACGGGTCCCTTGTTGGATTGTCGACAACCTGATTGTGTTACAGTCGGTTCATCAGAATATGACCTGACCCGCAACGGACACAAACGTGAAGATCAAGAGCATCAAGGCCTATCATGTCGTGCAGCCCTTCGTGGACGGACCTTACCGCATGTCCAAGGGGCGGATCGCCGACTGCTTCGACGCGGTGATCGTCGCCATCACGTCGGACAGCGGCGACACCGGCTGGGGCGAGATGGCGCCGCTCGGCAATTTCTACTCGGCCGCGTTTCCCGCAGGCACGCGCGCGGGCGTGCCGGAGATCGCGCCGCATCTCATCGGCCAGGATCCACGCGGCCTTGCCGGCATCGGCCGGCTGATGGACACGGCATTCAAGGGCCACCCCTACATCAAGTCGGCGCTCGACATGGCGTGCTGGGATATTGCTGCCCGCGCCGCCGGCGTGCCGCTGGTGACCATGCTTGGCGGCCGCGAGAGCGACATGGCGGAGACCTACCGGGTCGTCACCCACGGCACGCTCGATCAGATGGCAGCGCTTGCCAAAAGGATCATCGCCGAAGGCTGCCGGCGCCTGCAGGTCAAGGTCGGTGGCAATGTGCGCGACGACATCGAGCGGGTCTCGGCAGTGGCCGCCGCCGTGCCGAAGGGCACGGTGATCTTCTGCGACGCCAATGCCGGCTGGACGCCTTACCAGGCGCGCCAGTTCGCCGACGCCACGCGCGGCATCGACTACACGTTCGAGCAGCCATGCACGACGATCGAGGAGAACATGTCGGTGCGCCGCATGCTCGACAAGCCGATGGTGCTGGACGAATCCGTCACCTCGCTGGGCGAGATGCTGGAGATCCACCGCCGCGGCGCCGCCGACGGGCTGACGCTGAAGATCTCGCGGCTGGGCGGCGTAACGCAGACCCGCCTGATCCGCGACGTCGCCGTCGATCTCGGTTTCATGATCACGGTCGAGGACACCGGCGGCGCCGAGATCGACACCGCCGCCATGGCGCATCTGTCGCTGTCGACGCCGCAGGAGCGCCGGCTGCACGCCATCGCCTTCCACGAATGGGTGACGGTGCGTACGGCCAGGAACGCGCCGCCGGTAACCGGCAGCCACATGGGCGTTCCCGACGGCCCCGGCCTTGGCATCGATGTGGACCCTGGCCTGCTCGGCAAGCCGTTCTTCGAGATTGGCTGAAGATGAAGATCAGGTGGGTCGAGAACATTGGCGCCAGCGCGCCGTGCTACTCGGCCGCCACGCCTTTCACCTCGAGATAGCTTTCCATGGAATCGTCCAGCGCCTGCAGCCAGGGCGTATGATGGACCGGCGACATGGTGCCGGTCATCAGCGAGCGGTAGGCGTTGTCGCGGAAGGTCATGATGTTTTCCATCTTGTGGTGCTCCCACTCCATGAAGGTGCGGTTGACCGCCTCGACGTCGAAGCCCGGATAGTCTGTCTGGTCCATCAACTCCTTGGTGTAGTCGCCCTGGAACCAGATCATCTGCTCGGCGTCCTCCAGCGTCTCCTCGCGCGCCCGCCACTTGGCGCCGTGCTCGGCCATCGCTTCGGCGGATGGCAGCTTTATGCGGCCCATGATGACGTCGCGCGCGTACCAGGCCTGCGCGTCGAACATGTTGAAGGTGTAGAACTGGTCCTGCATGCCGATGTAGAAAAGCTTCGGGTTCTTCTCCCAGACGACGCCTTCGTAGAGATCGAGCGGCCACATCCGGTTGGCGGTCTTGAGCTTGAGGTCGTCGGTGAGGAAGGGGAAGGAATGCAGATAGCCGGTGCACAGGATGATGGCATCAACGTCCTTGGTCGTGCCGTCCTTGAAATGCGCCGTCTTGCCGACGACCTTCTGCAGCAGCGGCACCTCCTTCCAGTTCTCCGGCCATTTGAAGCCCATCGGCTTGGAGCGGTAGCTAGAGGTGATCGATTTGGCGCCGTATTTGTAGCACTGCGAACCGATGTCCTCGGCCGAATAGGAGCGGCCGATGATCAGGATGTCCTTGCCCTTGAATTCCATGGCGTCGCGGAAATCGTGGCTGTGCAGGATGCGGCCGTTGAAGGTGGGGAAGCCCTCGAAGAAGGGCACGTTGGGCACCGAGAAATGGCCCGAGGCGACGACGACGTTGTCGAACTCTTCCGAATAGGTGACGTCGTTGGTGCGGTCATGCGCGGTGACGGTGAATTTCCCGGTCTCGTCGGAGTAGGTCACCATACGCACCGGCGTGTTGAACCGCACCCATTTGCGCACGCCGGATTTCTCGACCCGGCCCTTGATGTAGTCCCACAGCACCGCGCGCGGCGGATAGGAAGCGATCGGCCGGCCGAAATGCTCCTCGAAGGTGTAGTCAGCGAATTCGAGGCATTCCTTTGGGCCGTTCGACCAGAGATAGCGGTACATCGAGCCGTGCACCGGATCGCCATGCTCGTCGAGGCCGGTGCGCCAGGTGTAGTTCCATAGGCCTCCCCAGTCGCTCTGCTTCTCGAAGCAGACGATTTCCGGGATCTCGGCGCCCTTGTCGGCGGCCGACTTGAAGGCCCTTAGCTGGGCCAGGCCTGACGGTCCGGCTCCGATGACGGCGACACGAGATTTCATTGCGGGCCTCCTCCTTTTTGATTTCGACTTTTTTCTTGACGCAATTCCGGGCGGAAAACCGTTCGACACTTTTCCTGGAATTGCTCCCACGAAACAAATTTCACTGACAGTGACAGTAATTGGGTCTTTGGTGCTGTCAACAAACATCTGCGGCGGCGGCGTTTGCGTGAAACGGTTTTTGCGCGCAAAGGCGGCGGCGTCACGTTGAAGCAGGCGCGCCCTGCAACCGCTAGCGGCTTGCTGTCGCGGTTGCGCTCTTGTATCGCCACCGAATATGTTCACCTTGAGTGAAATAAATCCGCGAGAGTCGGGGGCGACATGGCGAACAAGAATTCCGGCACCAGGTCCACCGATGCGGCAGCGAAGGGCAAGGCGCCGCTAAAGCGCGTTTCGGCGGCCGGGCGCACGATACGCGCGCCGTTGACGCAAAATCCGCACGCCATCCGCGACACGCGCGAGAAAGTGCTGGAAGTGGCGATCGGCCATGAGGTGCGCGCGTTCCGCAAGAAGCTCGGCATCACCGTCGCCGATCTCGCCACCGCCACCGACATTTCGCTCGGCATGCTGTCGAAGATCGAAAACGGCATCACCTCGCCGTCGCTGACGACATTGCAGGCGCTGTCGCGGGCGCTGGGCGTTCCGGTGACCGCCTTCTTCCGGCGTTTCGAGGAAGAACACAGCGCCGTCTTCGTCAAGGCCGGCGAAGGCGTCGATGTCGAGCGCCGCGGCACCCGCGCCGGCCATCAGTACAACCTGCTCGGACATATCGGCGCCAACACCAGCGGCGTTGTCGTCGAGCCCTATCTCATCACATTGACCGAGAATTCGGACGTGTTTCCGACCTTCCAGCATGCGGGCATGGAATTCCTCTACATGCTCGAAGGCGAGGTCGTTTACCGGCACGGCAACAACCTCTATCCAATGAAACCGGGCGACAGCCTGTTCTTCGACGCCGACGCGCCGCACGGCCCGGAAGAGTTGACGCGGCTGCCGATGCGCTATCTGTCGATCATCTGCTATCCGCAAAACAGCGCCGGGTGAGACGTTCTGGTTCCTCGCCTCACGAAAGTGGGGAGAGGTGGCTCGGCGAAGCCGAGACGGAGAGGGGAGCGCCCTACGAAGGCCCCCTCTCCGTCCGCTTCGCGGACACCTCTCCCCCGCTTTGCGGGGGCGAGGAACTCAAGTCTTCAATCCGGCCCGAACCCCGGACTGGTCGGGCTGCCGTCGTCGAGCTTGGAGAGCCACTCCACCAGCGTCGGCCTATATCGGGTCAGGCCCTTATAGGTGGCGAGCTCTTCCGGCAGGTCGCGGATGACGCGGTGCAGGCGGCGCGCCCATTTCGGCTGCGTGACCAGCTCGTCCATCTTGATCAGATAGCAACGGATCGGGAAGACGATGGCGTTGGAACGCGGCAGCCGCCAGAAGCTTTGCAATTCGACGCGCAGATGCACCTTGTCGCCGACATTCTCCGGCGTGACCGTGGCGCGGTCCGGGCCCCATTTGTGATAGTTCTCGGGGCTGGTGTCGAGGCGCGGATTGATGGTCATCGTCCAGTTGAGACGCCTTGCCGGCTTGCCCTGCTGGATGTTGGTCAGGAACTTCAGCGCGCGCGTGAAAATGCCCTTCTCATGTGCCAGCGGCACCGGCGCGTGCCATTCGAAGAAGTTCATGCCGATGTCGAAGTCGAGCGACCAGTCGGCCTGGGTGGTGACCATGCCGGCATCCATCCACAGATTGCCGTCGCGCTGGTCGAGGATACAGAAATCGCCCTGGCTCTGGCGGGTGATGTATTCCATCGGCCCGTAGGGCAGCGTCGAGGTGTCGCCGAAGGTGAAGGTGTCGTCGATGCCGAGCGGCCGGTTGATCCAGCGCCAGCGATCGCCGTTTCGCTCCAGTGTGAAGTGCTCGGGATAGCCGAGCGCCTGCTGCTCCATCAGAAGCTCGAGCAGGTCCCAGCCGGCAAGCGTCATATGCGGCAGCGACTGGCAGCGCAGTGGATCCTCGGCCAGCACCAGCGCGCGGTCCTGCATCTCGGCGACATAGTGCTCGTCGACGTCGATCAGGTTCTCGAGCACGCTGCCCTTCGGGCCGACCACATGCGGCTCGATGTTGACCGCGTACATGTAGGAGTCTTCGTTGAATGGGAAGGGAAAGCGCCGGATATGCTCCGGGCTGTTCCTGAAGGTGTAGTCGTCCCGAAACGTTTCCTTGCGAAAGGTGATGCCCATTGACGCCTCCTATCTTTCCAGGACCAGCGACTTGCCCTCGAAGCGCGAGACGCAAGGCATGATCTTGCAGCCGGAACGGTGGTCTTCCTCACTCAGCCAGTGATCATTGTGGATGAACTTGCCGTCGGAGGAGATCACATTGGTCTCGCACTGGCCGCAAACGCCGCCGCGGCAGAGATAAGGCGGGTCGACGCCGGCGGCTTCGATCGCCTCGAGCAGGCTCTGCTGCTCGCCGACGCGAATCGTCTTGCCGCTGACGGCCAAGGTCACGTCGAACGGCGCGCCGGGCTGCGGGGCCGCGAAATGCTCGAAATGCACGGTCTCCGGCGGCCATCCGAGGCTGGCTGCGCGATCGCGCACCCAGTTGATCATGCCGGCCGGGCCGCAGACATAGAGATGCGTGCCGAGCGGCTGCGAGGACAAGAGCCGATCGAGGTCGATGCGCTCCTCGCGGTCGTCGTGATAGAGCCTGACCCGGTTGCCATAGCGCTGCTGCAGCACATCGGCATAGGTGCCCAGCGAAGCGGTGCGGCAGGTGTAATGCAATTCGAAATTGCCGCCGGCGCCTGCCAGCTGCGACGTCTGCGCCATGAAAGGCGTGATGCCGATGCCGCCGGCCAGCATCAGGTGCTTCTTCGCCCGCAGATCCAGCGAGAACAGATTGACCGGATAGCTGATCACCATCTCGAGGCCGGGCTTGACCTGCCGGTGCATGAACAGCGAGCCGCCGCGGCCGGCATCGTCTCGGCGCACCGAGATCGTGTATTCGCGCGTGTCGAGCGGCGAGCCCATCAGCGAATAGGGATTGAGCCTGGTGCGGTCGCCGTCGCGCATCTCGACCACGACATGGGCACCGCCGGAAAAAGTCGGCAGCAGCTCGCCGTCGCGACGGCGGAAATGGAAGCGGGTGACGAGGTCGTTGACGGGAACGACGTCGCTGACAACGACGTCGAGCTTGGTGGTGCCGGTGCTCATGGGAAGGCCTCCTCGATCGGAGGAATCTCGGAGCGATCCTCGGCATTGATGCACACGCCCTGGAAGGCCGCGAGGCGCCGCGAATAGTGATCGCGCACCAGAAGCAGCAGGCCGCAATGCGAGCAGGTAGCCGGCTGCGTCGTTACATTCTCGGTGATGCCCTTGCAGTGCACGCATTGCATGCGCCGCGCCAGCGAGCCGCGATGCTCGGTCGCAATGGAGGTATGGTCGATGCCGGCTTCAAGCGCTACTTGCATTGCCTGGCCGATCAGGCCTTCGGTGCCGGCAAGATAAAGGCGCAGGCCCATATGGGCGTTGGTCAGCGTCTGCTTCAGCCGCGGCAACAGGCTGGCGAAAGACGGCGCGATGTGAAGTTGCATCGGCTTCAGCGCTTCGAGGGCGGCGATGTGCTTCCCCTCGGGCCCCGGAATGAAGACGATCTCGGCGCCGTCGAAGAAGCCAGGCGGCGCCTTGCCGGTCATGTCCGTTATCGCGAGCGCGCCTTCCGCATCGGCGATGAACAGATGATGCTTGCCTGGTTGCGGCGACAGCGTTCCGTAAATGGGCCGGCTGATGATCGTCTTGACTGCCATTCTTTCCTTCGTGCCCCGAAAGCCCTCCCGCTGATGATGCCTCAGCCTTTTGCCGTGCGCTTGGTCTTTTTGGGATCGTCGAACGGCAAGGGCTGCGCCGTTGCTTTGATCGAGCCGCTCCGATTGCGAATCTCAAGCTTGGTGTCCTTGACCGCGCAGTCGACATCGAGGCGCGCGATGCCCATCGATTTCTCGACCAGCGGCGAATACATGGCGCAGGTCACCACGCCGACTTGCCTGCCGTCGCGATAGACGGGCGCGCCCTCATCCGCCGGTTCCTTGCCGTCGAGCAGCACGCCATAGATCTTGAAGCGCTCCTTGCCCTTCAGCCGATAATGCTCCTCGGCGCCGCGGAAGCCGGTCTTGCCGGGGCTGACGGTGAAGTCGAGGCCGAGCTCCCACAGCGTGTCGCCGGGGCCTTCGTTCTCGAACGGATACTTTTGGGAATTGTCGTAAGGGTAGAAGAGCAGATAGCTCTCGACGCGCAGCATGTCGAGCGTGGTGAAGCGGCAGGGAATGATCCCGGCGCTCTTGCCCTCCTCGAGGATCCTGTCCCAGATCGTGCCGGCATCCTGGCCGCGACAGAAGATCTCGTAGCCGCGCTCGCCGGTGTAGCCGGTGCGCGAGATCATCACCGGAAAGCCGAAGAGCTGCGTCTGCATGTGATGAAAATAGTTGAGGTCGCGGATGCCCGGCACATGCTTGGCGAGATAGTCAACCGCGGTCGGGCCTTGCAGCGAAAGGTCGTGCAGATTGTCGTCGAAGCGCAGCGAGACATCGCGGCCCATCGCCGCCCGCTGCAGCTCCTCATGGCCGGTGCCCGAGCCGTGCACGACCATCCACGAGTTCGGGCTGATGCGGTAGAGGATGCAGTCGTCGGTGAATTTGCCGGCCTCGTTCAGCATGCAGGCATAGGCTGACTTGCCGGGATAGATCTTTTCGACGTCGCGCGTCGTGGCGAGGTCGATAAGATGCGAGGCGTGCGGCCCGGTGATGTGGACCTTCTTCAGGCCGGAGACGTCCATCAGCCCGGCCTTGGTGCGGATCGCGACATATTCCTCGTCGGCGTCCTTGTCGTAGGTCCAGGCGGTGCCCATGCCGCTCCAGTCCTCGAGTTTCGAGCCGAGCGCGCGATGGCGATCCGCCAGGGTCGAGAATCTCCAGGATGCCGTCATCCGATCGTCCTCCGTGCGATTTAAGTCGTTGCTGTTCCCTGCTCCTGCTTGGTGGCGGAGCTTGGTCGAATATTGATCGCAAACGGCGAAGCCCTGCAATCCCCCTGAAGCAAATAATTTCATTGTCAGGCAAATTTCTTGCCCGATGACAAACGGTTTACGATGCGTAAATCCGGCTTGACAATTTCGGGAATCGAGCGGAATTTATGAAAAAAATTTCACTCTGTTGAAAGAGTGGACGCCCGGTCTGTTGTGTGGCCGGACGTCGCCAGAAGGGGAAAACCGATGTCCGACATGCAGCAGCGCATCGAAGCGCTGTACCGTTCCGACGTGCGTGGGTCCGTGCTCCTGATCGTGTGCCTGTGGGCAACGATCCTCTTCGTCCTCCTGATGACATGGCCATACATTCCGCATAGCGGCATCAAGCTCGTGGTGGCGGTTGCAGCCGCCGCGGTGCTGATCTTCAACACCGCCGCGATCCTCGCCATGCTCAACCACTACAAGGAAGACAAGGACTTCATCTACGGGCTCGACATCAAGAACGCCGACGCCGCCCGCAACCGCCAATCGTGAAGGAGAAACCATGGCTCGCTATACCCCGCCGGAGCAGAGCAAGGCCGGACAGATCCTCGACATCGCGGTCGTGGTGGTCGCAATCTTCGTGGCGCTCTGGCTGCCGCTGAAACTCGGCTTTGCCGGGGCGGCGAAGTCGATCGACCCGCTCGATGCCAAGACCTGGGACGCGCTCGGCCAGAACGCGACCATGGCCTCGATCTGGGAGAAGCTGGGCTACACGCCGGAGACGGCGCACGACATCATCCAGAACCGCTTCCACTACATCATCGACTGGCCGACGCTGATCATCATGGCGATCGTGCTGATCGCGTATTTCGTCTTCCTGTTCCGCGCCTCCGATAAGGAATATCGCGAGGTCATCAACGAGAAGTTCGACGACAAATAGACTTCGACGACAAAGAGACTTTGACGACAAGAGACCGGGGAAAACATCATGTGGATGGGACTGTCTTACGTTTGCTGGGGCATCTCGGTCGTGCTTGCGGCGTGGATGCTCTACGACTGGTTCAAGGTCGATACGACCTATTCCGAGGAGACTTTGACGTCTTCCCGTGAAGGCGAGCTTGAAGCCGTTTCCGAAAAACACCGGATCTGAGTGGAGACTGACATGACGGCTGCGGTTGAAACGGCACAAACGACGACAATCCACGGCGACAGGGTCTCGCTGCTTCGGGTGCTCGGCCCGGCGCATGTGTGGGCGCTGGGCGTCGGCATCGTGCTGGTCGGCGAGTTCACCGGCTGGAATTTCTCCGCCGACAAGGGAGGCGCGCTCGCCGCGCTGATCGTCTGCTGGGTCGTCGGACTGCTCTACACTTCGGTCGCCATGATCGATTCGGAGGTGACGTCCACCGTCGCCGCCGCCGGCGGCCAATATGCGCAGGCCAAGCATATCGTCGGGCCGCTGATGGCCTTCAACGTCGCGCTGTTCCTGGTGTTCGCCTACACCATGCTGGAAGTGTCGGACGCGATCCTGCTCGGCGACACGATCGTCGCCAAGGCCGGCGTCGAGGGGCTGACGCACAACTCCTTCATCGCCGCCACCATCGTCGTGCTCGCCTGGCTCAACTATCGCGGCGTGCTGATGACGCTCAACGTCAACTTCGTCATCACCGCGATCGCCTATGTCTCGATCGTCATCCTGTTCTTCTCCGTCAGCCCGTGGACGCAAGGCGCGGTGCTGAAGCTCAACGAGCTGGTCACCCCCGCCAATGCGCTGCCCTATGGCTGGATCGGCGTCATTGCCGCCTTCCAGTTCGGCATCTGGTATTATCTCGGCATCGAGGGCACGACCCAGGCGGCCGAGGAAGTGCGCTCGCCGGCGCGCTCGCTGCCTTACGGCACCATGGCCGGCATGATCACGCTGTTGATCGCCGCGGCGATGACCTGGTATGTCTGCGCCTCGCTGATGCCCTGGGAATATCTCGGCATCACCTACTATCCGCTGTGGGACGCCGGCAAACTGACGGGCAGCCCGCTGCTGGAGAACCTGCTCTTCATCGCGACGCTGCTGGCCGCGCTCGCGTCGGCCAATGGCTGCATCAACGACGCGGCGCGCGCTTGGTTCTCGCTCGGCCGCGACCGCTACCTGCCGAGCTGGTTCTCGGCAGTGCATCCGAAGTATCGCACGCCCTATCGCTCGATCCTGTTCCTGCTGCCGATCGCGCTGGCCTTCGCCTTCATCGCCGACCTCAACCAGGCGATCACCTTCTCGATCCTGTCGGGCGTGCTGCAATACACCTTCATGAGCATCAACATCATGATGTTCCGCAAGAAGTGGCCGCTGGGTTCGATCCGCCGCGGCTACACGCACCCCTTCCACCCACTGCCGGCGATCGTGCTCTTCTGCCTGTGCATGGTGACTTTCTTCGCCATCTTCCTCGGCTTCGGCTCGCAGCTGATCGCGATGACCGTCTTCTATTTCCTGATCTCGCTATGGTTCCACTTCTACCGCTACAAGTTCGTGCGGCGCGGCGACCAGTTCTCCATGCCGTGGCCGAAGCCGCAGGGTTATTGAGTGGAGTAAGGGCCCGCCGTTCGATGGCGGGCCGTGGCGTATCGAAATGTCTGAGCTGACGTCAGTATTGCTTACTGGGGCGATCGCACTGGGCGTCGCCGCTCATATTGTCTGGCTGGCGCGCGCCAGCCGCAACAGGGGGAAGGCGGCTTTTGCCGCCGATATGGCGAGCATCCGCAGCGTCGTTGCGGAGGCCGCCGACATTTCCGACGGCACGGCCGGTGTCGTCACCTGGGCCGGTTCCTGGAACGGTCAGCGCGTTCAGCTGCGCACCATCGTCGACACGCTGGCGACGCGAAAGCTGCCGACGCGTTGGCTCAGCGTTTCGATCACCGAGCCGGTCGCTGTGCCGGGCACGTTCGACATGATGATGCGGCCGAATTCGGCGACGACATTCTCCAATTTCGACCATCTGCCGCACACGCTGCCGAAAGTGCTCGGCCTTCCCGCCGACGCGGTGCTCAGGACGGACCGCAGAGGCGTCGCCTTCCCGCAGGATCTGATCGCCGCGCATACAGACATCTTTGCCGAAAGCCGCGCCAAGGAATTGCTGATAACGCCGAAGGGCGTGCGCATCGTCTGGCTGCTGGCCGAGGCCGAGCGCGCTCGCTACGGTGTGTTCCGGCAGGCGGCGTTCGGCGATGCCGGGATCGATCCGGCCTTGATCGAACGGCTGCTCGAGGCAGCCTCGACGCTTCGCCAAGCCATCAACCGGCGCGAAAGGCGGGCCGCATGAGCGACGAAGCCGCCACCCCTGCTCCCGCGAATCCCTATCTCGTGCTCGGCGCCGCGATCGTCTTGCCGGCAAGCGGCCATGTCATGCTCGGCGTGCCGGCGCGCGGGCTGCAATTCCTGTTCTTCATGGTGATCCTTGGCTGGATAACCACCAAGCTGGCGCCGGTCGACGCCGGCTTCATCGGCCGCCATGCCGGGGGTTTCCTGATCTATGCCCTCTCGATCCTCGACGCCTACAGGATCGCGCGCATCCGCCATGCGATCTGGGTTCACAATGCGCGTCCGGGCGGCGATAGTGCCGAAGGCAATGCGCCGTCTAATATGTAATCACAGGAAAATTTTTTTCATACCAATTGAATTCGGCTTACTCATTGGGTACATCATCTGAGAGCCAAAAAACGTTGGAGGCTGGCATGTGCGGAATCGTCGGACTTTTCTTGAAAGACAAGGCGCTGGAGCCGAAGCTCGGCGCCATGCTGTCGGAGATGCTGGTGTCGCTCAGCGACCGCGGCCCGGACAGTGCCGGCATCGCCATCTATGGCGCAGCCACCGGCAATGAAGCCAAGATCACCGTGCAGTCGCCGAAGCCCGATCGCGATTTCCGCGGCCTCGACGCCGAGCTCGCCAAGGCGATCAGCGCGCCGGTCAGCGTCGCGGTCAAGTCCACGCATGCGGTGATCCGGACCACGCCGGACAAGGTCGACGCCGCGCGCGAGGCGCTGCAGACGCTCCGGCCCAACATCCGCATCATGGGCGCCGGCGAGGCGGTGGAGATCTACAAGGAAGTCGGCCTGCCCGAAGCGGTCGTCGACCGTTTCGACGTGCGCGCGATGACCGGCACGCATGGCATCGGCCACACCCGCATGGCAACGGAATCGGCGGTGACGACGATGGGCGCGCATCCTTTCTCGACCGGCGCCGACCAGTGCCTGGTGCATAACGGCTCGCTCTCCAACCACAACAATGTGCGGCGCGAGCTGATCCGCGACGGCATGACCTTCGAGACCGAGAACGACACCGAGGTGGCAGCTGCCTATCTCTCCAACCGGATGGCGCATGGCAAGAATCTCGGCGAGGCGCTGGAAGGCACGCTCTCCGACCTCGACGGCTTCTTCACCTTCGTCGTCGGCACCAAGAACGGCTTCGGCGTGGTGCGCGATCCGATCGCCTGCAAGCCGGCCGTGATGGCCGAGACCGACCAGTATGTCGCCTTCGGCTCCGAATATCGTGCGCTGACCAAGCTTCCCGGCATCGACAATGCGCGGGTCTGGGAGCCCGAGCCCGCAACCGTTTATTTCTGGGAGCATTGAGCTCATGCCGGCAACCCCAATGTCGAAGGCCGAGCGCGAGCCAGGCCATGCCCACAGTCAGGCATCACGCGTCTTTGACCTGTCCGTGCATTCGCTGCGCGAGTTGAACCAGGCGCTGCACCAGCTCACGCCCGGCTCGAACGAGACCGCCTGGGAAGTGCTCAACCCGAAGGGCAGCCATTCGGTGGCGGTCGGCGTCGATCAGCCCGTCAGCATCGATGTGCGCGGCAGCGTCGGCTATTACTGCGCCGGCATGAATGATGGGGCCGCGATCACCGTGCATGGCTCGGCCGGCCCCGGCGTCGGCGAGAACATGATGTCGGGCTCGATCGTCATCAAGGGCGATGCCAGTCAGTATGCCGGCGCCACCGGCCGCGGCGGCTTGCTGGTCATCGAAGGCAATGCCTCGTCGCGCTGCGGCATTTCGATGAAAGGCATCGACATCGTCGTGCACGGCAATATCGGCCACATGTCGGCCTTCATGGCGCAGTCCGGCAACCTCGTGGTGCTGGGCGACGCCGGCGACGCGCTGGGCGATTCCATCTACGAGGCGCGGCTCTTCGTGCGCGGCAAGGTGGAGAGCCTCGGCGCCGACTGCATCGCCAAGGAGATGCGGTCCGAGCATATCGAATTGCTGCAGGCCCTGCTCGACAAGGCCGGCGTGACCGGCGTCAAGGCGTCGGAGTTCAAGCGCTACGGCTCGGCCCGCAAACTCTACAATTTCAACATCGATAACGCCGACGCGTATTGAGGCAAGATGACCTACCGCAACCCGCCGACGACGCCGCGCAAATCCGCGACCTTCGACGATTACACGCTTTCCGAAATCCGCCGCGCGGCCGCGACCGGCATCTATGACATCCGCGGCGCCGGCGCCAAGCGCAAGCTGCCGCATTTCGACGACCTGCTGTTCCTCGGCGCCTCGATCTCGCGCTATCCGCTCGAAGGCTATCGCGAGCGCTGCGACACCTCGGTGGTGCTCGGCTCGCGCCACGCCAGGAAGCCGATCGAGCTGAAGATCCCGATCACAATCGCCGGCATGAGTTTTGGATCGCTCTCCGGCCCGGCCAAGGAGGCGCTCGGACGCGGCGCCACGCTTTCCGGCACCTCGACCACCACCGGTGACGGCGGCATGACCGAGGAAGAACGCGGGCATTCCAAGACGCTGGTCTACCAGTACCTGCCCTCGCGCTACGGCATGAACCCGCGCGACCTGCGCCGCGCCGACGCCATCGAAGTGGTCGTCGGCCAGGGCGCCAAGCCGGGCGGCGGCGGCATGCTGCTCGGACAGAAGATCTCCGACCGCGTCGCCGAGATGCGCACGCTGCCCAAGGGCATCGACCAGCGCTCGGCTTCGCGCCATCCCGACTGGACCGGACCGGACGATCTCGAGATCAAGATCCTCGAGCTGCGCGAGATCACCGACTGGGAAAAGCCGATCTACGTCAAGGTCGGCGGCGCGCGGCCCTATTACGACACCGCGCTCGCGGTGAAGGCGGGCGCCGATGTCGTCGTGGTCGACGGCATGCAGGGTGGCACCGCTGCCACCCAGGAAGTGTTCATCGAGAATGTCGGCCAGCCGACGCTTGCCTGCATCAGGCCGGCGGTGCAGGCGCTGCAGGACCTCGGCATGCACCGCAAGGTGCAGCTCATCGTTTCCGGCGGCATCCGCAACGGCGCCGATGTCGCCAAGGCGCTGGCGCTCGGCGTCGACGCGGTGTCGATCGGCACGGCAGCACTTGTCGCGCTCGGCGACAACGATCCACGCTGGGAGGCGGACTACAACGCGCTCAGCACCACGGCCGGCGCCTATGACGACTGGCACGAAGGCCGCGACCCGGCCGGTATCACCACCCAGGACCCCGAATTGATGAAGCGGGTCGACCCGATCGCGGCCGGACGGCGCCTGGCGAACTACCTCAAGGTGATGACGCTGGAAGCCCAGACCATCGCACGCGCCTGCGGCAAGAACAGCCTGCACAATCTCGAGCCCGAGGATCTCGTCGCGCTCTCGATCGAAGCCGCCGCCATGGCCGGCGTGCCTTTGGCCGGCACCAACTGGATACCCGGCAAGAACGGCTTCTAGGACAAACTTCCAGAGACACGTAAGCGAGGAACTACATAATGGGGAACGATCTCGCCGCATTCGCCAAGGAGAACGGCGTCAAATATTTCATGATCTCCTACACCGACCTGTTCAGCGGGCAGCGCGCCAAGCTGGTGCCGGCGCAGGCGATCGCCGACATGCAGAAGGACGGTGCAGGATTTGCCGGCTTCGCCACATGGCTCGACCTGACGCCGGCGCATCCCGACATGCTGGCCGTGCCGGACCCCGATTCGGTCATCCAATTGCCGTGGAAGAAGGACGTCGCCTGGGTAGCCGCCAACTGCATCATGGACGACAAGGAGGTGAACCAGGCGCCGCGCAACACGCTGAAGCGGCTGATCGACGAAGCCGCCCGCGACGGCATGCATGTCAAGACCGGCGTCGAGGCCGAGTTCTTCCTGATCTCGCCCGATGGCAAGGCGATCTCCGACGAATACGATACAGCCTCGAAACCCTGCTACGACCAGCAGGCTGTGATGCGGCGCTACGACGTCATCGCCGAGATCTGCGATCATATGCTGGCGTTGGGCTGGGGCCCGTACCAGAACGACCATGAGGACGCCAACGGCCAGTTCGAGATGAACTGGACCTTCGATCACGCGCTGGCGACCGCCGACAAGCACTCCTTCTTCAAGTTCATGGTCAAGTCGATCGCCGAAAAGCATGGCCTGCGCGCGACGTTCATGCCCAAGCCCTTCCAGGGCCTGACCGGCAATGGCTGCCATGCGCATATCTCGGTGTGGGACGAGACCGGCAAGACCAATGTCTTTGCCGACAATTCGGAAGAGCTCGGCCTGTCCGCCAAGGGCAGGAACTTCCTCGGCGGCATCATGAAGCATGCCTCGGCGCTTGCCGCGATCACCAACCCGACGGTGAATTCCTACAAGCGCATCAACGCGCCGCGTACCATTTCGGGCGCGACCTGGGCGCCGAACACGGTGACCTGGACCGGCAACAACCGCACCCACATGGTGCGCGTGCCCGGGCCCGGCCGCTTCGAATTGCGCCTGCCGGACGGTGCCGCCAACCCGTATTTGCTGCAGGCCGTCATCATCGCCGCCGGCCTCGACGGTATCCGCTCGAAGGCCGACCCCGGCAAGCGCTACGACATCGACATGTACCAGCTCGGCCACACGGTGACGGATGCGCCGAAACTGCCGCTCAACCTGCTCGACGCGCTGCGCGAGTTCGATAGGGACAAATCGCTCAAGGCGGCGCTGGGTGAGGAATTCTCGTCGGCATATCTAAAGCTGAAGCAGCAGGAATGGAATTCCTATGCTTCCCACTTCACGCAGTGGGAGCGCGACCACACGCTGGATATCTGACCGTCCTGTAGTGGAGCATGATGTCGTCCGAAAACCGCTTCACACTTTTCGGCATCATGCTCTAGCGGTGCGAGCGACCTCGGAATGAACTGATGAAATATTCGATCTTCTCGCTCGCCCGCGCCGCCCTTTCCGGCCACAAGAACTGGCAGCCGACCTGGCGCGATGCTGCGCCCAAGGACCGCTATGACGTGATCATCATCGGCGGCGGCGGCCACGGTCTCGCCACCGCCTGGTTTCTCGCCAGCGAGTTCGGTATCCGCAATGTCGCGGTGCTGGAAAAAGGGTGGATCGGCTCCGGCAATGCCGGCCGCAACACCACCATCATCCGCTCCAATTACGGCCTTCCCGGCAACACCGGCTTCTACGAATTGTCGATGAAGCTGTGGGAGCGGATGGAGCAGGACCTCAACTATAACGCGATGGTCAGCCAGCGCGGCGTGCTCAACCTCTATCACTCCGACGCGCAGCGCGATGCTTTCGCCCGGCGCGGCAACACCATGCGCATCAACGGCATCGATGCGGAACTGCTCGACCAGGCGGCGCTGCGCAAAATGCTGCCGTTCCTGAATTTCGACAATGCGCGTTTCCCCGTGCAAGGCGGACTGCTGCAGCGGCGCGGCGGCACGGCGCGGCATGACGCCGTGGTGTGGGGCTACGCGCATGCGGCGAGCGAACTCGGCGTCGACATCATCCAGAATTGCGAGGTTACCGGCTTCACGCGCGACGCCAACGGCAAGGTGACCGGCGTCGAGACATCGCGCGGCAAGATCGGCGCCGGCAAGGTCGGCATGGCAGTGGCCGGCTCCTCGTCACGGGTCGCGGCTATGGCAGGTCTTCGCCTGCCGATCGAAAGCCATGTGCTGCAGGCCTTCGTCTCCGAAGCGATCAAGCCGCTGATCCCCGGGGTCATGACCTTCGGCGCTGGACACTTCTATGTCAGCCAGTCGGACAAGGGCGGCCTGGTCTTCGGCGGCGATATCGACGGCTACAATTCCTATGCCCAGCGCGGCAATCTGCCGGTCGTGGAGGATGTCTGCGAGGGCGGTATGGCGCTGATCCCGATGATCGGCCGCGTGCGGCTTTTGCGCCAGTGGGGTGGCATCATGGACATGTCGATGGACGGCTCGCCGATCATCGACAAGAGCCCGGTCGACGGCCTCTACATCAACGCCGGCTGGTGCTATGGCGGCTTCAAGGCGACGCCCGGCTCGGGCTTCGTCTTCGCCCACCTCATCGCCCGCGATCAATCGCACAAGGAAGCCGCGCTTTTCCGCCTCGACCGCTTCCAGCGCGGCGCCATGATCGACGAGAAGGGCCAGGGCGCCCAACCGAACCTCCATTAGGGATAGCGCATGATGTTCTCCAAAAACCGCTTCACACTTTTTGGCATCATGCATTGAAGACCCAGTCATGCGCATAGTCTGTCCCTTCTGCGGCGAACGCGAACTCGGCGAGTTCACCTATCTCGGCGACGCCAAGCCACAACGGCCGGCGGCCGATGCCGGCGAGGACGCGGTCTACGACTACGTCTATCTGCGCGACAACATTGCCGGCCCGATGAGCGAGCACTGGTACCATGGCGGCGGCTGCCGGGCCTGGCTGAAGGTCACGCGCAACACGCTGACGCATGAGATTTCGGCCGTCGAGCCGGCGGCGGGCGCAGGCGCCGCCAAGGTTGGTGCGTGATGCGCGGCGATCAGGCAAACCGGCTGAACAATGGCGGTCTCATCGACCGCTCGACCGCGCTCAACTTCCGCTTCGACGGCAAGACCCTCTTCGGCTTCAAGGGCGACACGCTGGCTTCCGCGCTGGTCGCCAATGGCGTCAAGCTCGTCGGCCGCTCGTTCAAATATCATCGCCCGCGCGGTATCCTGACGGCTGGCTCCGAAGAGCCCAACGCGCTGGTCGAATTGCGCAGCGGCGCAAGGCGCGAGCCGAACACCAAGGCGACGACCGCCGAGCTCTATGAAGGGCTCGAAGCCGCCAGCCAAAACCGCTGGCCGTCGCTCAATTTCGACGTCATGTCGGTCAACCAGCTGTTCGCGCCGATCTTCGTCGCCGGTTTCTACTACAAGACCTTCATGTGGCCGGCCAAGTTCTGGGAAGCGATTTATGAGCCTGCGATCCGGCGCGCCGCGGGCCTTGGCCGCGCTGCCCAGGTTTCCGATCCCGACCATTATGACAAGGCCTGGGCGCATTGCGATGTGGTGATCGCGGGTTCCGGCCCGGCAGGTCTGGCGGCGGCTCTTGCCGCCGCGCGCTGCGGCGCGCGCGTCATCCTGTGCGAGGAGGATTTCGTCCTCGGCGGGCGCCTGTTCGCCGATGGCGGCATGATCGACGGATTGCCGGCCGCCGAATGGGTTGCGCGCGCGGTTGCCGAGCTTTCGGCGATGCCCGATGTGCGCATCATGACGCGCACGACTTTGTTCGGTGTCTATGACGGCGGCACCTATGGCGCGATCGAGCGTGTCAACGACCACCTGCCGGTGCCGCCCGAGCATCAGGTGCGCCAGCGGCTATGGCGGATCGTGGCCAAGCGCTGCGTCGTCGCGGCCGGCGCGATCGAACGCCCGATCGTCTTTGCCGGCAACGACACGCCGGGCGTGATGATGGCATCGGCCATGCGCAGCTACATCAACCGCTACGCGGCCACGCCGGCGAGACGCATCGCGCTATTCACCAACAATGAGGATGGCTGGCGCACAGCGGAAACGGCAATCGCGTCGGGTCTTCAAGTGGCCGCCGTGATCGACGCGCGGCCGGACATTTCGCCGGCCCATCGTTCGCTTGCGAGCAAAGGCGGCTTTCCGGTGCTGCACGGCGCTGTCGCCGGCATCGACGGCGGCAAGGGCGGCGTGCGCAAGATTTCCGTCTCGCTGACCGGTGGCGCCCGCGCCGAGGTCGAGGCCGACGGGCTTGCCGTCTCGGGCGGCTGGAACCCGGCGGTCGGCCTCACCTCCTACCATCGCGGTCGGCCGAAATGGCGCGACGACATTGCCGCCTTCGTGCCGGATGGCGCGCCGCCCGGCATGGTGGCAGCGGGCGCGGCCAACGGCACGTTCGGACTTGGCGCCTGCCTGCGCGAGGGGTTCGAAGCCGGCGCTGCCGCGGCCCGCGACGCCGGACGCAGCGGCAATATCGGATCGATGCCGGTCGCCGACGACGAGGCCTTTTCGATCACACCGCTCTGGCATGTCGCCGGCAAGGGCAAGGCCTTCGTCGACCAGCAGCATGACGTCACCGCTTCCGATGTCGAGCTGGCGCAGCGCGAGGGTTTTCAATCGGTCGAGCATCTGAAGCGCTACACGACGCTCGGCATGGCGACCGACCAGGGCAAGACCTCGAATGTCGCCGGCCTCGCCATCATGGCGGCGGTCAGCGGCAAGTCGATCCCGGAGACGGGCACGACGATCTACCGGCCGCCTTATGTGCCGGTCGCCATCGGCGCCTTCGCCGGCCATCACCGCGACGAGAATTTCCATGCGACCCGGCTAACGCCGTCGCATCACTGGGCGGCCGAACAGGGCGCTATCTTCGTTGACACCGGCCTGTGGAAGCGCGCGCAGTGGTACCCGCGCGCGGGCGAGAAGGACTGGCTGGAATCGGTCACCCGCGAGGTCAAGGCGGTGCGCAGCGGCGTCGGCTTCTGCGATGTCTCGACGCTCGGCAAGATCGACGTGCACGGGCCTGATGCCGGAGCCTTCCTTGACCGCGTCTACATCAATGCCTTCTCCAGCCTCGCCGTCGGCAAGGCTCGCTACGGGCTGATGCTGCGCGAGGACGGCATCGTCTATGACGACGGCACGACCTCGCGGCTGGCCGAGGATCATTACTTCCTCACCACCACGACGGCCAAAGCTGGACTGGTGATGCAGCACCTGGAATTCTGCCGCCAGGTTCTGTTCCCTGAGCTCGACGTGCAGCTGACTTCCGTTTCGGATCAGTGGGCGCAGTTCTCGATCGCCGGACCTAAGACCCGCGATCTCTTGAAAGAGATCGTCGATCCGGCCGAGGACCTGTCGAACGAAGGTTTTCCGTTCATGGGCGCGCGCGAGGTCAAGCTGCGCGGCGGCCTGAAGGCAAGGCTGTTCCGCATCTCCTTCTCCGGCGAGATGGCGTTCGAGATTTCGGTGCCGGCGCGCTACGGCGAGGCGATGGCGCGCAATCTGATGATTGCCGGCAAGCCGTTCGGCATCACGCCTTACGGCACCGAAGCGCTTGGCGTCATGCGCATCGAAAAAGGTCATGTCGCCGGGCCGGAACTCAACGGCACCACCACGGCGGGCGATCTCGGCCTCGGCAAGATGATGTCGACCAAGAAGGATTTCATCGGACGCGTCATGGCCGGCCGCGAGGCGCTCGTCGCGCCGAACCGGCAGGTGGTCGTCGGCATCAAGCCGACCGACAAGGCGCGCCGCCTGCGCTCCGGCGCGCACATCATTCCAAAGGGCGAGACCCCCGGCCCCAACAACGACCAGGGCTATGTCACCTCGGTCTGTTTCTCGCCGGTGCTCGACCAGTGGATCGGTCTCGGCCTCGTCGAGCGCGGCCGCGAGCGCATCGGCGAGATCGTGCGCGCGCATGATCCGCTGCGCGGCGAGGACTACGATGTCGAGCTCTGCAATTCCGTCTTCTACGATCCGGATGGAGGGCGCCAGCGTGGCTGAGTTTTCCTGGGACGTCCGCAGCCCGCTCGACCGCGCGCTGATTGCCGGCCCCTATGGCGCGCAAGGCGACGCCGGCGTGGCGCTGACAGAGATCCGCAATTTCGATCTCGTCCAGGTGATGGCGCGGCGCGGCAAGGCCGGCGAGATGGTGAAGGCCGCGCAGGCGCGCTTCGGCATGGCGGCGCCGGAAACGCCAAAGGCGGTCGATACTGCCGACGCGACGCTGATCTGGTCGGGACCGGACCAATTCCTGATGCTGTCCAGAGGCGGCAAGCATACGATCGAGGCGCTTGCGCCGGCCTTCGTCGGTTCGGCCTCGCTTTCCGACCAATCGCATGCGCGGGTGCTGATCAGCGTCTCCGGCGACAAGGCGCGCACGATGCTCGCCAAGCTGTCTTCGATCGACCTGCACCCCGATGTTTTCGGCGTGGGCGCGGCGGTCGCGACGTCGATGGATCACACCAGTGTCACGCTGTGGCGCGGCAAGGATCTGGCGGATGGACAGGCGGTGTTCAACCTGCTGGTGTTCGCGACCTTCGCCGAGAGCCTGTGGCACACGATCTTGGACTCGGCTGCGGAATATGGCGTGACGATCGGCCATTCCGAGGAACTGGCGTAGCGGTGTGCAGGCTCCCCTTCTCCCCTTGTGGGAGAAGGTGGATCGGCGCGGAAGCGCCGAGACGGATGAGGGGTGTTCCAGCGGAGTAAGACGCTGGTTTCCCTGGAGCACCCCTCATCCGGCCGCTTCGCGGCCACCTTCTCCCGCAAGGGGAGAAGGGAGAGCCGGTGCTTGCCAAACGCATTCCCCCTGCTATTCTCTCGGCGAAAATAATTTTACACACAGGCAAACTTGTTTCTCGCTCGGAGGAGGGTTTTAGATGAGCCAGTCGCCCTACCCCGCCGTCCTGTCCGGGCCGCCCAAGCCGAGCCTGATCCTTAGGCCTGGCCAGATCAGCCTGCCGCCGGGGATGGAGCGCTATACCGTCCAGGGCAATGGCGCGGCGCTGATCGACGTCGAGGCCGGCGACAGCGTCAGCGTGAGCAATGTCGAAGGCGGCCAGCCTTGCGAGCTGCTGGCCTGGGACAAATCAGGCGCGACGGATCCCGGCATTTTCGGCGAACGGTCGAACAGCAACGCCGCGGGCATCAAGGCGCTGCTTGCTGAGGGCGACGACAGCCTCTCGGCGCTGCGTCTCAGCCTTGAGCGCCGCAACGTGCAACTCGACCAGCCGAAGGCCGTGCGCGTTTTCGGCGGCGCCACGCCGGCCGGCACCGAGCAGAGCTTTGCCATCCAGCGCGACGGCGCGCTGCTGATCGCAGCTCCCGGCGGGCCGATGCTGGTCGACGGTCACAACACGGCGACGCCGCTCACCGTGATCGTGCGACGAGCGACGATCCGGCTGAAGACTAGAGGCCAGCTTGCCGATCCGCTCGCCGATCCGCTGCTCGATCTCAGGGTGCATTCGGCGACCGCCGAATCCTATTTCGTCAAGGCCGGCGACTATCTGCAGATCATCGATGTCGACGGCCGGCAGTGCACCGACTTCCAGTGCTTTTCGGCGCGCAAGCTGGACAAGGGCCGCGACCTGCCGCTCGACGTGACGACGACCCGCACGCTCATGGGTTCGGCCTATCCGATGCCCGGCTTGCATTCGAAATATTACGACCAGGACATGGAGCCGCTGGTGGAGGTCGTGCAGGACACGTGTGGCCGGCACGACGCCTTCGCGCTCGCCTGCGCCGCCAAATATTACGACGACATCGGCTATCCCGGACACACCAACTGCTCGGAGAATTTCAACAAGGCGCTGTCGGACAAGGGCGTGACGCCCCGCGCCGGCTGGATGGCGATCAATTTCTTCTTCAACACGGCGATCGACGCGCATGGCGTGATGGTGTCGGACGAGCCGTGGTCGCGGCCGGGCGACTATGTGCTCTTGCGCGCCCTTACCGACATCGTCTGCGTCTCCTCGGCCTGCCCGGACGACACCACGCCCGCCAATGGCTGGGACCTCACCGACATCCATGTGCGCGCCTATTCAGGCCAGCACAAATTCTCGCGAGCGATCGCCAGACGCATGAAGCCCGACTCGGAACCGAAGATGACCCGCGAGACAGCCTTTCATTCGAGCTTTGCCAAGCACACGCGCGACTTCGTCGAATATCGCGGCTATTGGCTCGCCAATTCCTTCGCTAAGGAAGGCCCCATCGCCGAATACTGGGCCTGCCGGCAGGCCGCGGTGATCATGGACCTGTCGCCGCTGCGCAAGTTCGAGGTCACCGGTCCGGATGCCGAAGCGCTGCTGCAATACACGCTGACCCGCGACGTCAAGAAGCTCGGCGTCGGCCAGGTCGTCTATACCGCGATGTGTTACGAGCATGGCGGCATGATCGACGACGGGACGTTGCTCAGGCTCGGCAAGGATAATTTTCGCTGGGTCGGCGGCGACGATCTTTCCGGCGAATGGCTGCGCGAGACCGCGAAAAAACTCGGCCTCAACGTGCTGGTGCGCTCCTCCACCGACCAGATGCACAACATCGCCGTCCAAGGGCCGAAGAGCCGCGACATATTGAAGGAAGTGGTCTGGACCTCGCCCGTGCAGCCATCGATCGGCGAGCTCGAATGGTTCCGCTTCGCCGTCGCGCGCATTTGCGGCGGCAATGGCGTGCCCGTCGTCGTCTCACGCACCGGCTACACCGGCGAACTCGGTTACGAAATCTGGTGCCATCCGCGCGACGCCGAAAAAGTGTTCGACGCCGTCTGGGAGGCCGGCCAGCCGCACGGGCTGAAGCCGATGGGCCTGCAGGCGCTCGATATGGTGCGCATCGAGGCGGGACTGATCTTCGCCGGTTACGAATTCTCCGACCAGACCGATCCGTTCGAGGCCGGCATTGGCTCCACCGTGCCACTCAAGACCAAGGCCGACGACTTCATCGGCCGCGACGCGCTGATCCGGCGCAAGGAGCATCCGCAGCACAAGCTCGTCGGTCTCGACATCGATGCCAATGTCGCCGTCGGCCACGGCGACTGCGTCCATGTCGGCCGCGCCCAGATCGGCGTCGTCACCTCCGGCATGCGCTCGCCGGTGCTCGGCAAGACCATCGCGCTGGCACGGCTCGACGTCACTCACGCCGAGATCGGCACGGAGGTCGAGATCGGCAAGCTCGACGGCCACGCCAAGCGGCTGCCGGCGCGGGTTGTCGCCTTCGCCCATTACGATCCGCAGAAGACCAAGCCGCGTTCCTGATAGCGGCAACTCTTGCCTTCTTCCGTTGTGGGAGTAGGTGGCCGAGCGAAGTTCGGTCGGATGAGGGGTATTCCAGAAGACACCAGCCGCTCACTTCGCTGGAACACCCCTCATCCGTCTCGGCGCTACGCGCCGATCCACTCCCACAAAGGGGAGAAGGAAAGAGCATGTTTCGCAAGCGCGATGTGCATGACATCCACAAAACGCTTGACGCGAAAGCGCGTCGGATCAATCTTCACTCTTAAGAAAAAAATACGACTGAGTGGAAACACGACAGGCCGACGTCGATTTGCCGGGGAGCAAGCTTCGCAAGAGTCGAAGCATCGCTGGCGGGGAACAACAAAAAGGGGAAGACACAAGATATGAGCACGATAAGCACGGCCCTCGAGCAGCCTGCAGAAAGCAAGCTGCTCAGGCATATCGACTGGCGTGGCGCCTTCTGGGTGGCAAGCGGCGTTCCAGCGCTGGTCCTGTTCTCGATCGGCGGCATTGCCGGCACGACCGGAACACTGGCCTTCCTGATCTGGACGGTATCCATGATCATGGGTTTCCTGCAATCCTTCACCTATGCCGAGATCGCCGGCCTGTTCCCGAACAAATCCGGCGGTGCCTCCATCTACGGCGCCACGGCATGGCTGCGCTATTCCAAGTTCATCGCGCCGCTATCCGTGTGGTGCAACTGGTTCGCCTGGTCGCCGGTGCTGTCGCTCGGCTGCTCGATCGCCGCCGCCTACATCCTCAACGCGCTGGCGCCGATCCCGGCCTTCACCGAGACATCGCCGGAAGTCGTCGCCTACATCGCTGCGCATGCCGGGACGGCGCCTGCCGACGCCATCGCCGCGGTGGCGGCTGCCGCCACGCCCGCGATCCGCACCTGGTCGCTGTTCAGCCATACGCTGGGTCCAGTGTCCTTCACCTTCAACGCCACCTTCTTCATTGGCGCGGTGCTGATGCTGATCATCTTCGCGATCCAGCATCGCGGCATCCTCGGCACGGCCAATGTGCAGAAATATATCGGCCTTCTGGTGATCATCCCGATGCTGATCGTCGGCGTCGTGCCGATCTTCACCGGCCAGATCGACTGGGCGAACTTCTCGCCGCTGGTGCCGCTGGCGGCCGCCTACGCGCCCGACCCGGGTTCGTGGAACATCGCCGGCTGGACGCTGGTGCTGGGCGGCATGTTCATCGCGGCATGGTCGACCTACGGCTTCGAGACGGCCGTCTGCTACACGTCGGAGTTCAAGAACCCCGGCACCGACACGTTCAAGGCGATCTTCTATTCCGGCCTGCTCTGCATGCTGCTGTTCATCCTGGTGCCCTTCACCTTCCAGGGCGTGCTCGGCCTGAACGGCATGCTGGCGACGCCGATCGTCGACGGCTCGGGCGTCGCCGACGCGCTGGCCGGCATGGTCGGCGGCGGCAAGATCATCCACAGCCTGCTGGTCATGCTGATGATCCTGGCCCTGGTGCTCTGCATCATGACGGCGATGGCCGGCTCCTCGCGCACGCTCTACCAGGGTTCGGTCGACGGCTGGCTGCCGCGCTATCTCAGCCACGTCAACGAGCATGGCGCGCCGACGCGGGCGATGTGGACCGACCTCTGCTTCAACCTGATCGTGCTGGCCATCGCCTCGGCCGACGCGACGAGCTTCTTCTTCATCCTCGCGGTGTCGAATTGCGGCTACATCATTTTCAACTTCCTCAACCTCAACGCGGGCTGGATCCATCGCATCGACAATGGCCACATCAACCGCCCCTGGAAGGCGCCGACCTGGCTGCTCGGCATCGGCGCTATCTTCGCCTATGTGAACGCCATTTTCATGGGCGCCGGCGCCAAGGTATGGAACCCGATGGCGCTGTGGGCCGGCCTGATCACCGCTGCCTTGATCATCCCGGTGTTCTGCTTCCGCCACTACGTCCAGGACAAGGGCAAGTTCCCCGAACACATGCTGGCAGACCTCGGCATGGCGGGGGCCGACCTCTCGGTAAAGAAAGCGGGCATGCTGCCTTACCTGACACTGATTGCCGGCGTGGTGGTGATGCTGATCGCCAACTGGGTGTTCGTCATCTGACGCGGCAGCCTTGAAAACAGACGGGCGCGCCTCGGCGCGCCCGTTCTTTTTTGCCGATCGCCCCGTCCCGGGATCAGCCGGCCTTTCGGACCGCCTCGCTTACAAAGAGCCGATTTTCTGGACGCTTCAGGCCGAGATTCTCGCGCAGCCTCGAACCTTTATGGCGTTGCTGAGAAAGAATTCTGTTTTGCGGAAGCCTTGCCGCAGCGCATTTTTCCGCCCCGCGGATCTTGACGCGGGTCATCCGCCACCGGCTTTCGCCGATGACGGATGATCCAAGGTTGCCACCTTTTATTCCGCAGCCAAGGCCAGCTGCGGTCTTTCGATGCCTTCGACGTTCTCCGGCTCGGGCGCCTGCTCGTCGGTCTTGGCCTTCTTCGGCGCGCGGCCGAAGAACAGGGCGTAGCCGGCCGGCAGCACCAGGATGGTGAGCACGGTGGCGACGAGGATGCCGCCCATCATGGCGTAGGCCAGCGGCCCCCAGAAGACGCCGCGCGAGATCGGGATCAGCGCCAGGACCGCGGTCAGCGCCGTCAGCATGATCGGCCGGAAGCGGCGCACGGCTGCACCCACGATCGCTTCCGATCGCTCCATGCCGGCGGCGATATCTTGGTCTATCTGATCGACCAGGATGATCGAGTTGCGCATGATGATGCCGAGCAGCGCGATGACGCCGAGGATGGCGACGAAGCCGAACGGCGCGCCGCTGATCAGCAGCGCCGCTGCGGCGCCGATGATGCCGAGCGGTCCCGTGGCCAGCACCAGCATCGACTTGCCGAAATGCTGCAGCTGGACCATCAGCAGCACGACGATGACGGCGAGCATGATCGGCGCCTTGGCGGCGATCGAGGCCTGGCTTTCGGCCGAGTCCTCGGCGCCGCCCTGGATCTCGACGTTGTAGCCGGGCGCAAGACCGGCGCGCAGATCCTTCATGTCGTTGTACATCTTGGTGACGACGTCGTTAGACTGCACGCCGTCCGGCAGCGTGGCGCGCACGCTGATCGTCGGCAGGCGGTCGCGCCGCCATTCGACGCCCTGCTCCATCACCGGCACGACCTTGGCCACTTGCGAGAGCGGCACCGAGCCGCCGAAGTCGGTCGGGATATAGACCGAGTCGACCGAAGAGAGCAGGTGACGGGTCGCCTCCGGCTCGCGGGCGACGATCGAGACGGTCTCCTCGCCGTCGCGGAAGTCGTCTAGCGGCGCGCCGGACATGGTGGCCTGCAGCATCTGGCGGATGCGCTGCGAGGTGACTCCGAGGGCTCGGGCACGATCCTGGTCGATCACCAGCTTCATCGCCGGCACCGGTTCCAGCCAGTCGTCGTGGATGGCGCCGAGCAGCGGATTGGCCTGGAATCTCGCCTTCACCTCATCGGCGATACGGCGCACCTCCTTGCGGTCCGGGCCCATGACGCGCATCTGCACCGGCCAGCCGGTCGGCGGACCGAGGAAGAGGCGGTCGACCTTGCCGCGGATCGAGGGGAAGTCCTGCGCCAGGATCTTGCGCATCTTGACGATCAGCCGCTCGCGCGCCGGCTCGTCCTTGGCCATGACCAGCAGCTGGGCGAAGTTCGGGTTGCGCAGCTGCTGGTCGAGCGGCAGGAAGAAGCGCGGCGCGCCTTCGCCGATATAGGTGGCGATGAAGCGCTTGTCCGGATCGTCCGCCATCTTGCCTTCAAACGACTTGGCCTGGTTTTCGACATCCTTGATCGAGGTGCCTTCCGGCAGCCACAGGTCGACCAGGATTTCCGGGCGCGAGGATTGCGGAAAGAAGTTCTGCGGGATGAACTGGAAGGCCCACAGGCTGGTGGCAAAAGTAACCAGCGTCATCACCAAAACGATGATGCGGTGGCGCACGGCCCAGGTGACCGTTGCGCGCAGCCGGCGATAGAAGCCGGTATCGAAGACATCGTGATGAGTGCCCGCATGCTTGCGCTGCTTGAGGATCATGTAGCCCAGCCACGGCGTGAAATAGACGGCGACGAACCACGACACGACCAGCGCGATGCCGACGACGTAGAACAGCGTGCGCACATATTCGCCGGCGGTGGAGGCGGCGAAGCCGACCGGGATGAAGCCGGCCGTGGTGATCAGCGTGCCGGTCAGCATCGGGAAAGCGGTCGAGGTGTAGGCGAAGCTCGCCGCCTCGATCTTGACCAGTCCCTCCTCCAGCTTTCGCTCCATCATCTCGACGACGATCATGGCGTCGTCGACCAAAAGGCCGAGCGCAATGATGAGCGCGCCGAGCGAAATGCGCTGCAGGTCGATGCCGATCTCGTACATGATGGCGAAGGTGGCGGCCAAGACGAGCGGGATGGCGATGGCGATCACCAGGCCCGAGCGCCAACCGATCGACAGCAGCGAGACTGCAAGCACGATCAGCAACGCCTCGCCGAGTGCCTCCATGAACTCGCTCACCGCGTCCTTGACGACCTGAGGCTGGTCGGAGATCTGATCGACCGACACGCCGTAGGGCAGCCCTGCCTCGAAACGCTGATAGGTCGCCTCGACATCCTTGCCGACATCCCTGACGTTAAAACCCTTGGCCATGACGACGCCGAGCTGGACGCTCTGATGGCCGTTGAAGAGGTATTTGTTGTCGTAAGGATCCTGGAGGCCGGAAGAGACGGTGGCGATGTCGCCGAGGCGCGTCACCTGGTTGCCCGAGCGCAGCCTGAGCTCGCGGATATCGGCGGCATTGGTAACGTCGCCCTCGACCGAGATGCGCACCGAGCGCAGGCCGGTGTCGACCGAGCCCGCCGGATCGACGGCGTTCTGCCCTTTCACGGCGTTTTGCAGGTCAAGGATGGTCAGGCCGCGCTCGGCCAACGCCTTGGACGAGACATCGATATAAATCTTCTCAGGCTGGTCGCCGATGATGACGGCCTTCTCGACGCCCGGTGTCGTCAACAGCATGTCGCGCGCCTGGATGGCGAACTTCTTCAGCTCCGGATAGGTGAAGCCGTCGCCGCTGATCGAATGCAGCGTGATGAAGGTGTCGCCGAACTCGTCGTTAAAATAGGGGCCTAGCAGGCCCTGGGGCAATTCACTGGAGATGTCGCCGACCTTCTTGCGCACCTGGTAGAAGGCGTCCTTCACTTCCTCGGTGTTGGTGTCGCCCTTGACCTGCAAGGTGATGATGGCGCTGCCGGCGCGGGTGTAGGAACGGACGAAATCGAGATGCGGCGTTTCCTGCAGCTTGCGCTCGATCTTGTTGACGACCTGATCCTCCATGTCCTGGATCGAGGCGCCGGGCCAGACCGCCTGCACCACCATGACGCGGAAGGTGAAGTCGGGGTCTTCCTTCTGGCCCATGCGCATCAGGCCGAGCGCGCCGGCAAGGATGATCAGCCCGAACAGGAAGCGCGCGATGCTCGGATGTCCGATCGCCCAACGCGAAAGATTGAAGGGCCGCTTTTCAGTGCTGCTGTCGCTGGTGGTCATGGCACACGTCCAGTCCAATTGATCGGCAAGGCACGCCCGCTTGGCATGCCGCTTCCAGTTCGGTGGGCTTCCGGGCGGCGAGACCCTCAAGCGGAGAGAGCTCGCAAATCGCGCTCGACGCGGCACTGCTGCGGGGGAGCCAACATGCCGGCATCTCACGATCGGGCGTTCGCCGCCCGGAACCCATGCTTTCCCCGGCTCGCGGCTTGACGAAGCGAGAGCGGGAAAGGCGTTCGTTACGCCTGACTTCAGGTTTTAGTTCGATGCATGTCGTTGTCCCAAAACCGCTTCGCACTTTTGGGCGACAAGCATCAGTGCAGGCTGCTGGTGGTCGCGACGTCGTCCTCCGCCGAGGCGGATTGCTGGGCGTCGCTTGCAAGCTTGACCTTCAGATTCTCGGTCATGAACTGTGTGCCGGCCGCCACCACAACGTCGCCCTGTTTGAGGCCGTCCGCCACAGCGACACCGTCGGCAGTGAAGTTGGCGACCTTGATCGGGCGCGGATGGACTGTTTCGGAGGCGCGGTCGACCGTCCAGACGATCTGCTTGCCATCCTTCTCGGTCATTGCGGTCAACGGGATCGATACGAGCTGCGCCTTGCTGCCGACGGTTGCCTCGACATTGGCCGTCATGCCGAGCAGCACGCGCGGATCGTTGGGCAGCGAAACCCGGACAGCGAAGGTACGCGACTGCGGATCGGCGCTGCCGGCGACCTCGCGGACCTTGCCGTCAAGCGTCAGCCCTTCGTCCGACCAGAAGCTTGCCTTGACTTCCTTGCCGGGCTTGAACCCTGCAATATCCATCTCCGGCACCGCGATCGAAACTTCCTTCTCGCCGTCCACCGCGACCGTCATGACCGGCGTGCCGGCACCGACCACCTGGCCGACATCGGCGGAGATGGCGGTGACGATGCCGGCCTGGCTGGCCTTGAGATCGGTGTAATGGACCTGGTTCTGCGCCTGGGCCAGCGTCGAGCGGGCGGCATCGCGCGCCGCCACAGCCTGGTCGTAGGCCAGCCGCGCCTGATCGAGCTGCGACTTCGGCGCGAAGTTCTTGGCATAGAGCTGCTCGGCGCGCTTCCTGGCGAGATCGACGGTTTCGACCTGGCGTTCGGCGGCGTCCAGGCTGGCCTGCGCGCTCTTCACCGACAGCTCGTAGTCGGACGGGTCGACGCGGGCGAGCACATCGCCCTCATTCACATGCTGGCCGATATCGACCAGACGCTCGGTGACCTTGCCGGCGATGCGGAAGCCGAGGTTCATCTCGATGCGGGCGCGCACCGAACCGGAATAGTCGAGTTGGCGGGTGGTCCGCGCCTCGCCGATCTCGACCACCTTGACCGGCCGGACGACTTCCTGAACGACCTCGGCCTTTTCCTGGCTGCAGCCGGCAAGGGCAAGCGCGGCGACGACGACGCCGATGGCGGGAAGGCCGGCGGCCGGCAGCCTGCGGAGGATGGAACTGGGCAAAGACACTTTAGCACTCCCGAACTGGAGATGATCTGTCGACCGCACGCGGCGGGCGGCTTCTATTTCAAGGCTCTGATGGCGTAGTCGATAAGTTCGTCGGGCATTGCCCGGTTGGTCTTGGCAAGGCACTGCGCCACCATCTGCGGGTGGCACAGAATGACGGTGGCGGCGCCGAAGCAGCGCGCGGCGGTTTCAGGATCCTGCTGCCTGAACTCGCCTGCCTCGATGCCCTCGCGGATCACCTCGGCGAACAGGTCGTGGATACTGTTGACATGCTTGTCGATGACGGACCAGTCGCGCTCCAGCGCGACGATGACCATCTCATGCACCTTCTGCTCGTCCAGCATGGTCTCGAGCGTCATCTTGTACTGGGCATGAATATAGCGGCTCAGTCGCTCCTCGGCGCTGATCGGGAGGTGCATGATCTCATAGGCCATCTTGTAGCTGGCGCCGAGCATGCGGCCGCAGACGGCCTGGTGGATTTCGACCTTGGAGGCAAAGAAGCGGTAGATGTTGGCGGGCGACATGCCGAGCTCGCGAGCGATGTCGGCAACATTGGTCTTACCGTAGCCATAGTGGCGGAACAGGCGCTCGGCGCAGTCGAGAATGCGGGTCACATTCTCCTGTCTGGCGGGGTCTGCCACGATGTGGGCGGCTTCTGACATAACGCTTTCGTTTTGATGGGTGACGAATTTCAATTTTCATCAGTCGTAAAACGAAAGCGGCGGGGAGTCAACGCGAAATCGACGTACGCGTATAATTTGGTGACAGATGGTGACAGTTGCGAGGGCCGCGGTGAGTACGTTGACGATTAGCCATTGGCGCCTGCGACGTCGTCATCCACGGGCGGAGCAAGGAGCGAAGCGACGCGCGCAGACCCGAGGATCCATTCCGTGACGCCGGTCGAAGAACGAAGCAGATCAAGATGTTACGCCGGTCAGCACTTTCCGTCCGCTGCGGCCATTCTCAACCGCCGGAGCGCGGCCGCAAAGTAGCGGCATGGATCCTAGGGTTTCCGCAACGTCGCTTCGCGACTGCTCCACCCTAGGATGACGACGTCGCGGGCGCTGGCGCAAATTGTCGACGTCAAAGCCATGTTGGGAGGAGCGAACTACACCCCCTTCGCCATCTCCCGTAGCCGGAACTTCTGGATCTTCCCCGTCGAGGTCTTCGGGATTTCGGCAAACACCACCGCCTTCGGCACCTTGAAACGCGCCAGCAGCCCTCGGCAGTGCTCGATGATCTCGGCCTCGGTCGCGCTCTTGCCGGGCTTCAGCTCGACATAGGCGATCGGCACCTCGCCCCATTTCTCATCGGCGCGGGCAACCACACCGCAGGAGGCAACCGACGGATGCCTGTAGAGCGCGTCCTCGACCTCGATGGAGGAGATATTCTCGCCGCCCGAGATGATGATGTCCTTGGAGCGGTCCTTGAGCTGGATGTAGCCGTCGGGATGCATGACGCCGAGATCGCCGGAGTGGAACCAGCCGCCGGCGAAGGCTTCGTCGGTGGCCTTCCTGTTCTTCAGATAGCCTTTCATGACGATGTTGCCGCGGAACATGACCTCGCCAATGGTTTCGCCGTCGGCCGGCGTTTCCATCATCGTCTCCGGGTTCATCACCGTGAGGCCCTCAAGCGCTGCATAGCGCACGCCCTGGCGTGCCTTCTTCTGCGTCCTCGGTCCCTTCTCCAGCGCGTCCCACTCATAGTGCCACTCGTTGACGACCGCCGGGCCGTAGGTCTCGGTCAGGCCGTAGAGATGGGTGACGGCAAAGCCGGCATCGGCCATGCCGGACAGCACGGCCTCCGGCGGGGGCGCTGCGGCGGTGTTGAAGGTGACGGTCTGCGCGAACTGCCGCTTGTCCTCGTCCTTCGCGTTGATCAGCACCGACATGACGATCGGGGCGCCGCACAGATGGGTGACGCCGTGGTCGGCGATGGCGTCGTATATCGGCTTCGCCCGCACCCAGCGCAGGCAGACATGGGTGCCGGCCTGCACGGCCAAGGTCCAGGGGAAGCACCAGCCGTTGCAATGGAACATCGGCAGCGTCCAGAGATAAACCGCGTGCTTGGCCATGCCGGCGTGGATGGTGTTGGTGTAGGCCATCAGCGCCGCGCCGCGATGGTGATAGACGACGCCCTTCGGATTGCCCGTGGTGCCGGAGGTGTAGTTGAGCGAGATGGCGTCCCACTCGTCATCGGGCATCGACCAGACAAAGGTCTCGTCGCCGGCCGCGACGAACTCCTCGTAATCAGCTGAGCCGATCCGTTCGCCCTTCGGATAGGGTGCGTCGGCGGCATAGTCCCGATCGTCATAGTCGATGACCAATGGCTTCACCTTGGCCAAGGCCAGCGCGTCCTTGACGACGCCCGAGAACTCGCGGTCGACGATCAGCACCTTGCTGTCGGCATGGTCGAGCTGGAACGCGATGACGGCGGCGTCGAGGCGGGTGTTCAGCGAATGCAGCACCGCCTTCACCATCGGCACGCCGAAATGGGCTTCCAGCATCGGCGGCGTGTTGGACAACATCACCGTCACCGTATCGCCCTTGCCGACGCCGTGCTTCGCGAGCGCCGAGGCAAGCTTCAGCGACCGGCGCCAGAAATCGCGATAGGTGATGCGCTGGTTGCCATGAATGATGGCGATGTGGTCGGGATAGGTCTTGGCCGCGCGCTCAAGATAGGTGAGCGGCGTCAGCGGCTGGTGGTTGGCAGCGTTCCTGTCGAGATCCTGTTCGTAAGGATTGGCCATCCCGTTCTCCCCGATGTTCTTTTCGAGCTTTCTAACCTTAGGCCGGCCGTCACGCTATCCCCCTTCCACGGCTGAAAATGCTATGCTGCGCCGGCTTGGTGGAATGGCGATCCGGATTGGACCGCGCCGCGAGACGATCGCAGCTCGCGCAGGCAATTTGACTTTTGTCGAGAGCCGTGACTAATGTCAGCCGAGGAGGCGGCATGGCGATCAGACCGGCAGAACAGCTCATCCACAAGGCCGCCTGGCTTTACTATGCGCATGGCCTGCGTCAGGACGAAGTGGCGAGCCAGCTCAACATTTCGCGAGCCTCGGTCGCCATGTATCTGCGCAAGGCACGCGAGACCGGCATCGTCAACATCTCGACCTCGACCCAGCTCTTCACCGACGACGTCATGGCGCGACGGCTGGAAGATGCGTTCGATCTCGACGCCGTCTGGATCGCGCCGGAAAATGCTTACCTTGCCGATCCCTCGACCGATATCGCCGTGCTGGCGGCGAGCGTCTTTCTCGAGCTGGTGAAAAAAGGCGACCGCATCGGCGTCGCCTGGGGCCGCACCGTCTACACCATCGCCGACATCATGTCCTATGCCGACCTGCAGGACGTCACCGTGGTGCAGCTCTGCGGCAATCTCGGCGCGCCCTATTCCTACCGGCCCGACCAGTGCACGATGGAGATCGCGCGACGGCTGAATGCCAAGGGCCTCAACTTCTACGCCCCTCTGGTTCTGTCGACGGAAGGCCTGGCGCAAGGTTTGCGTGCCGAGCCGGTGATCCGCGACCAGTTGGCCGGCATCGCCGATTGCGATCTGGCGCTCTATTCCGTCGGCGCGGTCGACGCCGACAGCCATCTGGTGAAATGCGGCGCGCTGTCGGCGGCCGAGATGGAGACGTTGCGGCGCCAGGGTGCGGCCGGCGTCATCGCCGGACAGATCATCGACGCCATGGGCGAAGTGCTCGACTGCAGCTACAATAGGCGCGTCATCTCCGCCGAGCTCGCCTCGCTGCGCGCCATCGAGAAGCGGCTGATGGTGGTGCAGGAAGACACCAAGTTCGAGCCGCTGCTTGCGGCCATCGCCGGCGGGCTGTGCACGCATCTGGTGGTCGGCGCGCATATGGCCGAGCGCCTGCTTCAGCACGCCGGCGCGGCAACGAAAAAGGCCTCGTAGAAAACCACCCTCGCCGCTTCTGTCATCACGACGTCGCGGCCTTCTGTTCATGAGCAAGAAAAGACGGAATCGGACGTATCGACATGCAGAACCTTTGGAATGACGCCGACGCGGAAAAGATGGTTGCCGACTATGCCAGGAAGGGCGTCGGCCGCGACCTTGCGCTGCGCGTCTACACGACCCGCCTGCTCGGCGGCGAGCCGCGCCTGGTGCTGCATGGCGGCGGCAACACCTCCTGCAAGACCAAAGCCACCGATCTCGTCGGCGACGAATGGGACGTGCTCTGCGTCAAGGGCAGCGGCTGGGACATGGCGGTCATCGAGCCGCAAGGCCTGCCGGCGGTGAAAATGGGCGCGCTGCTCAAGGCGCGCTCCCTGGACAAGCTCTCCGACGAGGACATGGTGGCGCTGCAGCGCTCCAACCTCATCGATCCGTCCTCGCCCAACCCGTCGGTCGAAACGCTGCTTCATGCCTTCCTGCCGCACAAGTTCGTCGACCACACGCATTCGACGGCGATCCTTGCCGTCGTAGACCAGGAAGACAGCAAGGCATTGGTGAAAAAGGTGTTCGGCGACAAGATGGGTTACGTGCCCTACATCAAGCCGGGCTTCGACCTCGCCAAGGCTGCGGCGGAAATCTTCGACGCCGACCGAAAAGTCGAGGGCCTGATCCTCGACAAGCACGGCATCTTCACCTTCGGCGACGATGCCAAACAGGCCTATGACCGCATGATCCACTATGTGACCATGGCCGAGGACTATGTCGCAAAAAACGGCAAGCCGCAGCCGGCCAAGGCAGCATTGCCGGCAAAGCTTGCCAAGCCCAGCGACATCGCGCCGACGCTGCGCGGCGCCGTTGCCGTGGCGCGCGGCGAAGGCCGCTTCGACCGCATGATCAGCGACTTCCGCACCTCGGACGCGATCGTCGACTTCATCAATTCCGCCAAGATCGCCGAGCTGGCCGGGCGCGGGGTATCGACGCCGGACCTGTCGATCCGCATCAAGACCGGACCGATGGCGGTACCGGCGCCCGACATGGACAAGCTCGGCGACTACAAGGCCACCGTCCGCAGCCATGTCGATGCCTTCATCAAGGACTATACCGCCTATTTCGAAACCAATGACGCGCTGGACGACGTCAAGCGCACCATGCTCGACCCGATGCCGCGCCTGACTCTGGTGCCGGGCCTCGGCATGTTCGGCCATGGCCGCACGCTGAAGGATGCCAAGATCGCGTCGGATGTCGGCGAGATGTGGATCGAGGCGGTGCGCGGCGCGGAAGCGATCGGCAATTTCCATCCACTCTCCAAGGCCGACCTCTTCCCGCTCGAATACTGGTCTCTCGAGCAGGCCAAGCTCGCTTCGAACAAGCCGAAGCCGCTGACCGGCCAGGTGGTGCTGATCACCGGCGGCGCCGGCGCCATCGGGGCCGCGACGGCAAAACTGTTCGCGGCCAATGGCGCGCATGCCGTGATCGTCGATCTCGATCCGGCCAAGGCAGCGGAGGCGGCGAAGGCAGCCGGCAACAACTCGATCGGCGTCGGCGCCGACATCACCAAGCCGGCCGAAATGCGCGCTGCCTTCGACAAGGCAGTCTCGGTCTATGGCGGCCTCGACATCCTGGTCTCGAATGCCGGCGCTGCCTGGGAAGGCCGCATCGGCGAGCTCGACGACGCCACTTTGCGCAAAAGCTTCGAACTCAATTTCTTCGCCCACCAGTCGGCGGCGCAGAATGCGGTGCGCATCATGCTGGAACAGGGTACGGGCGGCGTGCTGCTGTTCAACACTTCCAAGCAGGCGATCAATCCCGGCCCGAAATTCGGCGCCTACGGCATCCCGAAAGCCGCGACATTGTTCCTGTCGCGGCAGTATGCGCTTGACTACGGCGCCTATGGCATCCGCTCCAACGCGGTCAACGCCGACCGCATCCGTTCGGGTCTCTTGACCGACGCGATGATCGCCAGCCGTTCCGGCGCGCGCGGCGTGTCCGAAAAAGAATACATGTCCGGCAATCTGCTGGGACAGGAAGTGACGGCCGACGACGTGGCGCAGGCCTTCCTGCACCAGGCGCTGGCCGAGCGCACCACGGCGGATGTGACGACGGTGGACGGCGGCAACATCGCGGCGGCGCTGCGCTGAGGATGTAAAGGCAGGCACTGGAGCGGTTCATTGTTTTCGCGAAACGACGAGCCGCCCAAGTCCCCTTGTCTTGACGCAGTTTGAATCGAAGGCCTTTGACGCTTCTGCTGAAGAACTGCTCGTACCCGTCAAAATCCACACCAATCCTTCGGGTATTGCTCAGCCAGTTTAAGGGCGCCTCGTGTTCGCATGCGGGGCTCCAACCCTGATCATTGGTGGAGCTCCAGATGGCGGCGAAAAAACTTCGTATCGGCGTGCTGTTCGGCGGGCGCTCCGCCGAGCATGAGGTATCGCTGCTTTCGGCAACCAACGTCATGGCTGCTTTGGAGCCCGCGAAATACGACGCCGTGCCGATCTTCGTCACCCGCGAAGGGCAATGGCTGCTGAGCCGTTTCGAGGACGGCGCGCTGGCGGCGCCGTCGGCCGGCACGCAGCTCTGCCTGGTGCCGGGCGGCCATGGACGGATGCTGGCGATCCCCGCCGGCGGCGTGCCTCACGAACTGCTCGCCATCGATATCCTGTTTCCGGTGCTGCACGGCCTGCATGGCGAGGACGGCGCGGTGCAGGGCCTGGCCGAGGTGGCACGCGTGCCGCTCGCCGGTTGCGGCATATTGGGTTCCGCCGCGGCCCTCGACAAGGACGTCGCCAAGCGGCTGCTGAAAGCGGCCGGACTGCCTGTGGCGCGCTCGGTGACGATCGGTGAAGGTGCCGCGCCTTCGCTCGCCGAACTGGAAGACCAACTCGGCCTGCCGCTGTTCATCAAGCCGGCGCGGCAGGGCTCGTCGGTCGGCGTCGCGAAGGTCAATGCCAGCCAAGAATTCGATCGGGCGCTCGAGGAAGCATTCCAGCACGATCGCAAGCTGCTGGCAGAGGAATTCGTCCGTGGCCGCGAGATCGAATACAGCGTCCTGGAGAGTCCCGCGGGCGAACTCTTCGTCTCGCGGCCGGGCGAGATCGTGCCTGCGGAGAGCCACGGTTTCTACAACTACAACGCCAAATATATCGACGAGAATGGCGCGGCCTTGATCGTGCCAGCCGAGCTGCCGCAGGAGGTCGAGGATGCCATGCGCGATGCGGCTGCAAGAGCGTTCAGGGCGCTCGGTTGCGACGGCATGGCCCGCGTCGACTTTTTCCTGATGCCGGACATGAATTTCCTGATCAACGAGCTCAACACGATTCCCGGCTTCACCAACATCAGCATGTATGCCAAGGCTATGGCGGCGAGCGGCGTCAGCTATCCGGAGGTCATCGACCGTCTGGTGGCGCATGGGCTGGCGCGCGCCGGCCGGTGAAAAAGACCTAAGAATACGAAATCCCGGCAGCGGCCAGTTGGCCATGTCGCCACATCACTCCGGCAGGCCGGCCATGCGGAAGCCGTCGACGAAATGCTCGAGCATCGCGTCGTCGCGAAAGGGCTCCGTCTCGACCCAGCGCCGCGTGGAGAAATGCGGATTGCCGACGAGGAACAGCGCGACCTCGGTGCGCGCCTCGTCGAGACGGCCGAGCTGCGCCAGGCTTGCCGCCAGAAAGCGGCGCGAACTCGTGCGGTAAGTCTCGTCGCGACGCAGCGTCTCGACGGCGGCCTCATAGTCACGGGCCGCATATTGCGCCTGGCCGAGCGTCAGATAATACCAGCTCGGCGGAAAGGGGTTGAGCCGGAAGGCCTTGCGGATGTGCTCCAGGCCGTCGCTTATCCGCCCGCCCAGCACGTCGATATCGGACAATGTCGCCCAAATGTCGGCTTCGTTCGGATCGAGCTCGATCGCCTTGGCGAATTCCGCCTCGGACCGTTCGAAATCGCGTTCATAGGCAAGAAGGTTCGCCAGAACCCAGCGGCAACCGGCATCGTTGGGATCGATCGCCACAGCCTTGCGCGCTAGTTCCAGGGCCGTGCTGCGGGCAGGCTCGAACGGCTCGCCCCAATGCACCCAGCCCATCCAATGGTTCATCGCGAGCCAGCGATAGGCTTCGGCGTAGTCCGGATCGAGCGAGACCGCGCGCGTCAGCATCAGATGCGCTTCGCGCGCCATTTGCGGCGACTCGTCGAACAGTTTTCGCGCCCGCACGACGAGATCATAGGCTTCGAGGCTCTTCGGCCGGTTGCGCTCCGGCAATGCGCGCAGCCGCCCGAGCAGCGCCTCGACGATTTTGGCCGTCGCTTCGTCCTGAACGGCGAAAATGTCCTCAAGGCTGCGATCGAAACGCTCCGCCCAGAGATGCTCGCCGCTCAGCGCATCGATCAACTGGGCATTGATGCGCACCCGCCCCGCGGCGCGCCTGGCGCTGCCTTCCAGCAGGTATCGTACGCCGAGCTGCGCGGCGATGGCGCGCACATCCATGGCCTTGCCCTTATAGGCAAAGACCGAGTTGCGCGCGATGACGAAGAGGCCCGGGATTCGGGAGAGATCGGTGATCAGGTCTTCGGTCAGGCCGTCGGCGAAAGAGTCCTGCTCGGGATCGCTGCTCAGATTGACGAAGGGCAGCACGGCAATCGACGGCTTGTCGGGCAGCGGCAAGGGTTTGCGTGGGGCATCGGGCCGTTCGACGGTGCCGGTGAAGCGGTAGCCGACGCGCGGCACCGTGGCGATCCATTCACCGCCACCGGTCGCCGGACCAAGCAGCTTCCTGAGCTGCGCGATCTGGACGGTGAGATTGCCTTCCTCGACGGCGGTGCCCGGCCAGGCCGCATCCATCAGCTCGGCCTTGGCCAGGATCTCGCCCGGACGCGCGACGAGCGCCTCCAGCAGCTTCAGCCCGCGATGGCCGGCTGCGACGGGAACATCGCCCCGGAGCAGCGTTCCCGCGCCCGGATCAAGCACGAACGGTCCGAAAGCGAAGCGCGATCCCTGCATGCGGCGATCTATAGAGCAATTCCAGGAAAATTGTGAAGCGGTTAAGTTCGGCGACTTCGCCGTAACCATCCGTCCGGAATTGCGTAAAAACAAAGGGATAGAGCGGTTCGCCGTTTCCGTGAAACGGTGAAACGCTCTAACCGATTTGGAAGTTTTGAGAACTATTTGGGACGGCTTAATTACGCCGCCGGCCGACTGCGGCACACTGCAATCTCAATCAGGTCGAGGGTTTCAAAACCCTCATTCGATGGAGGTTGCCATGAACGATAGCTTCACGCCCTCTACGTGTCTGGCGGCGGCGCCGGCAATGCGCTCAAGGCGCGGGCGTTTCAGCCTGGCGGCCTTGCGCAGCCTTATCGCCGAGCGGCGCAAGCAGGCCCATTTCCGCTTCGAGCTCAAGCGCATGGCGACGGACAATCCGCATCTGATCGACGACCTCGGGCTGACGAGGAAAGAGGTCGAGGCGGAGATCGCCAAGCTGCCCTTCTGGCAGCGATAAAACCGCCTTGAGCCGGCTGAAAAGGCAGAGAGCGGCCCATTGGACCGCTCTCTTCATTTGCGACCGTCCGAACCTTACTTGGCGTTTGGGTTCGGCATCCAGGCCGGCATCGCAACATCGGCATGGGCGAACTGCGGCAGCTTGGCCGACAGGTCTTCCATGTTCTTGATGTCCTTGTCGATCAGCTCCTTCTGGGTGATCAGCGTCGGCGGCACGATGACGTTGTGGCCGGGATCCTCGCCGGCGAGCAGCTGCGCCAGCGCGCGCACCGAGACCTGGCCGACGACGGCCGGGTTGGTGGCGGCGGTCGCCGCCCAGGCGCTGTCCGGCTCGCGCATAGCGGCGATGTCCGAGGTCGAGATATCGGCCGAATAGATCTTGATGCCCTTGTTCAGGCCCGCCTCGTCGACGGCGATCTTCACGCCCTTGGCGAACTCGTCATAGGGCGCGAACATCACCTTGATGTCGGGATGCGCCTGCAGCACCGAGCGCGCCTGGTTGGCGACGGAGTTGGCGATCGGGTTGTCGAGCGTGCCGAACATGGCGACCTCGTTGATGCCCGAATACTTCTTCTTCACGTCGACCCAGGTCTCGTTGCGGCGGTCGAGCGGAGCGATGCCGGCGACATAGACATAGCCGGCCTTCCAGCTCTCGCCATTGTCCTTGACCGCCTGCTCGAGCGCGAGCTTCGCCAAGTCGCGGTCGGACTGCTCGACCTGCGGGATCTTCGGGTTCTCGACATTGACGTCGAAGGCGACGACCTTGATGCCGGCATCGACAGCGCGCTGGGCGGCGTCCTTCATCGATTCCGTCAGGCCGTGCTGGATGATGATGCCCTGCACGCCGAGCGCGATCGCCTGGTCGACCATATCGGCCTGGAGCGCTGCGTCCTGGCGGCTATCCAGCACGCGCAGGTCGACGCCGAGCGCCTTGGCCTGCGCCTCGACGCCGGAGAGATAGGCCTGGAAGAAGTCGCCGGTCGACAGATAGCGCACCAGCGCGATCTTGACGCCCGGCTTGTCGAACGGCGCCGGACGGTCCGCGGCAAGCGCCGTTCCCTGCATCAGCAGCGCCGCACCGGCGAGGCCGAGTGCCGCCTTCCCCAAAAGTCTTCTTGTGATGCTCACTTCGTTTTCCTCCATTTGTTATGCCCGGTCGAAACTATCTCTTGCCCCTGCCGGAAAGGGCGAAGGTGAAGACAAGGGCGACGACAAGCACCGCGCCCTTGACGAAATCCTGCGTGTAGTAAGGGGCGTTCATCATCGTCAGGCCTTGCAGCAGGACGCCGACGAACACCGCGCCGACAGCCGTGCCGAAGGCGTTGGGCTTGGCGGCGCCAAGCACCGCGTAGCCGATGAGCGCCGCCGCGACTGCGTCGAGCAAGAGATTATTACCCGAGGCGATGTCGCCGCGTCCAAGTCGGGCGGCGAGCAAAATCCCGCCGATCGAGGCAAAAACTCCCGAAATCACATAAGCCCAGATCTTGTATGCCTTGACAGGCGCGCCGGCGAGCTCGGCCGCCCTCTCATTGCTGCCGACGGCATACATCATGCGGCCGAAGCGGGTGTATTCGAGGAAGAACCAGATCAGCGCCGCGAGCACGACGAGCACGACCACCGAAACAGGGATCAGGTTTGGGATGAAGAAGTCGATGCGGTGGCGGCCGAGCGCCAGGAACGCCTCGGAGAACTTGCCGTTGGCGACCGAGCCGTCGGGCATGGTCATGCCGGTGGCGATCGAGCGGCCTTCCGTCGGAATGCGCTGCAGGCCGAGCAGCAGGAACATCATGCCGAGCGTGGCCAGCAGGTCGGGCACGCGCATATAGACGATCAGCCAGCCATTGATCAGGCCGACGATGACGCCGATGACAAGGCAGGCGATGACCGCGACGATCGCGTTCTGCTCAAGCACGACCATGGCGTAGGAGGCCGCCATCATGGCGCTTGTGGCGACCGAGCCGATCGAGAGATCGAAGCCGCCGACGACAAGCGTCGCGGTGACGCCGAGCGCCAGCACGCCGGTGATGGCCACCGACTGGAAGATGAAGACGGCGCTCTGCGGCGACGCAAAACCATCGGCGGCGACCGCGAAATAGGCGATCAACCCGACCAGCAGGACGATGAAGCCGTAGCGGATGGCGTAATCGCGCAATGTCATCGAACGCTCCCGCGCCGTTGCCTTGCCCGCCAAACTGGAACTCATGCCTGCACTCCGAGTCTCATCATCCTGCGATCTCACGCCGCGCTGTGAAGCGGTCCGCCGGCCACTTCCGCCAGCAGCCGGTCGAGATCGATGTCATCGTTGCGGTGCTCGCCGACGATCGTGTGTTCCGACATCACCAGGATGCGGTCGGCGGTCTCCAGCGCCTCGTCGAGCTCGGTAACGAAGATCAGCGTCGCGCGGCCGTCGGCGCTTGCCCTCAGCTTGGCGGCGATGTCGCGACGCGCCGAAATGTCGACACCCTGGAAAGGCTCGTCGAGGATGAAGAGGCGCGAGGCCTGCGACATCCAGCGCGCCACCATTACCTTCTGCTGGTTGCCGCCGGAGAGCGCCGACAGCTCGTCCTTCTCCGAGCGGCAGACGATCCCCAGCTCGTCGATTTGGCGGCGAGCGGCGAGCCGCTCGGCGCGCTTCTTCATGACGCCGAAGCCCGACATGCGCTTGAGGAACGGCAGGCTGATGTTGCGTTCAATGTTGAAGCCGCCGACGATGCCGCTCGCGGCGCGGTCCTTGGCGACCAGGAAGACGCCGGCGGCGATCGCCTCGCGCGCCGAGCCCGGCGCGTAGGGCTTGCCGTCCATGTGCATGGTGCCGGCGAGCGGCCGGCGCACGCCGAACAGCGTTTCCGCCAAAGCCGTCTTGCCGACGCCGACCAGGCCGGTGATCGCCACCACCTCGCCGGCGCCGAGCGTCATCGAGATCGGCCGCGAACCTTGCGCCAGCCGCAGGCCCTCGGCGGTGAACAGGGCTCGGTCCGAGCTTCTTGCAACGACCCTGTCGAGATGGATCTTGCGGCCGAGCATGGCGTTGACCGCGCCCTCATAGTCGAGCGGCTTGTTATCGAAGAGGCCGGAGATGACGCCGTCGCGCATCGACACGATGCGGTCGGCCAGCCGCCTGATGTCGGACATGCGGTGCGAGATATAGAGGATGGCGACGCCCTGGCCGCGCAGCCGGTCGATCAGCGAGAACAACCGATCGGCCTCGGCGCTCGACAGCGAGGAGGTCGGCTCGTCGAGGATCAGCACCTTGGGCTTATGCGCCATGGCGCGGGCGATGGCCACCATCTGCCGATCCGCCAACGACAAGTCGCTGACGCGCGCCTTGAGGTCGAGGGCGAGCCCCATGCGGTCGGCGACCGCCCTCGCCTCAGCCCGGACATTGGCAGGCTTGAACAGCAACGACGCACCTTTGCCGCTCAGCCGATCGAGCGTCAGATTGGTGGCGACATCGAGGTCGGCGACCACACCGTCATTGATGTTCTGGTGCACGGTGACGACACCGGCGCGGATGGCTTCGGCGGGTGTCTGCGGGTCGAAGGCCTTGCCGGCAAGCCGCATCGAGCCTGCGCCGTGCTCGTAGACGCCGCTGATGATCTTGACCAGGGTGGATTTGCCAGCGCCGTTGGCGCCCATGAGCACGGTCACCTCGCCCGCAAAGAGGTCGAGCGAGATGCCGCCAAGCACCTCGTTCTGGCCGAAGGATTTCCTCAGGCCCTCCACATGGAACACGGCATCTGCGCCCATCCATTCCTCCCGGATGGTGACGCTATGGGCTCATCCGGCAATTGTCAACACGATTGACATTTGCCAGATCGCTTCCTAGCTTGGCCCCGCCGCCGTGGCTCCGCTATCGTCGGAAACCACGCGCAGGAGGGAGAGCATGACCGGGAAGTTCGAAGCATTGTCGGTGGAGGCGCTGCCGAAGCGCCTTGGCGAGACCGCGGCGCTTACGACGCGCATCGGCAAGGACACTCGCCGCTGGAAGGTACGCGAGGTTGGCGACGGCAATCTGAACCTCGTCTTCATCGTCGAAGGCGACCAGGGTGCGGCGGTGGTCAAGCAGGCGCTGCCCTATGTGCGGCTGGTCGGCGACAGCTGGCCGCTGCCCTTAAAACGCTCCTTCTTCGAATATCATGCTCTGACCCGGCAGGAGCGCCGTGCGCCCGGCTCGGTGCCGGCGATCTACCATTTTGACGAGAGCCAGGCGCTGATCGTGATGGAGTATCTGGCGCCGCCGCACATCATCCTCAGGCGGGCGCTGATCGACGGCCGCGAATTGCCGAATATCGCACGCGACATCGGCCTGTTCATGGCGCGCACACTGTTCCGCGGCTCCGACCTGTCGATGGCAGCCAAGGAGCGCAAGGCCGATCTCGCGCTGTTCGCCGACAATGTCGAGCTGTGCGACATCACCGAGAACCTGGTGTTCTCCGACCCCTATTTCGACGCCAAGATGAACCGCCATACCTCGCCGCAGCTCGACGGCCTGGTCGCTGAGCTGCGCGCCGACCGCGATCTCAAGGTCGAGGCGCAGCGGCTGAAGCATCTGTTCGCCGCCAATGCCGAGACGCTGCTGCATGGCGACCTGCATTCCGGCTCGATCATGGTGACCGACAGCGAGACCCGGATGATCGATCCGGAATTCGCCTTCTACGGCCCGATCGCCTTCGACGTCGGCATGCTGCTCGCCAATTTCTGGATGGCCTTCTTCTCGCAACGCGGCCACGAGGAGAACGGCAGCCGCGACTCCATGCGCGCCTATCTGCTCGGCGTCACGGCTGAGACCTGGGCGACCTTCCGCGCCGAGTTCTCGCATCTGTGGCGGACCGAGCGCAGCGGCATGCTCTACCAGCGGAGCCTGTTCGAGGATCAGGGCGACCTGCTCGGGTCCGAGCAGGCGCTCGACCACATGCTGCATTCCATCTGGACCGACCTGCTCGGCTTTGCCGGCATCGAGGTGCACCGGCGCATCCTGGGTCTCGCCCACAATGCCGATTTCGAGACCATTGCCGATCAAGACCTGCGCGCCAGATGTGAAGCCAAGGCTTTGCGCTTCGGCCGCCATATCGCCGTCAACCGGCGCCAGATCCACAGCATCGACGAGGTCAATAAGCTGGCCGCGCTGATCGAACAGGAGAAGAGCCTTTGAACGTCGGCGAACGCCACTATCGCACCATCTGGCTCAGCGACGACAAGCGCTCGGTCGAGATCATCGACCAGCGGTGGCTGCCGCATGAGTTCCGCATCGAAAAGATCGGAAGCGTCGCCGGCATCGCCACCGCGATCCGCGACATGTGGGTGCGCGGCGCGCCGCTGATCGGCGTCACCGCCGCCTATGGCGTCGCCATCCAGATGAAAGACGATCCGTCGGACGAAGCGCTCGACGCGGTGTGGGAGACGCTGCACCAGACACGGCCGACGGCCATCAATCTGCGCTGGGCTCTGGACGAGATGCGCCGGCACCTAAAGCCGCTCGCGCCTGCAGAGCGTGCCGAAGCGGCCTACAGGCGGGCCGCCGAGATCGCCGACGAGGATGTCGGGCTGAACCGCGCCATCGGCGAAAACGGGCTTGCGATCATCAAGGAGATTGCGGCACGCAAGCAGCCGGGCGAGAGCGTCAACATTCTCACCCATTGCAATGCCGGCTGGCTGGCGACGGTCGATTACGGCACCGCCACCGCGCCGATCTACCTGGCGACCGAGGCCGGCATTCCGGTGCATGTCTATGTCGACGAGACGAGGCCGCGCAACCAAGGCGCCCAGCTGACCGCCTGGGAGATGGCCGGGCACGGCGTGCCGCACACGCTGATCGTCGACAATGCCGGCGGCCACCTGATGCAGCGCGGCGATATCGACATGGTGATCGTCGGCACCGACCGCACCACGGCCGATGGCGATGTCTGCAACAAGATCGGCACCTATCTCAAGGCGCTCGCGGCCGCCGACAACGACGTGCCCTTCTATGTCGCGCTCCCCTCGCCCACCATCGACTGGACCGTGGCCGACGGGCTCGCCGAAATCCCGATCGAGCAGCGCTCGGGCGACGAGGTATCGCTGGTCTGGGGAAAGACGGCCGACGGAAAGGTCGCGCAGGTGCGTGTCTCACCGGATGCGACACCGGCGGCGAACCCAGCCTTCGACGTGACGCCGGCGCGGCTGGTGACAGGGCTCATTACAGAGCGCGGCGTGGCGAAGGCCTCGCGCGAGGGGCTGAAAGCGATGTTCCCGGAGCGTGGGTGACTAGCTGATCTTTTCCCTCGTGGGCAGATGTCCGGCAGGACAGGTGGGGGCACTGTCCGCCGACGTATCTATGCTTGGGTTCCTCGCCCCGCCAAAGGCGGGGAGAGGTGGCCGCGAAGCGGACGGAGAGGGGCCTTCGTAGGGCGCTCCCCTCTCCGTCTCGGCTTCGCCGAGCCACCTCTCCCCACATTCGTGAGGCGAGGAACCTTGATCCTGTCCCGCCGCGATCTTTCGCGCCCCCTCTGCCCTGCCGGGCATCTCCGCCTCGAGGGGGGAGATTAGCTAGTCGCCAATTGACAGCGCCACCCTGCTCTCTCATAAAACCTGCGTTAATGTTCTCAGGGCGGGGTGAAAGTCCCCACCGGCGGTAAGGGTTTCGACCCAAGCCCGCGAGCGCTTTCCGCGTAAACGGAAAGGTCAGCAGATCCGGTGCGATTCCGGAGCCGACGGTTACAGTCCGGATGGAAGAGAACGTACGCAAGACGGCTCGCTGGCGCGGGCCGGGTTTTTGCGTCGTGCGTCCTGATTCTGGTTCGAAACGGAAGGAAGGACCCATGAATCAGCATTTCCTTAAAGACCATACTGTCCGTCATGTCGCCGTCATCCGGGCGCGCTGGCATGCCGATATCGTCGACCAATGCGTGACGGCGTTCGAGACGGAGCTTGCCGCCCTCGGCGGCTTTGCCGTCGAGGTCTTCGACGTGCCGGGCGCTTACGAGATTCCGCTGCACGCCAAGACGCTTGCCGAGACCGGCCGCTACGCGGCGATCCTCGGCACCGCCTTCGTCGTCAATGGCGGCATCTACCGGCACGACTTCGTGGCGCGCGCGGTCATCGACGGGATGATGAATGTGCAGCTCGCGACCGGCGTGCCGGTGCTGTCGGCCGTGCTGACGCCTCACAACTACCATGACAGCGCCGAGCATCACCGCTTCTTCCATGAGCATTTCACCGTGAAGGGCAAGGAAGCGGCGAAGGCCTGCGTCGAAATCCTCGCCGCGCGCTCACGCATCGCCGCATGAAAGCAAAAACCTAAAGCGTGGAGCCTGAATCCTTTTCAGCGCGACGCGCTTTAGGCCCGGCCGCGGCCGGATTTCAGCCCTGCAACAAGAATTGCGGCCGAAAAGGCTCCGAAAGGTTGCGGTAGCTCCGAAATCCGGCCAGAAGCAATGGACCGCCCGCCCGGGCGGCCTTTTCAAACACGGGCTCGAACCAGATACGGGAGACTATTCGTTGGCTCGCATCACACTGAGACAATTGCTCGACCATGCCGCCGAACATGGCTATGGCGTGCCTGCCTTCAACATGAACAATATGGAACAGGGCCTCGCCATCATGGAGGCGGCGGAGGAGACCAAATCGCCGGTCATTCTGCAGGCCAGCCGCGGCGCGCGCGCCTATGCCAATGACGTGGTGCTGGCCAAGCTGATCGACGCGCTGGTCGAGATCCATCCCGACATCCCGGTCTGCATGCACCTCGACCACGGCAACAACGAAGCGACCTGCGTCACCGCCATCCAGTATGGCTTCACCTCGGTGATGATGGACGGCTCGCTCAAGGAGGACGGCAAGTCGCCGGCTGACTACGCCTACAATTCCGGCATCACGCGCCGCGTCGTCGACATGGCGCATTGGGGTGGCGTCTCGGTGGAAGGCGAGATCGGCGTGCTGGGCTCGCTGGAGAGCGGCGGCGGCGAGCAAGAAGACGGCCACGGCGTCGAGGGTGCGATCAGCCACGACCAGCTCTTGACCGACCCGGTGCAGGCCGAGCAGTTCGTGCGCGACACGCATGTCGACGCGCTGGCCGTCGCCATGGGCACCAGCCACGGCGCCTATAAATTCTCGCGCAAGCCGGACGGCGCGGTGCTGGCGATGAACGTGATCGAGGAGATCCACCGCCGCCTGCCCAACATGCATCTGGTCATGCACGGCTCGTCCTCGGTGCCCGAAGATTTGCAGGAGATCATCAACAAATATGGCGGCCAGATGAAGCCGACCTGGGGCGTGCCGGTGGAAGAGATCCAGCGCGGCATCAAGCATGGCGTGCGCAAGATCAACATCGACACCGACAACCGCATGGCGCTGACCGGCGCGATCCGCAAGGTGCTGACCGAGAACCCGTCGGAGTTCGATCCGCGCAAATATCTGACGCCGGCTATGGCGGCGATGAAGAAGCTCTGCAAGGAGCGCTTCGAGCAGTTCGGCACCGCCGGCAACGCGCCGAAGATCAAGCCGATCCCGCTGGCCGACATGGCCAAGCGCTACAAGTCGGGCAGCCTCGACCCGAAATTCGGCTGAGCCAACTTTCCCGCGGCCGGTTTTCAGCCGGTCGCGGGTAGCCGGCCCTGGCCTCGCCTCAGCATCCGCGTGGCGGAACTTCATGCCGGCCAAAACGGTTCCTGCTCTGACGCCTCCCGTGCCCGCTCACAGGGAAGGAGACAACCATGAGCAAGGACCGCGACAGTGAAGGTCCGGTGTTTTCCGGGCAGGACGCGCGACAGGGCGAAATCATCCTGCGCACGCGCACCCGTCGCATCATCTTCATCGCCGGGCTGGTCGGCATCGTCGTGCTGGCGCTGGTGCTGAGCATCGCCGTCCGGTGAGGGCGATTCGCGCATGATGGAGTAGCGGCCAGGGAACCATCAGCGGCCAAGCCTAGTTGAGCATTCCAGACGCAACGGAGGGCGCGCTTAGGCTGCCCCGACGGACCATGCTCACGCCGCTTTGCTGCGACATGCCGCTTCATCCGACCTGGCCGGACCTCGTCGCGCGGCTGCTGGTCACGGTGCTTGCAGGCTTCCTCATTGGCCTGAACCGCGAGGCCCGCGGTCATTCCGCTGGGTTGCGGACGACCATCCTGGTCGGCCTTGCGGCCTGCGTCGCAATGGTCCAGGCCAACATGCTGCTCGGTGTCTCGGGCAAAGGACCAGATTCCTTCGTGCGCATGGATGTGATGCGTCTTGCGCTCGGCGTGCTCACCGGTGTCGGCTTCATCGGCGGCGGCGCTATCTTGCGGCGCGGCGATCTGGTCACCGGCGTCACCACCGCCGCCACGATGTGGATCATGACCATGATCGGCCTTGCCTTCGGCGGCGGTCAGTACGGCCTCGGCGCGATCGCAACCGTGCTGACGCTGGTGACACTGCAGGCGCTGAAATGGGTCGACCTCAAGATCCGGCGCGACCACAAGGCAATCCTTTCGGTCTCCTGGCCGAAGAACGCGCCGCCCGACCTCGAGGAAATGGTACGGCCGCTTGGCTACAGTGCCCGCTTCGTCGGCATGGAGCACGACGCAGACCGTGAGCGCTTTGTTTATTCCTTCAACATTCTGTGGAAGCAGCCCGACGCTATTCCACCTTCGACCGACGTGCTGACGCTTGTCAGCGAGCATTGCGCGGTCGAGCGCTTCGAGGTGATCAGCGAGAAGCCGTTCTAGTGTCGTAACGGAGGATGCTTGAAATCGTCCCGGACATGAAACTTTCCCGCCCGCAGATGGTTCTGGGCAGATGGTACTTGTCCATGATCGGTAGGCATTGATGGCCGAACTTTCTCTGACACGCGGCCGGATGGTCGATGTCCAGATCGCCCAGCGTGGAATTCATGACCGCCGGGTCCTGGAGGCCATGCGGCAGGTTCCACGCGAGGCCTTTGTCGATCCCGATTTCGAGGAATTCGCCTATGAGGACACCCCTCTGCCGATCGGCAAGGGTCAGACGATCTCGCAACCCTTCATGGTCGCCTACATGATCGAAGCCGCCGAGATCGATCCTGGCGACCGCGTTCTCGAGGTCGGCACGGGTTCGGGTTACGCGGCGGCGGTGATGAGTCGTGTTGCGGCCCGCGTCTACACGATAGAGCGCCATGCGATGCTCGCCGAAATCGCCCGGCAGCGGTTCGAACGCCTCGGTTACGACAATATCGAGGTTCGCGCCGGCGACGGCACCAAGGGATGGAGCGACGCCGCTCCGTTCGATGCCATATTGGTGGCCGCAGCCGGTCCCGGCGCGCCGCTGGCGCTTCAGGAACAGCTCGATGTCGGTGGCCGTCTGGTGATCCCCGTCGGCAAGGAGGTCGACGACCAGCGGCTGCTGAAGGTCACCCGAACCGGCGCAACGACCTACGAGGAGGAAGACCTCGGTGGCGTGCAGTTCGTTCCGCTCATCGGCGAAGAAGGCTGGGCGGAACGGCCTCGATACGGAGACGATCGACCGGCGGTGGTTACGCCGCAACCGCGCGAAAGAAGCCTGCCGGAGATGATCGCGGCCGCCGCCGAGCCGCTGCCGGATTTCGAAGACCCAGCCTTCGGCGATCTGTTCGACCGCTTCGCGGACCGGCGTGTTGTCCTTCTCGGCGAGGCCAGTCACGGCACCTCCGAATTCTACAGGGCGCGCAGCGCGATCACGCGTCGGCTCATCGAAAAGCATGGCTTCAGCATCGTCGCGGTTGAAGCGGACTGGCCGGATGCCGCGGCCATTGACCGCCACGTCCGCCATCGGCCGCCGCGCGCGGCCACAGAGCCGCCATTCCAGCGCTTTCCCACATGGATGTGGCGCAACACCGATGTCGACGCATTCGTCGGCTGGATGCGGGATCACAATGGAGGCCTCGACGATGTTAACCGCCGGGCCGGCTTTTACGGTCTCGATATCTACAATATGAGCGCGTCGATTGCGGCCGTCCTGCGCTATCTCGACCAGGTCGATCCGGAAGCCGCCGCTGCAGCGCGGCAACGCTATGGCTGCCTGACCCCGTGGCAGAAAGAGCCTTCCACATACGGGCGCGCCGTGCTCACCGCCGGCTATCGCAAATGCGAACAAGCCGTGCTGGAGCAATGTCAGGAGCTGCTTGCAAGACAGCTCGACTACGCTCGACGGGACGGCGCCGACTTTCTCGATGCCACGCAGAATGCAAGGCTGATCGCAGCTGCTGAACGCTACTATCGCATCATGTATTACGGCGGGGCGGAATCCTGGAATCTCCGCGACACGCACATGTTCGAGACGCTAGAGCATCTACTCGAGGCGCGCGGCTCGGAGTCAAAGGCCGTCGTCTGGGCCCACAACTCGCATATCGGCGATGCCCGTTTCACCGAGATGGGAACGATCAGGCAGGAGTTGAACATCGGCCAGCTCTGCCGCGAGCGCTTTGGCGACCAAGTGGCGCTGATCGGCTTCGGCACCCATTCCGGAACCGTGGCCGCGGCTTCCGATTGGGACGATCCGATGCAGGTCATGCGGGTGCGCCCTTCGCATGCGGACAGCTACGAACGGCTCTGCCACGACAGCGGGGTGTCGCGGTTCCTGCTCGATATGGACCGCGACGCCGCACTGAGGCATCGCCTACTGGAGCGGCGGCTGGAGCGCTTCATCGGCGTGATCTACAGGCCGGAAACCGAACTGCGCAGCCACTATGCCGATGCCTCGCTGCCAAGGCAGTTCGACGCCTTCGTCTGGTTCGACAAGACGAAAGCGGTGACGCCGCTTGGGCCGGAGCATGCCAGGACCGGTGTACCCGAAACCTATCCGTTCGGACTTTGACGAAGTCGGAGTTTCGAAACGGGGCGGCGGCCAAACGCGCTCGGAACATTCGCTTCGGCCAATCAGTTCCTCATCCAGCAAATCTTGGAAGGAGCCTGCCATGAGCACCAAGCATCTCAAATCGCGCAAACCGAGCGACGCCGATCTGGAAAACAATCCAGGCATCGGAACGTCAAAGGGCAGCATCAAGGAAGGCGATGATCTCGAGCTCGGCGAGAACACGACCGAAGGCGACGTCGAGAACGACACAACGGCCAGCGGCGGCATCAATCCGCGGCAAAAAATGCGCACGAACAAATAGAGTCTAAAGCCAGGCGAGTGCCTCACGCATCCGTTTTTGGCTCTTCCGCGTCGGCGCGAACGAGCTTGATGTCGGCCCCTGCCGCCCAGGCACCGATGTCCTCGCGACGCAGCGACGCCGCCATCATGTCGGGGAAGTGATCCGGCGTGCAGGCAAAGACCGGAATGCCCAGCGCCGCGACCGAGCCGGCCATGGAAGGGTCGTAGCCGGGGCGGCCCTGGTCGGTGAGCGCGAGCAACACGACCACGTTGACGCCCGACCGCACCAGCGTCGCCAGCCTTTGCAGAAGCTCCTTGCCGTTGCCGCCCTCGTAGAGATCGGTGATCAAGATGAAATGCGCCTTGGTCGGCCGCTCGATGCGCTCGGCGCAATAGGCGACGGCTTGGTTGATATCGGTGCCGCCGCCGAGCTGGACGCCGAACAGCACCTCGACCGGATCGCTGAGCTCTTCGGTCAGATCGACGATGGCGGTGTCGAAACATACGAGCTTGGTGCGCACGACCGGCAGTGACGCCATCACGGCGGCAAAAATCGAGGCGTAGATCACTGAGCTTGCCATCGAGCCGGACTGGTCGACGCAGAGCGTCACCTCGTCGAGATCGACCAGCCGCCGCTGGCGGCGCATGAAGCCGACCAGCTTTTCCGGTACGACGGTCTTGTGGTCCGGCTGGTAGTGGCGAAGGTTCGCCGTAATGGTGCGCGGCCAATCGATGTCGCGCTGGCGCGGGCGGTTGGTGCGCCGCGACTTATCGAGCGCGCCACGGATCGCCTCCGCGGTCTTCTGCTCCAGACGCTGCATCAGCTTCGCGACAATATCGGTAATGATCGAGCGCGCGATGTCCTTGGTCTTGTCCGGCATTGCCGAGCGCAGCGAGATCAGGTCGGCGACGAGATTAACGTCGGCCTCGATCGCCTTGAGGAATTCCGGCTCCATCAGCATCTGCTTCAGGTTCAGGCGCTCGAAGGCGTCCTTCTGCACGACCTGCACGACCTGCTCGGGGAAGAAGGAGCGGATGTCGCCCATCCATTGAGCGACGCGCGGCGCCGAGCGGCCAAGCCCGCCACGCCGCTTACGTGGATCGCCGGCGGTGTCGCCGCTGCCGTCGCCATAAAGCGCGTCGAGCGCCGCAGACAGCCGCCGATCCTCGGCCGAGAGCGCCGACGATGTCTCCTCGTCGGCGCCAATCGCCAGCCGCCAGCGACGCTCCCGACTGTCCAGCGTCTGATCGAGCTCCGGCCCAGTCGCTTCGTCAGCCATGGCGGGGCTCCCCTGCGAGCAGCTTTCCAAGAAGGGCAAAATGCCTGCGCCAGGCCTCGCCGCCGTCCGGCGCCGGCGTCAGTCCGGTGGGCAGGCTCGCTCTCTTGCCAAGCACGGCCTCGATCAGGCGCCGGCGCTCCATGCTGTCGAGGTTGGTAAAGACGCGGCGCAGCAGCGGCAGATGCGCCACGAAAGCTTCCTCTTCGAGCGAGGCCAACCAGGCATCGACGGCGCCGCGCAACCCTGCGTCGTAGATCAGCCTCTGGCCGGCGCCGCTGAAAAAGCCTTCGAAGAATGCCGCGGCATCGGCAACGGGCGTTCCCGGCGACAGACGCTTTGCGAGCAGATTGGCGGTTGCTTCGGCGGAGAGCCGGCCGTGCTCGTAGAGCAGATGCGCGGCGCAACCGGCGACGAGCGCCGTCGAGCGCGATGAATCGAGCACGGCAGCCAGACCGTTGCGCCAGGCCTCCAGGACATGCTCGTCCGGTTCGACCAGCCTGATCGCCTCGTCGGCCTTGCGCAACGCGGCCATCAACGCCGCGGCGGCCTGCGCGTCGAGGTCGCGCGCCGCATAAGGCAGCGCGATCGATCCTTCGATGATCAACCGTTCCAAGAGGCCGGCGAGGCGTTCGGTCTCGGTTTTGCGCGCCTCGCCGTAGCGGATGATGTCGGCCAGCGGCGGCACCGAGGCCAGCAGCTCCAGGCACTCGCTGCTGTGCGCCGCCTTTTCCTCCAGCGCCGCGAGCCCGGCGGCGGACGCCTCGCTCAGCCCCGCCGTGATCGCGTTTTGCACGAGTGTGGCAAGCATATCCAGTGTCGCGGCCGCGCCGATCATCTGGATCAGGCGGCCATTGGCGGCCTTCTCGATGGTCGGCCCATAGACCAGGTTCTCGACCAGGCGAACCGCATATTCCGGTTGCCAGGCCAGCATCCAGCGCTCGCGGAACGTGCCGCGACTGCGGCCGACATCCGTCAGCCTGCCCCAGTTGACGCCAAGCACATTCAGCCGGTGCAGCAATGTCGAGCGGAAGAGCCCGCTCTCGCTGCGCAGGTCTACGGAAAGTTCCCGCTCAAGGGCTTCGGGCTTCAGCCGGGCCGCCTTCTGGTTGCGCTGCAGATCATCGATCAGTGGGGCAAGCGGCGTGTCGGGTGGAATCTCGCCGACATCGGCGCCGAGCAGCAGCTCGGCCTCGACCATCTTCCACAGCAAAGCCTCGCCGTTGAAGAGCGCTGAGACCGAGGCGTCGCGCAATTCCTCGAAGCCGGGCTTCGGCCTGTCGCGGATGGCGGCGAGCGCGCGAGCCAAGCGCTCTGCCTCGATCAGAGAGGCCGTGGAAACCATATGGCCCTTACCCCTGAGCACCGCGGCGATCCGCGCCAGCCAAAGGACCGAGGTATCATCGCGCCCGCGCGTCGCCCACAGATGCTTGCACCAGCCGGGAGCGACGACGCCCGCGCCATAGCCATAGCCCAGCGCGAGGCGCGGTCCGGTCCATGGCGCGAAGGTCATCGTGGTCTTGCGTCGGCCGATGCCCTTGAGCAACGCCTGGTCGCTCTTTTGCGTGTGCGCCGCCCGAAGGGCCGGCACGTGCCACGCGCCGCAGACGACGGCCAACGGTCCGTCGAATTCCTTTCGCGCGGCGGCGATCCCGAGACGCATATGCGCCTCGCGCATCGCCTCGAAGCTGCCGATCGCACCCTCGCCGTCGCGCAGCGTCGTCATCGCGTCGGCAATGGCCGCGAAGATCGGGCCGGGTGCAGGATTCTGCTCGATGATATCCGACCACCAGCTCTCGCCGTCCTCGTAGCCGGCGGCGCGCGCCAGGGTGCCGATCGGATCTCGGATGCGTTCGGCCTCCTCGCCCTGCTCTTCCGTCGCCTCCGCTTCGGCCCCATCGGCGTCCGTCGCACTTTCAGCCGCCTTCTCGGCCAGCCGCGCCGCCGACGGCAGGTCGATGAAGCGAAGCGCCGCTTTGTTGGCTACGGCCCACAGCGCCGCCTGGTACTCGGGCGAGAATTCGGCGAAAGGCCAGAACCGGGTTGCCGCGGGATCATCCTCGGGATAGCAGAGCAGCGCCACCGGCGGCTTCATGTCGGGGCTGGCGAGCAGCGGCAGCAGCGGCGTGGCGTCCACCGGCCCCTCGACCAGCACGGCGACGGGCCGCAATTCCTGCAACGCCTTGACCAGGCTCTCGGCGGAGCCCGGCCCGTGATGGCGAATGCCGAAATAGCTGATGCCGCCTTCAGTCATCGCTCAGATGGCCGCGTTGAGCGCCGCGTAATAGCCGGCATAGTCCGGCCGCTTCTTGAGCACCGTCTCCAGATATTCCTCCAGCACCACCTTGTCTTGCACCGGATCCTTGACGATGGCGCCGACAAGGCTCGAGGCAAGGCCCGCGGCGTGAAGCTTGCCGTCGTCGAACCAGGCCGCCTGGCTGAGGCCGCCGACCATCGTGGCGATCGCCTCGGCAGTGGACAGCGAGCCCGACGGCGTCTTCAGCGTCACCTTGCCGTCGGCGGTCGCGCCCGAGCGCAGCTCACGGAAGATGGTGAGCACGCGGGCGATCTCCTCGCCGACATTCTTCGGCACCGGCAGGTCAAGCCCACCGGCCATCTCGCCGACGCGCCGGGAGACGATGGAGACTTCCTCGTTCATGTCCTCAGGCAAGGGCAGCACCACGACATTGAAGCGACGCTTCAGCGCCGAGGAGAGCTCGTTGACGCCCTTGTCGCGGTTGTTGGCCGTGGCGATGATGTTGAAGCCGCGCTGCGCATAAATCGAAGTGTTCAATTCCGGCACCGGCATCATCTTTTCCGAGAGCACGGTGATCAGCGTGTCCTGGACGTCGGAGCCCATGCGCGTCAACTCTTCCAGGCGACAGAGCTTGCCGTCCTGCATGGCGCGGTAGAGCGGGGTCGGCACCAGCGCCTCCTGGCTCGGGCCCTTGGCCAACAGCTGGGCATAGTTCCAGCCATAGCGGATCTGGTTCTCGTCGGTACCGGCGGTGCATTGCACGACCAGCGTCGAGTTTCCCATGATGGCGCCGGCGAGATGTTCCGACACCCAGGATTTCGCCGTCCCGGGAACGCCGAGCAGAAGCAGCGCCCGGTCGGTAGCCAAAGTGGCGACCGCCGTTTCCATCAATTGCCGGCGGCCGACATATTTCGGCGAAATCACCGTGCCGTCGCTGGCCTTGCCGCCCATCAGATAGGTGAGCACTGCTTTGGGCGAGAGGCTCCAGCCGGCAGGCTTCTGACGGTTGTCGCCGCGCGCCAGCGCCTGCAGTTCGGACGCATAGATTTCTTCGACCGGAAGGCGGATGGCTGCATTCATGCGATCGTCTCCAGCTTGATCATCTGTGGGATTGATTCTCGGCAAGCGCCGCGTTGAGCCGCAGCAGACCGAGCGATGGGGATGCGGGCGGCAAGCCTGCGGCAACGACCTCGCCGATCAATTTTTCCGCCGTCGCCGCCGTGGCGAGAAAACCCATGGTTTCGAGATACTGCTCGGCGCTTCGTTTCATGATGTCGTTGTCACCCGAGACGGCGGCACGCAGCGCCGAAAGCGTCTTGCCGCTTGTGAGGTCGCCCCATTCCAGCCAGCCTGCTTCCGCGCCTTCGACTAGGGTGAGCGCGGCCAGATTTTGCGCGTCATTCAGGATCTGCCTGATCAGGAGACGTTTCCTGCCGCCGTCCAAACGCAACATGAGCTGGAGGACGAGAAGCGCCAACCTGCCGCCGGCGGCGACGAGCAGGTCCGCCAAACAAGCCACCGCCGCATCGCCGCCGGACGCCGAGACCATTCGAACGAGAAAGAGGTCGGCATTATCATCGACGCCAAACTGCCATGACCCGATGAAATCGGACTCCGCCTTGCCGAAGCGGGCGACGAGATCGCCGAAATAACAAGACGCGAACAAGTCGGCGCGACGTGCCTGTTGCGCGGGCGACTTGATTTTTATCGGCGCATAGGTGGTGCGGCGCCGGATGAAGCCGGATTTGCCTTCCTCGATGAAAGCGGCGAGCTCGGCTATCGGATTCTCCGGCCCGCCATCAGTTGGATTGCCACGTTCGCCCAACCTTGCCAGGAGCCGGCCGGCCATTTCGCGCACTTTGCCGGAGCGATCGGCAGACAAGCTCTTCAGAAACGGAACGTCATCGGTACCAAGGCCGAAACGCATGAGTTCGACAAGTGGAAGCCTGACCTCCGCCGGTTCGCTTGTCCCTTTGGTCTCGATGAGAGTCCGCGCCAAGGCAGGCCTGGTGCGCCGTAAATCAATCAAGGCAATACGGCGCGCGGCTGGATAGAAGTCGTCCCAGGTTTCCGCCGTCAGTTGCTCGCGGCCGGACCGTTTTTCGCCTTCGGCACCTGCCTGCCAGTCGACCCAAGGCGCATAGACATCAGGGCTTTCCTGATCCGTCACAGCGGGCATCCAGTCCATCGGATGCAGCACGAAGCCTCGGCTGGCGACGAGCGTGGCCACGCGGGTCTTGAGCCGCGCACCGGCTGCATATTTCAGTGCGGCACGCAGCGACGGCCGCAGCCGTTCGGGAAGCATCGGCAAGGCCAGCAATGGCAGTGGCGGACGGCGTTTCAAGGTCTTCGGCGCCGCCGGGCGAAGCGCGACATCCAGCGCCTGCGCGGCAATGGCCAGCAGCCGCCGCTCCTGCTCGTCCGGGTTGGCCGCCGCCGCGACTCCCTTCCATTCGGCGGGAGCAAATTCGAAAGCAGCGCCGCCGGAAATCCAGCCGTCGCGCAGCCTCGCCACCCCTGCCTGATCGAGCTCGTTCACGACAGGTCGAGCCTCCCCATGCTGCTTTGCGAAGCCAGAAGCTCGAGCCTCGCGCCGTTCCAGAGCGCGGCCGTCGCCGCGAGGTCGAGACCGAGCAAGGTTTGATCGACCGAACCCGCGACAGGCAAGGCAATGCCATGCGGATCGTTCGCCGCCTGCCACCAGGCGCCGTCCCTTTCGTCCAGCGCGATCGCGCCGGCCGGCAGGATGAGCGGGCAATCGGACAACCAAGGCGTTTTGTCCTGGAATACGGAATAAGCGGCGAGCGGATCGGTCTCGGCGCCGCCGGCGAACGCCGGCCATGCGCCAGGCGACGCGTCGCCCAGCCGCTCCGCGACCAGCGCCCTGAGCGGATTGCGGGATGGATAGAACACCAGCCTCGCCTTGAAGCGGTCCCCGGGGGCAAAAGCGCCGGAGCGCCGCCCCGCTGATGCCGGGAAGAAATCGAGCAGGAGTGCAAATCGTGGAGTTGGACTCCTGAGATCGAGCAACCAGGTGGCGTGGCTTACAAGGCCGTCGCGCCGCGTCTCGATCTTTTCGCCAAGCACCTCCCAGTCGCTCTCGACCCGGACGGCATCGGGGTTGGCGAGGATCTGGTCGCGCGTCTCCGACGTCGAGACCAGGCGCTTCAATTCGGCATCGTCGGGCGCGGCACGCCAAGCCTTGCCGAGCAGCACCAGCTTGCCGAGCTCGCGGATGGCGGCGTCCGGGCGCTCCTCGCCGCGCAGCGCCATCAGCCGCGCCGGCAACTCGTCGATGCGCCCGGCGAGCGTCGTCGCCTTCAGATCGACAAGACGCGCCGCGATGCGGCGGCAGCGTCCACTGCTGGCGCCGACAAAGCCGGCGAGACCGAGCCGAAGCTGGTCGGCAATCCATTGGTCGAGCTCATCGAGCGCCGCAGAAACCGCGCTGCGCGTGTCCTCGGCCCGCTTGCGCTGCGCGGCCTCGCGGCGTTCGGCGGCAGCAGCGTCCTCAACAGGAGCGGTCTCTTCCGGCCGCGATGCCTCGTCGATGCTTTTGCCCTCCGCGCGCGCGGGCGCCTGCGCCGGCGGCGATCCTGGCTTGCGGCGCCGGCCGAGCCAGTCGTTCACCCAGTCGGGCGTCTGGTCGACACGCGCGAAGCTGTCGGGCGCCGTGGCACCGATCCACGCCAACGCGAGTATGTGCTTGCACGGAAATTTTCGCGACGGACACGTGCATTTATAGCCGTGATCGGAGGTGTCGAATGCGACCCGGTACGGGTTGGATCCTGAGCCCTGGCATTCGCCCCAGATGAGCGGAAGCTGTTCATGTGCTTCAAGCCTGGGCCAGTTCGACCGCTTGGTCAGCTTGGCCGCGGCGCCAAGCGAAGCCTGATCGGGGGCCAATGCCTCGATTGTCTTCAAATCCAGCTGCAAGCCGCGCGCCTCTCACCACCCCGAAGCAATGACGTCGCAACGATTGATAGCCGTTTGCGGCGCGCCGGTGTAGCTCCAGCCGCCGTAAATTTGAGAACCTGTCTAACATTCCGTTGCTCTCCTGACAGCACCGGTCAGGCCATTTGTGAACATCGTTCATTTTTCTCTTGAACGTCGTTCACGATATGCTATAGTGCGTTCGTGAACAACGTTCAAGGCAATGTATCCGGCCTGAAACAGACCGGCGCCGATCCGGCTTAACGCTGAAACGAAAGGATCATATCGATGCTCGCCGACAGCCAAGCCCGCAAACAGTCACGTGCCTGGAAGGCCTGGAGACCGATCGCGGACGACAGATTCCAGGCGCCAAGAACAAGAAACAAATGGATTGGATTGAATCGCAGTAACGAAGTTTAACGGCTTCCCGATAAACAAGGCTCGAACCGCGCAAGTGTCCGCTCCGTCCAATCGGATTGCCAGCCGGACTTGCCCAATGGAAATTGCCATGAACACCCATCTGATGATGTCGCGGCGCTTCGCGCCTCTCTTCTGGACGCAATTCCTCTCAGCCTTCAATGACAATTTCCTGAAGAACACGCTGGTGTTCCTCATTCTCTTCACGCTTGCCAAGGACCAGGCCGCGTCGCTGGTGACGCTGGCGGGGGCTGTCTTCATGGCGCCCTTCCTGCTGCTGTCGGCGCTTGGCGGCGAGATCGCCGACCGCTTCGACAAGGCGCTGATCGCGCGGCGGCTGAAGTTCACCGAGATCGCCGCGGCCGCCGTTGCCGTCGCCGGCATCGCGCTGTCGTCGATCCCGGTGCTGATGACGGCGCTGTTGATGTTCGGCACCATCTCGGCGCTGTTCGGGCCGATCAAATACGGCATCCTGCCGGATCATCTCGAGCGCAAGGAACTGCCAAAGGCCAATGCCTGGATCGAGTCGGCCACGTTCGCAGCGATCCTCGGCGGCACCATCGCCGGCGGCGTCGTCTCCGCCGATGGTATCGGCGTTTGGGTGTTCGGACCGATCATGATGGCGCTGGCCGTCGGCTGCTGGTTCGTCAGCCGCTATATACCGTCCACCGGTTCGGCCGCGCCCAACCTTGCCATCGACAAGAACATCTTCCGCTCGACCTGGCGGCAGGTCGCCGACTTGCGCACCGACACGCGCATCTGGCGTGCCGGCTTGATGACCTCCTGGTTCTGGCTGGTCGGCGCCATCGTGCTGTCGATCCTGCCGACGCTGATCAAGGATTCGCTCGGCGGCAACGAGATCGCGGTCACCGCCTATCTTGCCGTGTTCGCCGTCTCGATTGCCATCGGCTCGGCCATCGCCGCCTGGATGTCGCAAGGGCGCATGGTGCTGCTGCCGGCGCCGGTCGGCACCGCGCTGCTGGCGCTGTTCGGCCTGCATCTGGCCTGGACCATCGGCAGCATGCAGCCCTCGCCCAAGGCCGAGACGCTTGCCGCCTTCTTCGCCGGGCCGAACACCATTCGTGTCGCCATCGACCTCGCCGGCATGGCCATCGCCGCCGCCTTCCTGGTGGTGCCGACCTTCGCCGCCGTGCAGGCCTGGTCGCCGGAAGCGCGACGCGCCCGCGTCGTCGCCGCGGTCAGCATCGTCAATGCGGGCTTCATGACCGTCGGCGGCATTCTCGTCGCGGCCATCCAGGCTGCAGGCGTCTCGATCGCCGGCATCCTGTTCGGCCTTGTCGCGGCCAATGCCCTCGCCGCCTGGCTGATGCTGAAATATCTGCCGACCAACCCCTTCCGCGACTTCGTCTCTATCCTCTTCCGCGCCTTCCTGCGCCTGGAGATCGAGGGCATCGAAAACCTCAAGGCGGCCGGCAAGGCGCCGATCCTGGCGCTCAACCATGTCAGCTTCCTCGACGGTCCGCTGGCCCTGACCCTGACCGACGAGGAACCAGTCTTCGCCATCGACTATACGATCGCACAGGCCTGGTGGATGAAGCCGTTCATGAAGCTTGCTCGCGCGCTGCCGCTCAATCCCGCGAAACCTATGTCGACCCGCACGCTGATCAAGATCGTGCAGGGCGGCGACCCGCTGGTCATCTTCCCGGAAGGCCGCATCACTGTCACCGGCGGCCTGATGAAGGTCTATGACGGCGCGGCCATGGTGGCCGACAAGACCAGCTCGATGGTGGTGCCGGTGCGCATCGAGGGGCTGGAGAAGAGCTACTTCTCGCGACTGACCTCGCAGCATGTGCGCCGCCGCCTGTTCCCGAAGGTCAAGGTGACCATACTGGAGCCGGTGAAGCTCGAAGTCGCGCAGGAACTGAAGGGCCGCCAGCGTCGCGCCGCGGCCGGCTCCGCGCTCTACCAGGTGATGTCGGACCTGGTCTTCCGCACCCAGGAGATCGGCAAGACGGTGCTGGAGAAGATCATCGAGACCGCCAACGAGCGCGGCATGAAGGAGCTCGCCGTGCAGGATCCGGTTACCGGGTCGCTGAGCTACGGCAAGCTGCTGACGGCCGCCGCCGTGCTCGGCGAGAAGTTCGAGCATCTCTATGCCGGCCAGCAGACATTGGGCATCATGCTGCCCAACGCCAACGGCGCCTGCGCGGCACTTCTCGGCGTGATGTCGGCCGGCAAGGTTCCGGCGATGATCAACTTCACCGCCGGTGCAGCGAACATCCTGTCGGCCTGCAAGGCGGCCGAGGTGCGCACCGTGCTCACCTCCCGCGCCTTCGTCGAACAGGCAAAGCTCGGGCCGGTCGTCGAGGAGATCGGCCGCTCGGTCGACATCGTCTGGCTCGACGACCTGCGGGCCACGATTGGCCTCAAGGACAAGCTGCTCGGCCTGTTGCGCAAGACGACGCCGCGGGTGGCGCGCAAGGCGGACGATCCGGCAGCGATCCTGTTCACCTCGGGCTCGGAAGGCACGCCCAAGGGCGTGGTGCTCACCCACCGCAACATCCTGGCCAATGCCGCCCAGGCCGCCTCGCGCATCGACTTCCATTCGGGCGACAAGGTGTTCAACGTGCTGCCGATCTTCCACTCCTTCGGCATGACGGCAGGCACGGTGCTGCCGCTGATCTCCGGCGTGCCGGTCTATTTCTACCCCTCGCCGCTGCACTACCGCATCGTGCCGGAACTGATCTACGGGTCGAACGCGACGATCATCTTCGGCACCGACACGTTCCTCTCCGGCTATGCCCGCACGGCGCACCCTTACGACTTCCGCTCGGTGCGCTACTGCTTCGCGGGCGCCGAGCCGGTCAAGGCCGCCACGCGCACGACCTATATGGAGAAGTTCGGCCTGCGCATCCTGGAGGGCTACGGCGTGACCGAAACCGCGCCGGTGATCGCCATCAACACGCCGATGTACAACAAATCGGGCAGCGTCGGTAAGATCATGCCCGGCATGGAGTACCGTCTCGAGCCGGTGCCCGGCGTCGACGAAGGCGGCCGCCTTTTCGTGCGCGGCCCCAACGTCATGGCCGGCTATCTGCGCGCCGAGAATCCTGGCGTGATCGAGCCGCTGGAAAACGGCTGGCACGACACCGGCGATGTCGTCACCGTCGACGATGCGGGCTTCATCTCGATCCGTGGCCGCGCCAAGCGTTTCGCCAAGATCGGTGGCGAGATGGTTTCGCTTGCCGCGGTGGAGGCGCTGGCGGGCGAATTGTGGAAAGGCTCGCTGTCGGCCGTCGCCACACTGCCGGACGCGCGCAAGGGCGAGAAGCTGATCCTGATCACGGAAGCGCCCGGCGCCACCCGCGCCGAGTTCCTGACCTTCGCCAAGGCGAACGGGGCCATGGACCTGATGGTGCCGGCCGAAGTGCGCGTCGTGGCGAAAGTGCCGGTGCTCGGTTCCGGCAAGCTCGACTTCGCCGGCGTGACCAGGATGGTGCGCGGCGAGGAAGACCTGAAGGTCAAGGCCGCCTGACCCGCGCGTGCGAACAGGCCGGCAACAAGCTCCGGCCTGTTCATTGCCAGTCCCTGACGTTCACTCACATGTTGGCGGCGGTCGGGCGCACGATCACTTCGTTGACGTCGACGCCGTCGGGCTGTTCGAGCGCGAAGCGGATTGCGCGGGCGATGGCGTCCGGCGTCAGCGACTTTTGCCGCCACTCTTTCAAAGCCGCTGCCACCTGCGGGTCGCTGATGTCGTCGCCCAATTCGGTCGCTGTCACGCCGGGGGAGATGATCGTGGCGCGGATGTCGTCGTGCTCCTGCCGCAGGCCTTCGGTGATCGCCCACACCGCGTATTTCGTGCCACAGTAGACCGCCGCGGTGGGCAGCACGAGATGCGCGCCGACGGACGCCACGTTGACGATGTGCCCGTTTTTCTGCGCGACGAAGCGCGGCAGCACCGAAGCGATCCCGTTCAGCACGCCAAAGATGTTGACGTTTATCATGCGCGCCCACTCATCGCGCTTCAGCGCGGCAAGCGGCGATAGCGGCATGACGCCGGCATTGTTGACCAGCGCATCGATCCGGCCGAATTGGGCATGAGCGGCATCGGCGAAAGCCTCGAAGCTCTCGGCATCCGTTACGTCGAGCTCGCGCCAGGCGATGCGTTCGCCGATTTCCTCGGCCAGCGCCTTCAGACGCTCGGCGCGTCGGGCTCCGATGAACAGTCTGGCGCCGGCCGCGGCAAGCTCTCGCACCGTCGCCTCGCCGATGCCGCTCGATGCGCCGGTGATGAGTACAACCTTGTCTTTCAGTCCCGTCATGATCGTTCCTTTTTGGCTTGCGGTGACGGGATGGAAAATGGCGCCGCACAGGCGAAGACCGGTAGCGTGATCGTCCAAAGAATTTGCACAATCCTCCAAACGAGGCGGACAAGCCTTGCAACATTCCGCGTCATGCAGATTTATGCGGCATGGAAAAAATCACCGAACTGGCCGGGCTGATTGCCCGGCATGCCAGGAATCCCGGCATTTCAAGCACCGCGATCCCCCGGCTGACGCTCATTCGTGCCGACCGGCCCAGCGCGCCGGTGCCGGCGGTCTATGAAGCCTCGCTTTGCATAATCGCCCAAGGGTCGAAGCGCGTCTCGCTGGCAGACCAGAGCGTGGTCTATGATGCATCGAGCTATCTTCTTGTTTCGGTCGACCTGCCTCTGGTCGGCCATGTTCTCGAGGCCAGTCCGGCCGCGCCATATCTATGCTGCAAGATCGACTTCGACCTCGCGGCACTTGCCGATCTGCTGGTGACGGAGCGGCGGGCTTCTGGCGAAAAGGACTTGCCTGTGCTTGCTGTCTATCCAAGCGACCCGGACCTGATCGATGCCGCGGGCCGATTGGTGAAGCTGCTCGATCGCCCCGAAACCATCGATGTTCTGGCCCCGCTGATAGAGCGCGAAATCCTCTACCGTCTGCTTACCGGTCCGCATGGCGCAACGCTTCGTCAAATGGGAACCGTGGATAGCCACCTGAACCAAGTGAGCCGTGCGATCGCCACGATTCGGAGCGGATTCCAGGCGCAACTGCGGATCGACGAAATTGCCGCGGCGTCAGGCATGAGCGCGTCGTCGCTTCATGCTCACTTCAAGGCGATCACGCGCATGACCCCGCTGGAATATCAAAAGCAGCTACGCCTGCAGGAAGCGCGAAGGCTGATGCTGGCCGACGGGGCCAACGCCGGCACGGCCGGTTTCGCGGTCGGCTATGACAGCCCGTCCCAGTTCAGCCGCGAATATCGGCGCCTGTTCGGCGCCCCGCCCCGTCAGGACATCGAGCGTCTTCAGGCTATACCCGGCTCGGCCGCGGCCTATTGAGGCTTTGGCCGAACGGGGTGCAGCCTGTCAACAGGCCCTGCATCGCCGGAGACTTTGCGCCGGACCGATCGGCTCAGGCCGCGTATCTTGCCATGACGGGCTGCCTCGACCACTGGGCATACCAGGTGTCGAAGAGCTTGAGCTGCTGCTCGGCATAACCGCGTTGGCTGTCGCTCAGCGCGTCCGTCTCGTTGAAGTGCAACCTGTATTCGGGATTACCCTTCAGCACCATCATGTGCTTGAAATAGAGCACGAGGTCCGGTCCCTCGTCGAAAGAGGACAGCACGGCCAGTGCCGCGTCCAGTTCCTGCGCCAGCCGGCGCGCTTCGGCATCGCCTTGCGCCGCCGCCTGGCTGAGGCCCACCAGATGCAGCACTTCCTTGGGCAGGACATTGCCGATGCCGGTGATGGCGCCCGAAGCGCCGCAATTGACGAAGCCGTGGAAGACGGCGGTGTCGACGCCGATCATCAGCGCAACGTCATCGTCGCGGCTGGTTATGTTTTCGGCCGCATAGCGCAAATCCGCCGGGCCGCCGAATTCCTTGAAGCCGACCAGGTTCGGATGCTCGGCGCGCAGCGCGAAGAAAAGGTCGGCGCGCGTGGCAAAGCCGTAATAGGGACTGTTGTAGATGACGGCCGGCAGGTCGGGCGCGGCGGCAAGGATCGCCTTGAAATGATGACGCTGCGCCGCCACCGACGGCCCGCGCGAGAGAACGCGCGGGATGACCATCAGGCCCCGCGCGCCGACCTTTTGCGCATGGGCGGCATGCGCCACGGCGCTGGCGGTGTTGACCGCGCCGGTGCCGACGATCGCCGGGACGCCGGCCTTCACCAGGCGCTCGACGCCTTCCATGCGCTGCGCGTCGGTCAGCAGCGGCCAGTCGCCCATGGAGCCGCAATAGACGACGGCCGACATGCCGGCGGCGATCAGCTCGCGCCCCTTGCGCACCAGCGCGTCGAAGTCGGGAAGTCGGTCATCGGTGCAAGGCGTCATCAGCGCCGGCATGCAGCCGGAAAAAACATTGGCGGTCATCTTCGAAGTCTCCTTGAGGCAGGCATGCGGAATGACCAGTTTGGCCCGGCGCAGCACCGCTTGCCAAGCGGATAGTCGCTTTTCCGGCTGAAGCGAGCCTCAAACGGTCACCACGATCTTGCCGAACTGTTCGCCTGCTTCCAAAAAACGGTGCGCCTCGGCGATCTTCTCGAACGGAAACGTCCTGGCGATGACCGGCTTCAGCGCGCCTGTGGCGAGGCCGTCGAGGATGAAGGCCTTGGCGGCTTCAAGCCGGGCGGGATCGCCGGTGATCTCGTGGACGAGGTAGCCGCGCAGCGTCAACGTTTTCGTCAGGACATCGAACAGCGGGAACGGCGTCGGCTCGGGGCTGAGGCCGCCATATTCGATGAGAATGCCGCCGCGCGCCATGGCGGCCGTAAGCGGCGTGAAGATCGGGCCGCCGACCGCGTCGAGGACGACGCGAACGCCTTGCGGTGCGATCTTCCTCAGCCTCGCTTCGATATCCTCCTCGGCCAAGGCCACCACATGCGCCGCGCCGGCATCGAGCAGCGCCGTCTTCTTGGCCGATGTTCGGGTGACGGCGATCGGCACCGCGCCAATACTGTTGGCGATTTGGATGGCGGCGAGCCCGACGCTGCTCGACGCGGCGGTGATGACGACAGGCTCGCCAGGGCCGAGACGTGCGATATCGACCAGCGCGCCATAGGCGGTGAGATATTGCATCCATGTCGCGGCGGCGGCCTCGAATGAAAGCGATGGCGGATGTTTCACCACAAGCTCGGCCGGGAAATTCACGAGCTCGCCATAGGCCGGCCAGCGCGCCATCGAGCGCGGCGGGATGATGCTGACCGCATCACCCAGTGCGAAGACTTCCACGCCGGCTCCCACCGCCTCGACCACCCCCGCCGCTTCGAGGCCGAGGCCCGACGGCAGCGTCGGCGTCTCGATGTAAGAGCCGTTGCGCATCAAGGCTTCGGCGCGGTTCAAGCCCAGCGCCCTGACGCGGATCCGCACCTCGCCGGGCCCCGGCGACGGAACATCCATATCTTCGATGCGAAGCACCTCGGGACCGCCGTGACTGTGAAAGCGAACAACCCTTGCCATGCCTGAAACTCCAAACCCAATCGATGGAATGGACTATGCAACGGTATCGAGAACCGATAAATCGGCACACAGGCAGAACAGTCGAAACGATTGGTTTTGAATATGGATCGCCTCGAAAGCATGGAGGTCTTCGTCAAGGCTGCCGATCTCGGCTCGTTCGCGGCCGCCGCGGCGGCGCTCGACCTGTCGGGGCCGATGGTCGGCAAGCATGTCCGCTTCCTCGAAGAGCGGCTCGGCATGCGGCTCATCAACCGCACCACGCGCCGGCAGAGCCTGACCGATCTCGGGCGCGCCTATTACGAGCGCTGCCGCATCGTGCTGGCCGAAGCGCAAGCGGCCGATGCATTGGCAGCCGATCAGTTGTCCGAGCCGCGCGGCACACTGCGCGTGACGATGCCGGCGCATTTCGGTCGCCACTGCGTCACGCCGATCCTAATCGAGCTGGCCCGGCGTTATCCGACGCTGGAATTGGACCTGTCGCTCAGCGATCGCTTCGTCGATCTCGTCGAGGACGGTTTCGACCTGGCGATCCGCACCGGAACGCTGGATGACAGGGCCGGCATCATTGCGCGCCGCGTCGCGCGGCAGCGCATGATCGTCTGCGCGTCGCCGTCCTACATCGAAAGCTTCGGCCGACCGCTTCAGCCCGAAGACATCGCCAGCCATCAGGCGATCGTCTACCGGCGGCTCGGCCACGTGCTGCAGCCATGGCTGTTTACGCGCGACGATGACTCGGTGACGCAGATCGCCCCCGCCGGCCGGCTGCGGCTCGACGACCTCGACGCCATCGCCGACGCGGCAACCGACGGCATGGGACTGGCCTGGCTGCCATACTGGCTGGTGCGACAACGCATCGAGGGCGGCACACTGGTCCGCCTGCTGCCTGAGCAACGGGACTATCTCTATGACTGCCATGCGCTCCGGCTGCAGGCGCCGCATCTACCGCTGAAAGTGCGGCTGGCCGTCGACGCGCTGGCGGTGGGATTGCCGAAGATGATGAGCTAAGTCCACGCCGATTTCAGTCACTGCATCACACCGAGCCACGTCAGCACCTTCCTCGCGAACAGATGATCGTAAGCCCCGAAACCTTCAGCACTGCGGCGGGTTCGACGGTCTATGCGCTGGAAGTCTCATGCCTTTCACACCGTAGAGCGCAGAAGGGCCTGCATGTGTTCTGGCAGGTCGAGCTCGCCGCGCGCCTCGATCTCCAAAAGGTATCGGGCCTTGGCCAGGCGGTCGCCTTGCTTGACCGCCCGATAGGCGCAGATGGCCAGCAGCGCCCTCTCCTCCTCTCGGCCGGCCTCGATGTGGTCACGGCTATGGCTGCCCCTTGTGTGGACGGCCTTGCCGAACGCTGCGTACGCTGCCTTGTGCGCCTCAATCAGGGCGAACAGGTCATTGGATGGTTGCCGGTCACGCCTCGGCGCCTTCGTGCTGTGACCGTTTGCTGCGACGGTCGAGGCGACGACCGCGCAGCCGGAATGAAAAAGCAAGGCGCGGCGGCTGATCCTGGACGTGGCGAACTCTCCTCTTCACTTTACGGCAGGTCCGAGCGGATGCCGTGAACATCACCACACCGTAACACAACGGTTCGCGCATTCATGTCAGGATGGAATAGCCAGGAAAATGCGCTTGAGGTTCGAGCGCGCGAAATATTCGAGCGGCGGCGGCTGACGAGTCGGAGCCGGTGAAGGGATCGACATCCAAATGTAGGCCGAGCGCTTCGCCGGTCTGACCGGAGGATTCCCGACGCAGATAAGAAAAAGGCCGGGCGCGAAAGCGGCCCGGCCAAAGTATGAAGGTCATAACCTTCAGAGGGGAACATCGCCCGGCGCAATGGGAGGAAAACACCGAGCGATGGTTCCTATGTGGGCCTGAAGCGGCATATTTTCCACGAACGGAATTCCAAAAAAGACGGGAAACGCGAAAAAATCTCGCTCAAATCCAACGAAATCGTCAGCCGATGGCCGCTGCTTTTTCCAGAAGGTCGGCATAGTGACGCCGCGCCACGTCGGGATGCGACCGCAGGCGGCTTTTCAGCACATTGGTTCCGACGTTGCGGAAGAGCGGATTGTCGGGATCGCTGGCCGGGCCGCGCGCTTCGGCCGCCAGTTCCTCGGGCAGGTCGAGCAGCGGGATCGTGGCATCGAGCCGGGCGCTGAAGAAGAACGGCACCGAAATCCGTTCGACGCCGGCCGGCGGCGGGCCGACGCGATGCACGGTTGCCCTGAGATAGCCGTTCGAGGCGAGCTCCAGCAACTCGCCGATGTTGACGACGAGCGTTCGCGGGATCGGGTCGACATCGACCCAGCTGCCGTCATATTCGACCTGGAGGCCCTTGTTCTCGTCCTGCAGCAGAAGCGTGAGAAACCCGCCATCCTTGTGCGCGCCGACGCCCTGGTCGTCGCCGGTGGCATTGCGGCCGGGATAGCGCACGATCTTCATGCGATGGTTGGGTTCGCCGCGATAGATCGGATCGAAAGCATCCTCCGGCTGGTCTAGCGACAGCGCGAAGGCTTTCAGCAGCCGGATCGCCACATCGGTCGCCTTGGCCTGCCAGGCAAGCAGCGCGGGCTTCAGATCGGGAAGCGCGGCAGGCCACTGGTTCGGACCCTGCAGCCGCGTCCAGGCCGGCACGCCCGGCCCTTGCACAATCGTCGTGCGCTCGACGCCGATGTCGAGCTGCTCGCGCCAGTCGGCCTTGCCTTTGGTCAGCTCGCCGCCGGCGCGCGTATAGCCGCGAAACTGTGGCGACTTGACCATTTCGATGTCGAGCTTGTCGGCCTCCGGCAAGGCGAAGAAGCGGCGCGCGGCGCCCAGCACTGCATCGATCTCCGGCTGGGTGATGCCGTGGCCGCTCAGATAGAAGAAGCCGACATCGCGCGCGGCGGTACGCAGATCGAACAGAAATGTCCGCAGTTCCGATGCGCCCTGCTCCAGGCGATCGAGATCGAGCACCGGGATTATTCTGGCCATGGACAGGCTCCTCTTGGCGGTAACTCTTTGTTTTTCGCAATTCCGGACGGAAAACTGCTGCGCACTTTTCCTGGAATTGCTCTCTTTAGTTTTGGTGCAATTCCGAACGGAAAACCGCTACGCACTTTTCCTGGAATTGCTCTAGCGACCCCTTGGCACGATTACATGCGCGCCATTGCGGGTGAAGAAACGCACCGCCCAATCTCGTTGCAAACGGAGCAAGCCGGCGCTCAATTCCCGTCTTTTGCGGCAAATTGCGTTCGCGCCGGCGCCCTTGCTCGCCCGGTCAGCGATGATCCAGCCGCGCGACGAGCCGGTCGCCGATCCACTGGATGCCGCAGACCAGCACGATGAGAACGACGACCACGGCGACCATGACGCTGGTCTCGAAGCGTTGGTAGCCGTAGCGGATGGCCAGGTCGCCGAGACCGCCGGCACCGATGGCGCCGGCCATGGCCGAGGCGCCGACCAGCGTCACCAGCGTCACCGTGAAGCCGGCGACAATGCCCGGCAGCGCCTCCGGCACCAGCACCTCGCGGATGATCGTCCAGCGGTTGCCACCCATGGCGCGCGCCGCCTCGATCAGCCCGTGGTCGACCTCGCGCAGCGACACTTCGGCGATGCGGGCGTAGTAGGGCGTGGCGGCGATCGACAACGGCACGATCGCCGCCCAGGTGCCGATCGAGGTGCCGACGATCAGCCGCGTCACCGGGATCAGCGCCACCAGCAAAATGATGAAAGGAACCGACCGGAAGCCGTTGATGACGGCGCCGAGAGTACGGTTGACCCAAAGGCTCTCGGCGATGCCGCCGCGATCGGTGGCGACCAAGGCAAGGCCGAGCGGCAGGCCGAAGACGAGCGATATGATACCGGACGCGCCGGTCATCAGCACCGTTTCCCAGATCGAGCGAAGCAGGAGTTCAAACAGGACCGGCGACATGGCCAAGCACCTCCACCCGCGCGCCGCGGTCCTTCAGGAATGTCGTCACCCGCGCAAGATGCGTGGCTTCAGCGCCGGCAACGGCCAGGAACAGCGTGCCGACAGGCTGACCTTGGACATGATCGACGCCGCCCTGCACCAGGCGGAATTGGCCTGGCACCGCTGCGGCAAGATCGGAAAGCAAAGCACCGCGCGCTGCCTCGCCGGCCACATCGATCCGGAGAATCGTTACCGCGCCTTCGCCCGGAGCCAGCCGGCTGGCGATCTCGGGCGGCAATTGCGGCCGGATGCTGCCGAGCAGGCTGCGGGTGATCTCCGATTTCGGATTGGCGAAGACCTGCCAGACGGCCCCCTCCTCGACGATCCGGCCGGCATCGATCACCGCCACGCGGTCGGCGATCGAACGGATCACCTCCATCTCGTGGGTGATGAGCAGGATTGTGAGACCGAGCCTGGAATTGATGTCCTTAAGCAGCGCCAGGATCGAGCGCGTCGTCTCCGGATCGAGCGCCGAAGTCGCCTCGTCCGACAAGAGCAGCGCCGGCCGCGCGGCGAGCGCCCTGGCGATGCCGACACGCTGCTTCTGTCCGCCCGACAGCGACGCCGGATAGGCCTTGGCTTTCTCCGACAGACCGACGAGCTGCAGCAGTTCCGCCGCGCGGGCCAAGCGCTCGGCGCGCGGGCGGCCCTCGATCTTGAGTGGCAGCGCGACATTCTCCTCGACGGTCTTGGCCGACAGAAGGTTGAAGTGCTGGAAAACCATGCCGATGCGCCGGCGGAGCGGCTGCAGCTCGCGTTCGCTCAGGCGGCCGATTTCGCGGCCCTCGATGAAGACCTCGCCGGAATCGGGCCGCTCCAGCCCGTTCAGACAGCGGATCAGCGTCGACTTGCCGGCGCCGCTGCGGCCGATGATGCCGAGGATCTCGCCCTTCTGAACGGTCAGCGAGACACCGTCCAGCGCCGCCGTCGCGCCGAAGCGGCGCTTCAGGCCGACGAGGCGGACAACGTCTTCCCGCCCGGTCGGCTGGATGTGGATCGGGTCGGCGCGTTCGGCAGTGACATGCTGGTTCATTTCTATGTCCGTTTCTGTGCCGCGCAAACGCGACGGCGGCCCGCTCAGCAGCGGGCCGCCTGTTGTTGCCAGCCAGGCCCCGATCAATAGGCGCTGATCCCGGTGCCCTTGTAGACCTTGTCGAACTCGGCCTTCACCGTTTCGTTCTGGTAGGAAGCGACCAGCGTCTTCACCCACGGCTCGTTCTCGCTGCCCGCTTTGACAGCGATGAAGTTGCGATAGGGATTGTCTGCCACCGGCTCCTGCGCGATGCGGTTTTCCGGGCCGAGGCCGCTCTTCAGCGCCCAGTCGGTGTTGACGACGGCGGCGTCGAGATCGTCCACCGAGCGGCCGACGATGCCGGCGTCGAGTTCCTTGATCTCGACCTTCTTCGGGTTGTCGGCAATGTCAGCGGTCGTCGCCAGGATGCCCGTGCCGTCCTTGAGCTTGATCAGGCCTTCATGCTCCAGGACATGCAGTGCGCGCCCTTCGTTGGACGGGTCGTTCGGCAGGCCGATCACCGCGCCTTCCGGCAGGTCGGCGACCTTGGCATGCTTCTTCGAATAAAGCCCGATCGGCCAGACGCCGGTATAGCCGACCGGCACGATGTGGTAGCCTTGCGTCTTGATCTGGTTGTCGAGATAGGGCTTGTGCTGGAAAGCGTTGGCGTCGATCTCGCCGCGCTCCAGCGCCTCGTTGGGCTGGGTGTAGTCGTTGAAGACGACGGTCTCGATCGTCAGCCCCTTTCTGGCCGCCTCGGCCGTGACGACGCGCCAGACATCCTCATCCTCGCCGCTGATGATGCCGACCTTGATCGACTTCTTGTCCTCGCCGAAGGATGGCGACGGCGCACCAAGGCCGATGACGGCCAATGTCGTGGCGAGAAGCACGCCAAGTCCGGCGCGCCTGGTGACTGACGTTACGAGAGAATTTGAAGCGTCGGACATGATGCGTTCCCTGCAATCCTGAAATCAGTTCGGCCTGGCGGAATGCGAAGCCTTGTTCTCAGGATCATCAATGCTGCCTCATCGGGCAAAGAAGCGCATTTCCTCTGAAGCGGAGCGCGGGAAATATTCTCTCAAAGATTTGATGACTTGGAGCACGCCCGGTGAGCGGATGTTCGATATCGTAAAGGCGGCAGCGCCTATGAAGCGCGCCGGGCAAGGCGCAAGGGCAATCGGTCGCCTCCGGGCAGCGACGAGACGGACGGCAAGCCGCGCGCCTCCTGCGTGGCAAAGCCCAATCGGGTCAGGCAGGCCCGCGCCAGGGCCGCGTTGCTGTCGATGACCAATACTCCGGCCGGATCGTTGAGGCTGGCGGCCACCACGGACAGTTCGGTGCAGCCGAGAAGTGCCACATCGGCGCCGGCCATTTGCGCGAGATGAAGCGCGCGCTCGGTCTCAGCCGCGGCTTCCGCAATCGAACCGGCCTTGACGAGCATGATCGCGCTGTCGACGCGCTCCTGAAATTCGGCGTCCTGCGGAAGGCAGAGGTCGAATCCTGCCGCCGATATCCTGTGCTGATAGAAGCCGGAAACCAGGGTGCCCCGGGTTGCGAGGTTCGCGACCCTGCCCTGGTCCAGGCTGCGGCGGATTTCCGCCACCACCGCGTCGCCGATGTGGATGATCTCGGCGCGCGAGTTCGCCGCCAGTCTGTCGTACCAATGATGGGCGGTGTTGCAGGGCATGGCGATGCAGGAGACGCCGAACGCGTTGAGCGTTGCGACCGCAGCGTGCAGCGGCGCCAGCGGCCCGTCATGGCCAGCCATGATCGCTTCGGTCCTGTCGGGCAGTTGCGGCACGCTGAGGATGACGGAAGGCACATGCTCGTCGTCGCGCAGCGCCTCGGTCATCCGGGTCAGCTTGAAGTAGAAGTCGGCCGATGCGAGCGGCCCGAGACCGCCGATGATGCCGAGCCGCGGACGGATGCCGTCGTCGATCATCGGGCGGGCTCGGCTTCGAGCTCTTGCGCGACGGTTTCAGCGGCCTGCGCAGCTTCCCGATGGCTGGGCGCGATCATTGCCGTGCTTGCGGCCACGGTGGAGACACTGGACAGCGTCATCAGCGTGTCCACGGCCGCGTCCACCGCTACGAACAGGACGAACGCCGCCTCGAAGGGAAGCTTCAGATAGCCACAGACAATGGACATCTGCGACAGGATGAGCAGGCTGCCCATGCCGCCTGTCGTCAGCGCCAGAAGCGCGGAGACGACACCGACAAGCAAGAGGTCCGAGACCGCCAGCGGATGGCCGTAGAGCTGGGCGATGAACAGGACGCCCGAGGTGTAGACCAGCGCCGGGCCGGTCCGCAGCAGCGCAGCCTGCAGCGGCACGAGCAGCTCGACCACCACCAGGTTGAACCTCAGGCGCTCGGTCAAAAGATTGATGACCCAGGGCAGCGAGGCGACCGTGGAGCGCGTTGTGATGGCCACCATCAGAAGCGGCTGAAGGGTCTTGATCGTGGCCCAGTAGCTTCGCCGCGAGCGTATGGCGATGACGGCAAACGCGCCGGCGAGGAATGTCACGCAGGAAAGGCCCATCACCAGCAGGTAGCCGCCCATCAGCATCAGCGGCTTGATGCCGGTCGACGCGGTCTGGTCGGCGATCAGGATGAAGGTCGCGAAGGGCAATCCCCAGACGAACCAGTTGGTCAGCACCGTGCAGGCCTTGTACACCGCGTTGAGGGCCTGAGAGAGGCTGAGCGACGAGGGCTGGGGAATCCTGCCCATTGCAAGCCCGAAAAGCAGGCAGAACAACAGGACCTGGATGGTCTGGCCCGAGGCCAGCGCGTTGAAGACGTTGTTCGGCACCAGATCCAGGAAGATCGAATGTCCGCTGTTCGGATCCCCGGTCGACGGCGGCGGCTGGAAGGGGAATGCGAGATCGGTGGAGACGCTGCCTTGCGAATTGATGAACTCGCCGAGCTCGATACGCGACTGCGGGTTCTCGATCTGGCCGGGCTTGAGGATCAGCGAATATGTGCCGCTGACCAGCACGGCAAGGAACGACACGACCAGTACCGCTATGCCGACCTTGCCGAGATAGCGGACCGATTTCGGGTCCTGGACCATCGCGGTGATGGAGAAGATCACCGACGAGACCAGGTAGGGCAGGACGACCATCTTGAGGAAATTCAGGTAGACCTGCGCGATGGGGCTGATCGCATGGGCGAAGGCCGGGTAATAGAGGCCGCACAGGATCCCAGCCAGGATCATGATGATCGTCGTCGCCGGCGAGCGCAGGATGCGCTTTGCCGCCAGGCGCCAATCGAAAGGCATGGCTGCGGCTACATCCGAGACGGCCATTGTCAGACTTTGCTCCGCTGGCGATAACGCGCGATGATCTCGTCTGTGTTGAGGACCTGCTGGCCTCGCGCGAGATCGAGATAGAGATCGACGAAGGCCGCCAGATGCGGATTGTCCGGACTGATGCCGACGGCGATCGTGTCGACCTTGTCGGTCAGCGTGATCGAGCGTGCGACCACCGTCATCGACGGATCGTCGACCATCAGCTTCTTGATCTCGAAATCGTCGCGATAGGCGAGGTCGATCGTGCCGTTGCGGATTGCATCGATGACCATGTTCCAGCCGGCGAAGCGCTGGATCGTGGCGTGCGGAAACGTGGCGGCCGCGTAGGTGGCGAAGGACGAGCCTTCGATCACGCCGAGATCGCCGGAGAAATCACGGATGATCTGTTCAGCCGGCTTGCCCTGCGTGATGCGCGCCAGGTTGACGCGGTTCGCCAGCAGCCCCTGGTGCAGCATGGCGTAAGGCCGCGAATAGAGGATCGAGCGGCCGCGCCGGAGGGTGCGGCTCAGCTTGCCGATCGCCAGGTCCGCCTGGCCGGACGTCAGCTGCTGCACCATGGCGTCGAAGGTCCCGGCTGATCGGTCGAACACCGGTTCGACGCCGAGTTCCGCGGCTATGCCACGCGCCAAGTCCATATCGATGCCGCTGTCCCCAGAGCCGTCGGCCGGGAAGAAGGGATCGGAAGCGAAAGCCGGCATGGCGATGCGCAGCTTGTTGTCGCTGACGATGGGTTTGGGAGCGTCTTGCGCCTGGGCCGGCGTGGCCAGCGCCTGCGCCTGCGCGAGCAGCAGCCCTCCGCCTCCGGCTGCAAACAGCGTGCGACGTGTAAGCGGCATGCGCATTTCTCTATCGTGCAGGAGAGCCGGACAACAATTCTGACCGATGCGCAGTATGCACGCCGAAGTTAAGTAAAGGTATCTTTTGTTTTTCGCTTTTTTACATTGCAGACGGCCGAAATGGCCTCAGGATACATGCAGACTTTCTAAAATAAACGAGTCCGCGGCGGGCGTGTTGTTGCCCGGTTCGTGCGAGGGATCGTCAGAACGTCTCGACCCAGGGCCTCAGCTCGACCTCGAAGCTCCACGCGCTGCGATGCTGGCGATGGACGGCGAGATAGGTCTCGGCGATCGCATCGGGCGAGAGGCGACGATCCGGCCGGTCGGACTCGGGCGACTGTCCGGCCGGCTCGATCTGGCCGTCGATGATGAAATGCGCGACGTGGATGTTCTTCGGACCGAGCTCGCGTGCCATCGATTGCGCCAGCCCGCGCAGGCCGAATTTCGGCATGGCGAAACCGGCGGAACCGGAGAACCCTTTCAGGCTTGCGCTGGCGCCGGTGAACAGGATCGAGCCGGAACCACGTGCAAGAAGCCGGCGCGCCGCCTGCTGGCCGACAAGGAAGCCGCCATAGGCGCCGACGAGCAGGGCTTGCTTGACCGCTTGCGCGTCGAGTTCGGCGATTGGGCCGCGCGTGCGGCCGCTGGCGTTGAAGACGGCAATTTCGAGGGGACCTGCCTTGTCGGCCGTCTCGAAGAGGCGCTCCACGGAGGCTGCGTCCGATACGTCTGTTTCGAGGGCCTGCGCGCCGGTTTCCTTGACCAGCGCGGCCAGTTTGTCGACGTTGCGGGCGGCAAGGACGACACGGAAATCCTGCTTGGCGAGAAGTCGCGCCAGTGAGGCGCTTAACCCGGAACCGGCGCCCGCGATCACTGCGACATTGGCTGCCATGGCGTTTTCTCCTTGCGATAGTCCATCCGGGCAGTCGCCCGGCCGATGGTCTTGTTCGCAGCCTCGCGCCTTCTTCGCCGAGAGGCAAGAACGGCGTTGCTCCGTTTTCACCATTCGATGCAAAAAGCCGTCGGTCTATGCGCCGCCTGCTCGGGTGTAGCGAGACACTTGCCTGCCGCGCCGATCCGTCCGACACGTGAAGGAAGGGCGATTCGAGGAACGACCATGGAACCAATCTGGGCCGTCGGCCTGATGACCGGCACGGTGCTCGACGGCAATATCGACGTGGCGCTGATCAAGACGGACGGAGAGCGCATCGCCGACACCGGCACCTACACGCTGGCTCCCTATCCGCAATCGATCCGCGCCCTGCTGGAAGAAACGCTGCGCCAGGCGCGCGCCTGGAATTTCGAAGGGCCGGAGCCGGCGATTTTTCGCGAAGCCGAGGAGGCGCTGACGCGCGCGCAATCGGCGGCGGTCAGGGATCTGGTCGAGAGCCAGGGCATGAGCATGGCCGATATCGGCGTCGTCGGCTTCCACGGCCAGACCGTGCTGCATCGCGCCCCGCAGCCGGGACGCATCGGCCGCACCCGCCAGCTCGGCGATGGCGAGCTGATGGCCTCGCTGCTCGGCACCAAGGTCGCCTATGATTTCCGCTCGGCCGATGTCGCGGCCGGTGGGCAAGGCGCGCCTTTGGCCGCCGCCTATCATGCCGCGTTGCTTAAAGAGGCGGACGCCAGCGGCGACACCGCCGTGCTCAATCTCGGCGGCGTCGGCAACATCACATGGTGGGACGGCAAAGACGCAATCGTCGCCTTCGACACCGGTCCGGCCAATGCGCCGGTCAACGATTTCATCAAATCGAAAGGCCTGGGCGAGATGGACCGCGACGGCAGGCTGGCCGCCGCAGGCAAGGTCGACGAGGAACGGCTCGCCAGGCTGCTGCAGCATCCCTACCTGACGAAACCCTATCCGAAATCGCTTGACCGCTTCGACTTCACCGCCGCGATGGCCGAAGGGTTGAGCGCCGAGGATGGCGCAGCATTGCTGACGGCCTTCACCGTGTCGGCCGTCGGCAAGGCGCTCGACCTGTTGCCGCGTCGACCGAAGCGGCTCGCGGTCAGCGGCGGCGGTCGTCACAACCCAACGATGATGGCAATGCTCGAGAGCCGCGCCGGCGTCGAAGTGGTGCAGGCCGAGACGCTCGGATGGAAGGGCGACGCGGTCGAAGCAGAGTGTTTTGCTTTCCTCGCCGTGCGCGTGCTGCGCGGCCTGCCGATCAGCTTTCCGAGCACCACCGGCGCGCCAAAGCCGATGCGCGGCGGAAAACTGGCGGGCTGATCAGGCCGACAGCTTCTTCTGCAGGAAGACACGGCTGCGGCCGATGGGGAAGTCAGGCAGCGTGCCGAACGGTTGATAGCCCTGGCGCCGGTAAACCTTCTCGGCGATCGGATTGAAAGTGTCGATCCAGGCGCCGTGACAGCCGCGCGCGGCAGCCTCCTGTTCGGCCGCGTCGAGCATGCCGGCGGCAATGCCTTTTCCGCGCAGTCTTTCGTCGACCCACAGCCACTGCACGTAGAGCCAGCCCCAGGCGGTGTAGCCGGAAATACCGGCAACGAGGGCCCCGGTTTCCCCGCGCACGAAAACCGCGAGCGACTTTCGGCCTGACGCTCCGACATCGGCATCGTTGAAAGCGGTAAGGCTTCCACCCAGGAAAGCGAGGTCCTGCGGCGAGGGCTCGGCGGTGATCTCGAGACTCGTCTTCATCGGCTGCGACTCCGGTTCGCAAGCCAGCCTTAGAGCAATTCCAGGAAAAGTGCGAAACAGTATTCCGGCCGCAAGCGAAGACTGAGGCCTGTTACCGAGGACCGACTGACCGCCACGCCGCTGCGCCCGCCGCCACCAGCATCAGTGCCGCCGCGATCAGCGCGCAATTGGCGAAGCCGAGGCCGGTGTAGAGCGGGCCGAAGCCTGCCGTGCCGACGGTGACGGCGAGGTAGGTGACCGCGCTGTTCAGGCCCATGATGGTGCCGCGCCGCGCCGGGTCCAGCGCGGTGAGGCGCATGACCAGCACGTTCAGCCCGAAATGGTTGGCAAGGCCCCAGGCCGCGATCGTTGCGATCAGCAGGCCGAAGCCGCCGCTTGCCAGGGCAATCGCGACATAGACGGCGGCGACCAGCAGATAGGCAAAGGGCATGACGCGACGGGCGCCGAGGCGATCGATAACGCCGTCGAGCAAGGCGGCCGCGCCGAAGCCGAGACCATAGGCGACGGCCGCCAGGCCATTGGCGCTGACCGGCTCGCCGAGGGCTTGGTGGAGATGATCGCCGAGATAGCCGTAGACGCCGTAGAAGGCGGTCATGAAGGCGCCACAGGCAATGAGCAGCGGCAGGATGCCGGGAACGGCGAGCGCGCCAAGCGGCGACGGCGCGGGGCCGCTTTTCTTGGTATCGTGCAGCGAACTCATCGCCAAACCGGCAACGGCCGTTCCTGCGAGCATTGCAACGGCCGCGAAGACGGCACGCCAATGGATGAGATCGGCCAGCACCGCCGACAGCGAGACGCCAGCGACCATGGAAAGCGTCCAGCCGGTCAGCACGACCCCGATGGTGCCGCTCTCGCGGCCGGGCGGCGCGATCGCGGCCGAGCTGGCATAGATCGCCGGCATGGCGATACCGGCGGCGATGCCGGCGACGAGCTGGGCGGCCACCAGCATCGCCACTGTCGGCGCCAAGGCGCTGGCGACCAGCGCGATGGCCAGCAGCAGCAACGCGCCCTGCAGCATGCGGCGCGCGCCGATCCGGTCGATGTAGCGGGCAAGGAAGAGCGCGCTGGCCGACGTGCCGAGGCCGAAGGCGGCGGCGGCCGTCATCACCGCCGGCACGCTGGCGCCGAACGATGCCGCGACGGCCGGCGCGATCGGTCCGAGAACAAGCGAATTGGAGCCGATGACGGCGATGCAGCCGGTCAGCAGATAGGCCGTGGCCGGGATCGGCGCGCGCGGCGCCTCAGTCATAATTACTGATTGATTGCTGTTCGACATATCATCATAATGGCCGAATTAAATTCTGCATCAATGGAGAATTTCAATATGGACACAGAAACAGATGACATTCAGCGGAACAAGCATCCGGCCCGGGAGGTCGACCCTATCGACCGAAAGATATTAGGCGTCCTGGTCGAGGACGCGACCATCAGCTATGCCGAGCTCGGCGAACGCGTTGGCCTGTCGCCGCCGGCGGCGCATGAGCGGGTCAAGCGGCTGAAGCGCAGCGGCGCCATCCGCGCCACATCGGCGATCATCGATCCGAGGGCGGTGAAGAAGCCGCTGCTTGCCTTCGTGCATATCGACACCAGGGGCTGGGGCAAGACGCCGGAGCTGATGGCGGTCTCCAAATATCCGGAGGTCGAGGAGATCCACACGGTCGCCGGCGACACCTGCATGCTGCTCAAGGTGCGCACCGAGGACACGCGCGCGCTGGAAGGCCTGCTGGCCCGTCTCTACGACACGCCCGGCGTCACCTCGACGCGCAGCTATGTCGTGCTCTCGACCTATCTCGAGCGGCCGGTGCAGCCCGAGATCACGAACGAATGGCCGGCGCCGAAGCATATGGCGACGCCTATGTACTAGGTCGCCGCCAACTGATGGCGCCTGGAACGCGCCAGCAGATAGAAAGCCGCGACATGCGTGACCATCAAAAGCGGCACGTAGAGGATCGGGATCGCATAGGTCGTGCCCAACTGTCCGGCATGGCCCGGAAGGTCGAGCGCGACGCCGTGATAGTAGTCGCCGACAATGTCCACCACGCCTACGAGGTTAAAGGCGACGACCAGCGGCCAGAAGATCACAGGCCTCGCCACGGTGAATAGCGCCAGCATGGCGAGCAAGCCGGTGGCGAAGTCGCCATAGGCGGCGAAGCTTGCGAAGGCAGGTGCAAGGCCGGGGCCGACCACGCCCGGGATGAGGAAGACGAGCCCGAAGAAGCGGAAGCTGTGCAGCGTTGCGATGGCGCGCTGCGCCTCTATCGGCTCCATCGACCTCAGCCTTGGCCAGATATAGGCGGCGAAGCAAAGCAGCCACGGCACGTAGCCGAGCACGAGATGGATGTTGAAGATCATTGCAGGTGACATCTTCGCCCCCTATCAAGCCTTGGCCGGAATCGCCTCGAACACTGCCGTCAGAATGCCCAGCCGTCCCTCCATGAGATTGCGCCCGAGATTGGTGGCGAAGTCGGCGAAACCCTGGCCCATGACGACCCCGAGATTGAGCGAAGGCGGCGGGCCGGAGGCACGGAGCTCGGCGAACCAGGCCTTGGCGGCAGCCGTGTCGTCGCGGCGGACGAGCGTGCCGAAGCCGGCGGCTTCGATCGCCTCGCAGGTCGCTTCGGCCGTCAGCAGGAAGCTTTCGCCCGGCGTCTTCGCCCAGGGCACCGGATAGAGCGGATCGCCGCCGTTGAGCACGACGTCGAAGGTCGCGAATTTTCCGCCCGGCTTCAAAACGCGCCTGATCTCGCGGTAGAGCAACGGCCGGTCGGCGATGTTCATCGCCACATGCTGCAAGAGCGCGGCATCGAAACGGCTGTTTTCGAAAGGCAGCGCCAGCGCGCTGCCGGCTTCGAACGACACTTTGTCGTCTTGGCCGGTGCGCGTGGTCAGATAGCGCGCGGCTTCGACGAAGGGTTCGCTGAGATCGACGCCGGTCACCGCGCAGCCATAGGTCTCGGCAAGAAACCTGGCCGGCCCGCCGACGCCCGATCCGACGTCGAGCACGAACATGCCGGCGGTGATGGCGGCAAGGTTGGCGAGCTCCGCCGTCGCGGCCAGCCCGCGGGTATGGAACTGGTCGAGGGTCGCCAGCTGTTCGGGCTTCAGCCGCTGTTGCTCAGGCCCAAACACCGCCAGTGCGTTCTTCAATCGATCGGTCAAGCCGGTCGCGCGATAGTGATCGCGCACGCGATCGAGTTCATCGGTCATTGCCACTTCCCTTCAGGCTTCCAAAGTCATGGAAGAAATACGGCCGCTTTCCGCGAACCACTATCCACGATAATGTCGATGGGTCATGAAGCAGAACTTCACAGTCAGGCACGGCGCGCTCGACGGCGTCGAAGCATTCCTGAGCGTCGCAAGGCATCGCAATTTCCGCAAGGCGGCGGCCGAGCTCGCCGTCACGCCGTCAGCGATCAGCCAGGCGATACGAACGCTCGAGGCGCGCATCGGCGCCGCGCTGTTCATCCGCACGACGCGCAGCGTCGGCCTCACCGAAGCCGGCGAGCGTTTTTTCGCGCGCGCCCGGCCGGCTTTCGAGGAACTGATCGCGGCGAGCGAGATCGCGCGCGGGATGGGCCAGCGGCCGGCGGGGCTCTTGCGCCTCTCGGTACCGCCGGCCGTGGTGCCGATGCTGCTGGAGCCGATGGTCGCCTCCTTCTGCCAGACCTATCCCGAGATCGAGCTGGAGATCGTCGCCAGCGGCGAGCTCGCCGATCTCGCCGCCGAGGGATTCGACGCCGGCATCCGGATGGGCGACTTGATCGCGCCCGACATGGTCGCGGTCCGTCTGACGCCCTCCTTTCCGATGGCGGTCGTCGGCAGTCCGGACTACTTGCGCCAGCGCGCTGCGCCCGAGCGCATCGAGGACCTGCGCGACCATGCCTGCCTGCGCCTGCGCCGCTCGAATGGTTCGGTCGCGCCCTGGTCCTTTGTCGACGGCAACAAGTCCGTCGAGGCAATCGTATCGGGACCGCTCATCGCGCACGACTATCCGTCGCTGCTCGGCGCGGCGATCCAAGGCGTCGGGCTGGCGCAAGTGCCGGGCCCGATCGCCGAAGCGCCGATCGCCGACGGGCGACTGCAGGCGCTGCTCGGCCGCTTCGCGGTAACCACGCCGGGCGTTTTTCTTTATTATCCGGAAAGGCACCAGGTGTTGCCCAAGCTGCGCGCTTTCATCGACCACATCAGGCAGCCGGGCGGCGCTGACGCCGCCCCGAAGCGATCAGGCAGGCGGCGGCAAAGCTGACGCTTCGAAGGCCCGTGAAGGCGGTTAAGTCAGGCAATAATCCGCTCGACCGAACAGAGCGGCTTCGGCGATGCCGGCCGCATGCGCCGCGCCTTCATGAGGAGCTTCGGCCAACCACCGCAAGCGATCCGGCGTGCGGAGGCGCGAAGGTAACGCCTTCTAAGCCCTTATCCCTTGTGCCACGCAAGCATTCTGCGGATCTCCTCGCGTTTTTCTTCCGACAGGCCCGAGAGTAAGTCCTCGTCCAGATATCCTTGCCGGATGAGAGTTGCGAAAACGACGGTCAGTTGCGAATAGCGATAGTCGAACGTCCGATCCAAATCGCGACGTTGCTCCTTCAGATATTCCTCGACCTCCCACATCTCGGAGGGTGTGGTCGCGGCGTTTGCCCGTCTTTTGAATTCGGCCATGATGCTGGCCAGTGCCCTCTCAAGGGCCTTGTCATATGCGGCGCGGGCAACTTTCTTTTCGGAGGGCGACCAACTAAGCTCATTTAAGGTCATAGACATCTTCCACGAAGGAGTCGGGCGGTGGATATTATCCTAACCGGGTCGACTTTGTGACCTGTTTTCCGCTTCGCCGCACCTTGGCGGAAAACCGCGCATGACGGCCATCATTCTGCGGCGCGAGCCGCGATCAGTGATCGAATACGTTCCGCATCCGACTGCGTGACGGGATTGTAGACGATCATGCCGAGTTCCGGGCGGCCGTCGACCGCGAAGACCGAGAACTCCAGCTCGATCAGCCCGATTTCGGGATGCCGCAGACGCTTCACGCCCTCGCCATGCGCCGGGACGACGTCATTGTCGCGCCACAGTGCCGCGAACTCGGGGCTCACCCTGGAAAGCTCCTCGACGAGTTCCGTGACCTCCGCGCCGGCGCCGGCCCGAACGGCGTCGGCTCTGAAGGATCCGACCACGAAACGCGCGACGCTCTGCCAGTCGTCCTGCGCGTCACGCACGCGCGGATTGCCGAACATCAGGCGCAGGATGTTGCGCTGCTCGCGCGGCAGCTTGGAATAGTCGGTCAGCATTGCCGCCGCGGCACGGTTCCAGGCAACCACGTCCCAGGTCGCGGTCTTGATGATCGCCGGGCTGGGGTCCAAAGCGTCGAGGACACGCTGGAGGCGCGGCGTCACGCTGTCCACGCTTTTGTAGCGAACTTCCGGAGGCCGCCCGAGACCCAGCATGAACAAATGCTCGCGCTCGGGCTCGGTCAGCATCAGTCCGGTCGCGATGCGGTTCAGCACGTCGGCAGACGGCGCGCCGCCCCGCCCCTGCTCCAGCCAGGTGTACCAAGTCGGGCTGATATTGGCGCGCTGCGCCACCTCTTCGCGGCGCAGCCCTTGCGTGCGCCGCCGCCCCGTGGCGAAACCGAAGGCGGCGGGATCGAGCCGCATGCGGCGATCGCGAAGAAAGGTGCCAAGCCTGTTGGTCGTCTCGACGGGCATTGCGAACCTATTGACCATTATACCATGATAAAGTCACTACTTTAACAGAATGATTTATAGCGCAAATAAGGCCTCCGAACAACCACAGGAGACCCTCCCATGCGTGTATTCCTTACCGGCGCGACCGGCTTCATCGGTTCCAGGATTGTGCCCGAGCTTCTTGCCGCCGGCCATCAGGTGCTTGGCCTGACCCGCTCCGAAACCGGCGTGCGCTCGCTTGTCGCCGCGGGCGCCGAGCCGCATCGCGGCGACCTCGAAGACCTCGACAGCCTGCGCGACGGCGCGGCGAAATCGGATGCGGTGATCCACACCGCCTTCGACCACAATTTCTCGAATTTCGTGGCCAATTGCGAGAAGGACAAGCGCGTCATCGAAGCGCTGGGCGGCACGCTGGCCGGCTCGGACCGGTTGCTCATCATCACGTCCGGTGTGGGCATGGGTTCCGCCGAGCACGGACAGCCGGCGAGAGAAGACGTGTTCAACACCGACCATCCCAATCCGCGTATCCTGTCGGAGCTCACCGGCGCGACGATGGCCGAGAAGGGCGTCAAGGTGTCGGTGGTGCGGTTGCCGCAGGTGCATGACACGGTGAAGCAGGGCCTGATCACACCGCTGATCGCGCAGACGCGCGCCAAGGGCGTGTCGGCCTATCTTGGCGAGGGCCGCAACCGGTGGTCGGCGGCGCATGTGCTGGACGTCGCGAAGCTCTACCGTCTGGCGCTGGACAAGCCGGAAGCCGGCGTGCGCTACAACGCTGTCGCCGAGGAAGGCATCCCGGTGCGGGAGATCGCGGAAGTGATCGGCGCCGGTCTCAACGTGCCGGTGGTCTCGCTCTCGCAGGAAGAGGCTGCGGACCATTTCGGATGGCTTGCCATGTTCGCCGGCCTCGACATGCCGGCGTCGAGCGAATGGACGCGCGCGCATCTCGGCTGGCAGCCGACCGGACCCGGCCTCATCGCCGACCTCCAGCGGATGGACTATTCGCAAGCCGCCGCGGCCTAGCCCAGTCCTCCAGCGGTTCAGCGACCCGGCTGGACCGCTGTTCGCTCTAAGCTCGAAGCAGATCCGCTAGGCTGTCGGACTTCTCAACCTTGTCGGTAAGGTCGAGTCCGGACAGCAGGTCGACCAGATGGCTGTTCATCAGGGCGGCAGCGTCGGCGCTGTCGCCGGCCTCGATGGCGTCGACCAGCGCGTGGTGGGCGTGCTTCTCGCAGGTGGCGTCACGGCGCTTCCAGTAGAGCGCGATGATCAGCGAGGAGTGCGAGACGAGGTCGCGCACGAAATTGGTGAACACCGAATGCGCAGCGATCTCGGCAATGCCGACATGAAAGCGTGCCGACAGCATGATGGCGTCGCTGTCGCGGCCGGCATGCAGCGCCTCGTGCTCCTTCTCCAGGTGTGACCGCAAATGCACGATATCGGACGGCACCGCCGTCCTGGCGGCGAGCGCGGCAACCTTGGGTTCGATCAGCGCCCTCGCCTCGAACACTTCCCGCGCCTCGATCTTCGATGGCTGCGCGACGAAGGCGCCGCGATTTGGCTCCAGCCGTGCCAGCCGGTCATGGGCAAGGGCCTGCAGCGCGGACCGGACCACCGTGCGGCTCACCGAATAGATCGAGGCCAACTCGTCTTCCGGCAATTTGGTACCCGGCGCGAGACGATGGCTGACGATGGCGTCCCTCAGCCCATAATAGATCGGCGACCAGCGCGCAGCCGGCCTGTCGTCTCGATCTTCTTCCTTGAGTACCGTCAACATGCTTTCAATGCGCAGGCCCGAAATGGCCCGATCTGCCCCCCAAATCGCCGGCAGCCCGTCCAATCTAGTATCGCTCGCGCGGCGGTCAATCCCACCTACCCGGGCGCCGGCCGGCCGTCCGCCAGCATGAAGCCGCCTAGACTAGACGACTTCGACTTCCGTGGGCGACAGCGGTGCGAACATGCCGGCGAACTGTTTGCCGCGCGGCGCGGCATAGCCGCCGATCTTCGATGTCCTCAAGCCCACCTTGCACAGGCTCTCGGCCAGCGTGACGGCACAGACGACGCCATCGAGCACCGGGACCCCATGTTCTTCCGAAAGGCTTTTGGCAAGGTCGGCCATGCCGGCGCAGCCGAGCACGATGGCTTCGGCATGATCCTCGCTTATGGCGCGCGCGATCTCCTGCGATATCCTGTGCCTTGCATTCGAGCCCGGACGTTCGAGCTCGAGCACGGCGACCTCCGACGAGCGTACTTTGGCGCAGCGCGAGGCGAGACCGTATTTCGCCAGATTGTGCTCGATCGCGGGCACCGACCGGGCAAGCGTCGTGACGACGCTGAACTTGCCGGCGATCAGGCTCGCCATATGGAACGCGGCCTCGCCGATGCCGACGACGGGAGCTCCGCTGGCACAGCGCGCGGCGTCGAGCCCGGTGTCGTCGAAACAGGCAATCACATAGGCATCGGCCGCCGGCGCCTTGCTCATCTCGGCAATGATGCCCGGCACGGCGAAGACCTCGTCGAAGTAGCCCTCGATGCTTGGCGGACCGTCGGCCGGATTGACCGCCAGGATTTCGGTTCCCGCGGAGGCGACGCTTTGCGCCGCCTCGCCGATCTTGACGGTCATCGAGGCGGTCGTGTTGGGGTTGATGACGAGAATGCGCATTGAATCAGCCTCAGATCTCACCACCGAGATAAAGACGCTTGACCCGGTCGTCGGTCAGCAATTCGGTGGAGTTGCCGCTCAGCGCGACACTGCCGGTGGTCAGCGCATAAGCGCGTTGCGAGATACGCAGCGCCATGCGCGAATTCTGCTCGACCAGCAGAACGCTGACCTTCTCATCGTGGTTGATGGCGACGATCGAGCGGGCGATGTCCTGGACGAGTTTTGGCGCGACGCCGAGCGACGGCTCGTCAAGCAGGAGGAGCTTCGGCTTCGCCATCAGCGCACGACCGATGACCAGCATCTGCTGTTCGCCGCCGCTCATCGTGCCGGCGGCCTGCGAGAAGCGCTCCTTCAGCCGCGGAAAGCGCCCCAACACCATCTCCATCGACGCGGCGATCTCGGATTTGCTGGTGCGGGTGAAGGCGCCCATCAGGAGGTTGTCCCTGACCGACATGAAGGGGAAGACGCGGCGTCCTTCCGGCACCATGGCAATGCCCATCTTGACGATCTCGTCGGGGGCGGCGCCGTCGATGCGCTTGCCGCCGTAATGGATCTCGCCGGACCTGATCTTGCGCAAGCCGGTGATGGCGCGAAGGATCGACGACTTGCCAGCGCCGTTGGCGCCGATCAGCGCGACGGTCTCGCCCTCGTTGACCTCGAGCGAGACGCCTTTCAGCGCATACACGTGATCGTAATAAAGCTCGACATTGGCGAAGTTCAGGATCTGGTTCATAGGCCGATCGCCTCGTCTTCGCTGCCCAGATAGGCTTCGATCACCTTCTCGTTGGCCTGGATTTCCGACGGCGTTCCTTCGGCGATCTTCTGCCCGAAATTGAGGACCACGATGCGGTCCGAGATTTTCATCACGGCCGGCATATCGTGCTCGACGAGCAGGATGGTGAGGCCGAGATCGCGCAGGCGCCGCACCATCGCCACCATGCGCATCGTTTCGTCGTGGTTCATGCCGGCGAAGGGCTCGTCGAGCAGCAGGATCGAAGGATCGGTGGCAAGGCCGATGGCGATGCCCAGCGCCCGTAAATGGCCGTGCGGCAGGTTGCGGGCGGTCTCATTGGCAAGCGAGGAGAGGCCGAGCAGCGCCAGGATTTCGTCGGCGGAGGCGCCGAAGGCCACCTCGTCGGCCTTCGCCACGCCGGTGCCGAGGAAAAAGCCGAGAAGGCTTGCCTTCGAGCGCAGGTGATGCGCGATGACGACGTTGTCGCGCACGCTCATGTTCTTGAAGATGGTGGTCTCCTGAAAGGTGCGCACGACGCCCTTGCGGGCGGCGATATGCGGCGCCATGCCTGAGATGCGTTCGCCCTTCAGGCGCACCTCGCCCGTCGTGGGCTTGAGGAAGGACGAGATCAGCTTGAACAAAGTCGACTTGCCGGCGCCGTTCGGGCCGATCACCGACAGGATTTCCTTCTCGCGCACCGAGAAGGAAATGTTGTTGACAGCGACCAGACCGCCGAAGCGCTTGGTGATGCCAGAGACTTCGAGCATTTCGGCCATGGCTCAAGCCTTCTTCCGGATCGAAGCCGCGAGGCTGAGCAGGCCGTTGGGCAGCACCAGCATCAGGACGATCATCAGGCCGGAATAGATGAGCAGTTGGAATTGGCCCGTCTGGAACAAGAGGTCCCAGCCGAAATAGAGCACCAGCGTGCCAAGCATCGGCCCGAACACATAGCCGAGGCCGCCGAGGAAACAGTTCAGCATGAAGTTGACGGAATCGGTGACCGTGAAGCTCGACGGATAGATCGATTGCGAGATGGCGGCGAAGATGGCGCCGGCCACGCCGCCGAAGAAGGACGACACGGCGTAGGCGATGATGCGCAGATAAGCGATGTTGACGCCGATCGAGGAGGCCAGTTCCTCATTCTGCTGCAGCGACTGGCAAAGTTTGCCGATGCGCGAATTGACCAGCCGGTACATGACCCCGAAGCAGATCACCATCAGCGTGACCGCCAGAAGATAGAAGGCAAGCCGCGAATTCTGCAGCGTGGCGAAATCAGGGATCAGCGTGATGCCGAAGACCGACAGCGCGCCGGGCAGCGGGATGCTGACGATGCCCTTGGCGCCGTTGGTGATCGGCAGCGCCAGCGCGAGCAGCCGCGCCACCTCGGTCAGCACCAGCGTGACCATGGCGAAATAGACGCCACGCAGCCGCAGGATCGGCAGGCCGATCAGCACGCTCGCAGCGGCGCAAAAAAGTCCGGCCACCGGCAAGGTCAACCAGAACGACCAGCCATAGTTCATCACCAGTATGGCCGAGATATAGCCGCCCATCAGCGCGTAGGCGCCCTGGCCGATGTTGATGCGGCCGATGTAGAAGGTGAGCCAGACACCGGCGCTGGCGATGCTGAGCAACGCCACCGAGGTCAGCGTGTAATAGAGGTCGAAGCGGCCGCTTGCCGAGATCGCGGCCGGCACGGCGATGAAGACGATCGCCAGGAAGGCCGCGACCGATGCGATTTTGATATTGCGGTTGCGGGTCATGGCGCCATCAACCCCACGGCTTGCCCATCAGCCCGTTGGGACGGATCGACAGGAACACCATCAGGGCGGCGAAGATGACGAGATAGGTGATGTCGCCATATTCGCGCAGCACGGTGAGGCCGACCGACTCCATCATGCCGAGAATGAAGCCGCCAGCGATCGCGCCGCCGACGACGCCGGCGCCGCCGATCATCACCATCAGGAAGGCCTTGATCGAGATCGGCCCGCCAATGCCCGAATTGACGCCGGTTATGGTGACCAGCAGCCCGCCGACGACGCCCGCGAGCATTGCGCCCATGGCAAAGCCGATCATCGAATAGCGATCGACGCGGACGCCCATCAGCTGGGCCGCGACGCGATCCTGGGCAAGCGCGCGCATGGCCCGCCCAACCCGGCTGTACTGCATATAGAGCACGAAGGCGGCGATGAAGACGATCGCCAGCACGCCGACGACCATACGATCGTAAGGCATGATGATGCCGGCATCGTTGAAGACGCCCTTGACTATCTTGGGAACGCCGCGCTGCTTTTCGCCGAACAGAAGCAGGATGACGGCGTCGAAGAAAAAGGCCGTCGCGGCAGCGAGCAGCATGGTGCTCTCCTCGCGGTGACTTCGCCTGATGACGGTGCGGAAGAGGAATTTCTCCATCAGCGCGCCGATGATGGCGAGCGTGACGCCAGAGGCGAGCAGCGCGACCACAAATGGCAAGCCGAGCTGGCCGTAGACGGTGTAGGTGATGAAGCCGCCCAGCACATACATCTGGCCGTGGGCGAAATTGAGCACGTTCATCAGGGCGAAGATCAGGGTCAAGCCCAGCGCGATCAGCGCGTATTGGGCACCGAGATACAATCCGTTGGCGATGACCTGTTCCATGGATACCTTCGATCTTCCGCGGGGTCCGGCCTATCGGACCCCGCGGCAAGCTGGAGGAATGACGCTCGAAGGTGGCGCTAGTCGACGGAGCCGACGAACAATGTCTGGAAAGCGCCGTCCTTATATTCGTTGACCACCATCGGCACCGAAAGCTGGCGCTTCTGGCCGAAGGAGGTCATGCCGACATAGCTGAGTTTCGCGTCGCCCTTCAGGAAGGGATTGGGCGCCGAGAACGTGTCCATGGTCTTCTTGAATTCGGCGACGTCGTTGATGGCCGCCGGATTAGCCTTCAAGGTCTCGATGATGTATTCGAGCGCATAGACCTTGGTGTTGGACTCGTCGTTGTATTCGCCGAACATCTTGGTGTAGCGGGCGACGAATTCCTTCATCGCGTCCGAGGCGATCTCCGGCGTGGAGGCCCCGCCGACGGAGATGAAGCCGTTGGCGTATTCGCCGGCGCCCTCTTCCAGGACCTTGGCGTCCTGCGCGGTTTCCGTCGAGATCAGGCCTTCATAGCCGAGCTCGCGGGCGGCGCGGATGAGCAGCGGCGCGTTGGCCGGGGCCACGCCGGACAGGACGAGCAGGTCGGGCTTCAAGGCGACGATCGGCGTCAGCACTGGCGTGAAGTCGCGGGTGTCGTTCTGGTAGGTGTCGTTCTGGGCGACGACTTCCAGTCCAAGTGCCTTCGCCGCCTCGACGCCGCTGTCGCGCTGGCTGAGCGGGTCGGATTCATTGGCCGCGACAAAGGCGATCTTCTTCACGCCTTTGTTTTCCTTGAGATATTTGTAGATCGCAGGACCCGACTGGTAGTTGGCGATCATGCCGAGCACCGCATTGGATGCCGGCTTCTGGTAGAGCGCCTTGGGGAAGGCGTAAGGAAAATAAATGATGCCGTTGGCCTCGGCGACAGGGCGCACCGCGGCGGCGCCGTCATCGACATTCGGCCCGACGACATAGTGGATGCCTTCCTGCGCCATTTTCTCCATGCCGGCGATGGCGCGCTTGGGATCCTTCTGGTCGTCAAAGGTGACGATGTTGATCTTGTAGGTGTCGTTGCCGATCTTGACGCCACCGGTTTCGTTGATCCAGGCGGCGCGGGTCTGCATCGAGCGCACATTCGACGTGCCCCAGGCGGCAGCGGGGCCGCTGGTAACGCCGACGAAGCCGATCTTCAGTTCCTTGTTTTCAGCCCGCGCGGACGAAATGCCGAGAGCGGCAAGCGCCAGGGTCGAGACGGCGCCGAGCGCCATTGATTTCAGAGTCGAGCGACGGTTGATCATAGCTTCAGTTCCCCTTGGTTATCGCGCTTTGTGTTTTGCTCGTAGGCTGCGCGTATAGCGTAAGGGAAACCGGCCGAGGTCGATTGTCAACATCTTTCTTCATTATTGTATACAATGTCTGGGTCGACTGTGTGCGATGACCCGCAGACCCGCGAGAGGATCGGTATTCAAAAGAGGCCACGTCCGGCCAACCACAGCCACCCCGGCGAACTCCGATAAGTTCGCAGAGACCATAACGCAAAGAGGGTCGAGGCTTGTCGAAAACGCTCCGAGGAACGCCGCCCCCAGGGAATCCTACTTCCCGCAATAGTTATCGTTGATGTAGTTCACCGCATTCGCGTCCGGTCCGACGCGGTGATACGCGCAGGCGCCCGCCGCCGTGGTGGTCATCTGCTGATCGTAATAGCGCGGACCGCCGAACAGCGTCTCGATGATGTCGTCGCTGGCTGGAACATAACGCTCCTGTTTGACGACGCGGTAGCGATGCTGTTCGCCAGCGGCGGCCGGGCCCGCCATCATGGCTGCTGCGGCAAGCACGAGCGCGGCGATTGCAAAATATTTCGTCATGGCAGCGACCTTCTGGCAATTCGGATCTGCAGCATAGCCAAAATCGCCAGTGGAACAAAAGTTCCCGTTTCGCACTCGCGGCCGGTGAGTTCCTCGACACAGAAATTTGTGCGATGCGCATCATGGAGAGGGGAGCAGTTCGCGCTCGAGGTGTCGATCGATCGCCGCCACGTTCAGCAGCAGCATTTGAGCGACCAGCAAGGATGGGGTGCGACAAAAACCGCAGCCGAGACCAAGACTCCTGTATGTTCGCCCGATTGCGATCAAGGAATTAGGAAGGAACTACCCCAATGGACTTGTTCAAACTGGATGGCGACGTCGCGCTGGTCACCGGCGCCGGCAGCGGCATCGGTCAGGCGATAGCGGTCGGCCTTGCGGAGGCCGGTGCCGACGTCGCGTGCTTCGGTCACGCCTCGAAGGGAGGGCTCGAGGCGACGGCGCAGAGGATCACCGCGCTCGGCCGCAAGGCGCTTGCGATAACCGGCTCGGTGACGTCGGAAACCGATCTTGCCGCCGCCGTCGAGCGTATCGAAAGGGAGCTCGGCGCGCTTACGGTTGCCGTCAACAATGCAGGTATAGGCGGCGCACACGCGGCCGAGACCTTGCCGCTGGCCACGTGGGAAGAACTTTACGGCATCAATGTCGGCGGTGTGTTCTTATCCTGCCAGGCCGAGGCTCGCGTGATGCTGCCGCGCCGCAAGGGATCGATCATCAACGTGGCCTCCATATCCGGCTCGATCGTCAACCGTGGTCTCCTCCAGACGCACTACAACTCGTCGAAGGCAGCGGTCATTCACATGACCAAGAGCCTGGCGATGGAATGGTCGGACCGCGGACTGCGGCTCAACGTGCTCAGCCCCGGATACACACTGACCCCGATGAACCGCAGGCCGGAAGTGGCCGAGCAAGTGAAGAACTTCGAGCGCGATACGCCCATGGGTCGCCTCGCGGCACCCGAGGAGATGATAGGCCCGGCGGTGTTTCTGGCCAGTCGAGCCGCGTCTTTCGTCACCGGCATCGATCTTATCGTGGATGGCGGCTTCGTGTGCTGGTAGCAGAAGCGAAGCGCGGCGCGCTTCGTACTTGAATCGAAGGACGTCGCGGCCCTTGCAAAGGGCCGCGGGAAACGCGTCGCGATCCGACCCGAAACCGGGATCCGCCGTTGCATTTGTGCCAGGTCGCCCGCCTTCTCAAGCGCAGCGGCCGGCAGTGGCTAGTTATGGTGGATTTCCGTGCCGAGCACCTTCAGACACTCACGAATGAAGGCAGCAAGTGCGGTCCACCCTTTGGCCGAAACCATCGTGCCGTCTACATAGGCGTCGGTGGGCGAGAGGTCGATATAGGTGCCGCCCGCAAGGGTGACCTCCGGCTCGCAGGCCGCCAGCGCACCGACCTTCTTGCCGCGCACGACACCATCCACCGCTATCAGAATCTGCACGCCGTGGCAGATCGTGAAGATCGGCTTCCCGGTCTCGTGGAAGTGGCGGACCATGGCCTGAACGCGCTTGTCGGTGCGGATGTATTCCGGTCCGCGGCCGCCGGCGCAGTAGACCGCATCATACTGGTCGATCTGCCTTTCCGCCTCCGAAAACGTCTTGTTGATCAGCGCGTAGTGTCCGGGCTTCTCGGTATAGGTCTGGTCGCCCTCAAAGTCGTGCAGCGAGGTCTTGATCCGGTCTCCGGCGTTCTTGTCGGGGCACACGACATGGATGGTGTGGCCTACGGCTTCCATGGCCTGCTGATAGACGAAGATTTCGTATTCCTCGGTGAACTCTCCGGTCAGCATCAGTATCTTTTTGGCTGGCATGGTCTTCCTCTCGGTTGCGTGGCAGTGCAAGGCGCGCCTTGGGTTTTGGGCATCGGATTGTGGATGTCAGCAAAGGGCATGTTTCACCCGCTTGGAACGTCCGGCCGCCTATTCGAACGCAGGCAGGAGCCTGTCGCGCGAGTTCTCGATGTGCACCCGCATCGCCGTTCGCGCCGCGTTCGCATCGCCGGCTGCGAAAGCCGAGAGAATGGCTTCGTGCTCGTCGAGAGCCTCCTCGGTTACGCGCGAGTGGTACATCAGCCGGAAAATGTGAAAATGCGTGTGCTGGTGGTTCAGCGTCTCGCGGATGATCTCGTTCTGCGCGAACTCCATGATCTTGTCATGGAAGATCGCATCCTGGCGGGCGAAGTTGGAATAGCGAAGGCGCTCGTCCCTGCCCTCGCCGCGGGTCATGATCCCCGCCGCCTCTTGCAGGGCCGCCAGCCGGGCAGCGTCCAGGCCGGCCGCTGCCTTGGCCGCGGCGGCAGGCTCAAGCAAAAGGCGCAACTCGTAAAGCTCGTCAAAACGCCGGCGTGTAATCTGCGGTGCGGCGCGATAGCCGATCAGATGGGTCTTGATCACCAGGCCTTCGCCTTCCAGGCGCCCGAGAGCCTCGCGGATCGGCGTATGCGAGACATCCAGTTCCCGGACGAGATTGTCCACGGTTATGCGCGACCCCGGCGCGATCTTGAGCGACATGAGTTGCTGGAAGATCGCCTCGTAGACGTCTCCCGCGAGGCTGTTTGCGCGCTGGATTCTGCCTGTCGGCCGCGCGTCGTCATCAAGCTTCACATCGGGGTTCTGCATCTTTTTGCCTCTTGACAGGAAGGACCACTAACACGATGCTCCGGCCTATTCAATCCTATATCCTATACGATTTTATAGCGGATACGCCTAAATGGAAGTGATGGATCGCCGATCCATACTGGAAGGGCTCACTCGATGACCTTGTTCGCCGCAGCGCGATTGCCGCGTGAGATCTTGTTCGGCAAAGGCCAGCGCCAGGTGCTGCCGCAGGTCGCATCCAGGCATGGCAAGCGCGCGCTCGTCTGCACGGACGAGCGCTTCGCGGCAACGGCCATATTCGGCGAGATGATGGCCGCGCTGAGCAATGCCTCTGTTGAAATCCTTGTCCATGACCGCACGCTGCCGGACGTGCCTCGGGACAGCGTCGCGGTCTGTGTTGCCGAGGCGAAGGATTTCAAACCCGACATGATCGTTGGGATCGGTGGCGGAAGCTGCCTCGACATGGCCAAATGCGCGGCGCTGCTGATCAGTCATGGCGGCAGGCTTCAGGACTACTATGGCGAGTTCAAGGTCCCGGGCCCAGCACTGCCGCTGATTGCCGTGCCGACCACCGCCGGCACCGGCTCGGAGGTGACTCCGGTAGCCGTCATTTCCGATCCGGAGCGCCTGCTGAAGGTCGGCATTTCAAGTCCCCACCTCATCGCCGCCGTCGCGCTGTGCGACCCGGAGCTGACCGCGACCTGCCCGCCCGCGCTCACGGCAATTGCCGGCGCCGATGCCCTGACGCACGCCATCGAAGCCTTTACGGCGGCGAGGCGCGGAACCGATCCGACACTGCCGCAGCAGCACGTCTTTGTGGGCAAGAGCGCTCTCACCGACCATTTCGCGCTATTGGCCGTCAAGCTTCTTGGCCGCAGCCTGGAAAGGGCCTACCGGGACGGTGCGGACGAGGATGCGCGCGCCGATGTGATGATGGGCGCCTTGGCGGCCGGCTGCGCCTTCGGCACGGCCGGGACGGCCGCCGCCCATGCCGTGCAGTATCCGGTTGGGGCGCTCACCCACACGCCGCATGGGTTGGGGGTGGCGACCATGCTTCCCTATGTGATGAACTACAACTTGCCCGCCGCCGCCGGCGAGCTTGCCGAGGTTGGTGCCGCGCTCGGTCTTCCCCATGCCGACATTGAACTCAAGGACAGGGCTTCCGCGGCGATTGCAGAGGTCTCACGGCTTTTCGGCGCGATCGGCATCACACGGACGCTGGCTGAGCTGGGCCTGCCTGCCGGCAAGATCGAGTGGACCGCCGAGCAGGCGCTCGGCATCGACCGCCTGATCAAGAACAACCCCCGCCCTTTCGACGCCGCCGCGATGCGACGGCTGGTGCAAGCGGCCTATGACGGCGACATGCCCGCCGTTCTGATGTGAAACAGGAGACACCTGATGAACGCTTCTCCAGGGCTTTTGGACGAGGACGAGGTCTCCGAATATGCCACGTTCTCACACGGGCTCTATATTGGCGGGCAATGGCGGCCCTCGTCGGACGGGCGCGTTATCGAGGTGGTCGATCCATCGACGGAATCCGTTATCGCAGCTGTTCCCGATGCTACGCTCGCTGACGCCGCGGCCGCCGTCGACGCCGCGGCCAAGGCGGCGGCTGCCTGGCGCGAAACTGCCCCACGCAAACGGTCGGAGATCCTGAGACGTTGCTTCGAACTGATGACCGAGCGGGCGGAAACGTTGGCCGTGCTGATTTCGTTGGAGAACGGCAAGGCGCTGCGCGATGCACGCGGCGAAGTCGCTTATGCGGCCGAGTTCTTTCGGTGGAACGCCGAGGAAGCGGTTCGCATCAGCGGCGAGTTCGGCCTTGCGCCTTCCGGCGCAAACCGTATCGTCATCGACTACCAGCCGATAGGCATATGTGTGCTGATCACGCCATGGAATTTTCCAGCTGCCATGGCCACACGCAAGATCGCGCCGGCGCTCGCAGCCGGCTGTACCGTGATCCTGAAGCCCGCCAGCGAAACGCCGCTGACTGCCTATGCGCTTGCCGCGCTGTATGAGGACGCCGGCGTCCCGCCCGGTGTCGTGAACGTTCTCACCACGTCCAATCCGGGACCACTGACCGCTGCCATGCTGGCCGACCCGCGAGTGCGCAAACTCTCGTTCACCGGCTCCACCGGCGTTGGGCGCGTTCTTCTGGCCGAAGCCGCCAGGCACGTCATCTCCTGTTCGATGGAGCTTGGCGGCAACGCTCCCTTTGTCGTGTTCGACGACGCCGACCTGGAGGTCGCGCTCGACGGAGCGATGATTGCCAAGATGCGCAACGCCGGCGAAGCATGCACTGCCGCCAACCGGCTTTATGTCCAGGCGGGTATACATGATGCGTTCGCGGAGGGACTGCGCAAGCGCATGGCCGCCCTCAAGGTAGGCCCCGGCACGGACGTCGAGACCGAATGCGGCCCGATGATCACTCGCAAAGCCATCGAGAAAATCGACCGGCTCGTCAAAGACGCGGTTCGTCGCGGTGCAAAGGTGCTGTGCGGAGGCGCAGCCTCGGATGACAAGGGCTATTTCTACCCGCCGACGGTTCTTTGCGACGTTGCCCCGGATGCGGAGATGGCGCACGAGGAAATATTCGGTCCCGTCGCTCCAATCATGCGCTTCGACGATGAGGCCGAAGTCATCGCACGCGCCAACGACACCGAATACGGGTTGGCGGCCTACATCTACACGCGCGATCTGGCCAAGGGCATGCGCGTGGCATCAAGGATCGAGTCGGGTATGATCGCGCTGAATCGGGGCCTGATGTCCGACCCTGCGGCTCCCTTCGGCGGCGTCAAGCAGAGCGGCCTGGGACGCGAGGGCGGGCAAAAGCACGGCATCAGCGAGTTCCTGGAAGCCAAGTATATCGCCGTGACGATGTGAGGGCGCAGGCGTGACCAGGGATCCCTTTCGCATCCGCGACCACGTTACGGAGTTCGACGATATCGTCGCCGAGATCGTTCGCCGCAGCGCGGAGACCCGGGCGAAAATCCCGATCGTCGCCGATGTCGCCTACGGACCGGACGCCGCCGAAACCGTCGATCTGTTCTTTCCCCTCGGAAAACGCGATCGCCTGCCGGTGCACATGTTCATCCACGGCGGCTACTGGCGCATGTTCTCCAAGCGCGATTATTCCTATGTCGCGGACACGGTGACGCGGGCGGGCGCGATCGCGATCATCGTCGACTATTCACTGATGCCCTCGGTGAGGATGGCCGCCATCGTCGAGCAGGTGCGCCGAGCCAAGCGTTGGGTGCTCGAGCACATCGCCGAGCATGGCGGCGATTGCGGCCGCCTGACGGTCAGCGGGCACTCCGCCGGCGCCCATCTGGCGACGATGCTGTTCAACGATGACGGCCGATCATCAAGCGTCAAAGGCGCGCTGCTGCTTGGCGGCTTGTACGAGCTGAAGCCTCTGCAGACTTCCTTCCTTGCCGCCGAGATCGCCATAACGGACGAGGAGGCCGCCAGCCTGTCGCCGCTGACACATCGCTTCGATCCCGCCGTAAAGGTCGAGATTGCGGTTGGAGCCGAGGAAACGCCGCCGTTCCACAGCCAGGCCGAGGCATTTGCGAAGCATCTGCGAAAACAAGGGCTGGCAGTTTCTCAAACCGCCCTCTCCGGTGCCAATCACATGAGCAGCGTTCGCGACCTTGGAGTGAGTGGAACCGAGGCATCGGATCGTCTGGCCAAGCTCATCGCCACATAGAGCCCTATCCAGATACCGGGCCGCTGGCCTGCGAAGTGGAATGCTGCGCTCAATCCCGCTCAAGCGGCGCAGGCCGCAAGCGCGCCGGCTCCATGGGGCGGCTATGGCGACAAAAGCGTCAAACCGTACGAGACCGTAGCCGCTCAAAAAGTTCCCCGCCTTGAAGGCTGCCGTCGCCCGAACCGTCAGATGCGCAAGCTGCCGCGCGTCAGTCGCGCGATATGGACAGCCCGGCGAGAAGCGGCGCGTGCGCGGCAAGCCTGCGGGATAAGACCTCGGTGAAGAGCCGCACGCGCTTCGTCTTGCGGGACTCCCCCTGCGTGAGAAGCCAGAGCGTTCCGTACATGTGTAGGTCGGTTCCCGGCACCCTCACCAGTAGAGGGTCGGCATCGCCCACGAAGCACGGCAGCGTGGTCATCCCGAGCCCTTGCCGGACGGCAACGATCTGCGCCTCGCCGTCCGTGGTTCTGAATGGAACCCCGGTGGTGCGAACCTCGCCGTCGCTCGCCCAATCCGGAATTCCATGAATGCTTATGACGATCCATCGGATCGGATCAGGCGCGCCCGCACGCCACGCGGCCAGCCGATCGCGAGACATATAGACGCCGCCGAACACCTCCGGCCCCTTCAGGCCGTGAAGATTGAGCGGCAGGGTTTTGCGGTCGTAGACAACGCGGATCGCGACGTCGGCCTCTCGGTTGGTCAGATTTGCCAGCTCGCCGGACGACAAGATGTCCATCTCGATGTCCGGATGCAGACGCGCGAACTCGGCGAAGTCCGGCATGAGCAGGTGTGTCGCGAGCGGCGGCGCCAGCGTCACCCGCAGAAGCCCGCGCACGCTCTGGTCTCGCCCAAAGATGCGCGTCTCCAGCAGGTGCGACGACGCTTCCATCTGATCCGCGAACTCAAGGACCTCCTCGCCCGCAGCCGTCAGGCGGTAGCCCGAAGGCAGCTTTTCAAACATGTGCACCCCGAGGCGTTCCTCGAGCTGGGCGATGCGTCGCAGCACGGTCGAGTGGTTCACACCGAGGCGCTCAGCGGCAGCCCGCACGGAGCCTCCGCGCGCGACGGCAAGAAAGTGGCGAACGTCATCCCAGTCGATCATGGTGCAATCCAGCACCGCCGAGGTGCGCCTTCCAAGCGTGTGTCCAATACATCGAACAGCATCTCGTATGTGAGTAGCACGGGCGATCGTCATAGCCCACGCTGACAATGCGACCCATTCCGAACAGCGGACACCGATCGTCGCGGCTGGCGTCAGTCGTCCAGCCGGATCGATTTCGCACCACCGATGTGCGCGCTTGTGCACTCAAAGCCCGATGCCGGCGGACCCATCTCGGAGTTCTCGGGGCCCTTCCCCGAACAACCAAAGATGGAGCCTGAAAGGACAAATCATGGGAAAGCTCGACGGTAAGGTTGCAGTCGTCACGGGTGGATCGAGCGGCATGGCGCTGGCGAGCGCCAAGCGGTTCGTTGAGGAAGGCGCCTATGTCTTCATCACGGGCCGGAAACAACAGGCGCTCGATGAGGCTGTCAAGGCGATTGGCCGGAACGTAACCGGCGTGCGCGGCGACGCGGCCAATCTCGACGATCTCGACCGCCTTTTCGACACGGTGAAACGGGAAAAGGGCAAGATCGACGTCCTGTATGCGAGCGCCGGCATGGGCGAGTCCGTCCCGCTGGGCGAGATTACCGAGCAGCATTTCGATGCGACCTTCGGCCTGAATACGCGCGGCACGCTGTTCACTGTGCAAAAGGCGTTGCCGCTGTTCAATGATGGCGGCTCGATCTTCATGACCGGATCAGTTGCTTCGCTGAAAGGTTTCCCCGGCTACAGCGTGTATGCGGCGAGCAAGGCTGCGTTGCACGCATTCGCCCGCGGGTGGCTCAACGAGCTGAAGGGCAGGAATATCCGGGTGAACGTGCTGCACCCGGGGCCGATCGCCACACCGATGCAGGACCAACTTCTCACCGAGGAGGCGAAGCGGATGTTCGAATCCCTGATACCGCGGGGAAAGATGGGGCGTCCTGAGGAAATTGCGGCGGCCGCGCTGTTTCTGGCGTCAGACGATTCGAGCTTCGTGAACGGGCTGGAGCTGTCTGTCGACGGCGGCTTCTCGGCCATCTGAAAGGGCCGGGAAATCAATATCAACACGGATCGGAGAAGCATTGTGAGCTATGCAATTGTAGGATTCGGCGCGGTAGGCCAGGCCCTCGCCCGCGCCTTCGCCCGCAAGAACATCGACGTGGCCGTCGCGAGCCGCCAGCCGCCCGAGGCATTGGCGCCGCAGGCTCGAGCGATTGGACCCACGGTAGTCGCCAAGTCGCTGCGGGAAGCACTCGAGGCCGACACAATCATCTTGGCGGTCCCTTTCGGGGAGCATCGCGAGGTTGCGAAGGGCCTGCCGAGCTGGAACGGCAAGACGGTCATCGACGCGATGAATGCGTTTCCTGTACCTGAAGAGCTGGACAGCCTCCCGTCCTCCGCCTTCGTGGCGAAGTCATTCACCGGCGCCAAGTTCGTGAAAGGCTTCAATCACCTCATTGCGGCCACCCTGGCTGCCGATCCGGTCGTCGAGGGCGGCCACCGGGTGGTCTTCCTGTCGAGCGACGACGAGGACGCGACCGCTCCCGTAGCGGCCTTGGCCAAACAACTCGGGTTCGCACCGGTCAAGCTGGGAAGGCTCAACGAGGGCGGCGCGCTGGTGCACGCACGCGGCCGCATCTGGGGCCGGCTCATCTTCCAGGATTTGTTCAAGAAGGAGCAGTAATCGGTGTACGACCGTGTGATTTGGCCCGAGAAGCACGACCCCAAACGTCGGCGATCTATGCTCTCAACGGCATAGACGTGAAAGCGCCCCCAGAAGTGGTATGGAAACTGCTGGTCGATGCTGAGAACTGGTCGAGCTACTTTCCTCCTGAAGACCAGGTCAAAATCCTGAGCGGCGAAAGGGAATTGGCGCGCGGGACCAAATACAGCCGAGTGACCGTCGGATTCCCGATGAGCCTGGTTGTTACGGAGTGCGAGCCCTTCCGCCGACTTGCGTGGGCAACGACTGTCGATGGTGATGACACCGGCTCGAGCGCGTATCATGGCTGGGTCATCACTCCCACGGATGATGGCTGCCACGTGCTGACCGAGGAAACGCAGCAGGGGCCTTGGTTCCTTGAAGAACTCGGGCGCAAGCATCCCGGCGGGCTCTATCGCTATCACCAGGAATGGGTCGAACGCCTCGCCGGCGCGGCGGAGGCGAAAGTAGAAGTCAAGGCAGGTTAACCTTGCGGGTCCTTAGGCTTGGGCTGCCCAGCGCCTCAGCACATTGAGCGGACAGAGAAACATTGTGCGCCCTCGAGCGCTTCATCCGCTCCTTGGGGCCTGTCCACACCGCGGGCCCTTCCAAGGAAGGCAGCCAGTTCGACGAGGTCCGGCCACCAAGTCGCTGGCCGGCTCAGATCTCGAGCAGCGCATAGGGCCGGCCCGTCGGCTTCGCGACGTGCATGGCGACATTGTAGACTTTCGCGCCGCCGGGAGTTTGACCTTCGAAGGTGCCTCGATGCGCGTGACCGTGCACGACGGCGCTCACCTTGAACCGGTCGATCGTTTCGGCCAGCCGGGAAGAGCCGAGGAACGGGAAGATTTCAGGCGGCTCGCCAGCGACCGTTTCCGCGATCGGGGCGTAGTGAAGCACAACAAGCGTCCGCTTGGCGCGGACTTGCCGCATGGCGTTTTCCAGCCGCATCGCCTCGCTGACGCTCTCGGCCACCATGGCCTTGATTGCCGGCTCACCGAAGGACCCGAGCATCCTCGAGCCGAACCCGCCAACAAAACCTTTGACGCCGACAAAGCCGACTTCCATCAGTTCCGTCGCCTGTCCGTCGAGGAGGTAAACGCCGGCCTGGCGAAGTGTCGCCGCTATCTGCTCGGCGCAACCGGATTCGTAGTCGTGGTTGCCGAGCACCGCGACCACGGGAATCGAGCAGGCCCGGAGATCCTCCGCCAAAAGCTCGGCCTCCTTCGGCTTGCCGAGATTGGTGAGGTCGCCGGTAAGCACCAGGACGTCGGCTTCGCGCGAAACCTCGCCGAACAGGTCGCGATGGGAGGTCTGGGCATCTTCCTGAACATGCAGATCGCCCACCGCGGCGACTTTGATTTTGCCGTTTCCGCTCGTTTTGTTTGCCCTGCTTTGTTCAGCCATCGTGAAATTCTCCAACGCCGCCGACACCGGCAAAGCCCCATTCCTTGACATCGATCTCGTAGTCGACCTGCGACAGCAGTCGACCGCGGCAGATCTTCATTCTCGGTGAAGGCAATTGCCGCTGCCTGGCGAGCCGGTCGAGCAGATCGTCAAGCAACCAATCGGGAATGCGGTCCCGTTCGCTGGGATAGATCCAGCGGAAATTCAGCAACTGCATCAGCAGCACCTCCCAGTGAATGTCGAGATAAGACAGCAGCCTTTGCCAGTCGATCTGCTCATGTGCCTTGAGGATGGTATGGGCGATATCGGCGCCGTCGTGCCGTCCCCTGTCCTGGATGAAGCATTTCGACCAGATAAGTTCCGTAGGTCCGATGATCCTGACCCGGCTGCCCAGTAGCTCGACCTGCCGGGCATGCTCCAGCCACTGGTCCTCGACCTGCATGGTGCCGTTGGCGGAAGCAAAGATCACGTCGAAGAAATGCGGACCTTCGAAGACCTTCCCCAGCCAGCGATCGTCCTCGATCACGACGGCGTAGCCGATATCCTTGAAATGGGCGAGGATGCGCGGACAATCGCCTGCCTTGCAGAAGATATCGAGGTCCTTGGTCTGGCGCACGACGCCGGTATAGGCGCTCACCGCATATGTCCCGGCAACCAGAAAAGGAATGTCGGTGGCGGCGAGCTCGCGGATCGCGTGCGTATAGAAAGCTTCCGCCTCTGCGCTCTTCAGCGTCGGCTCCGCCTTGGCGTCGATCACAGGCAGCGTCGCCAGCACGCCCGGCAACTCGTCATCGGCCATCGACCGTTGCTCCGAGCTCAAATCTTCATCCGGGATGTAAACAGCAACCTGACCGGCTGGTTCCGTCGCCGGCGACTGTGGGTGAGCCTCACCTCAGTCCCCTTGCTTGCGGTATAGGCGCTCGGTTGCACGATCGCTCTCGCGGCGTTCGGCCGGTCCTCGGTGCCGGCGAGTCAAAAGAGCATAAACGAGCACGAGCAGGAGAATAATCGGCCCGCCGATCACGACGAAGGCCCACAGATCGATGCCGAGCATGGCTTTTCCTTCCCGGTTGGAGGCGGTCGGTCGTCCGGCTAACCGAGTTGGCGGCCAAATGTTCCGCCCACCGTCCGTGCGAGGCGACAGTCAAGCCGATCTCGACTCACGGCCGTGCCCATGCTCGACGAGACGGAACGTAGCGGTCGCGTCCAGGTTTACTGAAGAAGCGCTCTCCATGGAGAATGGGATCGCTGAAGGCCTTCCGCAGGCATTGCGGAGCCAATTGAAAGCCCGGTCTGCTTACCCTCGTTGGTGACACAGGAGCGCAGACCGGGCCTGCCTCGGTGAGGGAACTAAGGCCGCCGCAGTCTGCGCCACGATCGGTCGCGCCGCCTTAACATAGGTTGTTGTCGCAAACGCCGATTGAAGGATGATGCCGTGTCCGATCACCGTTTCAGCGGCAAAGCGGCCATGCGCTATCGCAGCAAACGTTTTCGCAAACCGGTCGTGGTGCAGCCAGGTCGCATCGACCGTGACCGCGTCGTCGTGTCGGTGCTGGATGCGGCTGACGTGCTTTTGCACGATTGGCCCAAGCCTGATTTGAGGACACGGCACCGCGCGATCCAGGCCTGCCTTGCGGTGTTGCGCAATCAGGAGCCGCCAAGGGTCGCACGCCAGGCTTTCATCGCTGCTGCCGAGGACGCCAGAATATTGCTTGGCGACCAGAGCTGAGATCAGACGCATCCCGGCGGGTCCGCCATGGGCGAGCCGAGATTTTGCCCGCCCCGGCCTGAGCAGCAGCCCAGCGGGATCGTTCCAGCAAAAGGCGGCTCCCCACGATGGCCATGCCGTTTCTCCGATCAGGCGCTCGGTACGCCGGCGGGTGCGAGGGGGGACTCCCGAACCGCACCGAGCCGCATGTTCCGTGCAGCGGCCGACGGAACGTTTACCGGCGGACGTTGTTCTTCAACCAGGAGGAACGGTGATGGCCGACGACAAGAACAAGCGCGATTTCCGCGACCGCGACCGCGTATCGGGCGATGAGGAATATGAGGTCGCGTATTTTGCGCGGAAATTCCAGCTGACGATGCCCGAAGCCCGGGAGCTTATTCGCAAACACGGCAATGACCGCGCGACGCTGGAGCGCGAAGCCAAGGCGCTCGGTTCCCGTTAGCCCTGAATGACCTGGCGCGGATGCGTCTGGCTGAAGCCGCCGGCGAAGGGAATGCGCGCGCAAAGCCAGTGTGATTGACCGAAGCGCCAACGTCTCCAGACGTGTCGTTGCACCGCTGAAGCTTCAAAGAATTTCCACCTCCCTCTCATGGGTTAATGCGCGACCGTGAGACCGGGAGCATTCGTTGGCTGCAAGAGAAATAAAGCGCGGCTTAGGGAGGTGCGGCGTGATCAAATATCATCCTGTCCGTCTGAACGAACTCATCGAGCACTATATGGAAACGCGTTCCTCGCACCGCTCGCCGGTGTCGGTGGCCGCGGCCACGCGGGCCATCCTGACTGTCATGCCGGATTGCTCGATAGCGTCTCCTCAATTGAGCAACATGATCGCGCGGTCGGCCGTCAAGCACGGACACGCCGTCAGCTTCGACTTGATGTCGGTCTAATCCGGCGAGGATCTCTCAAGGGGCCGCAAGGCCGGCGCGCCATGTCCAGCGGGTGACGCGCCGGATTGGTCAGCAGTGGGCTTGTCCAGCTGCGATTGGCAACACGAGAGGGGCGCGGCTGCGTCGTAGCCGGTGGCGGACACGCGCGGCAGCCGCTTCTCAGCGCTTGGCTCACGACGCATGGTCAATCGGCGGCTCCGGCCGTCGAGATCGGTCATGTCCATTTCGACGCGATCTTGACCAGGCGCTTCCAAGGCCTCTTGGCTGGCCGCAACGGGATCAATAGCCGTGAAACCGAGCGCGAAAATCGCGGCTGTGATATCCTGCTCAGGAAAATACGCGTCTCCAGGACGGCGCGCGAGCATCGGCGACTTTCTCGTCCATATGCGCTTCCTGCGCGCAGTCGTCCGCGGCAAATGGACGTTAACATAGGTAAGGTCGTTGCCCGATCGTTCTGTGTATCACCGACAAGAAGGATAAGGATGAGGCGGCCTCTGATCCGGAAGCTCGAGAAGTTCACGCGGCTCTCGCAAGCCGACAAGGACATGCTGCTCAGAATAGCGGCGCAACGGGTTCGACGTTTCGCCGCGCGCGAGGATATCATCCACGAGGGCGAGAAGCCCGAATTCATCAATCTGATCAGCGAGGGCTGGGCCTGCCGCTACAAGACCCTCGAAGACGGCCGGAGGCAGATCATCGCATTTTTCCTGCCTGGGGACCTGTGCGATCTGAATGTCTTCGTCCTGAAGGAAATGGACCACTCTATCGGCGCCATCACGCCGGTCGTGGTGTCGGAAATCTCGCGCACGGCCTTCGACGAGATGATGATCGGGCATCCGCGCATCACGCAGGCACTGTGGTGGGAATCGCTCGTCGCAGCGGCGATACAGCGCGAGTGGACGGTCAATCTCGGGCAGCGCGATGCACTGGAGCGCATGGCGCATCTATTATGCGAGCTGTTCATCCGGCTGGAGGCCGCCGGCTGCACGAGCAACAGCAGTTGCGAGTTCCCGCTGACGCAGACGGAACTGGGCGAGACGCTGGGCATGTCGACGGTTCATGTGAATCGCACACTGCAGGAGCTGCGCGCCTCGAACCTCATCGTGCTGAAGGACAGGACGCTGACCATTCCCAACCTTCAAGCATTGCAGGACGTCGCCCTGTTCAATCCCAATTATCTGCATCTCGATCGCGAAGGCAGGCATCTCGATGCCAATGAAGAGTGATGTCAAAGGGTCCGCCCAAAGAGCCGCTTGAACGCAGCCTGGCCGAGGTCCAGGCGGCCCTGCACGAGCATGCGAGTGCCGAAGCGGGGCTGCGCGCAAGCGAGGAGAACCTGCAGGATTTCGGAGAGGCCGCCTCGGACGTGCTTTGGATTCGCAACGCCGAGACGCTGCAGTGGGAATATCTGAGCCCGGCTTTCGACGCCATTTACGGCATGAGCCGTGAAAAGGCCCTAGCCGGCGACAACTTCGCCAGCTGGATCGACCTTGTCCTGCCTGAAGACCGCGAGCATGTGCTGGCCCAGATCGAGCGCATTCGCGACGGCGAAAGCGTCACCTTCGAATACCGTATATGCCGGCCGGCCGACAATGAGACACGCTGGCTGCGCAACGCCGATTTTCCGATGCGCGATGAAGCGGGAAAGGTCGCCCAGATCGGAGGCATCGGTCACGACATCACGCATCAGAAGGAATGCGAGGAACAACACCAGGCCCGCTTCGCCGAATTGCAGCATCACGTGCGCAACACGCTGGCCATCATCCGCTCGATCGTGCGGCGCACGATGGAGAAGAGCGAATCCCTGGACGAAGCCGCGGCCCATCTGGAAGGCCGCATCAACGCCTTCGCCCGGGTCCAGGCGGCCATCACACGCCGCCCGTCGATCGGCATCAGTCTGGCATTGATCGTGGCGGAAGAATTGCGTGCTGCGGGCGGCCGGGAAGGCGAGAACCTGACGATCGAAGGTCCGGCCTTGACGCTTGCACCCAAGGCCGCCGAGACAATGGGGCTGGCCATTCACGAGTTAGCGACCAACGCCCTGAAATACGGAGCACTGTCTAGCCGCGCGGGCCGCATCGACATCCAATGGCAGCTGAAAGAGGACCTGCTCCATTTCAAATGGATGGAGAGCGGATCCCACGATTTCAAACCCGTCGAGCGGCGCGGCTTCGGCTTGGAGGTCCTGGAGCGCACCTTGCCGTACGAGCTCGGAGCGACGGTGGACTTGCGGCTCGCGCCGAGCGGGCTCAATTTCACGGCTGTCATTCCGCTCGAGGCCATCGGCGGCCAGTAGCACGACCACCGCTGTCGGCGACATGGTTGCCGCCCTCTTCCAGACTAGGCGCGATGACCGTCAGCTGCTTCTGGAAAAGCGAGCCTCGTCCTCGTCCCTTTGCCGGCCGCCAAGCACTCCCGCAACGGCCGCGATGAAGGCGCCGATCACCAGCGACAAAGCGCCAACCAGAGCAGTGGTGGCGCTTGCCTTGCGGGCCTTGTCGGCGGCCGCCTTGGCTTTGTTCTTGGCATCCTCGACGCTAGCGAGGACGTCGTCCACCCGCTTCTGCGCATCGGCTTGTGGCAGGCCCGTCCGCGATGCCACCAGGCGGGCAAGATATGCCTTGTCATTCGCGCTCATTTCGCCGTTCGCAGCGCTGATTGCCAGTATGCGTGTTGCCTGCCCAGCGGCATCGGCATTGTTCTGAGGCGTGCCGGCCGGTGGTGTTGCAGCGGCTGCGTTATCGGCCGGCCGGAACAACGCGTCGACGAAATATCCAGCCAAATCATTGGCGGATGGCGACTGCGCCGACGAGGCCTGCGAAGCTGCACCGGCTGCGGCGCCGCTCAACAAGCCGGTCGTCGCCTGGGCGCCAGTGCCGACAATTCCCGAGATCGCCGTACCAAGGACGGTGGCCACCAGCAAGGTGGCAAGCGCCCAGGCCAGGAACCCGTGAGCGGTATCGCGGAAATACACCTCATCGGTATGAACGTTGACCCACTTGGTGCGAAGCCGTCCGGCAACATAGCCGCCAAGCGCGGATGACAGCCATTGCACTATGACCAGCCAGACCGCGGTCGACACGGCGAAAGTCGTCAGCGAAGCGCCGCCCCAGGGCGACATCATCGTCAGACCAAGCCCGGAACCGACGAGCATGAGGACGAGCGTCAGAGTGGCCGCGGCGAAAGCGCCCGCCACGATGGGTCCCCAATTGACGGCAGACGAAGATGTTTCGACCGCGGCTTCGTCGACCGCGGAAAAGGCATTGGTCATTGTCCGCTCCTACCGCGCGAAAAGCATCAAAAGGATAATGATCGGAATCGGAACGCCGAGCAGCCAGAGTAGAATACCTCGTCCCATTTCTTCCTCCTGCAAGTAATCTTCAGTGCCTGTAGGTAATTCCCGGATTCGGCTTTCGTTCCACCCGCGAGCAGAGCTCTGAGACAAAGGCCGGTTTCGCCTCGACTCCGAGCGCTTGATTGAGGCAAAGGCCTGTCCCCGTTGTGTAAAAGGGGCCGATCCTCATCGACGAATTCACCGGCTCCTCTCTTGCCCGCTGACCGGGCTTCGCCATGGTCGACCGATCAGAAACCCGCCCGGCCAGAGCTGGCGGATTCCATTTTGGCCTTTTGAAACGCCACAAGTCTGTCGCGGAACAAAGGCCGGGAATAGCGGTTCGGGCCCGATCAAACAGCAAGGAGCCTTCAGCCATGAGCTTGCGTATGTTGCTCGTTCCATCGACGGCCGTCGCGTTGATGCTTGCCCTTCCGGCCTTCGCGGCCGACGACGCGCAGACCTTCGTCGACAAGGCTGCCATCGGCGGGATGTTCGAAGTGGATTCCAGCAAGATCGCGCAAGACAATGCGAAGGATCAGCAGATCAAGGATTTCGCCAAGCGGATGATCACCGACCACGGCGCGGCGAACGCCAAACTGCAGAAGATCGCCGCCGAGCAGAAATTGCAGGTACCGACGGGATCCGATGCGGAGCATAAGAGCGATCTGGAACGGTTGCAGAGCACGACGGCCTCGCTGGATCAGCCTTACGTGGAGATGCAGCGCAAGGCACATGCGGACGCGGTCGGCCTGTTCGAGGCCTATGCCAAGGACGGAGACAATCCCGCGCTCAAATCTTTCGCGGCGGAAACCCTGCCGACACTGAAAATGCATCAGGACATGATCGAGAAGATCGCCCGCGCCAGCGCGAGCATGCCGGCGGTCAAATCGGCATCGACACCCAAACCACCCGCTCCGGTTCCCGGCGCAAACAGCTTCACCGAAGCGCAGGCGAAGAAGCGCATCCAGGATGCCGGCTATGCGGACGTGTCAGCGCTCGCCAGGGACGAGCAGGGCATCTGGCGTGGCCAGGCGACGAAGGACGGCAAGGGCACCTCCGTTGCACTCGATTATCAGGGCAACGTCTTCGCCGGCCAACAATAGACAGGAGAACCGACATGCAAACGATGACCGCGCTGTTCGACGACTATGACGACGCCGCTGACGCGGTAGGCGAGCTGGAATCCATTGGCGTCCCGTCATCCGACATCAGCATCATGGCCAACAATGCCCGCGGCTGGTATCGAAACACGCAATCCCCGGCCGCCGAGGATGCCGCCAGCGGCGCCGGTATCGGCGCGGTCGTGGGCGGCGCCGGAGGCTTGGCAACAGGCCTGGGCGCCATGGCAATACCGGGCGTCGGGCCGGTCGTCGCGGCCGGCTGGCTGGCGTCGACAGCCGCGGGCGCCGTCGCCGGAGCGATTGTGGGCGGCGCGGCCGGCGGCATTATCGGCAGCCTGACCGATGCCGGCGTGCCGGAGGAAGACGCGCATGTCTATGCCGAAGGCGTCCGCCGCGGCGGCACGCTGGTGACGGCTCGCGTCGAGGACGACCTCGCTTCGGAAGCCCGGGAAGTCCTTCACAGCTCCGCGTCGGTCAACGTCGCCGACCGCCGCAGCGAATATGAAGCGGGCGGGTGGGCAGCCTTCGATCCGGCTGCCGGCAGTTATTCAGCTGAGGATGTCGAGCGGGAAGCGGCGCGCCGAAGGACGACCTAACCTCGCCGTCGGCGGCCACAACAGACGCAAAGCCAGCCAGGAGTTCGACATGAGACGGGTGCTTCTGCCACTGATATTGGCTGCGGTGGTCCTGGTGCTCTGTTATTGGGCCTTCGTCTATGTCGGCACAGGCTGGCAAACAGCGCCCGTCAAACGGACGCCCGAGCAAAACCAGGGCGGGAACGCGCCGCAGGATACCTCGCCGGCCGCCGGCGTCACGAAGAATCCGCAGGATGCCAGCAAGATGCCGGGGGTTCAGTGACAGTTCGAGCGCGATATCCGTTCTTTCCTGGAGGCCTACTCGCGCGCGATGAATTTGTTGAAGCGGCTGATGGCACCCTCCGCGGTCATGTCCTGGTGGACGAACGCCAAATTGTCGTCGTCCAGCACTTTGAAGAAGTCTTCCCATTCGATCGGCCTCAGATCTTCGTCGCCTGCGCCGAAATCGACCCGCAGGATCGCGCCCTTCCCCGGCCCGGCTACGACGGCAGGCCTGCCCTCGCGCGCCTCGATCCAAGCTCGGATCACTTCGTGATTTGAGGTCGTCATAGCCTCGCTCATTGCGGCCTCCTGGTTGACAGTTCCCGCTATCTCAGAGGAACCCGAAGATATCCCGCTTGTTCCCCTGCGCCCGGTTCGGGAGCCACGCGGCGATCCAGACGAAGAAGGCCCGCTGCCTGCATGCGGCAACGGGCCATGGGCCTGATGGGACCCTGGATCGCTAGAGGGAGGGCGATCGGCTTTCGAACCGGCAGGCGACAGAAATGTTCCGGAGAAAGTTTCACGTTTCCAGCGCGTCGGGTACTGGGAAAATTTTCTTCGGCATTTTCGGTGTCGCCTCGCGCCCGCTGAAATGATGTTGCCGAACGAGCAATCGGACGAATGTTTCAGCCGGCGGAGCGGGCTTGCCCTAGCTTGCGCTATCTTGGACCTTCATCCGATCCTTCCCCTGCCCCGGTCGCTTGGGCACTGTCCGATTTTGCCCGCGAGAACACACGAACCGGCGCTTGCCTCGGTGCTGGGGCGCGAGATTTTCGGCGCCACCATCGCGGCAGAAACTCGGCAATCAGGCTTTGAATTATGCCCTTCATCCGATCGCCCATGGAAGGTTTGGAGACGAACAACTGCCGGCCATGATTGTTCCGCATCGTCGCTATCGGAACGTCCCAGTCGGCAATCAATGCGGGCGGGCTTTGCGCGTCCGCAACGCTATCGCGGCATCGAGCTTACGCGCCAGTGCCAACATTCGAGACGGTGCATTCTCGCATCTCAGCGCCTCCAACGCGACGCTCGTCTCGCGCTCCGGCGTCGTGATCTTGGAGGGCTCCTCCTCCGATCCGAGCACTTGACGAATCTTGCGTGTCACGGCCGCTCCCCTAACATGGGTTAATGCCTGCCCCACTAACCCACTGACAGGAAAAAGGTTCCTGTCTCGCCAGTCTGCTGGACCGACGAACTTCCTCTCGGGGCAGCTGTCCCGAATATCGTCGGCGCAGCCTATTGCCTGCCGAAGCTTATCAGGAACTCTCCAGCGCCTCTCGGGTCTGCTCAGGCGCCTCGCGGGTCGGAAAGTGGCCGACGCCCGGCAGAAGCTCACGTTCGTAGCTTGCCGAGAAATATTCCTCCTTGCCTTCGGACGAACCCGGCAGAACGACGCGGTCGTCATCGCCATGAAGGACCAGTGTCGGCACCGAGATGACCTCCGCCTCAACCTGCTTGCGCGCGAGTTCAGCGTAGCGCGGATCGGGATCCGCCTCCCCCCAGCGCACGCGGTAAGAATGCAGCGTCACGTCCGGCCAGTCCGGATTTTTGAAAGACCTCGCCACACGTTCAAACAGCGCGTGGTCAAACCAGCCTGGCGGGCTCCAACTGCCCCACTGGAATCGCGCGAAGGAGTGGCCGTGCTGTCGCACGAACTCCTCGCCGCGCTCGGTCGCCATGAACCACTGGTACCAGAAGGCCCTCGCCTGCTCCAAAGGCGGCGTCGGAAGCGAGCCGGGCTGCCATCCCAGCGAAAGCGCCGCGCAGCATCTTATCCTCTGCGGAAAGACGGAGGCGAGCAGGTAGGCGATGCGCGCCCCCCAGTCGTGGCCGACAACCGCGAACCGTTCGAGGCCGATGGCATCGGCAAAGTCGAGCGCGTCCTGCGCCATGGCGGCGATCTCGCCTGAGCGCATCGTTTCGCCGGAATGGAACACAGTCCCTCCAAACCCGCGCAGCCATGGCGCGAAGGTGCGAAAGCCCGCGGCATGAAGAAATGGCGACACGTCCGCAAAAGTGGTCGCATCGTCCGGCCAGCCATGAAGGAGCAGCACAGGCGCTCCGTCCTCGGATCCGCCGCTCACATAGGCGACCCGCAGCAGCGGCGTGTCGCAGAAAACAGGCTCGTCCACAGATCCTCCTCAGAGCAGCACATGGCAATGGCCGCCACAACCCTTTGCAATCGGGTTTGTTCCTTGTGACCGCCGGCCCGGCCCGATCCGACGAGGGAACCAACCGTGGTCTTGCCGGTTCGGAAGCCAACAGCGGAGCCTCGCCATGCCCAACGCAGCCGAAATCCTCGTCGACACCCTGATTGCCTGGAACGTCGAAGTCGTGTTCGGCCTGCCCGGCGACGGCATCAATGGCGTCATGGAGGCGCTGCGCAAAAACCGGGACAGGATATCCTTCGTCCAGGTGCGGCATGAGGAATCGGCCGCTTTCATGGCTTGCGCCTACGCCAAATGGACAGGCAAGCTCGGCGTATGCCTCGCAACGTCGGGGCCCGGCGGTACTCACCTTCTCACCGGCCTCTACGACGCCAAGCTCGACCAGGCGCCGGTGCTGGCAATTACCGGCATGCAGTTCCATGACCTGATCGAGACATTCACCCAACAGGATGTCGATCTCACCCGCGTCTTCAACGACGTCAGCGTCTACAACGTCCAGGTCTCGGACGCGGCGCATATGGAGAACGTGGCCAGCCTCGCCTGCCGCACCGCGCTCGCCCGCAGGGGCGTCGCCCATCTTTCAATCGCCAGCGATATCCAGGAACAGCCCGCCGACGCGGCCAAGCGATCCAAGCGCAACCGGCCGGCGCACACGCCGCAGGGCATGTTCGCTCCTCATTGCGTCGCGCAAGACGCGGAGTTGGACAAGGCCGCGGCCATTCTCAACGACGCAGCGCGCGTGGCGATCCTTGCAGGGCGCGGAGCGATCGGCGCAGCAGCCGAGCTTGAAGAATCGGCGCGGCTGTTGCAGGCGCCGGTCGTCAAGGCGCTGCTGGGCAAGGCGGTGCTGCCGGACGACCATCCTTACACCACTGGCGGCATCGGCATTCTGGGCACCTTGCCATCGCAGGAGGCGATGGAAACATGCGACGCCGTCCTCATTGTCGGCTCGACCTTTCCCTACATCGAGTACTACCCCCGGCCGGGCAAGGCGCGTGGCGTCCAGATCGATTGCGATGCGCAGCGCATCGGCCTGCGCTTTCCGGTCGAAGCCGGTCTGGTCGGCGATGCGGCGGAGACCTTGCGCGCCCTCAACAAGCGGCTGAAGCAGAAAGCTGACGGCGAGTTCCTGGCGACGGCGCAAGGCTCGATGCGCAAATGGCGCGAGATGATGCGCCAGTCCGAAGACGACTTGGCTCATCCTCTCAAGCCGCAACGCGTCGCGCGCGCCTTCGGCGAACGTCTTGCGGAGACTGCGATTCTGGCCACCGATTCCGGCCAGAACACGGAGCTTGCCGCCCGTCATGTCGATCTCCGCGCGGGGCAAGCCTTTAGCGTTTCGGGCGCGCTTGCCTCCATGTCCTGCGGCCTCAGCTATGCGATCGCCGCCGGCATTGCCTTTCCCGGCCGCCCTATCGCGGCGATCGTCGGCGATGGCGGGCTCGCCATGCAACTGGGCGAGTTTTCGACGGCCGTGCGCTATGGCATTCCGCTGAAACTCCTGGTCATCAAGAACAACATGCTGAACCAGATCGCCTGGGAGCAGATGATGTTCCTCGGCAATCCCCAATTCGGCTGCGAGCTGCAGCCGATCGATTTTGCCAAGGCCGCCGAGGCGATGGGTGGAAAAGGTTTCAGCATCGAGCGGGCGGAGGAGGTCGAGCGCGTGCTCGACCAGGCTTTCGCCGCCAGCGGGCCGGTGATCATAGAAGCGCTCGTCGACGCCTATGAGCCGATGATGCCGCCGAAAATGCCGCCCGATTACGCCAAGAACTTCCGCAAGGCGCTGCCTCGGACTCCGGGCCGCGACCAGATCGAGGAAAACGTCGCACAGGAGCCAGCCAAGACGATGATGGAGGCCGGCGAATAGGCGGGAATTCTGACACTCGACCTTTCCCGCCAGCGCCGTCGAATGGTCGATGTTCATCTCGGCGGCGGCGGCACCCCGGATCGGGAAATCCTGGCGGCGATGCGGCAGGTTCCGCGTGAAGTCTTGATGGACCGGGCTACGAGGAATGGTCATCAGGGAAACCAGCGCCCGAAATCCAAAAAATCCGAGCGACGCTGATATGGGAGAACGATCCCGGCATCGGCACCCTCTAAGGGCACTTTCAAGGAGCCATGGCGGGACACGGTCGAAGGCGATGTGAAATGACTCCAACATCGCGGCCGGGATCGACCCGAGGCAGAAAGTCCGAACAACAAATAAGCCTGGTTGTTCTTATGGCGCGCATTCCACATGGCAGCATTGTTGGTTTCAGGTGTAATCGACAAGAAGTTATGGATAGCACCTGCCACTCTGGAACATCGACAGGGATTTCTTGTTTGAGACATATCGCAATCGGGCGATCAAACAGGAGACTTCCCCATGATTAGACTTCTCTCGGCTTCGGCTGTCGCAATTGTCCTGGCTACATCCGCAATGGCCCAATCCAGCGGCTCTGGAACCAGTGGCAACGGGTCTGGAACAGGCACCACGACCGGAACCAACGGCATGAACAACAACGGCAATGGCGGCACGGTCGATCCAAACGCCACAAACAGCACGACCACAGCACCGTCCGGCGGCATGGGCGACCGGTGCAAGGACGCGGCGGGCAACGATATCGACAACAATACCGCTAGCGGCAACACCACATCCAACATGCAGAATTGCAACAAGTAGGCGTTTCGCGCCTGTAGCTTTCGCACACCGAGAAGGTCCGCCTGTGTCGAGGACGGGCCTCCTTGGTCACGTTTTTGGATCTAACCGCTGCGCCTCACATCCCTCGGTCCGGAACATAAAGGCAGAAGGAGTGCTGGGAACTGGTGTCGCCTCCGGGCTTGCACTCGTGAAAATATTCGTCGCGTGATCGCTTGATGCGGTGGTCGCTGTAGGGGATCAGCTCGCCGGTCGAGAGTTGGTAGCCGTATTTCGTCTCTTTCACGTCCGAAGGTGGGGCCTGATAGCAATCCACTCCGGCGCAGCAGGAAGGATCGTACTGCCAGCCCGCCGGCGCCTGGTGCGCCGATGCCGGGGCACAAAGAGAACCTGCCAAGAGGCTTGCCGGCAAAACCAGCCAAGCCTTCGTTCGGCGCTGAACGGGCGGGCAACGCGTCATCGCGCCCGCTCGTTTCCGGAAATGTATGCTTGGGGCTTTTCTGTTCATCGTCGGTCCGCCGTTTTACAGCAACCGGATGGTCTCGGAGCCTGGCTACTCGCCGCCTCAATGCCGGAACCGGCGGAGACGATTGCTACCGAACTTAGAATTCAAAGCTATGTTCCAGGGGGCGCGGCCCGCGTTCATTCCTTTACATAGGCGCCGGGCTGACGGCCGCTCCTGGGCGCCTTGGCGTCCTTGGAATGCTCCGCAACAGCGGGACCGGCCCCTGAGCTCTTTTCCGTCGCCGTGCTTGGCGTCGGCTGTCGCGGTGGATTGCGGCCCTCAGATTGACGGGTCTTGTCCTCGACCTCGCCCTGCTTGCGGCTGAGGCCCGGATCGACATGGGGCCTTTCATTGCCGGCGGCGTCCTGGGAAAATTCGTCGCTCGGATCCGGATCGGTATTGGCGGGATATTTCGTGGCGCCGGTCTCGCGACGGTTCTGACGGTTCTTCATGACTCTATCTCCGGTTGGATGAAAGATAACACCGGCGCGAGAGCGGCGTTCCAACAGCTGGGCAGTCCGTTTCAAGTCCGGTGGAACAAACCTCCAGGCATCCGATTAGGCGCAGACAATGCAGTTCAGCCGTGCGAGAGGAGCCAGGCATGGACAGGGAAGAACGCATCAGGCAACGCGCCCATGAGATCTGGGAGCGTGAAGGCCGTCCGGAGGGCCGCCAGCAGGAACACTGGGATCAAGCCGTGCAGGAGATCGAGTCGGAAGGTTCGGAAGTCGAGCGCGGTCCGGTGGCACCCGATCCCGCGGTTGGCGCCGGCTCTGATCCGGCCGCCAACCGGCCAGGCGGCTGAAGCAGGTCGGCCCGGGGATGCGTCGTATCCTAATTGCGCTCGGCATTCTGGTGATCGTTCTGGTCGCCGTTTGGGTCTGGGCTGACCAAAACGGCGGGCGCCCGAGCGGTGGCGCCCAGCAGCCCTCGCCGCACGCTATCGACCAGAATGGCTGAGAGGATCAGCCAGCCTCAGCGCGTCGCCGTATCGCCGGGCTCATGCCGCCTCGCCTTGTCAGGCACCAACCGGCCTGAGTTGGCGCGCAGGCCTCTGAAGAACTCTTCCACATAGGGCAGCAGCTCGAACAGCACGATCACGATCATCACGACGGCAATGTATATCACCGGCAGTTGCTGTTCTTTCCAGGTCAAATCGAAGCGAGCCTTTTCCGTTCCGGCGCCGAACAGCGCCAGGAATTGGCCCCAATGCAGCGCCACCACTATGACCAGCCCCATCAGCGGAATCATTTCCAGAAAGCTGTGCACGTGCTGCTCGACGGGACTCACCGTGCGAGCCGTGATCGCATAGCGGACGTCCCATATCGCCGTCGCTTCGTGAATGAAGAAGGTGACGATCATCACGGCGATGACCAGGGCGTTTACCTCCAGGAACATTGCCGCAAGCAGCGGGATTCCAACCTCGGCGAACATCAGCAAGTGAATGAGCGATTCCTTCGCACCGGTCGTCGATTCGATATGGGTGGCGCGATGGCAGAGCCAGTCGGCAAAGCCCGCAACCAGCCAGACCGGCAGGATGAAGTACATCAGGATGAGGACCATGGGATCGGCCAACACGCCGCAGCTCCCTGTCTGCCGCCGTTCTTCGCGTCGCGCCTGAACTTTGCAGCCTCGCGATCGAGCACGTTCGGCTCGTTGCCGTATTTCAGGATCAGCGCCAGCGCCAACCCGCTTGGAATTCTCGTTCTTTCCGCAAGGTCGCGGATACGGTCGGTATCTTGGCGCTCGCTGTCTTCCCTGGAAGCTTCGCCCTGCGGCGTCATGGGTCCTCGTTCCCGGCCGACTCCCGCCTGGTGTCGAACCGCCGGCCGGCGGAATGGTTCCATAGCTGTCAGATCCGGCGCGGCGAACCGCCGGAACGGTTCACCCATCGCCGCGTTCTACCAGTTGGCTTTCCTGCGACCTCATGAATACACGCGTCGGTTGCGACGCGACCACTGAGATCTCACCAACGTCAAAACATGAATTTCAGAATATGAACTAAGGAGCTTCGTGTGCGAAACCTCAGGGGACTTCACCTCTTGATCGCGGAGGACGAGTGGCTGCTGGCCAGCGATCTGGCGACCTTCTTCGCTGGGATGGGCGCTATCATCCTCGGACCGGCAGCGACAGTGGAGCAGGCCGGGCGACATGCAAAAGCGGCGGACGCAGCGATTCTGGATGTCAACCTGCATGGTCGCCTCGTCTTCCCGGTCGCGGACGAATTGATGCGGCGCAACGTGCCCTTCGTCTTCTTCAGCGGTTACGACGAGATCGCCATCCCCGAGCGTTTGCGTTTCGCGAGCAGCCTGAGCAAGTCCTCGAACGGCGCCGCCGTGGTCGATGCGCTGTTCCCGCCGGAACCCTTTGCGGAGCCGGTGACCGTCGCGCAGCCGGCGCCCGCGGCGGAGGACGTCGTTGCGCTGCTCCCCAAGCTCCGGCTCACCGCGCGTCTGCTGCTGGACGATGCCGGCGCTTCCGACCGCCTTGTCGAGCACACTTTGGAGCAGGCGCTTGAAGACATCGACAAAAGGCCCGAGGGGTCATCGATCGCCGACTGGCTGAACACCATCATGCGCAAGATAGCGCGGCTGCGCGGAGCTTGTCTGCTGCACTAATCGCAGGCAGCCGGGCCGCCGGCGACCTGCGCTCGCCTGGCGACCAGCATTCTCAATGGGTCAGGCAGCTTCTGAGCCAGGCAATGATCCGGTTGCCTTTTATGATCCGACGGACCCGCGCGGCAGCCCAGCTGGCCTGCATCGTCGCGCCGGCATGACAGCTGCACACGACGTCATGCAATTGCCAATCGGACAATTCGAAAAAGCGCTTCGCCTCGCCGTAGGTGTCGGACTGCAAACCGGCCGCGCGCAGCAACGGATCATCGAAAGCAACCGCGAGCGGCGATCCGTCCGCCCGCACCTGTTCGCGAACCTCGGGATCGACATATTCGGTGCCCGTCAGCGCGGAGAGACACCGAAGCGGATTGCGGTCCAGCAGTTCCGCCCACCGCTCGATCCGCTGCGTTCTCGTGGCAAGGGGGATCAATCCAAGCCGGTCGACGACTGCCACCGATTGAAGTTCATATGAGGTCTGATGCTTCATTGCTGTCTCCTGTGGTTTTGGCGGCGACATCTGTAAAGCGGCGCGGCAGGCCTGCCGGGCCTGAAGCCCGCGCTTGCAAGGGACAGGCGCAGACCGATCAGGTGTTGCCCACCGATCTTCGACAAACGCCTGGCATGGCGTCTGAGGCGAACCCCAACTGCCAGTCATCCCCTATGTTCCCGCCATCCTTCGCGACGAGCCTGGCCGGCAGCGAACGGAACTTCGTGCAGGTTGCAGGGTTAAACATCTGACCTGTCGCTGAACCGCGATGATGCCGTCACCCCATCGGAACACTTCTTACAGCCCAGTTTGGAGGCTCGTAGCGGAATGGCCCGTTCCAAAGGTCTATCCAACCATAACATCATCGTCATCGGCGCGTCGGCCGGCGGAATCGAGCCGTTGAAGCAGATCGTCGCCAACCTTCCGGCCGATCTGCCGGCGGCCATCTTTGTCGTGTTGCATATCGGCCAGGTCAGCTGCCTGCCGGAGATCCTGGACCGCGCGGGCACGCTCAAAACGCAGCCGGCAACGAACGGCGAAGAGTTCAGGACCGGCTGCATCTATGTCGCGCCGCCCGGGTTCCATCTTCTCCTTCACGATGATCATATGATGCTGCGGCGCGGCCCGCGCGAGAATCTTGCCCGGCCGGCCATCGACCCCTTGTTCCGCTCGGCGGCGCTGAGCTACGGCGCGAGTGTCATCGGGGTTCTGCTGTCGGGTGCGCTTTCCGACGGCACCGCCGGGTTGAGGGCCGTCAAGTCCGTCGGCGGGCTGGCAGTCGTCCAGCACCCCAAGGACGCGCTGGTGCCCGGGATGATTGAAAGCGCACTGCGCTATGTCGAGGTCGACCACTGCCTGCCCGCCGCCGAGCTCGGCCCTTTGCTGGCAAAACTTGCGGTCGAGCCGGCCGGAGAATCCTTTCCTCCCCCGCCGGCGGTTAGATTGGAAGCGGCTATTGCCGCGCAGGAGCATTCGACGATGCAAGAAGCGGATCGACTTGGCGAATTGTCGGTGTTTACATGCCCGGAATGTCACGGGCCGTTGTGGGAGATCGAAGACGGTGACATGCTGCGCTATCGGTGCCATACCGGGCATGCCTTCACCACCGACGCGGTGATGGAGATGCAGGCGGTGGAGGCCGAAGAGATCCTGTGGAGCCTGCTCCGCTCGCATCAGCAGCGGGCGGCGTTTGCCAGGCGTATGGCAGAGCGGGAGCGGGCGAAGCGCCGCTCTGGACTCGCCGCCGAAATGGGCAGGCGGGCGAAGGAATATGAGGCGGATGCCGCTGTGATCGAACGCATCCTCGGAAGCAGGCGGGTTCAGGTAAGGGGCAATGGCGAAGTCAGCGCGGAAGGCAAGTACTCACAAGGCAAGGGTTAGTTCGCGCGACGACGAAAAGCAGCCGGCGTCCTTCCCCATTGTCGGCATCGGCGCATCGGCGGGTGGCATCGCGGCATTGCGGAGCTTTTTTCCCGAAGTGCCCGCCGACAGCGGCTTCGCCTATGTCGTCATCCAGCATCTCGACGCCGAGCATGAAAGTGCGCTTGCCAGCATCATCCAGCGCTCAACCGCGATCGCAACGCAAACAGTTGCCGAAAGCGTAGAGGTCAAACCCGACAACATCTATGTGATCCCGCCAGGTGTTTCGGTGAGGATTGAAGAGCGGCGCTTTCACTTGGTCAAGATCGCGGCCGCGCGCGACAGACGGGCGCCGATCGACGATTTCTTCATCTCGCTTGCGCAGGAGCAGGCCGAGAACGCCGCCGGGATCATTCTTTCCGGAACCGGCAGCGACGGCACCGTCGGCTTGAGGGCCATCAAGGAGCGCGGCGGACTGACGCTTGCGCAAGAGAGCGCCGAATATGACGGAATGATGCGCAGCGCCGTCCAGAGCGGCCTGGTCGACATGGTGCTTCCCGCGGAGGAGATGGCCGGCAAGCTGGTCAGCTATTTCACCCACGCGAGCCGCACAGAAACCGAGCGGGACCGGCGCAAGCGCGAAGTGACCGAACAGCTTTCGCGCATCGCCGCCCTGCTTCGCTCGCGCACAGGCCATGATTTCAGCGGCTATAAGGACAACACCATTTTGCGGCGCATCCAGCGCCGCATGCTGGTGCTGCAGATCGACGATCCCACCCTCTTCTACCAGCGGCTACGCGAGGACCCGCAGCAGGTCGATCTTTTGTTCCAGGACCTGCTGATCGGCGTCACCAGCTTCTTCCGCGACCCGCAGGCTTTCGAGGCTCTCGAGCGTGTGGTCATTCCCCGGCTGTTCGAGAACCGCAAACCCAGCGAAACGATCAGGGTATGGGTGCCGGGCTGCGCCACAGGCGAGGAAGCGTATTCGATCGCCATGCTCTTGAAGGAGAACGCGCCGCGCGGCGCCGCCTCGCCCAACTTGCAGATCTTTGCCACCGACATCGACGAGCGCGCGCTGGAAGTAGCGCGCGCCGGCCGCTACTCGGCGACGATCGCGCCGGACATAACGCCGAAGCGGCTGAAGGAGTTCTTCTCGCGCGAGGACGGTACGTACCGCATTTCCGCAGACTTGCGGGAGATCTGCCTGTTCTCAGTGCACAATCTCTTGCGCGATCCGCCCTTTTCGAAGCTCGACCTGATCGCGTGCCGCAACCTTTTGATCTATATGGGCCCGGAACTACAGGAAAAGATCGTCCCGATCTTTCACTACGCCTTGCGCAACAACGGCTATCTTCTTCTCGGTTCCTCGGAGAACGTCACGCGCCATCCACAGCTGTTCTCGACGGTGGATAAGACAAGCCGCATCTTCCAGAGGCGCAACGGGGCCACGGCACATCGGTTGCCGGAATTCCCGCTTGTTACAGCGGCGAGATCGACGGATCCAAGTGCGCGCCGGCGGGCAACGGCCGGAACCCTGCAGGAAATCGCGGAGCGTTTGCTCGTCGAGCGCTATTCGCCGGCCTACGTGATCGTCAATGCCGCCGGCGAGATGATGCACAGCTCAGGCGGCACGGGCAAATATCTGGAGCTCGCTGCCGGCGCCCCCAGCCACAACGTCTTCTCCATGGCGCGTCGCGGGTTGCGCATGGATCTGAGGGCCGCGCTCCACAAGGCCGTAAGCACCGGACAGGTGGCGGTCCAGAATAAGATCAGCATCGGCACCAATGGCGGGCGTCAGACGATCAGCCTGGCTGTGCAGCCGCTTCCGGGCGATGGTTCTTCCGACCCGCTCTTTATGCTGGTCTTCCGGGATGTCGGCGGGATCAAGCCGGAAGCCGAGGACGAGGCCGTCCACACAACCGACGATGTCGAAAGCGCCAATGTCAGTCAGCTCGAAAGGGAGCTGAGGGAAACCAAGGAGCGTCTGCAGATCACGACGGAGGAGCTCGAATCCTCCAATGAGGAGCTGAAATCCTCGAACGAGGAGCTTTCCTCGATCAACGAGGAGCTGCAGTCGTCCAACGAGGAATTGGAGACCTCGAAAGAGGAGCTCCAGTCGATCAACGAGGAGTTGCACACCGTCAATGCCGAGCTCAGTCTGCGCGTCGACGAGCTCACCCGCGCCAACAACGACATGGCGAACCTGCTCGAAAGCACGCAAATCGCCACCATCTTCCTCGACCGCGACCTCTGCATCAAGAACTTCACGCCGACCGCGCGCGACCTGTTCCGGCTGGTGGAAAGCGATGTCGGACGGCCGCTGGCGCATGTCCGTCCGCGCTTCACTGCCGACGGCTTGCAGGCCGACATGGAACAGGTGCTGCAAAGGCTTGGCACGATCGAGCGGCAGGTCGAGGGCATGGACAACGGCCAGAGCTATATCATGAGGGTGCTGCCCTACCGGACAGTCGACAATATCATAGCGGGCGTCGTCGTCACCTTCGTCGACATCACCCAGATCACGCAGGCCGAGAAAAGGATCGGCGCGCTCTCGCATGACCTGCGCAACCGCGGCGAAAGCCTGGGAGCCCTGCTCGATCTCGTGCCGATCGGCATCTTCATCGCCGAGGATGGCGCCGGCGTGGAGATCCGCGCCAACCGGCGCGCGGCGGAGCTGTTGGGTCGGCCCGCTACCGGCACCAAGCTGATATCCGTGCCCGCGATCCTGCCGCTGACTTTCAATGGAACCAAGGTCGGCACCGATGACCAGCCGCTGCTCAAGACAATGCGCACCGGCAGGGCAATTCCGGGCTATGAAGCGAGGATCCAGCATGAGGACGGTACCGCAATCGACGTTATGATGTCGGCCAACCCGCTGTTCGACGAAAAGGGCAAGGTCCGCGGCGCCATTGCGGCGCTGGTCGACATATCCAGTCACAAGGAGGCCGAGCGCAGCCAGGAAAGGCTGCTGCACGAATTGCAGCACCGCGTGAAGAATATCCTGGCCACGGTCACCGCGCTGACGTCCCGCATGGTTCGCACATCCAGTTCGATGGGCGATTTTTTCACGTCCTTCCAGCAGCGGCTGCAGGCAATGGGTCGAACGCACGACGTGCTGTCTTCCTACAACTGGACGGATGCCGATCTCGAGCAGTTGCTGCGGGCAGTCCTGTCGCCTTACAGCAGCAAGGAGCGCCAGAATATCATCATCCTCGGAAGCCCTTTGCAGCTGGGCGCGAGCGCGGCCGCGACACTCGGCATGGTATTCTTCGAGCTTGCCAGCAATGCCGCGAAATACGGAGCCCTATCGACAGAGGACGGTCGCGTCGAAGTAGCCTGGAACACCGACAAACCGGGCATTCTGTCAATCCGCTGGAGGGAAATCGACGGACCTGTCGTCGAAGAGCCGCTAAGGAGGAATTTCGGAACGACCTTCATCCAGCAAAGTTTGGAGTACGAGCTGGGAGGGAAGGTCGATCTGAGGTTCGAACGCTCCGGACTTGAATGCGACATAGAAATTCCGCTGGCGTCAGGCACGGGTCGCTGACATTTGCCGCTGAGCGATGAGGAGTGGACACAACATGCTCTTGTCCGGCCTGAATGTCCTTGTGGTCGAGGACGTGTTTATGCTTGCGGAGGACCTCACCGACCAGTTGACCCAAGCAGGATGCACAGTGATCGGCCCGGCACCTACGGTCAGACAGGCGCTTGCACAAATCGAGGGCGTTGCTCTGGACGGAGCCGTGCTGGATGTGAACCTTCGAGGCGAGCAAAGCTTTCCCCTGGCCGAGCATCTCACGCTCGGCGGTGTCCCTTTCATTTTCCTCACCGGCTACGACAGCATCACTGTCTTTCCCGACCAGTTTCGCGACAAGCCCAAGCTGTCGAAGCCGGTCGATTACAACCTGTTGATCGAAGCGGTGTCGCGGTTCCGCAAGAGCGATGCGCCGGACTGAGAAAGCCTGGCCTACGACATGGTGCGATCGCCTATCAACCGGCTCGCAAGCTCGACCAGATGCCGGATCGGCGCAGGCTTCGGCAGAAAAGGCACGCCATGGAAGACAGGCGACTGGAAGGCCGGATCGTAGCCCGAATGCACGACAAAGGGCACACCCGCCTCCTTGAGGCGAGCGGCGGCGGCCCCCCTTTGGCCGTCGAGCAATTGGATGTCGATGATGGCCAAATCCGGTTGGTTGTCGTCCAGCCAGGTCGCGGCTGCCCGTTCCGAGGCCACGCAAGCCACCTCGAAGCCGAGTGCCCTTAAGCCATCCGCCACGTCGCAAGCGATCAGATATTCATCTTCAATGATCAGTGCCAAGGGCGCTCCCATAACGACCTCCTCTGACACGCTTACCTCCTCCTGGCACACTTGTTGTACTCCGCCGGCGAGGGAAGCGCACGACGTTTTGCCCGCAAACGGCTGCGCGGCTGCCGATAGGATTCGGGCCGGCTTGGTCCAAGCCTGCGTCCTCGCCCCGGCTGAGCTGGATCACGTCGAGGTCTGACAAGGCCGCGCGGGCCTCGAACAGGCGAAGAAATTCCGGCCTCAGCCCATCTCCCCGTGCGGCGGCAATCGCGTGCAGGGGCATAAAGGTCTTTATCGTCCGATCCTTCACAGACTTGCCTCCATCACAATGCGGCGGCCTTTTCCCGCCTTGCCTCATCGAAATCGACCGACAAGATTACATCGCCGTCGCCGCCGCGAACCCGAACCGCCCAGCCCTCCCGCCGAGCTTCGGCAGCCGGATCGTCGAGAAGATCGATCGCGGAGCGCAACGCTTCATCATGAACAGCTTCGAGGTTGGGCAATTCCACCCCTTCTAGCCGCCTCAAACTGCCACCGTCACGATATTCGAATGTGTAGAGATCCTGGCCCACGTCGGTTGGCCTCTCGACGGCGGGTCGGACGGCATCCACGGACCCGTCCTGGCTGCCTTGCGCAGACCGGCCGCCGAATGCAGCACACTGAACCATCAGCTCTTTGGCGCGATCGACAAGCGCGGCATCGCCGGGCAACGGGTCGGACACAACCATGGTGACAGCGATCTTTTCCCCGCCCTCGCCGAGAAATTCGACCGTCACGTCTCCAGGACCGGCATGTATCGCTGTGTCGAGAACTTGCATTCCTGCCTCTTCGTCTCCGTGTCGAGGATACAAAGCTCGCCTGCTCCTGAAAGTTCCGCCCGAGTTCACGAATCGGCTTGGATAGCCGCGCCCGACATCCCGCAACGCTCGCGATGAACTCGAAGGCAGCGCCTGATCGATATCCGTCTTAATGGCGCGGTTGGAACAGCGGGGCCGGAAGCAGGTTTGGAAACAAAGGAGGCGCCGAATGTCACCCAACCAACGCACGCCCGCCGAAGCCCGCGGCGAAATCCAGGCCGGCAGGACGCAGGACAAGACCCCTGGGTTCGACCCTGCGGCGGCGCCGCAGGAGACGGATGCCGAGGCCGGCGATGTCCCGACTTCCGCCAAGCCGGCAGGGCCGCGCGAACCGAGCTTCACCAACCAGGCAAGCTTTGCCAACGCGATGCGGCCGCCAGAGAACGCGCCCGGCCTGCAGCCGCGAAGGAACGGCCCGGTGCTGGTGATCGTGGCGCTGGTCGTCCTGGCCGCGGTTGTGTTTCTGCTCGCCGCGATCTTCCGCCAGGTATGAAAGGAACATCGTTCCCCGTCCCAGGTTTGATAGCGCAAGGAGGTAATTGTGATGCCGCGCTTGAGAAGTTTGTTTCGTCATCTATGGCGCTGGAAAGCGCAGCCGACCACGAACCCGTCTCCGGTGGACGCCATCGTGCGGCTGCTCCGCGAAGCCGAAAAGCAAGGCAGATCCCGGCGTTCGGGATAATGGCTGAAAGCGTCTGTCGGCTAGCGTCTCCGGCGGATCGAGCAGTCGCCGCAGTCAGTCCTCGTCATAGATATGCTCGTGGATGATGCCGAGGATCTGCAGCTTCACCGTTTCGCGGGCCTCCGGCCGCACGAAAGGCATCAGAAGGTCGACCGTCTCCTCCACCCGCCGCGGCAGGTCGGCGCTCGGATCGCTCAGATAACTGCCATGGGCGTATAGGTTTTCGGTCAGCTTCTTGTTCAGGTCGGAAAAGAGTCCCATGGTCATTGCTCCTTGCCGATCCAACAGCCGGAGCGCCCACGCGGTTCCCACTGCCGACGCCATTCGGGAAACCCCGCGCCGGGGATGGCTACGATCTTGGAACGACGCCCGGGCCGACGGACAGCCGCTCGATTGAGCGCAACGGAATAGATGCGGCTGCCCGACCCCGCCTGCCGCGCGCCATTATAGGGCTCCTCCCCTCCAACGGCGCCAGGTTTTCGGCCTCTCAACCTTTCTGGCTGCGCTCGACGAACTTGTTGAAGCGGCTCGTTCCACCGCTGCCGGCTTTATCCTGATGCAGGAAGGCGAGATCGTTCTCGTCGAAGATGCGGAAGAATTCGTCCCATTCGATTGGCTCGAGCGTGTCTTCGGGCTCGCCGAAGTCAATGCGCAGAATGCCGCCCTTGCCTTTCGTGCGAACGACAGCCGGCTGGCCATTCCGTTCTTCTACCCACTTGCGGATTTCGTCGTGGTTGGTGGTCGTCTTGGCCTCGGACATGGACTTTCCTTTCTGCAGCGGGGACCGATGAACGGTCCTAACGGCAGCCAACAGGCAATGTTCCAGATGGTGGAACGGCTCCCTGTCGAAGCTGCGGCACCCCCCTGCGACGGGAACTTTGTTGAAGCAGGGAACAAACCTTTTGCCGCGCAGTTCGGGGCGCCGAAGCCAAGTCCACAAGGGAGTCATCGTGAAACGTGTATTGGTTACGGGAGGTTGCGGCTTCATCGGCCGCCACGTCGCCCAGGAACTCACCGACCATGGCTATCAGGTGCGCCTGCTCGATGCGCTTATCGATCAGGTGCACGGCGCCGAAGCCATCAACCTCCCTGCGGGGGCGGAACTGATCAAGGGCGACGTGCGCGACCGCGACACTGTCGCCGAAGCGGTTTCCGACGCCGATGCCGTGATCCATCTGGCGGCCGAGGTTGGCGTCGGCCAGTCCATGTACGAGATCGCCCGCTATGTCGGCGCGAACGATCTCGGCACCGCGGTGCTGCTGGAGACATTGATCAAGCATCCGGTCGAGCGGATCGTCGTGGCGTCTTCCATGAGCATCTATGGCGAAGGCCTCTATCAGACTCCGGACGGCGAGCGGATCGACAATGCGCGCCGAAAGCCTGCCGATATAAAGGAGGGCCGCTGGGATTTGGTATCGGCGACCGGCCAAGCACTGTCGCCTCTTCCGACGGACGAAGAGAAGCGGCCCGATCTCGCCTCGATCTACGCGCTGACCAAATATGCGCAGGAACGCGCGGTGCTGATCTTTGGCCAGGCCTACGGCGTCGATGCCGTCGCACTGCGCCTGTTCAACGTGTTCGGCGCCGGACAGGCGCTTTCCAATCCCTATACCGGGGTCCTCGCCAATTTCGCCTCGCGCCTCGCCAATGGCAAACAGCCGACGATCTTCGAGGACGGCGAGCAGAAGCGCGATTTCGTCCATGTGCGCGATGTCGCCACCGCGTTCCGCCTGGCGCTGGAGCAACGCCAGGCAGCCGGCCACGCCATCAACATCGGCAGCGGCCGAGCCTATTCGATCAGCGAGGTGGCCCGGCTGCTTGCCAAGGCCATGGGCGTTCCGAAGCGCCCCGCCGAAATTCTCGGCAAGGCGCGCTCCGGCGATATACGCAACTGCTTCGCCGACATTTCCAAGGCGCGCGAATTGCTCGGCTTTGAGCCGAAGCATCGACTGGAAGATTCGCTCGGCGAATTCGCGGCATGGGTTCGCAACAGCGTCGTTATCGACCGCGGCGCGGACATGCGGCGCGAGCTGGAAGAGCGGGGATTGGTCTCATGACCCAGGGCCACCGGCATCCGCGCAAGGCACCGATAGCCGTCATTGGCGGCAGCGGCTTCATCGGCTCCAACCTGGCCGACAGCCTGCTATCCGACGGCGAGGCCGTGCTGGTCGTCGACAATCTCAGCCGCCCCGGCGTCGAGCAGAATCTCGACTGGCTGGCGCAAAAGCACGGCGATCGGCTGAGCGCCAAAATCGTCGACATACGCGATGCCGGCGCACTGGCAGCGGCGCTGGCACCGGCAAAGGCGATCTTTCACCTCGCCGCCCAGACCGCCGTGACGACCAGCCTGACCGATCCCGCGCAGGATTTCGACATCAACCTCAAAGGCACGTTCAACGTGCTGGAGACCGCTCGCAGCACCGGCGCCCCCGTAGTCTTCGCCAGCACCAACAAGGTCTATGGCAGCCTGCCCCAGATCGCGGTGCGGCAAGCCGACGATCACTACGAGCCGCTCGACGAGAAGGTGCGCGCGGGCGGGGTCGATGAGAAGGTAGGCCTTGATTTCTGCACGCCCTATGGCTGCTCGAAGGGCGCGGCCGATCAGTATGTGCTCGACTATTCCAAATCCTACGGACTGCCGACAGCGGTGCTGCGCATGAGCTGCATCTACGGGCCGCGCCAGTTCGGCACCGAGGACCAGGGCTGGGTCGCGCATTTTCTTCTCAGCGTCTTGTCCGGCCGGCCGATTACCGTTTACGGCGACGGCAGGCAGGTGCGCGACATCCTGCATGTGTCCGATGCCGTAGCCGCCTATCGCGGCGTGTTGGCCAGGATTGAGGCCCTCAAGGGCCAGGCGTTCAACCTGGGCGGCGGCCCGGGCAATGCGGTCAGCCTGCGCGTGCTGCTGGCGGAGATCGCCGATATGACGGGCAGCGACGTCGCGCTTCGCCACGACCGCGAGCGCGTTGGCGACCAACCCTTCTTCGTCGCCGACACGCGCAAGCTGCAAGCAGCGATCGGCTGGCAGGCGCGAGTCCCATGGCGCGAAGGCGTCAGCGATCTCGCCAGCTGGCTGCTGCGGCATCGGCTCCAACCGCACCCCGAAGCCACGAGGTACGTCGCATGAAGGTAGCGCTGGTCAATCCTCATTGGACATACGAGCACAGCATCTATTTCGGCTGCCGCCAGCCGCATCTGCCGCTGGAGCTCGGCTACTCGAAGGCGATGCTGGAAGCCGAAGGGCACGACGTGCTGATGCTGGACGGCTTGCTGCAAGGGCTGGACAACGCCGCCCTTGCGGAAAGCGTTGCGGCTTTCGCACCGGATATGACCGTCGTGACAACCGCGCCGACCTATCTGTTCTGGCGCTGCGCGCCGCCCGAGCTGCGCGTGCCGGCGGAATTCCTCAATCATCTCGCCGGGCGCGGCGGACGCGCGGTGGCGGTCGGACCGCATGGCTCGGCAACTCCGGCGCCGACCCTGCGCAAGCTCGGCGTCGATGTCGTCGTGCGCGGTGAATGCGAAGAGGTCGTGACGGAGCTTGCACGGCAAAGCGACTGGAGCAAGGTTGCGCATACGGCCCGGCTCCAGGACGACTTTCCAGTGTGCAATGGCGGGGTGCATGCCAGCCCGTTCGTCGATCATCCTGCGCTCGCCTGGCCATCCGACTGGATCGCCGCGCATGGCCACCACCACCACAGGTTCGATGCCCACCAGAAGGGCGCCGGCGCCGAGGTGGAAGCGTCGCGCGGCTGCCCCTACAATTGCAGCTTCTGCGCCAAGATCGATTTCCGCGATGCGTATCGGCGCAGGAAGCACGATGCCGTCATAGCCGAGATCGACGGTTTGATCGCTCAAGGGGTCGGCTACATCTACTTCATCGATGAAATCTTCCTGCCGCAGAAGGCGTTGCTGGAAGCGCTGGTCGACCGCGATATCCAGTTCGGTGTCCAGACCCGCATCGACCTGTGGAAGCCGGACCTGCTCAAGCTGCTCGGCGAGGCCGGCTGCGTCTCGATCGAAGCCGGCCTTGAAAGCCTGACCGTCGAGGGCCGTGCGATGCTCGCCAAGCGATGCCGGCTCGACACGGAGGATCTGGCCGCGCTTTTGGTCGATGCCCGTCGCCATGTGCCTTTCGTTCAGGCCAATCTGATCGGCGTGGTCGAGGACGATCCGGCGCTGGTGGACCATTGGCGCAAGCACCTCATCGATCACGGCGTTTGGGCGAACGAGCCCGTGCCGCTCTATCCCTATCCGAGCTCGCCCAGCTACCGCGAACTCTGGGGCGAACCCGACGATATTGCCTGGGAGCGAGCGCATGAGCACTACCTCGCCTCCTTCCGATCCTTCAGCGACATCCAGGACCAGCGTCCGCACGCGCTGGCTGAGTTGGAGTCCTCATGCTGCAATCACTGACCCATCGTCCGCGGCGCATTCTGATGACGACCGACGCCGTCGGCGGAGTCTGGCGCTATTCGCTCGATCTGGCGCGAGAGCTGGCGGCCAGCGGCGACAGCATCGTGCTTGCCGGGCTGGGACCCGAACCTTCCTCCGAACAGGCCCGGGAGGCGCGGTCCTTCGCCACGCTGGTTTGGCTGAAATGCCCGCCGGACTGGATGACGCGCGACACGAAAGATCTCGACCGGTTGCCCAGCGAATTGCAGGAGCTTGCGTCGGAATATGCAATCAATCTCATACACCTCAATGCGCCGGCGCAGGCAGCCGGTCTTGAGCTGACTTGTCCAATCGTCGCGGTATCGCATTCCTGCGTGGTCACATGGCTGCATGCAGTGCGGGCGCAAATGCCCGAGGGCGATTGGGCTTGGCAACGAGAGCGCAACCGGGCGGGATTCGACCGCGCCGAAGCCATTGTCGCGCCGAGCCGAAGCCATGCCGCCATGCTCGGAGCCTGCTACGGCCCGATCGCCGGCTTGAGCGTCGTCCACAATGGCGCGCTCCCCGGTCCGGCAGGCGCGCATCGCGAGTCCTTCGTTCTCGCTGCCGCCCGCTGGTGGGATGAGGGTAAAAACGGGTTGGCGCTCGATGCCGCGGCTGCTTTGTGTGGCCCTCCCGTTTTCGCCGCAGGCGAAACGGAAGGCCCGGACGGACAGCGCCTGTTCTTCGACAATTGCATCTCGCTCGGCTCGATCAGCCATTCAGAGGTTCGGCAATTGATGGCGCGGGCCAGCATGTTTGTCTCGCCGTCCATCTACGAGCCTTTCGGGCTGGCCGCTCTGGAGGCAGCCTCTGCGGGCACCCCCCTGGTGCTGGCGGACATCGCGACCTACCGCGAGATCTGGGACGGAGCAGCGGCGTTCTTCGACGCACGCGATCCCCATGCGCTTGCCGGCTGCATCGCCAGGCTCTCGCATGACGAAAGCTTGCGGCGCCATTTCGGTCAGCGCGCCGCCCGAAGGGCGCGCAAATTCTCGCTCAGCGCCCAGACGGCGCGGATGCGAGAGGTCTACGATCGGGCGGCGACGGCCATGGCAGGGCTTTGACCATGCGCTTCCTGTTTTACACCCACTCCGCCGTTTCCGACTGGAATCACGGCAACGCGCATTTCCAGCGCGGCATCATGCGCGAGCTCGTCGCGCGCGGACATGAGGCGGTCGCGCTGGAACCTGCCGACGGCTGGAGCCGATCGAATCTGCTCGCCGAGCAAGGCCCTTTCGCTGTCGAGCGTTTCCGCAAGGATTTCCCGGAGCTGATGGCGCTGACCTATGGCCCCGGCTTCGCGCATGAAGCCTGGCTCGCCGGCGCGGATGTCGTGATCGTTCACGAATGGACGGACAAGGATCTTGTCGCGCGCATCGGACAGGCGCGAGCCTATGGCAATTTCACGCTCCTGTTCCACGACACTCATCACCGCGCCGTATCGGCGACGCAGGCGATAGCGGCACTTCAGCTCGAGCATTATGACGGAGTGCTGGTCTTCGGCGAGGTGCTGCGCGAGAGCTATCTTCGCGCCGGCTGGGGCAAACGGGTCTTCACCTGGCATGAGGCGGCGGACGACCGGCTGTTCAAGCCGTGCCCGGATGTCGAGCCCGTCTCCGACCTCGTCTGGATCGGCAATTGGGGCGACGACGAACGCAGCGCCGAGATCGCCGAGTTCCTGATCGAGCCGGCGAGCGCTCTCGCGCTGTCGGGAACCGTGCACGGCGTGCGCTATCCGACCGACGCCCGAGCCGCCCTTGCCGAGGCAGGGCTGCGCTATGATGGCTGGATTGCCAATGCCGACGTGCCGAAGAGCTTCGCCCGGCATCGCGTCACCATGCACATCCCCCGCCGGCCTTATCGGGAGAGCCTGCCCGGCATTCCGACCATACGCATGTTCGAGGCGATGGCCTGCGGCATTCCGCTGGTCTCGGCGCCATGGTCGGATGTCGAAGGACTGTTCCGTGCCGGCACGGATTTCCTGTTCGCCCGGAACGGCGCCGAGATGCGGGATCACCTTCGCGACGTGCTGAACGACAGCCAGCGTGCGGAGGCGCTGGCTGCGTCCGGTCGGGAAACCATCCTTGCGCGCCACACATGCCGACACCGCGTCGACGAGTTGTTCGACATCCTCGCCGCATGCGGCAATCGCGAGGTCGCTGAAATCAAACCTGCAAGGGAGGCCGTTGCATGAAGATCGCCTTTTACGGATCGAGCCTTCTGTCGTCCTACTGGAACGGCGCGGCCACCTATTATCGGGGCTTGCTCAAGGCGTTGTCGAAGCGCGGCTATGACATCGTCTTCTATGAGCCCGATGTCTACGATCGCCAGAAGCATCGCGATATCGAGGCGCCGGACTGGTGCAGCGTCGTCGTCTATGAGCCGACAGCGCATGCGCTGATGCAGGTCGCCTCGCGCGCCGCGCAGGCAGACGTCGTGGTCAAGGCAAGCGGCGTCGGCTTCGAGGACGAGGCGCTGCTGCATGCGGTTCTCGACAACGCTCGCCCGGATGCGCTGACCGTGTTCTGGGACGTCGATGCGCCGGCGACCCTAAGCGAGCTGCGCAATCATGCCGAACACCCGCTGCATGAGGCGTTGAAGAGGATCGGCCTTGTGCTGACCTATGGCGGCGGCGATCCCGTGGTTTGGGACTATCGGGCGCTCGGCGCCGCGGAATGCGTGCCGATCTACAACGCGCTCGATCCTGAGACACATCATCCGGTCGCCGCGAATCCGCGCTTTGCCTGCGACCTGGCTTTCCTCGGCAATCGGCTGCCCGACCGCGAGGCGCGCGTCGACGCCTTCTTCCTCGATCCGGCCCGTGTGCTTGGCAGCCAACGCTTCCTGCTCGGCGGATCCGGCTGGGGCGACAAGCCCTTGCCGGCGAACGTTTCGTGGCTCGGCCATGTCGGTACGCGCGATCACAACGCCTTCAACGTGACGCCGAAGGCGGTGCTCAACATCAGCCGCGACAGCATGGCGGCCAACGGGTTTTCGCCCGCGACACGTGTCTTCGAAGCGGCCGGCGCGGGCGCATGCCTAATCACCGATGCCTGGCTTGGCGTCGAGTTGTTCCTGACCCCAGGCGAAGAGATTCTGGTCGCGCGGGACGGTGCCGACGTCGCCGAGATCGTGCGCACGCTGACCCCGAAACGGGCGAAGGCGATCGGCGCCGCAGCGCTGCGGCGCGTTCTGGCCGAGCATACCTACACGCTGCGAGCCCGGCTGGTGGACGACATCTTCAAGGCGCATTTCGAGCGCCGGGCAATGGAGGCCGCGGAATGACGAAACCGCTCGACATCGTTTTCCTCGGACTTTCGTTATCCTCATCCTGGGGCAACGGCCACGCGACGACTTTCCGGGGACTGCTGCGCGCGCTCAACGAGCTCGGCCATCGCGTCACCTTCCTCGAACGCGACGTGCCCTGGTACGCGCATCACCGGGACCTGCGCGACCCCGATTTCTGCGACTTGCGCTACTACCAGACAGTCTCCGAGCTGCCCCGCAATCACCGGCAGGAGTTGCAGCGTGCCGACGCGGTGGTGATAGGCTCCTTCGTGCCGGAAGGCAGGGCCATCATCGACGACCTCGCTTCGCTGTGCACTGGACAGTTCTGCTTTTACGACATCGACACGCCGGTGACGCTGGCGCGGGTTGCCGAGGACGATTGCGACTACCTTGCCCGCAGGCAGATCCCCTATTTCGACGTCTACTTCTCCTTCACCGGCGGACCGACGTTGCAGCGCCTCAGATCGGAGTTCGGCGCCCGCCGAACAGAGCCGCTCTACTGCTCGGTTGATCCAAAGCGACACCATCGCACCAGAGACGCGATCGAATGGGATCTCGGCTATCTTGGAACATACAGCGCCGACCGGCAGCTCGCCCTCGAAGCGCTGCTGCTGGAGCCGGCGCGCCGCCTGCCGGAGCGCCGCTTCGTCGTCGCCGGCTCGCAATATCCGTCCGATATCGCCTGGCCGGACAATGTCGAGCGGATCGAGCACCTGCCGCCCGCCGAACATGCCGCCTTCTACAGCCGCCAGCGTTACACGCTGAACCTTACGCGCGCGTCGATGATCGCGGCAGGATGGTCGCCCAGCGTGCGGCTCTTCGAGGCCGCTGCCTGCGGCACACCGATCATCAGCGACCGCTGGCCCGGTCTCGATAGCTTCTTCCCAGAATCGACGATCGAGACCGCAGCCAGTGCCGGCGACGTGCAGGAAATCCTCACAGCCAAATCGGAGCGGGCCAGACTCGATATGGCCCGTTCGGCACGCGAGGCGGTGCTTGCAAGCCACACCGGCGGCGCTCGGGCGCGTGAATTCGTTCAGGCTTTGATCCAGTCTGTCCATGCGCGCGCGGCGATCGATCTGAACGTGGAAAGTGCAGCATGAATAGCAGACAGGAGACTTTGCAGATGCGGCGATCAAGAAGGGTTCAGCAGACACAGACGGCGCTTGTCGCCGGCGGTGCCGGTTTCCTCGGTTCGCATTTATGCGAGGCCTTGCTTCACGAAGGGTATCGCGTCATATGCGTCGACAACTTTCTTACCGGCCGAATGGAGAATGTCAGCTCGCTGATCGGCCAAGCCCGGTTCCGGCTGATCGAGCAGGACGTTTGCGTCCCGCTGGAACTCGGCGAGACTGTCGACCGCGTTTTCAACCTGGCCTGCGCGGCATCGCCGCCCCGCTACCAGGCCGATCCGGTCCACACCACGCGCACCTGTGTGATCGGAACGCTCAATCTGCTCGAGCTCGCCGCAAGCAACGGCGCCCGCTTCCTGCAGGCGTCGACCAGCGAAGTCTATGGCGATCCGGAACAGCACCCACAGCGCGAGGACTATGTCGGTCACGTCAACTGCACAGGACCGCGCGCCTGTTATGATGAAGGCAAGCGCACCGCGGAGACGCTCTGCTTCGATTATCTGCGGGCCGAGATGGCCGATATCCGCATCGCCCGCATCTTCAACACCTATGGTCCCAGAATGGACCCGGCCGACGGCCGCATCGTGTCCAACCTGGTCATGCAAGCGATCGAGAAACGGCCGCTGACGATATTCGGCGACGGCCGGCAAACCCGGTCATTCTGCTATGTCAGCGACATGATCGAAGGATTGCGGCGCCTTATGGATGTCGATCCCAATCCGCGACAGCCGGTCAATCTGGGCAATCCCGGCGAGTTTTCGATCCTCGAACTGGCAAGGCTGGTTCGGGAACTGACCGGCACCAAATCGCCCGTGAAATTCCTGCCCTTGCCGCAGGACGACCCGCGCCGCCGGCGGCCGGACATAGGCCGCGCAAGGGCGCTTCTCGGCTGGTCGCCCAAGGTGCCTCTCAGGCAAGGCCTGCTGCAAACCATCGCCTTTTTCTCGAGCCTCGACGACCTCGCGATGGAGCCCATCGCTCCGGTCAACAGGACTGAGGCCGGAAAAGTTCGGAACCTTCAGCTCTGACGCGGTGGCTTCTTTCGCCGTAGCGGAACAACCGACCGGGATTGCGGTTGGACATGACAACCGTCATGGAGAAGAACTGTGCAGCCGAAGCGACCAATCAAGGACATCGACCAGATGGCGGCCGCCGAAACCGCCGCGTTCCTGCGGCGAGCCTCCATCACCTATCTCGAATGTTGCGTCAGCCTCATGATGACACATCTGCAGCGCGAGGAAGTGGCCACAATTCTGGAGCAGGAAGCGGACATGCTGCGCAGGCTGGACTGATCAGGTCCTCGCGCGCTCGATAAAACGCGAAAGCCCGGTTTCGTAGCGGTCGGCGGCGCGCGTGGCCCTTACCCGCTCATCGCCGTGTGTCGACTGTCCGGCCATCGTCCATAGCCCAAGCTGGAAGGCGAGATAACAGGGCTCCATGTAGTCCACCAAAGAATGATCGACGGCACGCGACACTTGTGCCTCAATGCCTTGGACGAGCCTCGAACGCTCGGCGGCGGAAAGCTCATATTCCACCGTCGCGCCTGCAATGTCCCAGGCTATGTCCTGACAGCCGACAATGTCATGCGAGCGGCAATGGTCGACGGCGTCCGTCTTGAGCAGGGTTCCCTCCGGCCGAACCAGAAACTCCCACGGGTGCAGGCGTCCGTCGATCTCGATCCTCCGCAGGAAGGGATGTGAGGAGTGGCGTGCGAACCAACCCTTTAATGTTTCGGCCGGCCCTTCCCCCAAGGCTTCTCTGCAGTTTCGCACGGCCATGTCTGCAAGCCCATCCGGCGACGCGCCGGCCTCTTCGGTCTGCAACTCGGCAGCGCGCCAGCCGAGATAGCGTCCAAGCCATTCGACCAGCAGGTCTCTGTCCAGCTCTGTCCGATCCAGCCTGTCCGCCTCTGTCCAACGCTCGATCAGGAAGCCGTGGCAGAGTCCGGCAGGCTGCGTTCCAAAACCGGCCCTGTGCACCGACCTCGCCGTGTGCAGCTTGTGCTGCCCGGTCCCGCCGAGACCGGCGAACTTGACCAACCAACGCTCCGTGCCCGCCAGTGCCATGAATTTTCGCCGCTCAAAGCCGGCAAACACCGGAGGCCAATGCTCCGGTGGCGTGGAAATATGCTTGCGCCATTCGCCGCCGGAAATCTCGCAGAGTTCGACATCGGGCTTGCCGAGCAGGTTCGCCACCCAGTGGCGAAGGTTCGGCGCGACCCATCCATCGAAGGCCGCTTCGAAATCCGCGACATGGCGCGAGCAGTGGCTCCAAATAGCCTGCATGTCTGCGGAAGCTTGCACGCCCGGCCCGCCGCGGTGGCTCGGGAACAAATGAATACGCTCCTGGTCGATGCCCTGCCGGCGCAGCCAGGCAACGACAGCATGAAAGGAACTGCCGGAGAGGCCCGGACCTTCATCAACGATGGCAAATTTGGCATGAGGTCTGTCGCGCCAGCCGCCGAGGAGTTCGGGCGCGGCGCATATGTGGCGGCTAAACGGGTGCCCGATCGGCCGCACACTGACGGGCGGCGGCGCATGCAGCGCGGCGGCGACCATCGCCGCTAGGCCGAGACCGATGCCGCGGATCCCGATGACGCAGGTGTTTGCGTCGAGGCCCGACTGCAGCGCCGCAAGCAGATAGGTTTCCGGATATAGCGCATAAAGCGCGTAGCCTTCGGCTGGGCCGGTGATTATTTCGCTGCTACAATCGATGGTGGCAAGCTTCGCAAGCAGCAACGGGTCGAGCGCTCCGCTCCGGACAAATCCTTGTTGCCAGGATCGCAGCACTTCCTCCGACAACTCGACGAGAATTTCCGACCCCAGCTTCTGTGTCGACGAATTGCAATCGGCACCCCTGGTGCCGAATTCCGCATCGGCAAGGCCTTGCACAAGTTCGGAGGCGCTGACGAAAAGATCGACCACGGCGGCGTGACGTTCGATACCGGCGGGCAGACCGCCGATTGCTGCCGCTGCGGCCAAGGCAGCTTCCCTGAGCTGTTGTGCGCTGCGCGTTCGCTTGTGGTCGCCGAAGACGATCATGCGGCTCCTATCCCGCTGTCTGGCCGCCAACGCGAAGCGGCGCCTCTTTGATCCGAGATCCGGCTCAGCAATTTTTCGCGGCGCGAAGGAACATTCGAGGTCGCTCCCGGTTCGGCGCGAGGAACTTACCTTCAGCAAAGAGGCAGCGGTTTCGTGACATCGAAGAAAGTTCGCATCGGCATCGTTGGCGTGGGCAATTGCGCGTCATCTCTTGTGCAAGGTCTCTCCTACTATCGCCACGCCAACGGCAACGAGCCGATCCCCGGGCTGATGCATGCCGACCTCGGCGGCTATCATGTCGACGACATTGAGGTCGTCTGCGCCTTCGATGTCGCGAAAAACAAGGTTGGGCGCGATGTGGCGGAAGCAATCTACACCGCGCCCAACAACACCTTCCGTTTTGCTGATGTCGCGCCGACCGGCGTCCGTGTGGAGCGCGGCCCAACACTCGACGGCATCGGCAAATATCTCCGAGACGAGATCGAAGAGTCGGATGAACCGGTAGCAGACGTAACCGGCCGGCTGCGGGAGAGCGGGGTCGAGGTGCTGATATCCTATCTTCCGGTCGGCTCCGAACAGGCGACGCGCTTCTATGCGGAATGCGCGCTTGAGGCCGGCTGCGCCTTCGTCAATTGCATTCCTGTCTTCATCGCCTCGCGGCCGGAATGGCGCCAGCGCTTCGAGGAGCGCGGCCTTCCCCTCGTCGGCGACGACATCAAGAGCCAGGTCGGCGCAACAATCGTGCACCGGCTGCTCGCCAATCTCTTCCGGGAGCGCGGCGTGCGCATCGATCGCACCTATCAGCTCAACTTCGGCGGCAACACCGACTTCCTCAACATGCTTGAGCGCGAGCGGTTGGAATCGAAAAAGATTTCCAAGACGCAATCCGTCACCAGCCAGATCGACGTTCCGCTCGAGGCCGGCAACATCCATGTCGGTCCCAGTGACCATGTCCCGTGGCTGACTGACCGCAAATGGGCCTATATACGGGTCGAAGGCACCACCTTCGGCGGCGTGCCGCTCAATGCCGAGCTCAAGCTGGAGGTCTGGGATTCGCCCAATTCCGCGGGCGTGGTCATAGACGCCGTCCGCTGCGCAAAGCTGGCCCTCGACCGTGGCATTGCCGGCGCGCTCACAGGCCCCAGCAGCTACTTCATGAAGTCGCCGCCCCAGCAGTTCACCGACGCCGAGGCGCGGCTGCGCACATTGGCCTTCATCGCCGGCGGGGACGAGCCGTTGCTCGATGCCGCCGAATGACCACGACTTTCTTTCTCATCCGCCACGCGGCTCATGATCATGTCGGGTGCTACCTGGCCGGGCGGCTCGATGGCGTTCGCCTCGGCGAGGCCGGACAGGCGCAGGCGCTGCATCTCGCGCGCCGCATGGCGCGCGAGCCGCTCGCCGCCATCTTGAGCAGTCCGCGCGAACGCACGCTGGAGACCGCGAAGCCGATCGCGATCGCCTGCGAGGTCGAGAAGATCGCGATCTGCAAAGAACTCGATGAGATCGACTTCGGCGAGTGGTCCGGCAAGACCTTCGAAGAACTGAACGGCGACGCAAGCTGGCGGCTTTGGAACGACCAGCGCCAGAGCGCCCGCACGCCGAGCGGCGAGACGATGCTGGATGTCCAACACAGGATCGTCGGCCTGATGGACGCGTTGCGCGAGAATGGGCAGGGTCAGTGCATCGCTCTTATCAGCCACGCCGACGTCATCAAGGCGGCCGTCTGCGCGATTCTCGGCCTGCAGCTCGGCGACTGCTTCCGCTTCGATATCTCGCCGGCCTCGATCACCACAGTCGTTCATGGCGACTGGGGTTCCAAGCTCATCCGCCTCAACGAACTCCCCTGACGGAGCGGCTGGCGATGCGCATGGTCATATTCGGTCTCACCGTCACGTCCTCATGGGGCAACGGCCATGCCACGCTCTGGCGCGGGCTGATAGGCGCTCTGGCCCCATTTGGCTGGTCGATCAGCTTCTTCGAGCGCGACACGCCCTATTACGCCGGTGCCAGGGACCTCGACCGGCTCGATGCTTGCAACATCATTCTCTACCCGGACTGGGAGAGTATCCGCCATGAGGCTGAGGCTGCGATACGGCAGGCCGACGTGGTGATAGTCACCTCTTATTGTCCGGACGCCGTGAGGGCCTCGCGGCTCGCCAACGAGAGCTGCCGCGGGCTGAAGGTGTTCTACGATCTCGATACACCGGTAACGCTGGCGAGAATCGAGCAAGGTGACTATCCGGCCTATTTCGAGCCGGATGGCCTGCGCGATTTCGACCTGATCCTGAGCTATACCGGAGGACCGGCGATCGATGCGCTGAAGCGTATTCTCGGCGTGCGCTATGTCCTGCCGCTCTACGGACATGTCGACCCCAACCGGCACCGGCCGGCCCCGCCACGGTCCGAGTTCGCCGGCGATCTCTCCTATCTCGGAACCTATGCCGAGGACCGGCAGGCGGCCGTGGAAAGACTGCTCGTAGCTCCAGCGGCCCAACTGCCGAACCGCCGCTTCATCATCGGCGGCGCACAATATCCAGCGGACTTTCCATGGAGCGGCAATATCTTCTTCGTCAGGCACCTGCCGCCGGCGGATCACCCCGCCTTCTTTTCCTCCTCGCGCCTGACGCTGAACGTCACCCGCGAGGCGATGGCGCGCAAGGGCTGGTGCCCGTCAGGCCGGCTGTTCGAGGCAGCTGCCTGCGGCGCCGCGATCATCTCCGACGATTGGGCCGGCCTCGACAGCTTCTTCACGCCCGGCAGCGAGATTCTGTTGGCACACACTACCGGCGATGTCGTCGCCGCGCTTGGCCTGTCGGACAACGAAATCGAGACGCTTGGCCGCCGCGCCCGTGAACGCGTCCTCGACGAGCACACGTCCGCGCACCGCGCCGCCGAACTCGATCGCATCTTGAACGCCGCCGCTTCCATGGCAGGTGGAGCAATGGAGGAAGCCGTCTGATGTTGGGGATCGTGCCTGCCGCAGGCCGCGGCAGCCGCATTCAGCCGCTGGGTTTTTCCAAGGAGCTGTTGCCGGTCGGCAGCCGGCTGGACGGGCAGACCGAGCGCCCCTGCGCGGTGAGCGAATATCTGGTGCGGCGGATGGTCCGAAACGGCGTCAACCGCATCTGCTTCATCATCGGTTCCGGCAAGTCGGACATTCTCGAATATTATGCCGCGGGTTATGACACCGCCGCAGCAATCTTCGTCGCGCAGCCCTCCCCGATCGGACTGTGCGATGCGATCTTCCGTGCCGAGCCGCTGGTCACGCCGGAAGAAACGGTCCTGATCGGCCTGCCGGACACGATCTGGTTCCCCGAGGACGGCTTCTGCCGGCTGGCCGACGACCGGCTGTCCTTTCTGATGTTTCCGGTCGATCGCCCGGAACTGTTCGATGCCGTCGTCCTGGATCAGAGCGGACGTGTCAAGCAAATCCAGGTCAAGCAAGCTGATGCCGCAACAAACTGGGTCTGGGGCGCCTTCAAGATGCCTGGCCGTATCTTCCACCAGCTCGCGGCACTGTGGCGCCAGCGCGACGGCTTCGACGAGTATTTCGGCACGCTGATCAACGCCTATCTCGCAGCCGGAGGCGAGGCTTACGGCGTCAAGGCCGGAACGGCCTATGTCGACGTCGGCACTTTCGATGGATATCGCACGGCGCTCAGGCTGCTCGAAAGCAACGATGTCGTTGAAGATGAGACCCCGCCGATGCTCGCATCGCAAGATCTCTCAACGGTGCCAACCCTTCCAGGCGAAGGAGCTTAGCCATGCTGCATTCCAGCACGGAAATACGCCGCCGCATCGACGCACTGGGACCGTGGTTCCACAATATGGAGCTTGCGGGCGTGGAAACCGCGCCGGATCATTTCCTCGGCAATTATCCACTGATCAAATGGCGCAAATTCGCGGATGCCATTCCGACTGACCTTTCGGGCATGTCCGTGCTCGATATCGGCTGCAACGCCGGCTTCTATTCGATCGAGATGAAGAAGCGCGGCGCCGATCGCGTGCTCGGCATCGATTTCGACCAGGCCTACCTCGCCCAGGCGAGCTTCGCCGCCGAGATCGCCGGCTGCGATATCGAATTCCGGGAAATGTCCGTCTACGACGTCGGGGCGCTTGGCGAACGCTTCGACATCGTGCTGTTCATGGGTGTGCTCTACCACCTGCGCCACCCGCTGCTGGCGCTCGACCTGATCCGCGCACATGTCGCAGGCGACCTGATGATCTTCCAGTCGATGCAGAGGGGCAGCGGGGACGTCCTGCCGCTCGAACAGAACTACCATTTCTGGACACGCGACCTCTTCGATCAACCTGAATTTCCGAAACTGCACTTCATCGAGCATCGCTATGCGGACGACCCGACCAACTGGTGGATTCCAAACCGCGCCTGCACCGAAGCGATGCTGCGCAGCGCCGGCTTCGAAATCGTGCTGCACCCTGAGGACGAGGTCTATTTCTGCCGTGCGGCCGGCAATCCGTCCGACGGCGCCGCCGTCTATCCCGCGAAAGGAGAGGCCGATGATTGAAGCCGCGATGATCTGGAACGAGCCCAACAACAAATCGCATTGGGATCCCGAGCTCGACCCGGACTGGAGCCGTTTTGCCTCGATGGCGATCCTGGCGGCCGATGCGATCGACCGGGAGAACCCGGCCGTCACAAAGGTGCTGGGCGGTATTTCGCCGATCGATGCCGGCTTCATGACGCGCATGAAGGATTTCGGCGTGCTCGACCATGTCGACGCCGTCGCGGTGCATGGCTTCCCGCTCGATTGGAACCTTTGGCAGATTCATGAGTGGCCGCAGAAGCTCGGCGAGATTGCCGCTGTCACCGATCTGCCGATCTGGGTCAGCGAAGTCGGCGTCTCGACTTTCGGCGCCGAGGAGATCCAGCTCTGGGGCCTGCGCCGCACTGCCGAGCTGCTGCTCGATATCGCGCCGCAGGTGCAGTGGTACAGCCTCTATGATCTGCCGCGTTCGTGGGAGGCGACAACGCGCCATCGGGAAGCGGAAGGTTCGTCCTATTACAGGCATTTCTACATGGGCCTGCTGCGCGAGGACGGCACGCCCAAGCCGGCGCTCGAGGAATTCGTGCGCCATACCCCGCAAATGGGCCTGGTCCAGTGGTTCCATTTCGAGGACCATCGGCTGGATGATGCCGTTGCCTGGATGCACCGACTGGGCGTGACGCACCTGCGCACTGGCCTGTCCTGGGCGGACAGCTTCCGGCCGAACGCGCTGGACTGGTTCGATCGCCAGATGGAAGCGCTCGCCGACTTCAACGTCACGGTGACCTTCTGCTTCACGCCCGAGCATCGCGGTCTCCAGCCCCACCACACAAGTCCGCCGCAGGTGCCCGAGGAATTCGCCGAATTCTGCGCGGCGATGATCCGCCGCTACGCTCCTGCGATCAGCGACGACATGACACGAACGCGGCGCGTGTCGGCGGCATGGTGAGTTCCGGCTCGATCGGCGATGACACTGACTGTCCTCAACGTCGCCTACCCCCTCGCGCCTGTCGGGCCGGATGCGGTCGGCGGCGCCGAGCAGGTGCTGTCGGCGCTGGACCGGGCGCTGGTTGAGAAAGGCCACCGGTCGGTTGTCGTCGCCTGCCATGGGTCAAAGACGGCCGGCGTCCTGGTGGAAACACCGGCCGAAGCAGGCGTGCTCGATAAGGCGGCGAAGGACCGGGCCCAGCAGGCGCATCGCGACGCGATCGCGGCCGCCCGGGCGCGCTGGCCTATCGACGTCGTTCACCTCCACGGCATCGACTTCGATGCCTATCTGCCCACCGACGGCCCAACCTTGGTGGCGTTGCACCTGCCGCTGGGCTGGTATCCCTCCGAAGTGCTTGCGCCGTCGCGCGAGGACCTGTGGCTGCACGCGGTCTCGGAGGCGCAGCACCGGACAGCGCCGGCAGGGTCGAGACTTGCGAAGCCTATTCCAAACGGCGTCGATATCGATGCGCTGAACGAGCCCCGGTTGCGGCGCAATTTCGCTTTGGTGCTCAGCCGCATCTGTCCCGAAAAGGGCATCCATCTCGCAATCGAGGCGGCCAAGCGCGCCGGCACTCCCCTGGCGATCGCCGGCCACGTCTATCCCTATGAGACCCATTTGCGCTATTTCGCCGACGAGGTCCGTCCTCGCCTCGATCGGCAGCGGCGTTTTCTCGGGCCGCTGGGGTTTCGCGCCAAACGGCGGCTGCTCAACGCCGCCCGCTGCCTGGTCGTCCCCAGCCTTGCCGCCGAAACAAGCTCGCTTGTCGCAATGGAGGCGCTTGCCTGCGGCACGCCGGTCGTCGCTTTCCCGAATGGCGCCCTTCCCGACGTCGTCCAGCATGGCAGAACCGGATTTCTGGTCAATGACGTCGAGGAGATGGCTAAGGCCATCGTCCATTCTGGAGCGCTGGACCATGAGACCTGCCGGGCCGAGGCGCGCCGCCGCTTCTCGCTTGAGCGCATGGTCACATCCTACATGGATGCTTACGAAGCGCTGGCCAAGCTTGGCACCCGCCGCACCTTGCTGGGAATCGCGTGATGGGCGGTCTGCGCACCGAGATCATTCGCGATCCAGGGACGTTCGAGGACCTCGAGCCGTGCTGGTGGCAACTCTGGGGGCGGAGCATGTCGGCCACGCCGTTCCAGTCTCCTGCCTGGCTCATCCCCTGGTGGCGTACATTCGCGCCGGGCGATCTCACGGCAATTGCCGTGTGGAGCGGAGACGAACTCGCCGGACTGGCGCCGCTCTATATCGAAAGGCATGGCTGCGGTCAGCGTCTGCTCCCCATCGGGATTTCGCTGAGCGACTATCTCGACATTTTGTGCGCGCCGGAACTGGAGGCGGAGACTGAGGCCGCCATAGCCGAAGCGGCGCTGTCGCTGGAATGGTCGCAGTGGATCCTGCCCGATCTCTCGGCCGATGCCATATCGCTGAGCCTTGAGCTGCCGAATGCCGAAGAGCGCCGGTCGATGGCGCACGCGGCCTGTCCTGTGCTGTTGCTCGACGGCGATCGGACTCTGGCCCGCTCGGTTCCGGCGAGACGGAGGCGTCAGTTGCGCCGCGCAGAGAGAGCTGCCCGGCGAAGAGGAGCCGTCATTGTCAGCCGTGGCGAATCCGATCCGCAGACATTTCTCGACAGGCTCATCCGACTGCATGGCGCGCGCTGGACCGGCCATGGCGGTGGCGTCCTGTCCGACACGGCTGTGGAATTTCATCGCCGTGCCCTGCCGCGGCTTGCCGATAACGGCATGGCGCGATGCTTGACGATCCAGATCGACGATGCCGTCGTCGGCGCCTATTACGGTTTTCATCACCGCGACCGGGCCTATGCCTATCTTGGCGGTTTCGATCCGGCCTATGCCGACGAAAGCCCCGGCGCGATTCTGATCGGGCATGCCATCACCGAAGCCGCCAGCGAGGGCGCGCTGGAGTTCGATTTCCTGCGCGGCAGGGAAGGTTACAAATATGGTTGGGGCGCGAAGGACCGCTGGACGGCGCAGAAGGTCTGGACCAGGAGCGCCTCGCCGTGAACATCGCGAGCCAACCCGGCGCGATTGCCAGGCGCCTGCTCGAGGATTGCATGACGGACGGCCTTTCCGTCGACAACGCGCTGGCCAGATTAGCCGTTTATACCGACAAGACGACCAGCGCGGTGCAACTGGCGGATATCGCGCTGGACATGCGTCCAAGCCATGCTCCCCGGCGATGCTGGCTGGAGGAGGTCGCCACGATGCTGCGTGGCAAGGCGGACACCTTCGACAAGGTCCGCAGAGCGGCTGCCTGCGTGTCGCATGACCGGCCGGATAGCGAACCGACCGCCATGACCGTCAAACGGCTGGCCGGCAGCTTCGATCGGGCGGCCGCCATATCTCCCGCGGCCAGCGTCCAGTTGTCCTCGCTTGGCGACGAGCACAGGCTGTCGACCACCACCGCCGAGATTGCCGCATGGCTGGAACAGCAGGGTTTCCTTGGTGCCCATAAGCACATACTGGACATCGGCTGCGGCATCGGGCGTCTCGAACATGCGCTCGGCACCCACGCAGGATATGTCGTCGGCATCGATATTTCGTCGCGGATGATCGAAATCGCGCGCCGGCGATGCGCCGGCCTTGCCAATGTGGAATTTCACCTGACCTCAGGCCTTGATCTCGGTGATTTCGCCGATGCAAGCTTTGACGGCGTGCTGGCCCTGGACAGTTTTCCTTACCTGGTGCTCGCCGGGGTTGCCGAGCGGCATTTCATCGAGATCGCGCGCGTGCTGCGGCGGGGAGGAATGGCAGCGATCCTCAACTATTCCTATCGGACATCGCCTAGCATCGATTCTGGCGACATCAGCCGTCTTTCTCATGCATGCGGCATGGACCTCGTGGTCGACGGCGAAATGCCGTTCGGCAGTTGGGACGGCATGGCCTTCCTTGTCCGTCGTGACGGCGGAACATAACGCACCGGCGGCAGTTCGGTCACCGAACAGTTCCAGGCCAGCAGAACAGGGAGAAGCAGATGGCATCCGGCGGTAAGAAACAGATGGGCCGCGGCAGCCAGGGCAAGGGTTCCGGAACCGGAGCCAAGACGACGCTTGCAAAGGACGTGGTCGGTGAGAACGACGTGCTGTCCAACCGGGACAAGAAGCAGCATACCGAGCAACGAGGTCTGGACGGCAACCGGATCAAATCCGATCAGTATCAGGATCACGCTGCGAACCGCCTTCCCAAGGATTGAGCTGATGTTTCCAGATCACCTCTTGCCGCGAAATCCGGGGACAACGGACCGGAAACCCTACAGCCTGCGGCAGGCGCCTTGCATAGGCCGGTCGGCTATGCCTCTGTGAGATTTGAAGGGGCCTCTGTTTGTTAAGAGAATGCCATGTCTCACAGGAGTCAGCGCGACCTTTGCGCCCAGGTAATCCAGAGCTTGGACCAGGAGATCGCATCGCTGCTGAACGCTATCGAGCGGGAGGAGGTCCCTGACCGGCTGACAAGGCTTGCTCTCGAACTGCAGAACGCTCTGATCGAAAAGCGCAAAGGCGACATGACGGGTGAGCGCGGTTGAAGATGTCACCAGCAAGGATGCGGCATTCCTTGGAGACGGGAAGCCATCGATATCGCCCGCTGTCGCGTGATCGGTGGAACCTTAACATAAGTTAATCGTTGTAGCCGATTGGGGATCATCCCGATGGCTGGCAGAACTCCGGAAGTGGACGAACTCGTTCGGCGTCTGGTCGCGCAGACGGGCATCACCGAAGCGCAAGCGCTCGAACTTGTTTCTCTGCTCGGCCTGAATTGGGCCTCGTTGATGAGAGAGGCCAAAGTCATGACGGCAGCCCAGCGCCGGTAGGATTTAGCGCCTCGCGCCCTCTGTATCCCAATGATTGTCCGAAAGTTGACGTCGTGGCTCGATCAGCGCTTGCGGCGAGCTTTCTCCGAGGAATTCCAGAACGCCGGCACGGGCGCGGTTGAGGCGGCTTTTGACGGTGCCGACAGCGCAACCGCATATTTGCGCGGTTTCTTCGTAACTTACGCCCAGTACGCCGATCAGCATCAAGACCTCACGCTGATGGGACGGCAGCTTCTGGATGGCTTGATGCACTTCCCTGCTTTGCACGGACCAATCCTGGGACGGTTCCGAAATCGGCCGGCTGGAGGCGCAGTCGAGCAGCCCGGGGGCCTCCCTGGCCGCCGCTTTGACACGCGTGTAGTGCGTGTTGCGCATGATGGTGAAGAGCCAGGACTTCAGGCGCGTGCCGGGCTCGAATTTGTCCAGGTTGGAGAGCCCCTTGGTCAACGTTTCCTGCACAAGATCGTCGGCATCGTCAGGCACGCGACAGAAGGTTCGCGCAAAAGCCCGCAAGGCAGGAATGAGGTTGACGATGGAGATCTCCTCGGTGCTGGGGTTCGGCAGATTATGCTCTCTGAATGACAATGTTCCGGCCCCAGCAAGTAGGAATTACGCAGTGCAGACTAGGGAGAATGTTTGAGAAATCGGAACGTTCCTGTTTTCCATCGCTCGGCCAAACTTTTGGTGAGGTGGCGTGATCGAAGGGAGCGGCAACATTCAACGGGCCGCCTCGATCTTCGGTTCCTCGATATACCAAGGCATGGAAATGATCACGATGTCCGATCCGCCGAACTCGAGCAGTTTGGCGTGCAATCGGCGAGCGCGCTGCGTATGCAGCATATATTGCCACCAATTGGGGGGCACGACCTCTGGGAGCAGCACTGCAATGGTGCGGCCGTCGAACTCGCCGCGCAGCGCCTTGATCTCCTTCAATAACGGCTCGTACATCAGCCGGTAGTCGGCATTGAGCAGAAGCAGGCGTGGCGGGCGCAGGCCAGCCGCCCTCGCCGGCGCTTCCACATCCTGCGACCACCTCCCGCGAATTGCGCGCTCTTCGTCGCTCTCTTCACCCGACAGCCGCGCCACATGGACGGCGATGACATCTTCGGACAGGTGAAAGGCAAAGCTGAGCGCCTTGTCCGCCATCTTGTTCCATTGCTGGGTCACGACAAGAACGACAGGAGGCTCGGTGCTGCTCAAATCGACTTTCCCGGGCTCGCGCAGACTTGCCTCGAGCTGGTCGTAATAGCGCCTCACCAGCCGCAGCAGGAGGATCACAACCGGGATGACGATCACCGTGATCCAGGCGCCTTCCCTGAATTTAGCGACGACAATCACGATGAGCGCCAGCGCGGTGACTATGCCGCCGAACGCGTTGATCGCCAGATGCATCTGGTTGCCCGTCCGGCTCGTATCCTTGGTCGTGCGAAGCGCCCTTACCCAGTGCATCACCATCCCGGTCTGCGACAGCGTGAAGGTCAGAAAGGCGCCGATGGCGAAAAGCGGGATCAGATGGTCGGTGATGCCGCCGAACACGACCAGCAGCAGTCCTGTCGACGAGGCGAGGTAAAGGATGCCGATGGAGAAAACGAGCCGGCGGCCAACCATGGCGAAGGGCTTGGGAAGATACCCGTCTTCCGCCACCATGCGGCAAAGGCGGGGGAAATCGACGAAGCTTGTATTGGCCGAAAGCGCCAGCACGCAAAGCAGGCTACCGATGGCGACATAGTAGAAGACCCCGTCGCCAACGACGGCATGCGCAAGCTGCGACAGCACGCTCTGATAGCCGTCCTTCTCCTGATCCATCGCACCGATGCGGTAGCGTGCCGACAGGAAGGCAATGCCGCCGAGCAGCAGTCCAAGGATCAGACAAATCGCCGCCAGCGTGCGCCGGCCGTGCCTGACGGGCGGATCCTTGAATGCGGTCATGCCGTTGCTGACCGCCTCTACGCCGGTCATGGCCGTGCAGCCGCTGGCAAAGGCGTGCATCAAGAGGAGCAGGCTTACCGTTTCGGACGGCTGCTGCAGGGGCGGCGGTGGAATTGCCGGCACCGGCTGACCGCCGGAGGCAAGCGTCTTCGAGACGCCGATCGCCAGGATCGCCAGGAAGCTCGCAACGAACAGATAGGTCGGCAGGGCAAACAACCGGCCGGCATCGAGCGTGCCGCGCAGGTTGACGACGGTTACCAAAAGCAGGATCCCGAGGCAGAGCCAAAGCGTGTAGGCATGCAGCGAAGGCAGCGCCGACACCAGCGCGCCGACGCCGGCAGAGATGCCTACGGCGACATTGAGCACGTAGTCGACCATCAGCGCGGCGGCGGCGAGCAGGCTGGCATTGCGGCCGAGATTTTCGCGCGAGACGATATAAGCGCCGCCATTGCCGGGGTAAGCGGCGATGGTCTGACGGTAGGAAAGATAAAGGACCGCGAGCAAACCGACTATGGCGCCCATGATCGGACCGATATAGCCGAGACCCGCCGCGCCGAGCGGGATCAGGATCGTGAGCGCCGCTTCCGGCCCATAGGCCGACGAACCCAGCCCATCGAGACCCATTGCCGGCACGCCCTCGAACACGCCGATCTTGCGTTGCGACTGTTCCTGATTTGCCAGGCGCCGGCCGAGAATCCAGCCCAGTATCGACATGTCGTTGTCCCGAGAAACTTCTCCCGAATAGCGCGGGGAGAAGAATGTTCCTCGACTGCGCCTTCCGATTCTGAGGGCAGGCGGGAATGGGCCGGTCGCTAGGAATCACCGGCCGCGAGCGGATCTCGTGGCGCTATGGGCGGTCGCGCAGCGCGAGCGCTCGGATTGCTTGTCTGCTTGGTTTCAGCGACTGTGGCATCAAGTGCGGCCACGCACTTCAATGCCAGCCGGGCAGATCCCTCAGCTGCATTCGCTCGGACTTGCGAAGCGCATGAACATGAACCTCGTTGTTGACGATCTGCGCGCCCATTCATTTCTTCTTGAATTCAAACAGCTCAACCAGATTGCCCGACGGATCTTCCAGAAGTCTGGCGCGACCAGCTCCCGCCTCGCTGATTTCTCCTTTGAATTTGACGCCTGCATCGTTCAACCGGCCGACGACGACATCTATGTCCTTCGTGACGATCATGAATCGGTTCCACCCGCCAGGCTCTGGTTTGCCGCCAGCAGTTCCTCCACTGCCTGCCCCCGGAGCGCTAAGGTAAAGCGTGAGATCATCGCGAATGAGCGCTGCGAACTTGCCAGGGTTGTGCATGTCCACCTCGAACTCGAGGTTATCGCGATAAAACGCGACCGAAGTGTCAACGTCTGTCACAATGTATCGGATGGACGCCATGGCCCGTGCTCCTTTCACCAAAGAAAGTGAACTGGCCGATGGGAATGTGGTTCCTTGGCGATCGCGGCCAATAGTCTGCCAGTCGGCTGATGAGAACACGACCTGGGCTTCTACCGCCTGCGGAGCAGCGTCGCTCGATTTCTGTCTGTCGCTGGTCTCCGATCGCTTTACATCCTCCTGTCCCATGCCTACGGGCCGGCGCGGCACCACACTGATCGGCGTGAACATGTAGACCGGCTCGCCGCGTTGGTTGAACGCCGTCCACTTGGTCCGGACGAGCCCTTGCTGCTTCGTTTTCGAGGGAATGAGTTCGGTCACTTCACCTTCAAGATGGAGGACATCGTCCGGCCGAACGGGGGCGAGCCAGCGCAATTCATCTACACCTATACCCAACAGGGGATGCCGCCCGCTGGCACCAACCTCGACCAACAGACGCATTGCGATCGCGGCAGTATGCCAGCCAGAGGCCGCAAGGCCTTGCAACGGCGTTAGAGCGGCAGCGGCTTCGTCGAGGTGAATCGGCTGCGGGTCGAACTCCGATGCAAAGCGCTTGATGTCTTCGCGCATGATCCGCTTCCCGCGGCTCCTGAAGCGCATGCCTAGTGCGAAATCGTCGAACCACTCAATCGTCGGATTATCCTGGACATGATCTAGGTTCGGGATCGCGGGTTTGGACTGAGTGTCAGTATTCGTCGTCATGATCGTCTCCGATAGCTTGCAGGGTGGATGCGACGTTGTTGCCGTAGCCCTCGCGGGCTCGAGGCGAGTGGGGGTACAGGCCAGGGCGGAACCATGAGTGATGCCGGGCCGACCGTCGCCGCTCAGGGAGTCAGTTCGAGGATCAGGTTGACCGGCGTCTGCGCGGCGCGCCGCAGGCTGGAAAACCCCGCTTCGCGCGCCACCTTGCGCAGTCGCTCTTCGCCCGCCTGGGCACCGAGGCCGAGCCCGACTTCCTGCGACAGCGAGTTCGGCGTGCATGCCATCGCCGATGCGGCGTAGTACATGCGGCCGATCGGATTCAGGTTCTCCTCCAGCCGGTCGCCCGCATAGGGCTCCACCAGCAGCACCTTGCCATCGGGCTTGAGCGCCTCGTGGCAGCGCGCGAGCGCGCCGACCGGATCGCCGAGATCATGCAGGCAGTCCATGAAGCAGACGAGATCGAAGTCTTCACCGTCGAATTCGGTCGCAGACTTGACTTCGAAAGCGATGTTGCCGGTCACGCCCTGCTCGGCGGCGCGCGTGCGCGCGGTCGCGATCGACCCGTCGTGATAATCGAGGCCGATGAAACTCGATTTGGGGAACGCCTGCGCCATCAAGATGGTGGAGGCGCCGTGTCCGCAACCGATGTCGGCAACCCGGGCGCCGCGCTTCAGGCGCTCGACGACGCCATCGAGCGCCGGCAGCCACTCGTTCACCAGACATGCACGATAGCCGGTGCGGAAAAAGCTCTCGGTGCCGCAGAACAAGCGATGGTTATGCGCGTGCCAGCCCAGGCCTTCGCCCGAGCGAAAGGTCGCGACGATCTGGTCTTCGTCGAGCCAGAACGAGGCCGCGACCTCGAAGGCAGATGCCATGAAAATGGGGCTCTGCTCGAGTGCCAGCACCATCGCTTGCGCCGGCGGCAGCGCGTAAGTCTGCTTCGCGGGATCATAGGCGACATAGCCGCCGGCTGCCTGATTGGCGAGCCATTCACGGATATAGCGCTCCCGAATGCCAGTGGCTTCGGCAAGCGCCGTCGAGGTGCAGGCGCCGAGATCGGCCATCGCCTGATAGAGTCCGAGCTTGCGTCCGACATTGACGAGCACGCCGGAAAAGGCGGCGCCGAGGTCGGTAACGACCCGCCCGATGAAAGCTTCGACTTCGCTCGGCGCTGGCGGTGGTGTGAACTGGATCATGACCGGTTTCCCTCTTGCGTTGGTGTAGCGCGGCCGAAAGCAGCCGCTTTCTGCAGCGCCTGAGATATTCGGCAAAGGGAAGCAGGTCTTGATATACTCCGCCAAAGCCTTGCGAGATCGTGCCAATGACGACGGAAAGACGCGCGGCAGCCAAGCTCGCTACGCCGACCATTAATCTGGCCAGCATCGTCTACGGCCTCGACGCCTATATGCGCTCGCGCGGGGGTCATGCAGGCGAAGCCTTGCGCCGTGCCGAGCTCGAGCCGGGGGACCTGACCGACCCTGACCGACGCGTACCGCTCATTCGCTATCTGGAGCTGCTGGAAATCTGCGCTGGCGTCCTGGAGGATCGGCAATTCGGCTTAAAGTTCGGAGCTCAGTACGAGCCGCGCCACGCCGGCGTCGTCGGCAACATCGCCTTGGCCTCGCGCACGGTAGGCGAAGCGTTGGAATCCATGGGTCGCTATCTGCCGACCATGGTCGACGCCACGGTTCATGGTGTGGAAGTGAGCGATGGGGTCGCCTTTGTGTATTCCTACTACATTGACCCGCTGATGATGTCGTACCGGCAGAAAGGCGACTGGGCGATCGCTTTCGCGTGCAACCTCATGCGCGTCGGGCTCGGCGATCCACGTTGGACCCCGCAGGAAGTCCTGCTGCCGCAATTGGCAGATGAAACGCCCGCGGAACGCCGCGGTCGCGCGGAGATCATGGGCGATAATATTCGGGTCGGCCACCCCTGGGCCGGCATCCGGTTCGACGCCGGCCTGCTTAAACGGCCAATGGCGACGGCCGATGCCATGATCGAGAGCCTGATGCGCCATTACGGCGATCTTCGGCTCGCCGCTTTGCCGGAACAACGCGGCGCGATCGAGCAGTTGCGGCGCGAGATCGCCCGCGCGCTGGTCAAGGGCGAAATCGGCATCGAGCACCTCGCCAATGCGACTAGCACCTCCGTGCGGACACTGCAGCGGCGGCTGAAGGAAGCCGGCGTGAATTACAACGACCTGCTGAACGACGTTCGCAAAACGCTGGCGTTGAACCTCTTGGAGAATGAGACGCTGGCGCTGGGTGAGATCGCCTTTTCACTCGGTTACTCTGAAGTCAGCGCGTTCAATCACGCCTTCCGGCGCTGGGTCGGCCGATCGCCGGGCGATTATCGCCGCCTGCGAGCAACTCGTTCCAATTCCGCCGCAGAGAAGAATTCAGAACCATCGGCCGCGGGATCGATTTGAATGGCTCCGCTCATGAGGCTTCGAACCGCGGCATGCCGACCGATGGGTACGGCCGCCCCTGCGTCAATTCCGCACTCGGCCAAATTAAGCCTCGATGTCACCGAATCGTAGCGCAACTACGACAATTCGCACTTTCTCAAATATCCGCGGTCGCCGGAAGGCGGGTGGCGTCGGGAAAGACCGTCAGAACGATCACAATTCCTGACGGTCTTTTCTCCGTGACATCCTGCGACTTCTGATCGAACCGTCGGAAGAACCGTCAAATGGATCGGCATGGTTCGTCCGCCGCGAACGTCGATTCCAGTCAAATCGATGACTTGGGACAAACAACGCTCGAAGAGACGATGGAGGGCAGATGATCAACGAACTATCCGTAACCCTCTACTTTTTCTACGCTATTCCCCTCCAAGCCCACCAGGGTATTCCACACCCCTCACTCCCACTCGATCGTCCCGGGCGGCTTTGACGTCACGTCATACACCACCCGGTTGATGCCTTTGACCTCGTTGATGATGCGGGTGGCGGCGGCGGCGAGGAAGTTCATGTCGTAGTGGTAGAAGTCCGCCGTCATGCCGTCGACGGAGGTGACGGCGCGCAGCGCGCAGACGAATTCGTAGGTCCGGCCGTCACCCATGACGCCCACGGTCTGCACCGGCAGCAGCACGGCGAAGGCCTGCCAGATGGCGTCGTAGAGGCCGGCTTTGCGGATCTCGTCGAGATAGATGGCGTCGGCCTCGCGCAGGATCTCCAGTTTTTCGCGCGTGATGCCGCCCGGGCAACGGATGGCAAGGCCGGGGCCGGGGAAAGGATGGCGGCCGATGAAGCTTTCGGGGAGGCCGAGCTCCTTGCCGAGCGCCCTCACCTCATCCTTGAACAGTTCGCGCAGCGGCTCGACCAGCTTCATGTTCATGCGTTCGGGCAGACCGCCGACATTGTGGTGCGACTTGATTGTCACCGACGGACCGCCGGAGAAGGAGACGCTCTCGATGACATCGGGATAAAGCGTGCCTTGGGCCAGGAAATCGGCGCCGCCGAGCTTCTTCGCCTCTTCCTCGAACACCTCGATGAACAGCCGGCCGATGGTCTTGCGCTTCTTTTCGGGGTCGGCCTCGCCTTCCAGCGCCGAGATAAAACGGTCGGAGGCGTCGACCAGGATCAGCGGCAGGTTGTAGTGCTGGCGGAACATCTCCACGACGCCCTTGGCCTCGTCCTTGCGCATCAGGCCGTGGTCGACGAGGATGCAGGTCAGCTGCTCGCCGACCGCCTCGTGGATGAGAAGCGCCGCGACGGAGGAGTCGACGCCGCCCGAAAGCGCGCAGATGACCTTGCCCTTGCCGACCTGCTTGCGGATCAATTCCACGGCGTGCTCGCGATAGGCGCGCATCGTCCAGTCGCCTTCGATGCCGGCGATGTTGTGGACGAAGTTCCGGAGCAGCCTGGCGCCGTCCGGCGTGTGCACCACTTCCGGGTGGAACATGATGCCGTACATCTTGCGCTCGATATCGCCGAAGATGGCGAAGGGCGAGCTTTCCGACTTTCCGAGCACCTTGAAGCCCGGCGGCAACTCGATGACCCGGTCGCCGTGACTCATCCACACCTGGTGGCGCTGGCCAGGCGCCCACAGGCCTTCGAACAGCGGGCTCTCCTTCTCGATCTCGACGAAGGCGCGGCCGAATTCGCGGTGGTTGGAGCTTTCGGCGACGCCGCCCATCTGCACGCAGAGCGCCATCTGGCCGTAGCAGATGCCGAGCACCGGCACGCCGGCATCGAAGACGATCTGCGGCGCGCGCGGGCTGCCGATATCGGTGGTCGAGGCCGGGCCGCCCGACAGGATCACCGCTTTCGGCTTGATGCGCTTGAAGGCCGCTTCGGCCGATTGGAACGGCACGATCTCGGAAAAGACGCCGGCCTCGCGGATGCGGCGGGCGATGAGTTGCGTGAACTGGCTGCCGAAATCGACAATCAGAACGGTGTCGGGATGATTGGCTGTCGTCGTCATGGCGAGCCTTTAGAGAAAGAAACGAGTCGGCGCAATGGGTTGTGCGCGGTCGCGCCGTTCACTTCGATGCTGGTGCTTCTCCCGAAGCATCGCCCTGCCCGGCGTCAAGTGAGCGCAAGGCGTCCATCAGCGCCGCGAACCGCTGCTCGCCGATGCGATCGATATAGCTGCGTTCGATCTGAAGCTTGATGCGATCGCCGTCGCGCAAGGCATCCAGGCCTTTGCGCGTATAGCGCACGAGCTTGCCGCGCCCGTCCCGTGGATCGGGCAATCGCTCCAGCACGCCTTCCGCCTCCAGCCCGTCGAGCAATTGCTGAACCGCTTGCTTGGAGGTCGCCGCGCGCTCGATCAATGCCGACTGGCGCGTGCCGTTGCGCGGGATGTGTCCAAGCAGCCCGGCGCGCGCTTCGCTGAACCAAGCGTGGCCGGCGGCCCGCATGGCAGCGGCAAATTCCGCCTGCCAGGCACGGCTCGCCTGCCACAGCCGCCAACCGACGTGATCGGGCAGCCCGTCAGTTTTTTCGTCAAGTTCCTTGACCATTTAATTCGAACTCCGTATGGTCAAGATACTTGACGATCTTCTTGGCGTCGAGGCCATTCGAGAAACGCAAACCCGCGGACAGGAACAATGACGATACTGAACAGGGACACGTTGGCCATTATCATGGTCGGAACCACGCATGTCATCGACATGGGCGGCAAGAACGCCTTCATCCACTATGAAACCGACGATCGGGCGCACATGCTCCTGCCGGATGGCACGCGCTTTCACGGGACCTGGACGCTGCTTGACGACGGCTACAAGGTCGAATGGAAAAACGGCCCCGCCGGCGCGTGGAAACTCGATCATACAGCGGGGGCAATCGACTATGTCGATGCGACAGGCGCCTCCCGTGGACGCATTTCACGCATCGATTTCGGCGATCCGCAACGCCTTGCTGCCTGATCCAACCGGCAGTCAGCCACCAAGCAGGCCGCCGCCGATCGCCTGTTCCAGCAGGGCGACGGCCGCGGCGAGCTTCTCGTCGATGACGTGCAGATATTCCGTCCAGTCGTTGACATGCCTGAGATCGGCCGCGCCGTCGGAAATGCCGCGGAGCCCAATCAGCGGCAAACCGAATAGCTGGCAGGCACGCAGGCAGGCAAAGGTCTCCATGTCGACCATGTCGGCATCGATGGCGTCATAGGCAACGCCGGAGACGATCGCGCCGCCGGTCGAGAGCGTGGCGGTCTTGATGCCTGGAATGACGAAGGGCAGCGGCACCGACACCGGTAGTTCGAGGAAAGGCGTCGCGCCCTTCTCGAAGCCAAGCGGCGAAGCATCCATGTCGCGATAGCTCACCGACACGGCCTGGTAGATCTCGGTCTGCTCCAGCCTGCGGCTGCCGGCCGAGCCCAGCGAGACGACCAGGTCCGGAAGCGCGCCTTCAGCCTTCAACGCCGCGAGCTCGGCGCCCAGCCTGACCCCGGCCTCGACCGGACCGACCCCGGTCATCAGCGGCGTGAACAGGTTTTTCAGGTGCGGGCCGTATTCGGCCTCAGCCGCCATGACGAAGAGAACGGATTTTTGCGACAGGCGTGACACTTCGACAGTCATGAAGCTTTACCCCTATTTGCTACGACGACGCGAAAGGGACACCGTGCTCTCGCCGCCTGCCTTTCGCTATGGCTCCGGGCGTTCGTCGCTCGAAAAGCCCATTTGGGGGCTTTTCGTCCGCTGCGCGGACCGCCTGCCGGCCCTTCGCTATGGCTCCGGGCGTTCGTCGCTCGAAAAGCCCATTTGGGGGCTTTTCGTCCGCTGCGCGGACCGCTCCTCACCCCTCTATCCCGTCGCGGCCGACCACCGTCATCATCGTGCCGGTCATGGTGGCGATCAGCTTGGCCTCGCCGTCGGCGGCGAAGGCATAGGCCTGGCCGTCGGCGACGATGATGGTGCGCCCGGGTTTGGTCACGGAGCCGCGGAACAGGAACCGCTCGCCCCTGCCCGGCGCGAGCAGGTTCACCTTGAACTCGATGGTCAGCACGCCGGAATTCTCCGGCATCAGCGAAAAGGCCGCGTAGCCGCAGGCGGAGTCCAACGCGGTGGAGATGACGCCGGCATGCAGGAAACCGTGCTGCTGGGTCAGCGAGGCGGAATACGGCATCTCGATCTCGATGATGCCAGGCGTCACCAGCGTCAGCTCGGCGCCGATCGTCGCCATCGCCTCCTGGCGGGCAAAGGACGCCCTGACGCGTTCCTCGAAATCCGGAGCGGGTACGATCTTGGCTGCCGCCATGGCGCTTTGCCTCACATTGCTGGCGAAGTTTATTGCAGAGCCAGGCAAGACAGGCAATCATTTATGCTGCAGCGCAACAAAAACCCGGCTGGCTTCAAGAGGCAGTCCTGCGCAAGGCGTGGAGATAGAACCCGTCGGTGCCGCTGAGCGCCGGCGACAGCGAGATACCGCCGGTATCAGCAATGCGCGCGGCCCCTTCATGGCCCGGGAAGCGGCTGTCCCAGAGCTGGCGATGATCGACCGGCGCGAAGCCTTCATGGCGCGCGCGGAACGCGGCGACCTGCTCGCCGTTCTCGGCGTCGAACACCGAACAGGTGATGTAGACCAGCAGGCCGCCCGGCTTGACGAAGACTTGCGCGGTGTCGAGGATCGCCTGCTGCTCTGCCTTGCGGGCATCGAGCTGCCTTTCCGTCAAACGCCATTTGGCGTCGGGCCGCCGCCGCCAGGTACCGCTGCCGGTGCAGGGCGCGTCGATCAGCACGATGTCCATATGCCCGGTGAGCGGCGCAAGCTCCGCGGGCTTGCTGACGACCTGGACGTTGCGGTTATGTGAGCGGCGGATGCGCTCGAAGATCGGCGCCAGTCGCACCTTCTCCGCGTCATGGGCAAAGAGCTGGCCCCGATTGTCCATCTCGGCCGACAGCGCCAGCGTCTTGCCGCCGGCGCCGGCGCAATAATCGAGCACCTGCATGCCGGGCTCGGCGCCGGCAAGCGCGGCGGCAAGCTGCGAGCCTTCGTCCTGCACCTCGAACCAGCCTTTCTGGAAGGCAGGCTCGGCCTGCACGTTCGGATGCCGGCCGTCGCCGTCGATCGGCGGGATGCGGATGCCATGCGGCGCGATCGCCGTAGGCGCGGCACCGGTGCCCTGGAGCTCGGCCAGCACCTTGGCGCGATCGGCCTGGAGCGTGTTGACCCTCAGGTCCAGCGGCGGGCGCTGCGCCAGGGCGGCGCCTTCCTTGACCCAGGCGTCGCCATAGGCTTGCTCGAGCAGCGGCGCGCACCAGTCCGGGATATCGGCCCGTACCACATCGGGGGCCTCGCCAAGCCTGCGCTCGGCAGCCGCTTTCAACTCGGACGCGCTGAGCAGCGGCGGCGCGAATTTGTCGCCGTCCAGCGCATCGTTGAGCGACTGCGCCGTCTGCCCCCACTCCAGCAAAAGCGCGCCGAAGCCGATGGCGCGCGGCGTGTCCTCGCCGAACAGCCAACCGGCCGAGCGTTTGCGGCGCAGCGCATCATAAACGATGTTGCCGATCGCGGCGCGGTCGCCGCCGCCGGCGAAACGATGCGACAGGCCCCAGTCGCGCAGGGCGTCGGCCACCGGCCGGTGGCGCCGGCCGATGTCTTCAAGAACCTCTATGGCCGCTGCCAGCCTTCCGCCCAGTCGCATCCCGTTTTCCGTAGCTGTTACAAATCGGTTCCAGCCCGCTCATAAAGCCTTTCAGGCCAGGATTGAAACAGTTCCGTTCGGCTTGCTGACGAAATGATGTTTCAGGACCGGACGATTTGGCCGAACGGTTTTTCCACGGTGAGCGGCGCAGCCAGGAAACAAGAACAATCGAATAGAATATGAAAGAGTTCTAATGTCTTTGATTGACCCTGTAAGGAAGCCTACAGGCTTAACCTATCAGCTTTCCAAGTGTTGTCCGCAGGAATACTCTTCCGGCAGTGATTCGCGACGCGGGAAACGCGGTTTTACGGATCCTATGAGGAGAGGGCAATGAAGACTTATCTTGCAGAAGTTCTCGGCACGTTTTTGTTGGTATTCATCGGCACCGCCTCCGTGGTCACGGGCGGTTTCGGCGGCGCGCTGCCGCTCGGACAAGAAGGCATCGGCCTGGCGTTCGGCATCGGCCTGATCGCCGCGGCCTATGCGATCGGCCCGATCTCGGGCGCGCATCTCAATCCGGCGGTGACGCTCGGCGTGTTCCTGGCGGGGCGGATGCCGGCCAAGGATGTCGTCCCCTACTGGATCGCGCAGATCATTGGCGCCATCATCGCCTCGCTGGCGCTGTGGATCATCGTTTCCGGCCAGGTCGGCGGCCACACCGGCGGCTTCGGCGCCAATGGCTGGGACGAAACGAAATGGGGCATGAGCTCAGCCTTCCTGTGGGAACTGATCGGCACCTTCACTTTCGTCACCGTGATCCTCGGCGTCACCAACGCCAAGCACACCACCGCCTTTGCCGGCCTGGCCATCGGCCTGACGCTGGCGGGCATCCACTTCGCCATGATCCCGGTGACCGGCACCTCGGTCAATCCGGCGCGCTCGATCGGCCCGGCGCTGTTTTCGGGCGGTGCTGCGCTCAGCCAGCTCTGGCTGTTCATCGTCGCGCCGCTGGTCGGCGGCGCGATCGCCGGCGTGGTCGCCAAGGCCGGCGTCTTCGAAAAAGACTGACCGCAGTTCGATAAAGTAAAAGGCGCGGGCATGACCCGCGCCTTTTTGCTTGGGAGGTACGACCTTATCTCGCGATGTCGAAGCGGTCGGCGTTCATCACCTTCGTCCACGCCTTGACGAAATCCTTGACGAACTTGGCCTTGGCGTCGGCCGAGGCGTAGACTTCGGAGAGCGCGCGCAGCTGCGCGTGCGAGCCGAAGATCAGGTCGGCGCGGGTGCCGGTCCACTTGACCTCCTTGGTCTTGCGGTCGCGCGCTTCGTAAACCTCGTCCGAGCCCGGCTCTGAGCCGGCCGCCGGATCCCAGACGGTCGCCATCGAGAGCAGGTTGACGAAGAAGTCGTTGGTGAGCTGGCCAGGCCTGTCGGTGAAGATGCCATGCTTGGAACCGCCGGCATTGGCACCGAGCACGCGCAGGCCGCCGACCAGTACCGTCATTTCCGGCGCGGTCAGCGTCAGCAACTGGGCGCGGTCGACCAGCATCGCTTCGACCGACATCGGCAACCTGCCGCGGGCATAGTTGCGGAAGCCGTCTACCTTCGGCTCCAGCGCGGCGAAGGAGGCGACGTCCGTCTGCTCCTGCGAAGCGTCCATGCGGCCCGGCGTGAAGGGTACCTTGACTTCCGTGCCGCCGTCCTTCGCCGCCTTCTCGACCGCGGCGACGCCGCCAAGCACGATGAGGTCGGCGAGCGAGACCTTCTTGCCGCCGATCTGGTCTGCGTTGAATTCTTTCTGGATGGATTCCAGCTTGGCCAGCACCTTGACGAGCTGAGTCGGCTCGTTGACCTCCCAGTCCTTCTGGGGCGCCAGACGGATGCGGCCGCCATTGGCGCCGCCGCGCTTGTCCGAGCCGCGGAAGGTCGAGGCCGAGGCCCAGGCAGTCGAGACCAGCTCGGATACCGACAGGCCGGAGGCCAGGATCTTGGCCTTGAGCGCAGCGATGTCGGCCTCGCTCACCAGCTCGTGGTCGATGGCCGGGATCGGATCCTGCCAGATCAGCTCTTCCTTGGGCACGAGCGGGCCGAGATAGCGCACGACCGGGCCCATGTCGCGGTGGGTAAGCTTGAACCAGGCGCGGGCGAAGGCGTCGGCAAACTGGTCCGGGTTCTGGTGGAAGCGGCGCGAGATCTTCTCATAGGCCGGATCGAAACGCAGCGCGAGGTCGGTGGTGAGCATGGCCGGCGCGTGACGCTTGGAGGGATTGTGCGCATCCGGAACGGTGCCGGCGCCGGCGCCGCCTTTCGGCGTCCACTGATGCGCGCCGGCCGGGCTCTTCGTCAGCTCCCATTCATAGTTGAACAGGTTGTCGAAGAAATTGTTGCTCCATTTGGTCGGCGTCGTCGTCCAGGTGACCTCGAGGCCCGAGGTGATGGCGTCGCCGGCAATGCCGGAGGCGTATTTGCTCGACCAGCCGAGGCCCTGCGCTTCGATGCCGGCGCCTTCCGGCTCGGCGCCCACCAGCGAAGCGTCGCCGGCGCCATGCGTCTTGCCGAAGCTGTGGCCGCCGGCGATCAGCGCCACGGTCTCCTCGTCATTCATGGCCATGCGGCCGAAGGTCTCGCGGATGTCGCGCGCCGCCGCAACCGGATCCGGCTTGCCGTTCGGGCCTTCCGGGTTGACATAGATGAGGCCCATCTGCACGGCGCCGAGATGGCCGCGAAGCTCACGGTCGCCCGAATAGCGCTCGTCGCCAAGCCACTTGGTTTCGGAGCCCCAGTCCACGTCCTGCTCCGGCTCCCACACGTCTGCGCGGCCGCCGGCGAAACCGAAGGTCTTGAAGCCCATCGATTCCAGCGCGACGTTGCCGGTGAGGATCAGAAGGTCGGCCCAGGAGATCTTGCGGCCATATTTCTGCTTGACCGGCCACAGCAGCCGGCGCGCCTTGTCGAGATTGGCGTTGTCCGGCCAGCTGTTCAGCGGCGCGAAACGCTGCTGACCGGCGCCGGCGCCGCCGCGGCCGTCGCCGATGCGATATGTGCCGGCGCTGTGCCAAGCCATGCGGATGAAGAGCGGCCCGTAATGGCCGAAGTCGGCTGGCCACCAGTCCTGCGAATCCGTCATGACCTTGTGCAGGTCTGCGATCACCGCATCAAGGTCGAGGCTTGCGAACTCCTTGGCGTAGTCGAAATCTTCATCCATCGGGTCCGAGAGGTTCGACTGCTGGTGGAGAACGGAAAGGTCGAGCTGGTTCGGCCACCAGTCGCGGTTGGTCCGTGCGGATCCATGCGCCACCGGGCATTTGCCAGCGCTGTTGTCGTCGGTTTTCGCGTCCATCTTAGTCTCCCGATTCTGCCGAGGTTTTGCCGTGGTTGAATTTTGCCGAGGTTGATTTTTCCCGAAATTTCGGGGGCAGCCGCTGGCCGCGCCAACCTGGAACGATTCCAGATTAGGCCGGCCTGCCGATAAAGACAAATTGCCTTTCCTGTTTCGTTTGATAGGATTTTCTTATGATTGGCCTCACCGTCCGGCAAATGCAGTATTTCGACGCGCTGGCTCAGACGCTGCATTTCGGCCGCGCGGCGAAGCTCGCCGGCGTCAGCCAGCCGGCCCTTTCCGCGCAGATCGCCGAGATGGAAGAGCGGCTGAACTGCCTTTTGTTCGAGCGCGGCGGCAAGACGGTGCGCATGACCGACGAGGCGCTTGCCCTGCAGCCGCGTATCGAGCGCATTCTGGCGGATATACGTGACGTCGAGACGACTGCCCGGCGCGGCCGCCCGACCATGGAAGGACGCTTCCGGCTGGGCATGATCCCGACGGTCGCGCCCTATCTCCTGCCGCATGTGCTGCCGGAGCTGAAAAAGCACTATCCTGCCCTGCAGCTCGAACTGCGCGAGGCAGTGACCGCGTCGCTGGTCGAGGACGCGACGTCCGGCCGGCTCGACGCCTTCATCGCGGCCTTGCCGCTCGATCAGCCGGCGATCGTCACCGAAGGGCTTTTCCCCGACCGCTTCTTCCTCGCCGTGCCCGCCGGCGATCCGGCGTTCGCCTCGCCGCCGGTGCCGCCCGAAAGCCCGGCGCTGGAGCGGCTGATGCTTCTGGAGGAAGGCCACTGCCTGCGCGAGCAGGCCCTGGCCGTCTGCGGCAATGTGCGGCCGGTGGCGATGGCAAGCTACGGCGCGACAAGCCTGACGACGCTCCTGCAGATGGTGGCGCATGGGCTCGGCGTCACGCTGGTGCCGGAAATGGCGGCAAGTGCGGCCGGCGTCATGCCGGATCTGAAGATCGTGCCGTTCCAGGAGCCGATGCCGCAGCGCATGATCTGCATGGCCTGGCGCCGCAACAAGGCAAGGCAGGACGAGTGCGTTGAATTGGCGCGGATCATACGCGGGCTGGACCGGGCGGTGCTGGGGGTGTGAAGCGCTGGTTCATGCCCCTCTCCATCTGCGGCGCCGATGCTCGGCCCACCGCAAATTTCACGGCACAAAGATCAGAAACACGTAGGTAAAAAACACCACGACATGGACCATGCCGGTCAGGAACGTCGTTCGTTCGGTGCTGAAGCTGACGCTGCAGATGAAAAGCGCCAGCACCAGAAGCACGGCATCGGACGCCGGGAGCCCCAAGGTCAGGCCCCTGCCCGTCAGCAGGCTGGCCGCCGCGACCGCCGGTATCGTCAAGCCGATCGTGGCGCAGGCCGAGCCCATCGCGACGTTCAGGCTGCGCTGCAGCTCATTCTTGAAGGAGGCGCGGATCGCCGAGATCGCCTCCGGCATCAAAACCAGTGCCGCGATCATTGCCCCTACGATGCTGTCGGCCTGGATCACCTGATAGGCGGCGAGCGCATCCTCCACGCTCGCGGCGACCTGCTCGGCGAGCAGGACAATGCCGACGAGCCCGCTCAGCAGCAGGAGCGCGCTGACGGAGATGCTTCCGTGGGTTGCAGTTCGCGTCGGAGCGTCGTGCGCCTGCCCCTGGACGAAGTCCTCCCGGTGCCGGACGGTTTGGGCGAACACGAAGCTCGCATAGAGCAGCACCGAAAGGACGCTGACAAAACCAAGCTGAGCCGCCGAAAACGTGCCGGGATCCGTGGCTTGAGTGTAGGTCGGAAGAATAAGCGTCATCACGGTCAGCGCGATCAGAACCGACAGGTATGCGCTGGTTCCTTGCCGCAGGATCGCCTGCTTGCGGTAGCGCCAGCCGCCAAGCGTGAGACAGATGCCGACGACGCCGGTGGAGGTGATCATCACCGTCGAGAAAACGGACTCGCGCGCCAGCGTCGGGTTGTTTTCTCCATGCAGCATCATGGAGACGATGATCGACACTTCGATTGCCGTCACCGCAAATGTCAGCACCAAAGTTCCATAGGGCTCGCCCACGCGCGAGGCGACTGCCTCGGCGTGGTCGAGCACGACGAAAATGGTGGTGAACATGATGGCGCTCGACAGCACCCCAATGAGGATCCTGGTATTCAGCGACCCTTCGTCGACCGAAAGGCCGCTGGCCCTGACCGCGAAAGCCATTGCCAGCGCCACCAACGGCATCGTGTAGGACGTCACCGATCGCGCATAACCAGTCATCGAAGCCACCGAATGCCAGGCGTTTGCCCGAGCTTAGCGGAAAAGCGCCTGGGGAGCATCACGGGCATCGTTGCAGCATTCAAAACATGGTCGGGGACTGGGCGCCGTTTATGGCGTCGAATGTCTCGATGGCGTTACGAACTGCCCCACAGAATTTTTCCAGAAGTTCCGGCTCGTTGCCCAGTCGGCGGCGCAGCGAGAAAGGCACTTCCAGCTGCGCTCCCTTCCCCGTCAGCCCGCGATTCACGATGTTCGAATCCTGGATACCGGGAAAGGGATGATTGTCTCTTTTTGTCTGGAAACCGGCCTCCTGCAGACGCCCGGCTATCTCTGAAACCAACGCGGCGTCCTTGCCGCCCAGATAGACTGTCGAAAAATCGTCGCGATCCTGACGGCCGTGGATAGCGACGACGGTGGACTTCGTCCGCAACAGTTCGAGCGCGATTGCCTCGTCAAAGTTCCTGGACGTTATGTGCAGCTCCCGGTTGCTTTCCGGCATGAGCCCTTCAAAGCAATACATATCGAGATCGGCCCCTGCTATCGTCTCGGTGATCAGGGAGGTGCGAGGCTCGATTTTGCCGCCATGCGGGGCCATGACGATGGCACTTCCGGTTCGCGCGCCCCGCCGGACAACGATGCGATAATCCACGTTTTCAATTTTGGCGGCTCTCAGCGCCGCGAAATTTGGAAACTCGTTGTCCATAGATGCCGTTTCACGCCGTCTTCTGCGCCACCAGCCCGAGCTCCTCCACCATCGCCTCGCGCATCAGGAACTTCTGCGGCTTGCCGGTCACCGTCATCGGCAGCTCGGTGCGGAAGCGGATGTAGCGCGGCACCTTGTAGTGCGCGATCTGGCCGGCGCAGAAGGCCTTGATCTCCTCGGCGGTGGCGATCTGATCGGGCTTCAGCACGATCCAGGCGCAGAGCTCCTCGCCATATTTGTCGTCCGGGATGCCGAAGACCTGCACTTCCTTTATTTTCGGATGGCGGTAGAGGAATTCCTCGACCTCACGAGGGTAGACGTTCTCGCCGCCGCGGATGACCATGTCCTTCACCCGGCCGACGATGTTGCAATAGCCCTCGGCGTCGATCGTGGCGAGGTCGCCGGTGTGCATCCAGCCGTCGACGTCGATCGCCTCGCGGGTCTTTTCGGCGTCGTCCCAATAGCCCTTCATCACCGAATAGCCGCGCGTGCAGAGCTCACCCGGCTCGCCGACCGCGACGGTGCCACCGTCGGCGCCGATCGCCTTGACCTCGACATGCGGGTGGATGCGGCCGACGGTGGAGACGCGCTTTTCCAGCGGATCGTCGACGCTGCTCTGGAAGGAGACGGGACTGGTCTCCGTCATGCCATAGGCGATGGTCACCTGGCTCATATGCATCAGCGACACCACCTTCTTCATCACCTCGATCGGGCATGGCGAGCCGGCCATGATGCCGGTGCGCAGGCTGGAGAGATCGAAGCTCGAAAAACCCGCATGGTCGAGCATGGCGACGAACATGGTTGGCACGCCATAGAGACCGGTGCAGCGCTCCTGCGCCACCGCTTTCAGCGTCGCGCCGGCATCGAAGCCTTCGCCAGGGAAGACCATTGTCGCGCCTTTCGACACGCAGCCCATCGTGCCCATCGACATGCCGAAGCAGTGATAGAGCGGCACCGGAATGCAGAGCCGGTCTTCGGTGGTGAGTTTTATGGCCGAGGTGACGAAATTGCCGTTGTTGACGATGTTGGAATGCGTCAGCGTCGCGCCTTTCGGCGCGCCGGTCGTGCCTGAGGTGAACTGGATGTTGATGGCCTCGCCGGGCTTCAGGCCTTCGGAGATGCGGTCGAGGCTGTCATGCTCGTCGCGACCGGCCATTGCGAGCACGTCGCCGAAATTGAACATGCCGGGCGAGTTGTCGTCGCCCATCCGGATGATTATTTCCAGCGCCGGCAGTTTCTTAGCCTTGAGCTTGCCGGGCTCCGCCTTGGCGATCTCCGGCGCCAACATCTCGATCATGCCGAGATAGTCGGAGGTCTTGAACTGAACCGCCGTGACCAGCGCCTTGCAGCTGACTTTGTTCAATGCGTATTCGAGCTCGGTCAGCCGGTAGGCCGGGTTGATGTTAACCAGAATCAGGCCGATGCGGGCGGTGGCGAACTGCGTCACCAGCCATTCCCAGCGGTTCGGCGACCAGATGCCGACGCGGTCGCCTTTTTCGAGGCCGAGCGCCAGGAAACCGGCAGCCAAGGCGTCGACCGCGTCCGACAGCTCGCTCCAGGTGAAACGCTTGTCCTGGCCGACGAAGACGGCGGCGTCGAGCGTGGCGTATCTGCTCACCGTATCGGAAAACAATTCCGGAATGGTCTTGTCGAGCAGCGGCACCGACCGGTCGCCCGACACATGCGCCTTGTCGCCAACCGGGGCAACGAAGCTGTTGCGCGTCTTGCGCAGATTGGTGGCGTTCATGAGCTCGTCGAGTTTGATCGCCATCGCCGTTCTCCTCCCGGGATAAGCCAGCCTATCAGCCGATGGGGACGGTGGAAATCCGTCAATGGTCCCCCTCTGCTTGAGGCCCCTCAGCGAGGAGGGAGGACGCTCATCTTCGCGGCGATGTCGCGCAGGATCGCTTCGTCGGCCGCATCGCGCTGCTTCTTCGAAGCAACGAGACAAGCCTGCGACTTCAGGATCACACCGTCGCCCAGCACCTTGAGGTGGTTGGCGCGAAGCGTTGAGCCGGTGGTGGTGATGTCGACGATGACGTCGGCCAGCCCCGCGGCCGGCGCGCCTTCGGTGGCGCCGAGGCTTTCGACGATGCGGTAGACCTGGATGCCATGCTTGAGCGAAAAGAACTGCTGCGTCAGCCGCCAGTACTTGGTGGCGATCCTGAGCCTCCGGCCATGGCGCTGGCGGAAATCGGCGGCAACATCATCGAGGTCGGCCATGCTGTCGACGTCCAGCCAGATGTCGGGCACCGCCACCACGACATCGGCATGGCCGAAGCCGAGGCGGGCGACGATCTCCGCGCACGCTTCCCAGTCGGCGAGGTTCTCGCGCAAAAGGTCCTCGCCGGTGATGCCGAGATCGACCGCGCCCTGGCCGATCTCGCCGGCGATCTCGGACGCGGACAGGAAAGCCACCTCGACATTGTCGAGACCGTCGATGCGGGCGCGGTACTTGCGGTCGTCTTCAGGCAGGCTCACGGCCAGGCCGGCCTTGGCCAGCACTTCGAGCGACTGCTCCTTGAGACGGCCCTTCGACGGGATCGCCAGCGTGATCATTTGGCGTTCTCCCGCAAGGCTTCGATACGGTCGAGCCAGACCGAGAAGCCGACGCCGGGAATCGGCTTTTTTGCACCCAGCAGCGTCAGCAGCCGGTCGTAGCGACCGCCGCCGGCCAGCGGGCGATCGCCATCCGCCGCCGCGATCTCGAAGACCAGGCCGGTGTAGTAATCGAGCGGACGGCCGAAGGCGGCGTCATAGCGGATTTGCGCCGCCGACAGCCCATGCGCCTCGATCGCCTTAGCGCGGGCGGCGAAATTCTCCAGCGCCGGTCCCAGCGACAGGCCGGCATCGGCGGCGAATTTTTCCAGCGCCGCGGTCGCGTCGCTGAGCGCGACGTCGATCTCGAGAAAGCCCTTCAACGCCGAGAAGGCCTCGTCGGACAGCCGCACGCTGCGCAGTTGCGCTTTCTCGATCAGCCGGCGCGCAATGTCGGCAGGCGCGCGGCCGGATGACGCCGACAGCCCGGCTTCCTCCATGCCGTCGGCAATATGCGCGGCAAGGCCTTCCACATCGCCGTCGAGCACCAGGAGCGCGACCGGACCGGAAAGCTGACTGTTGCGCGGCGGATTGGCGAGATCGGCAAGGGCGGCCTCCAGCATCGGCGCCGAGCCGAAGGCGCGGGCAAGGCGCATGCGCCAGCCGCGCGGCAGGCCGAGCGCGGCCAGCACGGCCTCAAACAAGGTCTGGTCACCAAGCGTGACGGCGAGCTTCCGGCCGGGCAGCACCAGCGACAGCAGCGCATGGGCGTCGGCCAGCGAACGGGCATCGGCGGCGGCCGTGTCGCGGTCGCCGAGATCCTCGATGCCGGCCTGGAAGAACTCGTTGCCGCCGTCGCGGCGCTGGCGGAACACCTCGCCTAGATAGGAATAGCGGCGAGGCGTGCCGGCCTGGCTGGCGATGTGATCGAGGCAAACGGGAATGGTGAATTCGGGCCGCAGGCACAGCGTCTTGCCGGTCTCGCTTTCGGTGAGGAAGATGCGGCGGCGCAGATCCTCGCCGGCCATGTCGAGGAACGGATCGGCAGGCTGCAGCACGGCGACTTCCACGGCGTGGGTGTCGCGGGCGGCGAAGAGTTCGACGATGCCGGCGGCGATGGCGGGACGGGAGGTCATGCGGCGCCCCTTCCCCTTCTCCCCTTGTGGGAGAAGGTGGATCGGCGCGCAGCGCCGAGACGGATGAGGGGTGTTGGAAGGAATGAGACGCCGGCGTTCCCTGGAACACCCCTCATCCGACCGAGCTTCGCTCGGCCACCTTCTCCCACAAGGGGAGAAGGGGAGGTCGGCGCCCTATCGGCCACGTGCGCGCTCCTCAGCCTGCGCCGCGAGTATCTTCTTCACCTCGCCAACCAGCTCGCTCTCCGCCACCGTCACCTGCGCCGGCCTTGCCGCGCGCCATTCGGCATTGTCGGCGATCTCGGCCGACAGGCGCGCGCCTTCGATCAGGTCCTTGATCTGCACCTCGCCCTTGGCGCGCTCGTCGCCGCCCTGGATGATGGCGACCGGGCTGCCGCGGCGGTCGGCATATTTCAGCTGCGCCTTCATGCCGGCGCCGCCGAGGTACATTTCGGAGCGGATGCCGGCGGCGCGCAGGTCGGCAACCATCTTCTGGTAGCGGCCGAGGCTTTCGGTGTCCTTGTCCATGACCAGCACCACGACCGGCGCGATGACATCGGAGGCGTCGAGCTTGCCGAGGTTCTTCAGCGCCGTCATCAGCCGCGAGACGCCGATGGAGAAGCCGGTCGCCGGCACCGGCTCGCCGCGGAAGCGCGAGACTAGCCCATCATAGCGGCCGCCGCCGCCGACCGAGCCGAAGCGCACGATCTGGCCTTCGTCATTGGGGATCTCGGCCAGCAACTCGGCCTCGAAGACCGGGCCGGTGTAGTATTCGAGGCCGCGCACGACGGAGCGATCCATCACGATGCGGTCTTCGCCATAGCCAGCGGCCCTGACCAAAGCTTCGATAGTCGACAATTCAGCCAGACCGTCATTGAAGAATTGGCTCGCTCGAATAGCCGAATCTTGGTGGCCCTCGCTGGCTCGATCAGGCTTTGCGGTAGCGAAAAGGACGGCCTCAACTTGGACATCGTCAAGGCCGGCTCCCTTGGTGAAATCACCTTCGCCTTCCTTGCCGCCATCCCAACGACCCTTGCCCAGCAAGAGTTTCACCCCCTGTGGTCCAAACTTGTCTAGCTTGTCGATGGCTCGCAGCACTTGCAGTCGGCGCCCAATGTTCTCGTCGCCGCCAAGGCCAATTGCTTCCAGCACGCCGTCCAACACCTTGCGGTTGTTGACGCGAATGACGTAGTCGCCGCGCTTGATGCCGAGCGCTTCCATCACGTCAGCCATCATCATTGCCATCTCGGCATCGGCGGCGACACCCGGCGTACCGATGGTGTCGGCGTCGAACTGCATGAACTGGCGGAAGCGGCCGGGACCAGGCTTCTCGTTGCGGAACACCCAGCCGGAGCGGTAGCTGCGATAGGGTTTTGGCAACCTGTCGTAATTCTCGGCGACGAAACGCGCCGTCGGCGCGGTCAGATCGTAACGCAGCGACAGCCACTGGTCGTCATCGTCCTGGAAGGAGAACACGCCTTCATTCGGCCGGTCCTGATCGGGCAGGAATTTTCCGAGCGCATCCGTATATTCGATCAGCGGCTGGTCGGCCGGCTCGAAGCCATAAAGCTCATAGACCGAGCGGATGGTCGCCATCATCTTCTCGACGGCGCGAATATCCTCGGCGCTGCGGTCGGCAAAACCGCGCGGCAGCCGCGCTTTCGTCTTTTCGGATTTGTCGGCCATGGGATGAGTACTCGGCGTTTCGTGGCACGCCTTAGATAGGAAATTTCCTATTTCCAAGGCGCGCGTGTCCTAACCGATGCTGCTAGGTGCGGCAAGGGTGGGCTCTTTCCTTCTCCCTTGTGGGAAGGAAAGAGCTGAAACAAACCACGCGAAAAACGAAACAATTCCGCCGTCGGCGCGGCATGCTGCCGACACAATCGGCGACCATAAAGCGCGTCGAAACAAGGGTTCGGGGACCATGACGACGGCTAACGACATTATCGAGAGCGGCACATCGGCCAGGCTGCGGCCTGCCGGCGGCTTTACGCTCAAGCCGGCCCAGCAGCCGGCCGGGCCGTTCGAGGTCGCGGCCGAGGCGCGCGAGCCCGCCGTGCGCGACGCGCTGGTGACTGGCCTGCTGGTGATCTATCCGGCCTTCGCGGCGGTGGCGGCGATCATTGCCGGGTTGTTCCTGGCCGGCGCCGGCACCGTCTGACCTTTCACTCAACGATCGGGGATCATCATGCAGTTGCGATTTGCGTGCGCGCTTGCCGGCGCGCTGGCTGTTGGCGCGACGAGCGCCGCCAACGCCTGCCAGCCGGGCGATGCCCGTCTTGCCGGCCATTATTACCTGAACGGCGTCATGGAGGTCGGTTCAGAACTGCTGTTGAAGAAAGACGGCAGCTTCGAGTTCGCGCTCGCCTATGGCGCCAACGACCAGTACGGCAAAGGCTGCTGGGTGAGGAAGGGCTCGACTGTCGAGGTCATCCCGGCAGGCCGCAGCTCCGCCTCCACGCATCATACGCCCGACGACAGCGGCTTCAGCGGACTGGTGCTGACGGTGTCCGGCTCCAGTCTGGTCTGGGACATCAACGGCAGCGGCCATAAGGGCAGATTCGAGAAGTAGCGCGCCTCTTTTCCTTCTCCCCCTGTGGGAGAAGGTGGATCGGCGCGTTAGCGCCGAGACGGATGAGGGGTGCTCCAGCGAAGTGAGGCGCCGGCAAACTTGCCGTCTCCTCCGGCGGTGTGAGCGCTGGCATTCCCTGGAACACCCCCTCATCCGGCCGCTTCGCGGCCACCTTCTCCCACAAGGGGAGAAGGCAAAAGCACCCCTACTTCGGCCGCTTCAGCTTCTTGCGCTCTTTCTCCACCTCTGCCCGGCAGTAGCAGCCTTCGAGATGGTCGTTGACTAGGCCCATCGCCTGCATGAAGGCATAGACCGTGGTCGGGCCGACAAAGCTCCAGCCGCGCTTCTTCAATTCCTTGGATATCCTGACCGACACCGCCGTCGTCGGGTTAGCGCGCAGATGCGCCAGGTCGACGATTTCGGGCCGCTCGCCCGGACCCGGCTCGAACTTCCAGAACCAGGCGGCAAGCGAGCCGAACTCGTCGACCATCTCGCGGGCGCGTTTGGCGTTGTTGATGGTCGAAACGATCTTGCCGCGGTGGCGGATGATACCGGCATTGCCGAGCAGGCGCTCGACATCAGCGTCTGTGAACGCCGCCACCTTGTCGAAGTCGAAACCGGCGAAGGCCTCGCGGAAATTCTCCCGCTTGCGCAGGATGGTCAGCCACGACAAGCCCGATTGGAAGCCTTCGAGGCAGATCTTTTCGAACAGCCGGCGATCATCCGTCACCGGCCGGCCCCATTCGTGATCGTGGTAGTGGAGATAGTCCGGCAAATTGCCGTGCCAGAAGCAGCGCGCCCTGCCGTCGGGGCCATCGAGAATGCCGGCATTTTCAGTCGCCATCGTCAGCAGATCCATTTGTTAATGCGCTTCAGCGCCGCTTTTACCGTGGCTTTACCAGATTCCTGAACTGGCCGGTAACCACACCAAAAGGTTTACTGACAAAGCGGCATTTTACGCATTCCGATTCATGTTTTGCTTGCCGCTCCGCGCCAAGGATCGCGAAACCGAGGGCGCCCTCGCCGCCCCGGATGAGTTCGATCAAGGTGCGTTCCGATGAAGACAGCGTTTTGTTCCCTGCTCGGCGCGGTGGCCATTCTTGCCGCCGGCGCCACGACTTCCCTTGCCAATGACCGCTATGCCGACGTGCCGCCCGTCATGGTGAGCCCCGACCTTTCGGCGCCCTGGGTGCTGCAGCTTGGCCACGCGCCGGGCATCGTGCGCCGAACCCGGCAGGCGGCACAGCAGCCGCTGCAGCGCCTGTTTCAGGCGCAGCCCGACCGGCAGAAGACGGCGGCCGTGCAGCAGCCGGCCAAGCGCATGGTGATGCGGCCGCAGATCAATCCGGTCTACCTGCCGCAGGAAGTCGCCTATGACGGCCCTGCGAAGCCGGGCACCATCGTCATCGATACGCACCAGAATTTCCTCTTCCTGATCGAGAAGAACGGCAAGGCGCGCCGCTACGGCGTCGGCACCGGCAAGCCCGGCTTCGAATGGTCGGGCACCCACAAGATCACCGACAAGAAGGTCTGGCCGGACTGGCGCCCGCCCGCGGAGATGATTAAGCGCGAGGCGGCCAAGGGCCGTTACCTGCCGACCTATCTTGCCGGCGGCATCGAGAACCCGCTCGGCGCGCGCGCGCTCTATCTCGGCACCACCGAATACCGCATCCACGGCACCAATCAGCCCTGGACGATCGGCGGCGCGGTGTCTTCCGGCTGCATCCGCATGCGCAACGAAGATGTCGTCGACCTTTACGAGCGCGTGAATGTCGGAACGACGGTCGAGGTGATATAATCGCAGCGAATCAGCTGGTTAGACGGCGCAGCACCTTTTGTCTGATGCTGTTGCAGCCAAGTCATAGTGCCATCCTGCGGGATGTGCTTTAACCAGCGAAGGGGTTTACGGGGGACGGGCCGTGTGGGGATACGGCCAGTCGCGAAAAGGCAGCGCAGGGAAACCGCGCTGCCTTTTTCGTTTTTTGTTTTTTTCCATGCATGAGGCGGCAAGTCGCCCCGAAAGCAGGGCATTTCGTTTCCGGGGCTGATTTCCCGGCGCTCCTCTGCTATTGCAGTGCACAAATCTTGATAGTCACGCAATTCCGGACGGCAGTGCGCCTTTCCTTGAATTGCCTCAGAAGGCAGAGGTGCCAGCCATGACCCGGACCGACGACAGCCGCTACCTGAAAGGCGGCCCGGTTGCCCAGCGTATCATCGCTTCGGTGCGCGACGACGCAGCGATCGCCACGGCCGAAGGTTTCCCGCCGAAGCTGGTCTCGATCACCGTCGGCGATACCGCAGCGGTCGATGTCTATGTGCGCAACCAGCGCGCCAAGGCAGCCCTTGCCGGCATCTCCTTCGAGGAGCGGCGCTTTTCCGCCGACATCACCGCTGGCGAGCTGGAAGCGGCGATCCACGGCCTCAATGCCGATCCGCGCGTCACCGGCATCATCATCCAGCGGCCGGTGCCAGCGCATATCCCGATCAAGACGCTGCAGGCGGCGGTGCATCCGCTGAAGGACGTCGAAGGCATGCACCCGGCCTCGATCGGCAACATCGTCTACAACCAGCTCGACCTGGCGCCCTGCACAGCGGCGGCCTCGGTCGAACTGCTCAAGGAGACCGGCCTCGAGCTCAAGGGGCTGGAAGTGGTCGTTGTCGGCCATTCGGAGATCGTCGGCAAGCCGATCGCCTTCCTGTTGATGAGCGAGGGCGCGACGGTGACGGTGTGCCACCACATGACGCGCTCGCTGGCCGCCCATGCGCGGCGCGCCGATGCGCTGTTCGTCGCGGTCGGCAAGCCGCGGCTGATCAAGACCGACATGGTGAAGCCGGGCGCTGCCGTCATCGACATCGGCATCAATTCCGAGGTCGGGCCCGACGGCGAAAGCCGCATCGTCGGCGACGTCGACACCGACAGCGTCAAGGAAGTGGCTTCCTGGATCACGCCGGTGCCCGGCGGCGTCGGTCCGCTCACGGTCGCGATCCTGTTGCGCAACACCATGGTGGCGCTCAACCGCCAGCGCACGCTTTATCGCGCGACCTATGGCGTGCCGGACCAGCTCGCGGCGGAGTAGGCGATAGCCGTCAGGTGTATTGCGGCACGTGGCAGGTGATGCGGCTTTCTTCATCCCAGAAGACGTAGAGCATGCCACCGCTGCCCCAGAAGAAGCCGGCGAGCGAATCGAACTGCAGCAGGAATTTCATTTCCCGATCGGTTCCAGGGACCAGTGGGCACTGCGGTCCCTGAACCCATGACGGCAGCCCGCCGAGCCGGAACAGATTCTGCCGCGAATTGCTGGTCCCCCAGGACTGCCTGAGCCAGCGCGGCGGCGTGGGCGCCAGACGGACGATGCTCTTCCTTGTCATCGGCTCGGGCGTGAAATCATTATCGGAATGAAACGGCGCAATCGGGGTCGGCCTGCCCTCTGCATCGTGCGCATAATAGGTCGGCTCCAGCGAGCCTTGGCACGTCTCAATGCATAGCCGAGGAAGGGATAAATTCGGGACGCAGAAGTCGTCCAAGGTGATCAGATGCACCAGCGTTCCGCCGCAGGCAGGACACTGATCTGCTCCTGCACCACCGATCGTGAATGGCTGCCCCGCCGTCGGCAAATGCCAGGTAGGATGATTGAGGCGTGTTGGAAAAGACGGGCCGTCCGGGGCGCCTCCTTCAAAGATAAAATGGTGACATGCTGGAGGTGAGCGGGGATCGGCATGGGTCTGCCAATCCGCAAAATCGTAGCTGGTGGCCAGTGCGCTGTCAGGGAACAATTCTGGTGCCTGCAGCATAACGTGGGATAAGAGATGTTCTACATCGATCCCGCGTTTCACCTCCCCTTGCAGAAAAAATGCGAGGCGGATCAGATGAGCATCGTCTAGAAACGAAACAGCATCCTCGATCAAAGTGGCCTGGTGAACGCCGGATTCGATCGCTGCCTTGATCAGTGCAACAAGGAATTCGAATCCGTCCTTGAGATGCCGCGCGGTGATTGCCGTGCAATCTTCATAGCGCGCCTGAAGGGTCAGGCGCGGCGTCTTCGAGAGCAGCCGAACTACAGTTTCGATTTCCAGGATTTCCAAATCGGTCATCCCGCTATTGTTACGAGCAAGCGTCTTGCGATCAACTCATTTGGGGTGGTTCGCCGCCATAGGCCCAGTCGAGCAGTTTTATCGTATGCACCACCGGCAGTTTCGCTGCGGACGCAATCTGCGTGATGCAGCCGATATTGCCGGTAGCGACGATTTCGGCCCCGGTCGCCTCGATGTTCTTCACCTTGCGGTCGCGCAACTTGGCGGAGATTTCGGGCTGCAGGATGTTGTAGGTGCCGGCCGAGCCGCAGCACAGATGTCCCTCGCGCGGCTCGCGCACGACGAAGCCCGCCTTGGCGAGAAGCTCCTTCGGCTGACGCGTAATCTTCTGGCCATGCTGCATCGAGCAGGCGGAATGATAGGCGACGACCGTGCCTGGCTTGCGCACGGGTTCGGGCAGGTCGAGGGCTGCCAGATATTCGGTGACGTCCTTGGCCAGCGCCGAGACACGCGCGGCCTTTTCCGCATAGGCCCGATCGAGGCGCAGCATGAAGCCGTAGTCCTTGATGGTCGTGCCGCAGCCCGATGCTGTGATGATAATGGCGTCGAGCCCACCCTGCTCGATGGCGCGCGTCCAGGCGTCGACATTCCGCCTGGCCGAGGCAAGTGCCTGATCCTCGCGTCCCATGTGGTGAACAAGCGCGCCGCAGCAGCCCTCGCCGCCCGGCACCACGACCTCGACGCCGAGCCTGGTCAGCAGCGAGATGGTGGTTTCGTTGATGGCCGGGTCGAGCACCGATTGCGCGCAGCCGGTGAGGATGGCGACGCGGCCTCGCTTTGCACCCTGCCCAGCATGCGTCCCCGGTTTCGCCATCGGCGACACCGGCGGGATCGCGGACGGCGCGAGCTTCAGCATCGCCGCGACCGGCTTCAACCCCGGCAATTTCTCGAATAATCCAATGAACGGCCGGCCCAGCCCGGCAAACTTCAGCGCGGCGCGAAAGCGTGATGGGTAAGGCAGCACGGCAGCCAACACGGCACGGATCAGCCGGTCGATCAGCGGACGCTTATAGGTCTCCTGGATATGAGCGCGGGCATGGTCGACCAGATGCATGTAGTTCACGCCCGAGGGGCAGGTCGTCATGCAGGCAAGGCAAGACAGGCAGCGGTCGATATGGGTGACGATCTCCTTGTCGGCCGGCCGGCCGTTCTCCAGCATGTCCTTGATGAGGTAGATGCGGCCGCGCGGCGAATCGAGCTCGTTGCCCAACGTCACATAGGTCGGGCAGGTGGCGGTGCAGAAGCCGCAATGCACGCATTTGCGCAGGATCTTTTCCGATTCCGCGACATGCGGGTCGGCAAGCTGCGCGGCGGAGAAATTGGTCTGCATATCGCCGTCTCTGTTAGACGCAATTCCGAACGGAAAACCGTTTCACACTTTTCCTGGAATTGCTTTAGGCCATGCGGCCGAGGTTGAGAATCTGCTTCGGGTCGAACTCGGCCTTGAGCCGCGCCGAAAGCGCGGCCAGATGCGGCGGCTGCGGCTCGAACACCGGCAGCGCCGCGCGATGCGGTGCGGATGCGCGCACCAGCGTCGCGTGGCCGCCGCCATATTTGCGGATCAGTCCGCGCAACAGATCGGCCTCCGGATCGTCCTCGCGCATCGACAGCCACACCAGACCGCCCTGCCAGTCATAGAAGGCATCGACCGCCGCCTGCATGCGCAGCGCCATCACCATGTGATGCGCCTCAGACGGCGCCATCGAGACGCGCCAAACCGGTCGCGTGCCACTATCGGCGAAAGGCACGCAATCGCGAATGTCGCGCCAGATGGTTTTCGAGGCCTCGCCGGCGATCTCTTCCAGCGGCCCGGCCTTGCCGAGCAGTTGCTTCAGCGCCTCGATGCGATAGACGACCGACGGTCCAAAGCCCTCGACGCGCAACAGCGTGGCGGCATCGCTACCATGCTTGCCGCCTGCAACCTTCGCGGCGATCCGTTCCGGCAGATGCGCCGCGCTCGAAACCTCGGCGCTGGAGCCGAGCGCCAGCGCCATGGCGGCCACGGCGGCATCGTCGAGCAGGCCACGGATGGCCAAAGTCACTTCGGTCTCGGCCGCCGGCAGGACCTTGAAGGTGACGTCGGTCAGCACGGCCAGTGTGCCCCAGCTGTTGGCCATCAACTTGGAGAGATCGTAGCCGGTGACGTTCTTGACCACGCGCCCGCCGGACTTGAAGGCTTCGCCACGGCCGGACACGGCGGCGACGCCAAGGATGTGGTCGCGCGCCGCACCTGCCTTGAGGCGGCGCGGACCGGACAGGTTCGAAGCCAGCACGCCGCCGATCGTGCCGTTCTTGTCCCCTTGGCCCGGCTCGCCGCCGAGCAACGGGCCGTAGTCCATCGGCTCGAACGCGAATTGCTGGCCGTTTTCGGCAAGCAATTTTTCGATCTCGGCGAGTGGCGTGCCGGCACGGGCTGAGAGCACGAGTTCGGCCGGTTCGTAGAGGGTTACGCCGATGAGGTGCGACAAGTCGAGCGTATGCTCGGTCTGCAATGGGCGACCGATGCCGCGCTTCGAGCCATGGCCGAGGATTTCGAGCGGCGTTTCCTCGGCGGCTGCCCATTGGATGGTGGAGAGGGTTTCGGTGAGTGTGGAGGGGGTGAAGGTGGTCATAGGCGAGCGCCTTTCCTCGCCCCCGCAAGGCGGATAGGGCAATCGTAAATGGCAGCGCCGGCCCCCTCTCCGTCTCGGGCTTCGCCCGAGCCACCTCTCCCCCATTTCATGGGGGCGAGGAAAGCCAATCGCCAAGGTCGCGGCCTTGAAGGGTTTAGGTTCCTCGCCCCCGCAACGCGGGGGAGAGGTGGCTCGGGCGCAGCCCGAGACGGAGAGGGGGCCATCATAGAGCGCTATCTCCCGTCTTCCTGGCTGCGAAAACAAACCTGAGGTCGGCAGCAACTACGTCTTCGGCAAGCCGTCCTTCCAAGGCCGCAAAGATCGTCTCGCAAACGCTCCTCTTGTTCTTCAAGACATCGAAGCTCCAAAACCGCAAAACCGATAAGCCCTCGCCCCGCATGAATTCATCCCGCCGCCTGTCGTACGAACTGTCCGCGTGCTGGCTGCCATCCAGTTCCACAATCAGCTTTTCGCTCCTGCACGCAAAATCCGCGAAATACGGACCGATGGGCATCTGGCGAACGAATTTGTATCCGCCTAGCCTTCTTGCCTTCAGTTCGTTCCAGAGGATCGCTTCCGCATGGTTGTCGCCGCTACGAAGCGCGCGGGCGCGGGCAATTTTCTCGGGCGAGCGGCGGCTTGGCTGATAGGCCGCCCCCCTCTCCGTCTCGGGCTTCGCCCGAGCCACCTCTCCCCCGCTTTGCGGGGGCGAGGAACTTTGATCCTGAGTCTTCATCAAAACCTCGGAATATCCGGAAACGCGACCTGCCCCCGATGCACATGCATCCTCCCAAGCTCCGCGCAGCGCCGCAGCTGCGGAAACACTTTTCCCGGGTTGAGCAGGTGGTTGGGGTCGAAGGCGCATTTGACGCGCATTTGCTGGTCGAGGTCGATCTGGTTGAACATCTCCGGCATCAGGTCGCGCTTCTCGACGCCGACGCCGTGCTCGCCGGTCAGGACGCCGCCGACCTGGACGCAAAGGCGCAAAATGTCGGCGCCGAAGCTTTCGGCCTTGTCGAGCTCGCCCGGCACGTTGGCGTCGTAGAGGATCAACGGGTGCAGGTTGCCATCGCCGGCGTGGAAGACATTGGCGACGCCGAGGCCGTATTTCTCGGAGAGATCACGCATGCCGGCGAGCACGCGCGGCAGTTCCTTGCGCGGGATGGTGCCGTCCATGCAGTAATAATCCGGCGAGATACGGCCGACCGCCGGAAAGGCCGCCTTGCGGCCGGCCCAGAAGGCCAGCCGCTCCTGCTCGGACTGCGAGATGCGGCAGGTGGTCGAGCCATTCCTGTAGGCGATCGCCTCGACGAGGCCGATCAGGTGGTCGACCTCGACACTCGGCCCGTCGAGCTCGACGATGAGCAGCGCCTCGACGTCGAGCGGATAGCCGGCATGGACGAAATCCTCGGCCGCGTGGATCGCCGGGCGGTCCATCATCTCCATGCCGCCGGGGATGATGCCGGCGCCGATGATGTCGGCGACGCATTGGCCGCCCTGTTCGCTGGTCGGAAAGCCGATCAAGAGAGCGCGCGCCGTCTCCGGCTTCTTCAGGATGCGCACAGTCACCTCGGTGACGACGCCGAGGAGGCCTTCCGAGCCGGTCATCACGCCGAGCAGATCATAGCCTTCCTGATCGAGATGGCTGCCGCCGAGGCGCACCACCTCGCCGTTCATCAGCACCATCTCGATGCCCAGCACATTGTTGGCGGTGAGCCCGTATTTCAGGCAGTGCACGCCGCCGGAATTCTCGGCGACATTGCCGCCGATCGAGCAGGCGATCTGGGAGGATGGATCGGGGGCGTAATAAAAGCCCTCCTGCTCGACGGCGGTGGTGATGCCGAGATTGGTGACGCCCGGTTGGGCCACGACAACGCGATTGGGATAGTCGATTTGAAGAATGCGGTTGAAGCGGCTCATCACCAGCAGCACCGCATCCTCGAGCGGCAGCGCGCCGCCGGACAGCGAGGTGCCGGAGCCACGCGGCACGACGCGGATGTTGCGCTCGTTGCAGTATTTCAGCACGCGCGAGACCTGGGCGACCGTTTGCGGCAACACCACGACCAGCGGCAGCTGCCGGTAGGCGGTCAGGCCGTCGCTCTCGAAGGCGCGCATTTCATTGGCCGCGTCGACGACGCCCTCGCCCGGCACGATGATGCGCATGTCGGCGACGATCTCGGCGCGCCGGCGCATCGTTTCGGCATCTGGCTTGGGCATGGCTAAGCCGGACATCGGGCAGCCTCATCCGTTCTTGACTGGTCAAAATCTTTTACCAGCCCGACGGTTTTGTTGCAAATGCTGCTTTGCTTGCATTCGGCGGCGAGCGTGACGCCAAGCTTCCGCAGCGGCAATCTGCCGCTGCGGACAGACCCGCGCATGAAGATGGTTGTCCGCTACTCGCCCGGATGCTTTGCCGGCTCGGAATGCATCTTCCGCACCCGGCGCACGCCCCACCAGACGAGCAGGATGGCGACCGGCACGGAGGCCGCGGTGATCACTTCGGGCGCGAAAGCGTGACCGAAGACCGAGGCGCCCTTGGCGACATAGCCGACGAGGCCGACGACATAATAGGATACGGCGGCGACCGACAGGCCTTCGACGGTCTGCTGCAGGCGCAGTTGCAGCCGGGCGCGGTTGTTCATCGAGGCCAGTAGATCGCGGTTCTGCTTCTCCACATCGACATCCACCCAGGTGCGCAGCAGCGTCGTGGCGCGGGTGAGTTTTCGCGACAGGTTGGCCTGGCGCTCCTCGACCGAGCGGCAGGTACGCATGGCGGGCGCCATGCGCCGCAAGAGGAAGCCCGCCCAGGTGTCGTAGCCTTGCACCGGCTCTTCATCCAGCGCCTCCAGCCTCGCGGTGACGATGCCGTCATAGGCGCGGCTGGCGCCGAAGCGATAGAGGCTGGACGCGGCGTCGGCCTCGAGCTCGGCGGCAAGTTCGGTGAGGTCGGCGAGCAAGGTCTGGCTGTCGCGGGTCTCGACCGCCTTCATTTCCAGTGTGGTCTGCGCCAGGCGGTCCTCGATGCGACGGGCGCGGCCTGACAGCGTCAATGCCATCGGCAGGCCAAGCATGGCCAGCGTCCGATAGGTCTCGATGTCGATCAGCCGCTGCGACAGGGCGCCGGTGCTGGCCGGCGTCAGGCCGCGATCGAGCACCAGCATGCGGGTCAGGCCGTCGCCGTCCTGGCGGAAATCGGTGACGATGGCGGCAGCGCCCCGCTCGACCAGCGAATAGCACAGGCTGGTCGGGTCGAAGCCGGCGATCAGCCTTTCGCTCGCCTGCGTCCATTTGCGGATTTCCAGACGGATGCCGGAAATCACGGTGCCGGGCGGCGAGAAGCCATTGCCGAAGGGCGAATCCTCTTGCCCCCGGCCGTTTTCGGCCAGCGGCCCTTCCCAGAGATAGGTCGAGAATTCCGTATGGCGCTCCCAGCGCAGCGTGCCCTTGCCCCATTTCATCGCATGATGGCGGGCAGTGCGCTCGGGCGCGGCGATGCCCAGCCGCCGCGACAGTTCCGACAGCACGGCATGATCGACCGCGGTGCCGCCCTCGGTCATGAAGGAGAGCTGGACCAGCACGCGCGGTTTCTCGATCAGCGGATGCGGGCGGGCATGGACCTCGCCCAGCGCGCCGGGCCGTCCCTCATGCGCCGGAAAGCCCATCACGCTGCCTTGGGCGCGCGGTTGGAATTCGAGACTGGACATCTCGTCGGACACGGTTGGTCCCCCTGGTTTCGACCTTCGTGCGAACCCTTCCGTCTTGCGTCAATCGGCGGGACGCGTAAACAGCAAATATCTCCGTCCCGGCCGGTTAGCACGCGGCCGGCAATGCGACGGGCTGGACGAATTGGATAAATAATTTGACCAGTTGGCGACAGAGGCTTTAATCTGCGCCACATCCGTCCCGTTCCCCAGGCACCCTTCCGTTGAGCGACATCTTCTCCAGGATCGAGCATTCGCGCACCGCCGACGAGGTGGTGCAGCAGATCGAGAGCCTGATCCTCGAAGGCGTGCTGCGCACCGGCGACCGGTTGCCCGGCGAGCGCGAGCTGGCGCGCCAGTTCGACGTGTCGCGGCCGATCCTGCGCGACGCGCTGAAGGCGCTGGAAGGCCGCGGGCTGCTGACGACCAAGGCCGGCGGCGGCACGCATGTCGCAGACGTCATCGGCCAGCTCTTCACCAAGCCGGTGACCGATCTCATTTCCACGCACCGCAAGGCGGTGACCGACTATCTGGAATACCGGCGCGAGATCGAGGCTGTGGCGGCCGAATACGCGGCGCGCCGCGCCACGCCGGAGGACCTCGCCCTGCTCGACCGCATCATGGCACGCATGGACGAGGCGCACCGGACCGGCGATTTCGACGATGAGGCGGAAATCGACGTCGAGTTCCACCACGCCGTCTGCGAATGCGCGCACAACATCATCCTTTTGCACACGCTGCGTTCCTGCTACCGGCTGCTGTCGGAAGGCGTGTTCCAGAACAGGCTTCTGGTGTTCGGCGTGCCCGGCGCGCGCGAGGCGCTGCTCGAGCAGCACAGGGCGATCCACGCCGCGATCAAAGCGGCAGACCCAATCGCGGCGCGCAAGGCTGCGATGGACCACATCACCTATGTCGAGCGCTCGATGGCTGAAGCCGAGCGCAGCGGCGACTGGCAGCGCGTGTCCAGGCTGCGCCTCAGACAGCGCTCGGACGCCGGTGACATCGAACCCACACGAAAACGCTCCTAAGCAGCGGGGACAACCATGAGCGAAATCCTCACCATCGCCGACCTCAAGGACCTGGCACGCCGCAAGGTGCCGAAGATGTTCTTCGACTATGCCGATTCCGGCGCCTGGACGGAGAGCACCTACCGGGCCAACGAAGAGGATTTCGGCAAGATAAAGTTCCGCCAGCGCGTGCTGGTCGACATGAGCAACCGTTCGCTGGAATCGACCATGGTCGGCGAGAAGGTAGCGATGCCGGTGGCGCTCGCGCCGACCGGGCTTACCGGCATGCAGCATGCCGACGGCGAGATGCTGGCGGCGCAGGCGGCAGAAGCGTTCGGGGTGCCGTTCACCCTGTCCACCATGAGCATCTGCTCGATCGAAGATGTCGCCTCGGTGACCAAAAAGCCGTTCTGGTTCCAGCTCTATGTGCTGCGCGACAAGGACTTCGTACTTAATCTGATCGACAGGGCCAAGGCGGCGAGATGCTCGGCGCTGGTGCTGACGCTCGATCTGCAGGTCCTGGGTCAGCGCCACAAGGATGTGCGCAACGGTCTCTCGGCGCCACCCAAGATGACGCTCGCCAACATCGTCGACCTTGCGCTGAAGCCGCGCTGGTGCCTGGGAATCGCCGGCACCAAGCGCCGCACCTTCCGCAACATCGTCGGCCACGCCAAGGGTGTCGGCGACGTCTCTTCGCTGTCGTCCTGGACGAACGAGCAGTTCGATCCGCATCTGTCGTGGAAGGACGTCGCCTGGATCAAGGACCGTTGGGGCGGCAAGCTCATCCTGAAAGGCATCCTCGACAAGGAGGACGCGCTGATGGCGGCTGAGACTGGCGCCGATGCGATCGTGGTCTCCAATCACGGCGGACGGCAGCTCGACGGCGCGCCCTCCTCGATCTCGGTGCTGGAAGAAATCGCCGATGCGGTCGGCGACAGGATCGAAGTCCATATGGATGGCGGCATCCGCTCCGGCCAGGACGTGCTCAAGGCGCTCTGCCTCGGCGCCAAGGGCACCTATATCGGCCGACCCTTCCTCTACGGCCTCGGTGCGATGGGCAAGGACGGCGTCACCAAGGCGCTCGAAATCATCCGCAAGGAAATGGACATCACGCTGGCGCTGTGCGGTAAGCGTTTGGTAACCGACATGGGCAAGGACCAGTTGCGGCGCTAGGCCTTATTCACCGATCCGCCCTAGTTTCCCGTAGTGGACCACACGGGAAGACGTACGCCTTGACTGAGACCGGCATCCATTATCTCGACGCGCGCGGTCCGGACGGCATGCGTCTCTATGCGATCGGCGACGTGCACGGACGCCACGACCTGCTCGCCGCCATGCATCGGCGCATCGAGAGCGAACTGGAACACGCGCCCGGGTCGGACTGGCGCATCATCCATCTCGGCGACTATGTCGACCGCGGACCGGATTCCAGAAGCGTCATCGATTTCCTGATCGAGACGCGCAAGCGCGATCCGCGCAACATCATGCTCGCCGGCAACCACGATATCGGCATGCTCGAATTCCTGGCCGAGGCAGAGCCGGACGGCCTGTTCGTGAATTACGGCGGCGTGCAGACGGCGCAGTCCTATGGCGTCGATCTTCTTCGCGACGGCCACTGGTACGGCAAGGCGCAAGCGATCGCCCGGGGACATATGGCCCTGGTGAAAGCGGTGCCGCACAGCCATATCGATTTCCTGCAATCGCTGACGTTTTCGGCGACCTTCGGCGACTTCTTTTTCTGCCACGCGGGGATAAGACCGGGTGTGCCGCTCGACCGTCAGAACCAGCAGGATCTGATCTGGATCCGTGACGCCTTCCATGACCATCCAGGGCTTTTTTCCAAGGTGATCGTGCACGGGCACACGCCCGTCCCGGAAGCCGAGGTGAAGGCCAACCGCGTCAATGTCGACACGCTCGCCTGGAAATCCGGAACGCTAAGCGCGCTGGCCGTCAATGGCGGCGACAAACGCATCCTCGCCATGCAGGGGAAAGCGTTTTAGGCGCGATCCCGGCGCAGGCCTGCTTGCGATTTTGATTGTGGCCTAGTTCAGCGAGGCGGTGACGCCATAGCCGTCGACGGCGCGGTGGTTGGTCGCTGCGTCGGCGGCATAAATGCCCAGGCCGCAGAGCACGATGGCAGACAGCATGACAAAAGACAGGAGAGCTGCTTTCACGGACGTCATCTCTGGTTAAGCTTTCTGCATCTGGGCACGAGGCGGTTACCAATGCGTTGAAACGATAAAATGCGTCTCAATGTTTCGACGATTTCGCGCTTCTAAGCAGATTCTGTTTCGCCGGTGTGTCGGCTGGATCACACAAAAGGTTCATGGCGGTTGCATCGACGATACAAAGCGCGCCCTCTTAGAAGAGCGGCCGGACACAAACCAAGAAAGAAGAATGTTGTCCCCAGACGGAAGCGCTGAGGCGTGCCAATTATGCCACGCTTCGCCCGATCGGGGTCGGATGTTCAGATCGTCGCAACCCAGGCGCGGGCTATCGCCAGTCCGGCGCTATCGGCGTCGGCGCCATTGCGGGCCAGTTCGTCGTCGAGACGATCGTTCCAGTCGGGATGACGCTCGGCGATCATAGCGGCGAAGGAGGTGCTCCAGTCGCGCACCATCGGCGTATCCGCCTCGAAGTGGAACTGGAAGCCATAGACGGCGCGGCCGAGGCGGAAGGCCTGGTTTTCGGCGACCGCGCTGCCGGCGAGCCGCACGGCGTTTTCCGGCAGGCCGAACGTGTCGTCATGCCATTCGAAGATCGGGAATTTCTCGGGCAGCGCCGCCATGACCGGATCCGATTTGGCGGCCGGCGTCAGCGACACCCTATGCCAGCCGAACTCGGTGGCGCCGCCGATCTGGTTGGTGCCGCCGAAAGCCCGCGCCAGAAGCTGACCGCCGAGGCAGATGCCGAGAACCGAGCGATCCTTGTCGGCGAAATCGCGTGCCAGGTCGAGCAATGCGGGGAAATAGGGACAGATCTCGTCGTCGAGCGCGTTCTGGGCGCCGCCAAGCACCACGATGGCATCGTGCCCGGTGCTGTCGCCGGGCAGCTTATCGCCGCGATAGGGCTTGCGCAGGTCGATATCGGCGCCGGCTTCCACAAGGGCAGCGCCAATCTGGCCAAGGCCCTCATTGTCGAAATTCTGGACGACCAAAACCCGCATCGAAAACCTGCTGACATGAAAACGCTGGGGCGAGCGATATCATGCGGCCCGTGTTTCAGCCAAGATGCGTGCCGGAGAGAAAGCTATGCCACTGCAGAACCGGGTCGACCCTTTCGGCGCCATTCAAGCCGTGCCGGAACGCGGCCTGTTCACCGGCAATCGCGGCATCATCCATGACCCCGAGACGAAGACGCTGCTGAAGAAGCGCTGGGCCTTGCCGGCCTGGATCATCTGCGTCTGCGAATTCGGCTATGTGCGGCGCGAGCCGATGGGCCGCAACCGGCCCGGAGGAAAAGCCGGCTGGACCGAATTGTTCTTCCTCGACGAGGTGACGGCTTTGGCCGCCGGCCACCGGCCCTGCTTCTTCTGCCGGCGTGAACGGGCGACCGACTTCGTCAGCCGTTTCGGCAAGGCGTTCGGGATTGAAGAACCGCGCGCGCCGATGGTCGACAAACGGCTGCACAAGGAGCGGCTGGCTTCCGGCGGACGGCCGCCTCTGGTGACCGCGCCGGAGCTCGGAGCCTTGCCGGATGGAACGGTGGTAGCGCAGGGCGACGCTGCTTATGCGCTGCGCGGCGGCAAGGCACGCAAATGGTCGTTCGCGGGTTATTCGAGTCCTATCGCCTTCGATCGCCTCACCGGAGGGTCGCTGCGCCTGCTGACGCCGGCGACCACCATTGCGGTATTGCGGCAAGGCTTTGCGCCTGTCTGGCATCCGACCGCCGATATTTGATGCCGCAGCCGGCCTCGCTCGTTCCTAAGCAGATATCGTGGGATGTCCCACGAATATCTGCTTAGATTCCCTTGTTTTTCGCAGGTTCTGATCGCAAAACCGCGAGACACTTTTGCGGAACCTGCTTGGGCCATGCGCGCCAACTACAAAATGCAGCGGCTGTTCGTGCCTGACGATCTCGGACCCGGCCTCGAATTCGACGCCGGACAGCAGCAGAGCCATTATCTCGCCCATGTGCTGCGGCTCGGCGAAGGTGCCGAAATCCTGCTTTTCAACGGCCGCGACGGCGAATGGTCGGCGTCGGTCGCTGCAAAGTCCAAGAAGGCGGTCCGGCTGAAGGTGCTGGAACTGCAGCGGTCGCAGCCGCCGCTGCCGGACCTCGTCTATTGCTTCGCGCCGCTGAAGCAGGGCCGGCTCGATTACCTTGTGCAGAAAGCGGTCGAAATGGGCGCAGGCATGCTGCAGCCTGTCATCACCCAGCACACGCAGGTGGCGAAGCCCGGCATCGAACGGCTGCACGCCAATGTCGTCGAGGCGGCCGAGCAATGCGGCATCCTGGCAGTGCCTGAGGTGCGCGAAGCGGAGAAGCTGGAACGGCTGCTTGCCAGTTGGGACCAGGAGCGGCGGCTGATCTTCTGCGACGAGGATGCCTCGACCAACAATCCGCTGCCGGCCTTGCAGGCGGTAAACGAGAAGAAACTTGCGCTTCTGGTCGGACCTGAGGGCGGATTTTCCGAGGACGAGCGCAAGATGCTGAGGGCCCTGCCTTTCGTCACCGCGATCCCGCTCGGGCCGCGCATCCTGCGCGCCGACACCGCGGCGGTGGCCGCATTGGCCGTGATCCAGGCAACGATCGGCGACTGGTAGGACCTTGCCTTCTCCCTTTGTTTGGACCGGGGATATCGCGAACAGGTGTGCGAGGACATCGCGAACAGTTTTGCGCGTTTTGCGCGAGGGGGTTCGGATTATCCCCGAGCGGAAAGGGAAGGTAAGCCATGCAGATCAAATCCAGTTGAGCCGTGGCTCAGGATTTTTCGCTTGATCGGCTACTGACATTTCGTCCATCTAGCGCCCGGCGGCCAGCTGATGGCTGCGGAGGGCTTTCTAATGGCGCGCGACACAACCGATACCCAGCTCATCGAAGGCGTCGACGAACTTGTCGGCTATCTGGCCGACGGCAACAAGCCGCGCGACAAATGGCGCATCGGCACCGAGCATGAGAAGTTCCCCTTCTATGTCGACGGCAACGCGCCGGTGCCTTATGGCGGCGAGCGCGGCATCCGCGCCATCCTCGAGGGAATGCGCGAAAAACTCGGCTGGGATCCGATCATGGATGCCGGCCGTATCATCGGCCTGGTCGAGCCGACCGGCCAGGGCGCGATCTCGCTGGAGCCCGGCGGCCAGTTCGAGCTTTCCGGTGCGCCGTTGGAATCGATCCACCAGACCTGCCGCGAGGGCAATGCGCATCTGGCGCAGGTGCGCGAGATCGCCGAGCCGCTCGGCATCCGCTTCCTCGGCCTCGGCGGCAGCCCGAAATGGTCGCTGGCCGATACGCCGAAAATGCCGAAGTCGCGCTACGAGATCATGACGCGCTACATGCCGAAGGTCGGCACCAAGGGCCTCGACATGATGTACCGCACCTGCACGATCCAGGTGAATCTCGACTTCGAGAGCGAAGCCGACATGCGCCGCAAGATGCAGGTGTCGCTGAAGCTGCAGCCGCTGTCGACGGCGCTGTTTGCCAACTCGCCCTTCACCGAGAGCAGGCCGAACGGCCTGCAGAGCTGGCGCGGCGACATCTGGCGCGACACCGACAACCAGCGCTCCGGCATGCTCGAATTCTGCTTCTCGCCCGATTTCGGCTTCGCCGACTATGTCGAATGGGCGCTCGACGTGCCGATGTATTTCGTCATCCGCGACGGCCACTATCACGACATGACGCGCTACACCTTCCGCCAGTTCATGGCGGGAGCCGCCCGCAATGAACTCCCTGACGGCCTGCCGACGATGGGCGACTGGGCAAATCATCTCTCGACCCTGTTCCCGGATGTGCGCCTGAAGCGTTTCCTCGAAATGCGCGGCGCCGACGGTGGGCCGTGGCGGCGCATCTGCGCCCTGCCCGCTTTCTGGGTCGGGCTGCTTTACGACGAGCAGGCGCTTGACGCCGCCGAGACGCTGACCGCGAGCTGGACCTACGAGGAAGCGCTGGCGATGCGCAACGCCGTGCCGGAGCAAGGCATCGCGGCGCCGTTCCGCAACGCCACCTTGCGCGATGTCGCCCGCGACGTGCTCGCCATCTCGCGCATGGGCCTGAAGAACCGCGGCAAGAAGAACCGCGACGGCTATGACGAGACGTCGTTCCTGAACACGCTGGACGAGGTCGTGGCGCGCGGCACCACCAGCGCCGAGGAGATGCTGTCGGCCTACCACACGCGCTGGGGCGGCTCGATCGAGCCGGTGTTCATGGAATATGCGTATTAACCGTCCGGCATGCGCCGAGCGGTTGGGCGCCAAAAGCCGCTTCAATCGGTGATGGAAACGAACTAGGCTCTCCGATGAGGATATTCTCGGAGGAGAACCCAAATGCCTTCCCTGTTCGACATTTTCGCCCAGGCCCAGAACGGCGCCGGCATGCAGGCGCTGGCACAGCAATACGGGCTTTCGATGCAGCAGACGCAGGCCGCGGTGCAGGCGCTGCTGCCGGCATTCTCGCAAGGGCTGCAGCGCAACACCGCCGACCCTTACGGGATGGGCGCGTTCATGACGGCTATGGCGAGCGGCCAGCACGCCAAATATTTCGAGGACACCACGAGGGCCTTTTCGCCGCAAGGCATCGATGAGGGCAACGGCATACTCGGCCATCTGTTCGGCTCGAAGGATTTGTCGCGCGCCGTGGCAGCCCAAGCCGCGCAGGCGACGGGCTTGAGCCAGCAGGTGCTGCAGCAGATGCTGCCGGCCATGGCCTCGATGATGATGGGCGGGCTGTTCAAGCAGACCAACAATCAATTGAGTGGGGGGCAGATGCAGGCCGCCGGCTTCGGCGGCAGCGGCAATCCGCTCGGCGAGATCATCGAGCAGATGATGCGCCAAGGCGGCCTCGCGCCGGCGCCGCAGCCGGCGCCCTATGGCGAGAACCCGATCGGCAAGGTGCTGCAGGACATGTTCGGCGGCGGCACGCAGCAGTCGCAAAACCAGCCCCAGCAGGCCCCCAGTCCGTACGGCGAAAACCCGCTCGGGAAGGTGCTGCAGGATATGTTCGGCGGCGGCGCGACGCAGCAGCCGCAGCAGACTCAACCACAGCAGACGCAAAGCCCCTATGGCGATAACCCGCTCGGCAAGATCTTCGAGGAGATGCTGCGCCAGGGCGGCGGCGGTTTCGGCATGCCTGGGGCACAACCGGCGCCGCAGCCGCAGCAGAGCGCGCCGCAACAGCCGCAAACCAATCCGAGCGGCCGGCCGCGAAACCCGTTCGACGATATCTTCGGCAAGATGTTCGAGACCGGTGCCCAGCAGCGCGACGAATATGAGAAGAGCGTCGGGACGATCTTCGACCAGTTCAAGCGCGACATGGACCGGCGGTGAGTTATCGAACGCCCCCGGAACGACTTTCGTGAGCAAGAGACTCGAACAAATGCGCCGCAATCTCCGCGGCGACTGGTCGATGCGAGATGTTAAGGCAGTTTGCGACGAGGCCGGCATTCAATGCGTGCCGCCGAGATCGGGCGGTTCGCATTACAAAATCTACCACACGGCAATGGCTGACATTTTGACGGTGCCTTTCAAACGCCCGATCAAGCCCGTATATATTCGAAAACTCGTGTCCTTTATCGACGAGGCAAAAAAGCATGACGGACAAACTTGAATATCCTGTCGTCATCGCACCACTCTCGATTGAGGACGGTGGCGGGTTCTCCGCTTATGTCCCGGATCTTCCCGGCTGCATGAGCGATGGCGAAACCCCCGAAGAGGCCATCGCGAATGTTCAGGATGCCATCGCGGCTTGGATAGAAGCTGCGCATGAACTTGGCCGATCAGTGCCAAGACCATCGAGAAAATTGGCTTTCGCCTGATCCCCTGAGACGCCTTCCAGAAAGAGGCGCGGTCAAAAAAATGCCCGGTCCTGGAGGAGGAACCGGGCAATGTGCAGGCTGGCCGGCGGGGAACCGGCAGGGAGTGTGGGAGCCTGCATGAAGCTTGGTCGCGCCGAGCCATGAAAAGGTTCAACGCGACCGGAAATCCAGGCGATGCGGCCGTTCAGGCTACCTGACGAGCAAGATCCTAGATCGTGTCGGCGCGCTCGCTGGCGATGGCGCGCAGCTTCACTGTCGGATCGCGGCCGAAGGGCACGGCGACGGCGACATGGAGGTCGGCGCGGGTCAGGCCGATATCGGCAAGCTCGGCGTCCGACATGTCGCCCAGGCGATAGAAGGCGCGGCGGTTTTTCCAGGCGACATAGGCGTTGGCGAGAGCATTGAGCACGCGCGTCGCAACGGCCGGACGCGTGGTGATGCGCGGGGTCTCGGAAGCGAGTTCAATCGTGGTCATGTCAGTCTCTCCTTCAGGAGTCGAGCGGACGAAACCGGGCAAACGGCGCCTTGGGAGAAGCGCCGTTCCAGTTTCCATTCATTGACGTGATGCATGTCGTCGTCCCTGAACCGGGAACCGACTTCTGGGCGACATGCACTGCTTTCATGTGAACGATGCCAATTTGCCATCGCGCGATTGATTAATCCAACGAATGTTTTTAATCTCTAGCATCAACATCAATGATAGGTTGGACCGATGAAAGCGCCGCTCGACCTCGATCAGTTGCAAACCTTCATCTCGATCGCCGACACTGGCAGCTTCACCCGCGCGGCTGAGGAGGTGCATCGGACACAGTCGGCAGTGTCGATGCAGATGCGGCGGCTGGAGGAGCGGATCGGCAAGCCGTTGTTCGAAAAGGACGGCCGCACCAACAAGCTGACCGAGGAGGGCGAAAGGCTGCTTGCCTACGCGCGGCGGCTGATCCATCTCAACCGCGAGACTTTGGCCGCCTTCGACGACCAGCGGCTCGAAGGCACGATCCGCATCGGCACGCCGGACGATTATGCCGACCGCTTCCTGCCCGAGATCATGGCGCGCTTCTCGCGCTCCAACCCGCGCGTCGAACTGACGGTCGTCTGCGAGCCGACGCCAGGGCTGGTCGAGCACATCAAGCGCGGCAATCTCGACCTGGCGCTGGTGACGCATAACGATACGCGCGGCCAGTCGGAAGTGGTGCGGCGCGAGCCGCTTTTGTGGGTGACGTCCGCCAACCATGCCACACATGAGCAGGAAACCCTGCCTATGGCGTTCGGCCGGCCGAACTGCATCTGGCGGCGCGCGGCGGTCGACGTGCTCGACCGGCAGAACCGCGAGTATCGCGTGCTGTTCTCCAGCTTCTCGGCCACGGTGATCACCGCGGCCGTGCTTTCCGGCCTGGCGGTCTCGGTGCTGCCGGAATGCGCGCTTCGGCCCGGCATGCGCGTGCTCGGCGAGGCCGACGGCTTCGGCCAGTTGCCGGACTGCCGCATCGGCATCATGCGCGGCCAGACCTCGCAACCGGAGATCGTCGACGCTTTGGCCCGTCACATTGCCGAAAGCCTCGACAACATTTCCATGCCGCTCGGCGAGGAGGCGGGTAGCTTCGACTTCGCCGCCCTCGCCTTCGCCAAGATGAAGCGGGTCAAGGCGAACCAGATCATGCCTGGCTGGTAGAGTCAGCCGCGAGCGGCGGAACGTTCCCGGTCGGCAGGTGAAACACCCGGCAGCGCAAGCAATTGGCCGGGCTCCAGCGGCGGCGACAGCAGATAGCCCTGCAACTGGCGGCAGCCCATGCCGACCAGCAAGGCCTTTTGTGCATCGGTCTCGACGCCTTCCGCGGTTACCTCGACCTTGAGCGCCTGCGCCAGCTCGATCAGTGTCTTGACGATTGCGCGCGCGCTTTCGTCCTCGTCGAGCAGATGCACGAAAGAGCGGTCGATCTTCAACTTGTCGATCGCCTGGCGGCGCAGATAGCTCAGCGAGGAATAGCCGGTGCCGAAATCGTCGAGCACGATGCAGATGCCGGATTGGCGCAGCGCGGCAATCACCGTGCCGATCGTATCATTGTGCTCGAGCAGTACGCTTTCGGTGGTCTCAAGCTGCAGGCGACAGGGATCGAGCCCGGTTTCGCTCAGGATATCGGCGACCTGTCCGGCAAAGCCGATGTCACGCAGCTGCATCGGCGAGATGTTGACCGCAATCCAGGGTAATTCGGTCCCGGCGGCAAAGCGGCAGGCTTCGCCCAGCGCCCATTTGCCCAAATCGCCGATGAGGCCGCGCTCTTCGGCGATGGCGATGAATTGCGCCGGCGGCAAAGCGCCGTGCACGTCATGGCCCCAGCGGATCAGCGCTTCGGCCCCCAGTATCGCGCGGCCGTCGGCCGCGAAAACCGGCTGATAGGCGAGCTTGATGCCACCTTCGCCCTCAAGCGCCTTGCGGAGTTCCGATTCGACCTTGCGCTTGCGCAACAAGAGATCGTCCATGTCGCCGGCAAACAGCTCGTAGCGGCCACGACCGTTCTTCTTGGCCTCGTAAAGCGCGATGTCGGCCTTGCGCAACAGCTCGTCCGCGTCGATGTCCGATCCAGACGACAGCGCGATGCCGACGCTCGCGCTGACGAAGACCTGGTCGTCGATCAGCCGGAACGGCTCACGCAGCTTCAAGAGCAGCCTTTCGGCGATGTCCTCGGCACTTCCGACGTCGGGAACGTCAAGCAGGATGACGGCGAATTCGTCACCGCCCAGCCGCGCGACGGTATCGACTTCGCGGATCGTATGCTTGAGCCGCGCCGCCGTCTGGCGCACGAGCTCGTCACCGGCCGGATGGCCGAGCGTGTCGTTGATATGCTTGAAGCGGTCGAGGTCGAGGTAAAGCAGCGCGACGCGCGTCTTGTCCCTGCTGGCGAACAGCAGCGTGCGCCGCAAGCGGTCCTCGAACAGCGCCCGGTTGGGCAGGCCGGTGAGCGTGTCGTGGAAGGCGAGATATTGCGCCTGGTCCTGGCTGGTCTGCAGCGCGGTCGAGGCGCGACGCAAGCTGCTCAACAGGAACACCAGCACGCCGCCCGCCAACAGCAGCGCGATCGCCAAGGCAGGAGCGATCTCGCGCACCAGAGCAAGGCCGGGCCGCAGCTGGTCCCAGCCGATATAGCCGAGGATGACGCCGCGCGAATCAACCAGCGGCACGGCGGCTGGGCCAGCCGGCTGTGACAAAGGCACCAGCCGCGCGCCATCAAGCAGGTACTTTCCGGCGATCTTGCCGATCACCGCGTCATTGATGAATTCGACCGACACATGCAGATATTCGGTGCCTTGCGCCTGGCTGATCCTGTCCGAGCTCGGCAGGAGCGGCGCGACGCTGACGATCGCTGGCGCGCCATCGAGGGATACCAGATCCTCGGCCACCATCTTCGCAGGCTGGCCGTACGCATCGGTCTGCGGCGGCCCAGCCAGCATGCGACGCAGTTTTTCGATGATTGGAAGAAGCGTGGGCTGGTCCTCGCCATAGGCGGAAGCGTCGACCACCTTGCCCTCGCGCATGGCGTGGATCGCATGATTGGCGGCGTCGAGAATATAGACCCGGTTGTGACCATAATAGGTGTACATCCAGACACTGAGATTCTCTTCGATCCAGGTCTGGTTGCCTGCCCTCACATTGATGATCGCGTCATCCCAGACCGAAACGCTTTCCTGCTCCCGCTGAACAGACGCAATCTGGTCATTCAAACCATCGGCGATGAACATCTTTTGTCGTACGAGCGAGGCATCATCGGCCTGGCTGGCCGCGTAGAAGCCGAAGCCCACGACGATGGCTAAAGCGAAAGTGGCGAGCGTCAGCACGGTCAGCGTGACCTGACGGGTCAACGGGCTGCTGTTTTGGCGTACGCTCATCAGGTCCCCGGCCGGCTCTTCTGGGCCTGTCAAAGCAAATCGGGCTTAAGATCGCGTTATGATATTAGCGCGGTTTCGCCGCGCTTGACGCGGGCCGATAAGCGTTCCCCAATCGCGCAATGAGTGAAACAGCAACCGAATCACGCAGCAACGCCACCGAATATACGGTGAGCGAGATTTCCGGCGCGCTGAAGCGCACTGTCGAGGACGCCTTCGGCAATGTGCGGGTGCGTGGCGAGATTTCCGGCTATCGCGGCCCGCATTCGTCCGGCCATGCTTACTTCGCGTTGAAGGACGACCGCGCGCGGATCGATGCGGTGGTCTGGAAGACCACCATGGCGCGGCTGAAGTTCCGCCCCGAGGAAGGCATGGAGGTGATCGCCAGTGGCAAGCTGACCACCTATCCCGGCAAATCCAACTACCAGATCGTTATCGACAATCTGGAGCCGGCGGGCGCCGGCGCGCTGATGGCGCTGCTCGAAGAGCGCAAGCGCCGGCTGCAGGCCGAAGGCCTGTTCGATGCCGGCCGCAAGCGTCGGCTGCCTTTCATGCCCAAAGTCATCGGCGTCGTCACCTCGCCGACGGGCTCGGTGATCCGCGACATCATCCACCGCATCAAGGACCGGTTTCCGCTTCATGTGCTGGTGTGGCCGGTGAGGGTCCAAGGCGACACGACGGCCAAGGAGGTGACCGCGGCCGTCAACGGCTTCAATGCGCTGACATGGGACGGACCCATCCGCCAACCCGATCTGTTGATCGTGGCACGCGGCGGCGGCAGCCTCGAGGACCTCTGGGGCTTCAACGACGAAGGGCTGGCGCGGGCGGTGGCGGCGTCCGCCATCCCGGTGATCTCGGCCGTCGGCCATGAGACCGATACGACGCTGATCGACTTCGTCGCCGACATGCGCGCGCCGACGCCGACGGGCGCGGCCGAGATCGCCGTGCCGGTCAGGGCGGATCTGGAGGCTACCTTGGCCAGCCTTGCCGCGCGGCTCAACGCCTGCGCCTCGCGGCATCTGGAACGCAAGCGCCAGGCGGTGCGCGCCGCGGCGCGCGCGCTCCCCTCGCCCGACCAGTTGCTAGCGCTGCCGCGCCGCCGTTTCGACGATGCGACCAGCCGCCTCGGTCGCGGGCTGACGGTGAATATCGAGCGCAAGCGGGCGACGCTGGAGCGGCAAAGGCTGACGCCGGCAACCCTGTCGCGGCGCCTCAATGAAGCGCGCACGCTGACCGGCCGCGATATTGCGCGGGCGCGAGCCGCGTTCTTCGCCATCGTGCGCGAAAGGCGCACGCGGTTCAAACGCACGGCGGCAAGGCTGTCGCCGGCGCCGATCGTGCGGCGCCAGAAGCAACAGGCCGACACGCTGGCAGCGCTGTCGCGCAGGCAAGATCAGGCGACGGCGCGGCGCCTCGACCGGCTGCGCTCGGCTCTTACCCAGGCGGACCGGCTGCTTTCAACATTGTCGCACAAGGCCGTGCTGGCGCGCGGCTTCGCGCTGGTCAAGGATGCCGAAGGCGCCGTCATCAAGCGGGTCGCGGAGCTGGCGCCGGGCGCGGCGCTGCAGCTGGAATTCGCCGACGGCACTGCCGAGGCCATCGCAACCTCCGGCGGGGCGCGGCCGAAGCTGGCCGGAAAATCGCCCGCCAAGGCCAAGGAGCCAGGCAATCAGGGTTCGTTGTTCTGAGGTCTGAATGAGCGACCACGACCCGCATCTTCGCACCCCGTCGGGCAAGCCGCGCCTGCGCTCGTTCGGTATCGCGCTCGATGGCACGCCGGGCCTTTTCAACGCCATCACCGACGTGCCGGGCGTGTCGGTGGGCTACACGACGCTGATTTCAGGCGACGGCCCGTTGCAGGTCGGCACCGGACCGGTGCGCACCGGCGTGACCGCGATCCTGCCAAGGCCGGCTCAGGAACTCGCGACGCCGGTGTTCGCCGGCGTGTTCAGCCAGAACGGCAATGGCGAGCTGACCGGAACGCATATCATCGAGGAAACCGGCGCCTTCAATTTCCCGGTCACCATCACCAACACGCATTCCTGCGGCGTGACCCGCGATGCCACCTTGCGCTGGATGCATCGCGTCTTGCCGGCTGCGCTCGATAGCGGCTGGGGCCTGCCAGTGGCGGCAGAGACCTATGACGGCTTCCTCAACGACATCAACGGCCATCATGTGAGCGTCGACCATGTGACCGCAGCACTCGACAGCGCCAGCGGCGGCGCCATCGAGGAAGGCAGCGTCGGTGGCGGCACCGGCATGATAAGCTTCGGCTTCAAGGCCGGATCCGGCACCGCCTCGCGCATCGTCGGATGGCGGGACCGGCGCTACACGCTTGGTGTCTTCGTGCAGGCGAATTTCGGCAAAAGGCACAATTTCACCATTCGCGGCCGGCGTGTCGGCCCCGAATTGGCCCAGCCGGCCATCCGCGAGGGCGCGCCGCGCGCCGAAAAGGGTTCCATCATTGCCATCATCGCCACCGACGCGCCGTTGCTGCCGCATCAGATGAAGCGGCTCGCCCGGCGCGTGCCGCTCGGCATTGCCGTGACCGGGGGCTATGGCTATCACAGTTCTGGCGATATTTTTCTCGCCTTCTCGACCGCCAATGCCGAGGCCGCGCTGGCGCCTTCAGGCCGCATCGCCCGCGCGGAATTCATCCCGGACGTCGACATCGACCCGTTCTTCGACGCGGTCGTGCAAGGCGTGGAGGAAGCGATCCTCAACGCATTGGTTGCCAATGCGGATATGACTGGGCGCGACGGCAATTTCGTGCCGGCGCTGCCGAAGGAATGGCTGGAGGAAAAATTCGGCTGAGAAACGGCGCCGCCGGCCCGTGGCAGGCCGGGGTTTATTCCGGTTTGTCCGGGTTGATTTCGCTGCTGCCCTCTTCAACGGCTTCCTCGAGGCGCGACGCGATCAATTCCTGGATGTCGCCGACCTCTTCCTGGATGTCCTCCAGCAGAATGCCTGCCTCGGCGGCCTTGGCGCAGCATTCCTTGGCAAGGGTCTCGGCCTGCTTGTCGATCTTGATCGGCAAATGCTGGCATTGGACTTTCTCGCCAATCCAGCCGCGCAAGAACTCGATCGCATGTTCACTCATACTGCTTTTTCCCTAGCGGCAAAGCCGGTTGGTCGTCATGAACGTCCGCATCCCTGCAAAGGATGCATGCTCCATTCGAGCCGAGTCGGCCTCGACCGGCAAGACACCTTGTCCATGGGACAATATATCTCGCCCTAGAGACAAGAGAGCTTGCCCATGGTCCGCGGAGCCGAAGGAATGGAAGGGTTCAAGGTGCACGTTCAGATCATCGAGAGTGATGGTACCGTTGGCTGGGATCGAACCAGCGACCTCCGGATCCACAATCCGGCGCTCTAACCAGCTGAGCTACAACGGCCTGCCTGCCTGAGCTGGATCGAGGTGAAAGCTTCATTCTCCGTGATCCGCTCTGTCGTTCGGCGATGCGTCAAATACGGGCTATCGGATTCTAATTCAAGGGCCTTGATAAGGTAAACGATTGGTTTCCTCATTCGCCTTTCGTCAAGGCAAAAGAAAAGGCCGGCGGGAGGAGGTGCCGGCCTTTTCCTGTTACGAGCCAGCGGGAGGAGGTGCTGGCTGGTCACCCCGGAAATGGAGGGAGGAGGTTCCATTTCCGGGTATCTGATTGCTCAACCTATCGCACGACTATTTGTCTGACGAAATGCGACGTTTTGATGCATCGCAAGGTTGTGCGCTGAAATCAGGCGGCCTTGACGTCCTTCATCGCCTTCTCGAAGGCGCTCTTGACCGGCTTGGAGACGTCCTCGACCGCCTTGGTGGCAACGGTCTGGAACTCCTTGGCCTGCTCAACGGCCATTTCGACGCGCTTGCGCAGGAAGGAGGTCTGCAGCTCGACGACTTCCGAAAGGGTCTTGGCGCCGACCAGGGCTTCGAGGTGCGAGAAGCTGGCCTCAGCATTGGCGCGCAGCGCGGCGATGGTCTTCAGCGAAACGTCGCTGGAAACAGTCTTGGCGGTCTCGTAGGTCGACTCCAGAACCTTCTGGGTCTCCTCGGCGCCGGTCTTCAGCTTGGCATAGGCTTCCTTCGACTGCTCGACGCCCTTCTCGGCGAAGGCGCGGATCTGGTCGGTGGCCTTGGAAGCATCAAAGCTCGGGAATTCGACGTTTTCGATGGTCTCGGCGGATTTGGCAGTGGTCTTGGACATTTTCCAACCTTTCGCGGCAGCGGCTTTGACAGAAAGCCGTCTCGTTCATGTATGATGGCAATATAACGGATTTTTTGTGCATTGCAATATCTTTGCTGCACCGCACCATAAAAATCTTTCCCCTGCGTCAGCCACGAGAGCCGTTAACCAAGAGCCCAGAGATTTCGACCGATGCAAGCTTAGGCTTGTGGACCTCCGGGCCGCGGGCTTTTATTAACAAAGCGTTAACTGAAAAATGCCCGCTCCGGAGGGTTGGCCAGCGCATGCCGCCTGAAAACTACTCCTTCCTCGACGTTGCCGTGCTCGACGCGGTGCGCCAGCGCTTTGCCGCGGGCGATGCTTTGGCCATTTTGTCCGTCGACCTCGAACAGGTGATCTGGGCGAATGGTCCGGGGGCGTCGGCCTTCGGCTATCCGGATATCGAGGCCATCATCGGCGCCTCGGCGCGGCTGCCGCTGATCGCCCGCCGGCAGATCATGGCGACCAGCGGTTTTCCCGACATCGGCAGCGACCGCGCCGTCACGGTGAGGCTGGCCACCGGCATGGAAAGCCGCGCCGTCGGCTTTCTGGCCAGCGCAGTGACGATGCCGGACGGCGAGGCGGCAATCATGCTGGCGGTGCCGGCGGCACAGACCACTTCGCGCAGCGCCGTCGAGATCGCCAGCCGCGCCATCGGCGGCTTTACCGAGGCCGGACATTTCATTGCCTTTGTCGACGCGCAAGGCGGGGTCGAGGCATCCTCGGACGGCTTTGCGGCGCTTGGCATCGAGCCGCGGACGTTGGCTGCCCTGGTTGCGGATGTGGCAAGCAGCGGCGACCGTATCGTCAAACGCCTCGTGCCGGGCACCGACACCGCCTACCCGGCCGGTTTTGCGCGGCTCACCGATACGCGGCACCTGCTGGTGGTGATCGACGAGGCGCAACTCGACGACTCCGATAGCGGCCGGGACGATCGGGCGGCCGCCGGCCAAGGCGATCGGACCGGCGATCAGGGAATTGCGGCGCCAGAGGCGGTCAGCGCCCCGCCCCAAGGTGAAAGCGCGGCAATCGAGCCCGAGTCTCAGCCTGCCCAGGACAACCCAGTGCCTACCGTGGCGGCCGGCAAAGAGGACGAGCCGGCGACAGAGGCTCCCGACGGCGACGCACAGCCCGACGCGGAGGGCCGGACCTTGGCCGGCCAGCGGCCCACCCGGACAGACCATCAGGCCGCCGACGCCGGCGCCGGCCAGCACGACCATTGGTATTTCAACGCCGGCGACGATGGCGCCGGGCATGCTCAACCGGCAGCGCCGGCGAAGGACGAGCCGGAAGGTGCCGCCGCAGCCGAAGGCCAAGATGCTGGCGAAGCCGCTGCACGCGAAACTGCCAAATCAGCCCAGCCGGGCCTGTCGCGCGACATCGACCGGTCGGCGCCCCCATTGCGCTTCGTCTGGCGCACCGATGCCGAAGGTCGGTTCAGCGCGCTGTCGCCCGAATTTGCCGACATCGTCGGCCAGCCTGCCGCCGATGTGATCGGCCGCCGCTTCAAGGATGTCGCCGCCACTTTCGGCCTCGACGCCTCGGGCGAGATCGCAGGCCTGCTCGACCGGCGCGATACCTGGTCCGGCCGCTCGGTACTGTGGCCGGTGGCCGGAACGGGTCTGAAGATCCCCGTCGATCTGGCGGCCCTGCCCGTCTACGGCCGCAGCCGCGCCTTCGAGGGTTTTCGCGGCTTTGGCGTCGCGCGCAGCGCCGACGCCGTGGTCGATCCGGAAGCGCTTGGCATGGCTCTGGTGCCGAATGCCGCTCCTGCCAGGGCCACCTCCGGCGGGGCCGACGCGTCGGGCGATCAGCCGGCAGAGCAGACGCCTCTGGAAAAGCCAAGGCCCGAAGACCCCTTCCGGGGCGAAGTGCCGGCGCTGACCATCGTGCCGAAGCCGGAGCGACGCTTTGCCGACAAGGTGATAAGGCTGGCCGAGCATCGCCAGCCGGCCAGCGACAAGCAACCGGGAAGCGACACGCCGGCAAATCACAAGGGCCTGTCGATCCTCGAGCGCAGCGCCTTCCGCGAGATCGGCGAGCGGCTGCGCAAGGACAGTTCCGCCCCTGCCGAGGAACGCGCCCCCGAAGCCGACAAGCGGCTCGATGCCGCTGTTGCCAGCGAGGACGCGGTAACGGTGAAGGAAGCGGCCAGCGAAACAAGGGCCGTCGCAAACCAGCCGCTTCCACCCGATGCGGCGGAGCACGACGATTCCGCCCAGGGCGCGACCTTGTCCGCGCCCTCGGAAGCCGACGACGCAAAGGCCGCGGAAGCGGAGACCGAGGCGGAGGACCAGGACGATCTGGCGCGGCTCGACGGCATCGATGGCGCCGCCGAGATAGACGACGCCGGCCTGGCCGAGACCTCGGCCGGTTCCGGCTCGCTGCTCAACTTTGCCGATGGCGAGAAACCCACGGAAGACGCCGGCGTCGCGCCGGTTTCCCAGAACGAGCAAGCAGAGGGCGCCCGGGAGGACGCCGAACCTGCTGCCGCGAAGCCGCAGCGGCCCGTCGAAGAGCCTGCGGCGCTGCCTGTCGCGGCCGGGCAGCCCGCCTCCGATGCGACGGCCGACGATAGCATGACCGCCGACGACTTCCGCGATGTGCAGGACAATGAGGACTGGGCAGGCTCCGATACATATGCCGCCAAGACCGCGGAAGAACAGCCGGAAGAACTGGACGCGACAGCCGCGACGCGGCGACGCCTCGACGTGCCGCCGCTTAAACTTTCCGGTTTTGTGCCGTCCGCGTTTTCGACCGGAGAGGAAGCCAAGGCACCCGACACATCCATCCTCGCACGGCTGCCGGTGCCGCTGCTCATCCATTCGGGCGACATGCTGCATTATGCCAATGACGCCTTCCTCGAACTCACCGGCTATGATGCGCTGGACGACCTCGCGGATGCAGGCGGCCTGGGCGCGCTCTTCGCCGATTCCTATGCCGAGGACACCGCGACGGACGAAAGCGATCACTCGCTGAAGCTCAAGACCCGCCAGGGCATGGAATTCCCGATCGACGCGCTGCTGCGCTCGGTGCCGTGGCGCGGCGGCAAGGCGCTGATGCTGGTGGTGCGGCGTTCCGGCGAGGACGATGCGGCGCATTTCACCGCCGCGAATGACGAGCCGGCGCTGCAGCCGGACGTGCCGGAACTGAAATCGCGCATTGCGGAGATGCGCACCATCATCGATACCGCCACCGACGGCGTCGTGCTGATCGGCCGCGACGGGAACATCCGCTCGATCAGCCGGCCGGCCGAAGCGCTGTTTGGTTTCGACAGCGACGAGGTCGCGGGCAAGCCCTTTGCCTCGCTGTTTGCCATAGAAAGCCAGCGCGCGGCGCGCGACTATCTGGCCGGGCTTTCGGAGCCGGGTGTCGCGAGCGTGCTCAATGACGGCCGCGAGGTCATCGGCCGCGAGGCGCAGGGGCGTTTCATCCCGCTGTTCATGACCATCGGCAGGCTGCCCAACGACAGCGGCTTCTGCGCCGTCGTGCGCGACATCACGCAATGGAAGCGGGCCGAGGAAGACCTGACGCAGGCACGCGCAGTGGCCGAGCGCGCCTCCTCGCAGAAGACGGATTTCCTGGCCCGCATCAGCCACGAGATCCGCACGCCGCTCAATGCCATCATCGGTTTTTCCGAGCTGATGGTAGACGAGAAATTCGGTCCGATCACCAACGACCGCTATCGCGACTACCTGCGCGACATCAACCGCTCGGGCAACCATGTGCTCGACCTCGTCAACGACCTGCTCGACATCTCCAAGATCGAGGCCGGCCAGCAGGAGATGGATTACGAGGCGGTGTCGCTCAACGACACGCTGGCCGAGACGGTGGCGATGATGCAGCCTCAGGCCAATCGCGAACGGGTCATCATCCGCTCCAGCTTCGCCTCGCGGCTGCCGGAAGTGGTGGCGGATCTGAGAAGCGTGCGCCAGATCGCCCTCAACATCCTGTCCAACGCCATTCGCTACACCCAGGCGGGCGGCCAGGTGATCGTCTCGACCGCCTACGAAGCCTCGGGCGACGTCGTCATGCGCGTGCGCGACACCGGCATCGGCATGACCCAGGCCGAGATCGAGCAGGCGTTGAAACCGTTCAAGCAGATCAATGCGCTGAAGCGCGGACGCGGCGACGGCACCGGCCTCGGCCTGCCCCTCACCAAGGCCATGGTGGAGGCGAACCGCGCCCGCTTCGCCATCACCTCGACGCCAGGCGAAGGAACCCTAGTCGAGGTCGGCTTCCCCTCCACGCGCGTGCTCGCCGAATAACATTGCACGCGACAGCGACGGCCAAAAAAAAAGGCGTCCAAGAGGACGCCTTGAGAAATGGGATGCTGTCACAACGGGGGCTTGAGCAGAACCTCAGGGGACGAGGAACGGGATTTCTCCCTCAAGTTACACGCGACTATCAGCGTCGTCTCTTAACAAGTCCTTACCTGGCCGCGAAAAAATTTACGAATGTGTACCACCCGTGAAATCTAGGTAAATTCGCCGGACAGATTTCGTTAACCACATCGGTCAGCTTGCCAGCTGCGGCAGGTCGCGGAACAGCTCCAGCGCCTCGGGATTGGCGAGCGCTTCCTTGTTCTTCACGGCACGGCCGTGGACCACGTCGCGCACGGCGAGCTCGGTGATCTTGCCGGACTTGGTGCGCGGGATGTCGGCGACGGCGACGATCCTGGCCGGCACGTGGCGCGGGCTGGCGCCGGTGCGGATCCTGGCGCGAATGCGCTTTTCCAGATCCTCGTCCAGGGTCACGCCGGGGGCGAGCCGCACGAACAGCACGACACGGACATCATTGTCGAAATCCTGGCCGATGCAGAGCGCCTCGAGGATTTCCGGCATCTGCTCGACTTGGTTGTAGATCTCGGCCGTGCCGATCCGGACCCCGCCCGGATTGAGCGTGGCATCCGAGCGGCCGTGGATGACCATGCCGCCATGTTCCGTCCATTCGGCGAAGTCGCCATGGCACCAGACATTGTCGAAACGCTCGAAATAGGCGGCGTGATATTTCATGCCTTCGGGGTCGTTCCAGAAGCCGATCGGCATCGACGGGAAGGCCTTGGTGCAGACCAGCTCGCCCTTCTCCTGCCGGACAGGCTTGCCGTCGTCGTCCCAGACGTCGACCGCCAGGCCGAGGCCAGGACCCTGGATCTCCCCGGTCCAGACCGGCTCGGTCGGCACGCCGAGCACGAAGCAGGAGACGATGTCGGTGCCGCCCGAGATCGAGGCCAGGTGCACGTCCTTCTTGATGCCGTCATAGACGAAGCGGAAATCCTCCGGCGACAGCGGCGAGCCGGTGGAGGAGATGGTGCGCACGCTCGACAGATCGTGGCTCGCGATCGGCTTCAGACCGGCCTTGCGAACCGAATCGATGAATTTGGCCGAAGTGCCGAAATAGGTCATCTTCTCGGCATCGGCGAAATCGAACAGCGCATTGCCGTCCGGGTAGAAAGGCGAGCCGTCATAGAGCAGCAGCGTCGCGCCGGAGGCGAGGCCCGAGACCAGCCAGTTCCACATCATCCAGCCGCAGGTGGTGAAATAGAACAGGCGATCGCCGTCGAGCAGGCCGGCATGCAGCCGGTGCTCCTTGACGTGCTGGATCAGCGTGCCGCCGGCCGAATGCACGATGCATTTCGGAATGCCGGTCGTGCCCGAGGAAAACAGGATGTAGAGCGGATGCGCGAAGGGCAGCCGCTCGAAGCTCACGGGCTTTGCGGCAAAGGGCGAGAGCGCGTCTTCGAGCGCGGCTGCCTTGTCGATGGTTGCGGCGACGTCGCTCGAGGTGCCGAGATAGTCGACGATCAGCACCTTGCTCAGGCTTGCCAGCTTGTCGGCGACAGCGCGGATCTTGTCGGCCACCTCGATCGCCTTGCCGTTGTACCAATAGCCGTCCGGCGCGATGAAGACGACCGGCTCGATCTGGCCGAACCGGTCGAGCACGCCCTGCTCGCCGAAATCGGGAGAGCATGACGACCAGACCGCGCCGATCGAGCTTGCCGCCAGCATCGCGGCGATGGTCTCGGGCATATTCGGCATCATGGCGGCGACGCGGTCGCCGGCCTTGACGCCGAGCGACCGGAAGAGCTGCTGCAGGCGCGAGGTCAGCCCATGGAGCTCGTTCCAGGAGAGCCGCCGCTCGACCTTGTCCTCGCCGCGAAAGACGATCGCCTCGCCGGCGCCGGTCTTCTGCAACAGGTTCTCGGCGAAATTCAGCCTGGCGTCGGGGAAGAACGAGGCGCCAGGCATCCGCTCGCCGTCGACGAGGCGCCGCTCGCCCTTGTCGCCGACAAGCGCGCAGAAATCCCAGACCAGGTCCCAGAAGGCTTCGCGGTTGTCGATCGACCAGCGATGCAGTTCGGCATAACCGGAGAAAGCACGCGCAGCCTTTGCCTCCGCGGCCTTCATGAACGCGGTCATCGGCGCTGCGTCGATCCGCTCCTGCGTCGGGGTCCACAAAGGTGTGTCGGCGGCCATGATCGCTCCTCCCAAAGCGTCGCTTTCGAGCCAGTTAAGCCCAACGTCGCATATGCCATCGTCCCAGAAACGGCGTGCGATTGCGGATCGGGATCGTGCAGCCCGCTTATGCATATTGCGGCGCAGCAGAGCAAGATTTTGTTCGGGCGACCCATGGCGGCTGCTGTGCAAATGCCATCGCAAGGCCATAAAGACTTGAAAAGCGTCGGCGCTCGGTTACACCCGTCGGGCGATTTGTCGGCAACGAAAGCATACGGGGCGAAATGCGATCATCTCTGATCCGGCGCGGGGTGTGGGCGATCGGCGTTGCCGTGCTCGTCATCGCGCTCGCGGTCGCGGCGCTGCCGCTGATTGCCTCGACCCGCATCGTGCGCGACCGCATCGCCTGGGAATTGAGCGCCTGGAGCGGCTTCAGGGTCACGATCGACGGGTCGCCGCGCATTGAGGTATGGCCGAAATTCCGGGCCATCCTCAGTGACGTGACGCTGTCGCAATGGACCGAGACCGAAGCGCCGCCAGTGGTCGAGGCCGATCGCGTGGAAGTCGATCTCTCCGCCATGGCGGCCTTGCAGGGCAACGTCGCCTTCTCGACCGCCAGGCTGGTGCGCCCGACGATCAGGGTGCAGCGCACCGCCAGCGGCTTCTATCTGCCGCCGCTTCCGACCGGCGGGCGCATCACGCGCTCGATCGACACCGCGCGCGGCGTGGTCACCGCCAACCCGCAGAAGCCGGATCTCGGCAAATTGCCGTCCGATCCGTTCGGCACCGTAGAATTCCGCGATGGTCGTGTGGTGACTTCGGTCGACGGTAAGGACATCGAAATCCTGAGCAGCCTGAGCGGCCAGGTGAACTGGGAAGCGATGAACAGCGAGGCGTCGCTGACCGCGAGCGGAATCTGGCGCGGCGAAAGCATGCAGCTCGATTTCTCCTCGGCGAAACCGCTGGTGCTGTTTGGCGGAGGGGCGGCACCTGTCACCCTCTCCTTCAAGGCCGCGCCCGCGACATTCTCCTTCGACGGTACGGCCTCGATGTCCGACAACGCCTATCTGGACGGCCAGGCGAAGTTCGCCGCCCCGTCGCTGCGGCGCGTGCTGGAGTGGTCGCAGGCAGGGATCGCGCCGGGTGCCGCGATCGGTGCGGTCTCGATCGCCAGCAAGGTGAACGCCTCGGCAGGGCGCGCGAAATTCGAGAACACCACGGTCACGTTCAACAACAACCCGGGCATGGGCGCGCTGGATTTCTCCGTCGCCGAGGGGAGCCCGGTGATTGCCGGCACGCTCGCCTTCGACACGCTTGATCTCAGATCTTTCCTGTCGGCTTTCACGCCTATCGCGCCGACCGGCGAGTCCGGCCCCGGCGATATCGACACCAGCTTCGCCGACCGCATCAATCTCGACCTCAGGCTGTCGGCGGCGCATGCCATGGCGGGGCCGGTCCAGCTCGCCGACGTCGCGGCGACCGCGCAGGTCAAGAACGGTCTTGCCGTCTTCGACATATCCGACGCGTCGGCCTTCAACGGCAACATCCAGAGCAGCCTGCGCTTCGACCGCAAGCCGGAAGGCACGCAGGTCGAGATGCGGCTCCTGGCATCGGACGTAGATACGGGAGCCTTTGCCACGGCGGCGGGAATGACGCGGCTGGTGCCGGCCAGCACCGGGACCGTATCCGTCATCCTCAAGGGACCGGGCAAGGCCTGGAATTCCATCTTCGAGAATGCCGACGGATCGTTCTCGGCGACGTTCGGTCCGGGCACTATCAACGGGCTCGACCTGCCGGCCTTCCTCAAGCGCAACCAGCAAGGCGGTTTCTTCGCGCTCGACGACGTCGCCAATGGATCGCTGCCGATCGACGGCGCCGAGATCAAGGCAAGTATTTCGAAGGGCGTGGCGCGCCTGGACAAGGCCGAGATCAATTCGCAGAAATACAAGATCTGGCTGTCCGGCATCGCCTCCTATGTCGGCCGCGGGCTGGCGCTCTCGGGCGGAGTGGTGCCCAACGGACAGCCGGCGCAGCAGCCCCAGCAGGCCAACAGTCAGGCGGCCAGCCCGGCTCCCGCGCCGCCGAGCCAGCCGCTGTTCTTCGTCGGCGGCAACTGGAGCGCGCCGTTCATATCGCCGATCGCTCCCGGCGTTTCAGGCCAGTAAATGCGATGGACGCAAAGCGTCCCCGCTTCTCGTCACGCTCAACCGCGCTGCGCGGCCTGCTCGTCGAGCTGGCGCTGGATCTCGCGCCGCTTGTTGGCGATCGAGGCGATGATGACGCCGACCGCCACCACCGCGATCAGGATGGTGCAGGCGGCGTTGATCTCGGGCGTCACGCCGAGGCGCACCTGGCTGTAGATCTTCATCGGCAGCGTGGTGGCGCCGGGACCCGAGGTGAAGCTCGCGATGACCAGATCGTCCAGCGAGAGCGTGAACGCCAGCATCCAGCCGGAGATGATCGCCGGCAGGATGACCGGCAAGGTGATCTGGAAGAAGGTCTTTACCGGCGGCGCGCCGAGATCCATCGCCGCCTCCTCCAGCGAGCGGTCGAACGTGACCAGCCGCGACTGCACGACGACGGCGACGAAGCACATGGTGAAGGTGATGTGGGCGAGCGTCACCGTGACGAAACCGCGGTCGAGCCCGACGGCGACGAAGAGCAAGAGCAGCGAGAGGCCCGTTATGACTTCCGGCATGACCAGCGGCGCGAAGACCATGCCCGAGAAGAGCACACGTCCCTTGAAGCGCGTGTAGCGCGTCAGCGTGATGGCGGCGAGCGTGCCCAGCACGGTGGCGACGGTTGCGGAGATGACGCCGACGCGCGCCGTTACCCAGGTGGCGTCCATCAGGCCCTGATTGTGGAACAGCGACACGTACCATTTGGTAGAAAAGCCGCCCCAGACGGTGACGAGCTTGGACTCGTTGAAGGAAAAGACGATCAGAAGCACGATCGGCAGATAGAGGAAGGCAAAGCCCAGCACGATCGAGGCGATGTTGAAGCGGCTCCAGGTCGAGTTCATCTGCCCTGCTCCTGTGCCTTGGCCTGAGCCTGCTGAAAGAACATAATCGGGATAGTCAGCACCAGCAGCAGGATGACGGCCACCGCCGACGAGACCGGCCAGTCGCGGTTGGAGAAGAACTCGTTCCAGAGCGTCTTGCCAATCATCAGCGTCTGCGAGCCGCCGAGAAGGTCGGGGATGACGAACTCGCCGACGGCCGGGATGAACACCAGCAGGCAGCCGGCGACAACGCCTGGCAGCGACAGCGGGAAGGTGATCTTCCAGAAGGCGCCGGTCGGCGGACAGCCGAGGTCCTGCGCGGCCTCGATCAGCGAATAGTCCATCTTCTCCAGCGAGGAATAGAGCGGCAGCACCATGAAGGGCAGGTAGGAATAGACGATACCAATAAAGATGGCTGTGTAGGTGTTGAGGATTACCAGCGGCTCGCTGATCAAGCCGGTGGCGAGCAGAACCTGATTGAGCAGGCCCTCGGGTTTCAGGATGCCGATCCAGGCATAGACGCGGATCAGGAACGAGGTCCAGAAGGGCAGGATCACCAGCATCAGCAAGGTCGGGCGGATCGTGGCTGGCGCCCGCGCCATGCCATAAGCGATCGGATAGCCGACGATCAGTGTGAGTATCGTCGAGATTCCCGCGATGACCAGGCTCGTCACATAGGCGTTGAAATAGAGCGCGTCCTGAGTGAGCCAGGTGTAGTTATTGAAGTTGAGCTCGCGGACGGCGGCGAAAAATCCCGAAAAGCCGTCCTTGAAGCCGAGCACCGGCGTATAAGGGGGCATCGAGATCGCCGTTTGAGACAGCGAGATCTTGAACACGATGACGAAGGGAACAAGGAAGAAGAACAGCAGCCAGAGATAGGGGACGATGATGACCAGGCGGTTGACGAAGCCTGTCGCCAGCCTCGCCGGCAGTGTTGCGGTTTCGGTTGATCGGGCGGCGGTCGCTGCGATATCCGTCATCTCAGCCTCCTACCTGGTCAACACGACGCCGGCATCGGGCCGGAAGGAGACCCAGGCGCGATCGTTCCAGGTGAGCGGATCCTCGGTGATGCGCGAGGCGTTCAACGCGCTTGCCCGCACCATCTGGCCGTCGTCAAGCTTGATATGATAGACGGTCATGTCGCCGAGATAGGCGACGTCGTAGACCTCGCCTTCGAGCGCGTTGACGGCATCGGCCGGCTTTTTCGAGGAGACCTTGATCTTCTCCGGCCGGATCGCGAAGACGATGTCGGAGCCGGCAGCGGCGTTGCTGCCATTGTCGACGACGATCTGCGCTCCTGTCGCGCCGGTGATGCGCGTGGTGCTTATCATATGTTCAGCAACCTTGCCTTCGAACATGTTCACATTGCCGACGAAATGCGCAACGAAGCGCGAGGCCGGCGCCTCGTAGATCTCGGCAGGCGTCGCGACCTGCATCACCTCGCCCTTGTCCATGATGGCGATGCGGTCGGCCATGGTCATGGCCTCCTCCTGGTCGTGGGTGACGACGACGAAGGTGAGGCCGAGCTCCTGCTGCAGGTCCATCAGCTCGAACTGCGTTTCCTCGCGCAGCTTCTTGTCCAAAGCGCCGAGCGGCTCGTCGAGGAGCAGAACCTTCGGGCGCTTGGCGACCGAGCGGGCAAGCGCCACGCGCTGGCGCTGGCCGCCCGAGAGCTGGTGCGGCTTGCGCTTGGCGAACTGCTCGAGCTTGACGAGCTTCAGCATCTCGGCCACGCGCTTTTCGATATCGGGTCCAGGCATGCCCTCCTGCTTGAGGCCGAAGGCGATGTTCTTTTCCACCGTCATATGCGGGAACAGCGCGTAGGACTGGAACATCATGTTGACCGGCCGCTTGTAGGGCGGGATGCCGCGCAAATCCTGTCCGTCGAGGAGGATGCGGCCCGCCGACGGCTCCTCGAAGCCGGCGAGCATCCTGAGCAGGGTCGACTTGCCGCAGCCGGACGCGCCGAGCAGGGCGAAGAATTCGCGCTCGAAGATGGTCAGCGACAGGTTGTTGACGGCGGTGAAATCGCCGAACTTCTTGGTCACCTTGTCAAACTGGATATAAGGCTTGGCGTTCGGGTCGTTCCAAGGCGAGAAATCCCTGCGGATGCTGCCAAGCGATTTCATGGTCCCCACTCCGTTACTTTCTTAAATTCCCCAAAAGAATACGACCCCGGCAGTTGGCTGCCGGGGTCGTGTCTCTATGCTTACTGGCCGGTGACGATCTTGGTCCAGGTGCGCGTGATGATGCGCTGTGTCTTGGGATCGTATGGCGCAACCGTGTACAGCTTCTTCATCGTCTCTTCGTCCGGATAGACCGCAGGATCCTCCAGGATCGCCTTGTCGATGAACTGCTGCGAGGCTTTGTTGCCGTTGGCGTAGAGCACGTAATTCGACGATTTGGCGATGACTTCGGGCGTCATCATGTAGTTGATGAACTCAAGCCCCTCGGCGACATGCGGGGCGTCCGCGGGGATCGCCATCTGGTCGAACCACATCTCGGCGCCTTCCTTGGGCACCGAATAGCCGATCTCGACGCCCTGCTTGGCTTCCACGGCGCGGTTGCGCGCCTGGAAGACGTCGCCCGACCAGCCGATCGCGAGGCAGATGTCGCCATTGGCCAAGGCGTTGATGTATTCGGACGAATGGAACTTGCGGACATAGGGCCGCACCTTCAGCAACGCCTCCTCGGCCTTGGAGATGTCATCGGGAGAGGTGCTGTTGGGATCGAGGCCGAGATATTTAAGCGCCGCGGGAATGATGTCGGTGGGAGAGTCCAGCACATAGACGCCGCAATCCTTCAGCTTGGCCAGCTTGTCGGGATTGAAGAAGACGTCCCAGCTGTCGATCTTGTCGGTGCCGAGCGCGGCCTGCACCTTCTTGACGTTATAGCCGAGGCCGACCGTGCCCCACATGTAGTTGACCGAATATTCGTTGCCCGGATCGTATTTGGCGGTACGCTCGGAAATGACATCCCACATGTTGGAGATGTTGGGCAGCTTCGACTTGTCGAGCTTCTGGAACACGCCTGCCTGGATCTGGCGCGCCAGGAAGTTGGCGCTCGGCACGACGACGTCATAACCACTGCCGCCGGCAAGCAGTTTCGTCTCCAGGATCTCGTTGGAATCGAAGGTGTCATAAACGACCTTGATGCCGGTCTTCTTGGTGAAGTCGTCGATGATCGAGCTATCGATATAGTCCGACCAGTTGTAGACGTTGACGACGCGGTCTTCGGCGTGGCCGCTTATTGTGAAAAGCGTCAGAAATGCCGACGTCGCCGAAAGCCAAAGCGCTTTGCGGATCATGGTGTTCTCCTTTGGTGGGTGTTCCCTTGCCGGCTCGTCGCGATATGGCGGGGCGGCTTTGGTTTGAGAGTATTGAGCTTTCCGGAGAGCGACAAGCGTGAACTCTCCACGCAAGGCTCGGTAACGGCATCAGGGTTCGAGACATTTTGGCCTCCCCGGCGAGGCACCCGGGCGGCGTCAACGGCATTCACCGTGGCGTATTGAGAGCTATGACGATGCAGTCCGGTCCTGAGCGGGCCGGCGGAGACACTTGGCAAGATACGCCTGTCTTGTTGTTGCCGTAGTTGCAGCCTGCCCGCCCGGCAACTGGGTTGTCAATGGGGGAAGGCTGCCTAAAGCGCGTCACGCTGAAAGGGATTCAGGCGAAGCGCTTTAAGTCTTTGTTTTGATGCATGTCGCTCTCCCAAAACCGCTGCGCACTTTTGGGCGACATGCATTAACGTCAATTGGGCGACGGCAGGCCGGTTACGCCGGGACGTGCAGGCCGCGCCTGTCGCTTGAACTCCAGACCGATGTGGACGAGCAGTGCCGTGACGACGACCGCACCGCCGATGATGGTGCGCACCGACGGCACTTCGGAATGGACAAGCCAGACCCAGATCGGCCCAAGGATCGGCTCGAAGGTGCCGAGCAGCGCCGCGATCGCCGCCGGCACCAGCCGCGCGCCCATGGCGAAAAAGGCGAGGCCGACGCCAAGGTTGATGACGCCAAAGGCGAAGAGGAAGCCCATGTCCCGCGCCGAGACCGCGAATGCCGAGGCTTGGGAAGCGGCGAACGCACCGGCAAGCAGCGCGCCGAGACAGGTGGCCGGCACCATGCGCACATGGGCAAAGCGCCGGGTGATCACGGTCGCGAGCGAAAACATCACCGCGATCAGCAGCGCTAGGCCGTCGCCGATCGGCGAGACGGCGCCGCCCAGGGATTCGGAAACCATGATGGCGACGCCGGCGATGACGGCGGCGATCGCGATCCAGGTGGCCGGAGCGACCCGTTCGCGAAACAGCAGCCAGGCAAGGAGCGCCGCAAGCAGCGGCACGCCGGCCTGCATCAGGAGGATGTTGGCGACCGTGGTGTAGGCAAGCGCCACCACGAAGCTGGTCGAAGCGGTGGCGAAGCAGAAGGCGACGCCAAGGCCTGGCAGTCCCATGTGTCGAAAGAGCTTCAGGGTGCCGCGCGAGCCGTCGCGCCACAGCATGAAGGCGATCAGAAAGGCCACGGCCCACAGCGAACGCCAAAGCACCACGGTCCAGCTGTCGCCGACATGGATGAAACGGGCGATGGCGCCGCCGAAGCTCCACATAAGCGCCGAAAGGAAGACCAGGAGCATGCCGATCCGCTCCTCGCGCGGCGAGACGGCTGGCAAGGCGGCGCGGGGCGAGGCGGTATCGGTCATGGACATGACTGTCAGCGGGTTGCGTTCGATGCAGCAAGGACAACAAGACTTGTGTTTTAGACGACAGAACTGTGCCCCAGAAAGAATTATGCCTCAATCGCGTAGCGCAAAGACGCCGGCTCGGCGTGATCCAGCACCCGGCGAGACTTAGGACACATCCGCCGATGTCATCCTTGAAAATCGAAGGCGCTGAGGCCCGTCACCATCTCGTCGAGGCCGAGCGGGCGTGTCACCGGCGGCTCGGCGCGCGCCAGGCAGCCGACGCGCTCGCAAAGCCTGCAGGCGGGGCCTACCGGCGTAGCAAAGCCTTGCCCGGGCTTGCCGGCGGCTGCGGCCGGCAACGCCGCGCCATAGACGATATCGTCGCGAAAACCGATGTCGCAGCCTAGCAGGAGCGCGGTGCGGCGCGGCCGTTCGGAGAAGGCGCCCTGCGGACCTTCCAGCGTGCGGGCGATGCAGAGGAATTCGGCGCCGTCCGGCATCTCGACCGCTTCGACGAGGATCTGGCCGGGCTGCGAGAACGCCGCATGGACGGGAAGCTTGGGGCAGCCGCCGCCGAAGCGGCTCTGCGGATAGCCCTGGCTGCCGGCCTTGCGGAAGCGGTTTCCGGCATTGTCGACTTCCAGCATGAAGAACGGCACGCTCGCCGCGCCCGGCCGCTGCAGCATGGTCAGTCGATTGGCCGCCTGCTCGAAGGAGACGCCGAAACGGGAACGCAGGACGTCGATGTCGTAACGGCCGCGAACGGCGGCGGCATGGAAAGCCTGATAGGGCATCATTAGCGCATGCGCGGCATAGCGGCCGAGCTCGAAGCGAGCGAGCCGGCGGGCCTCGTCGGTACCGAGCTTCAGCGCCTGGATCTCAGCCGCGATGGCTACCGACATGCGTATGAGGCTCGCCTCCATCGCGACTTCGCGCAATTGGTCGAAAGGCGACAGCCGCTCGGACAGGAAGAGACGCTGCGAATGGCGATCGTAGCGGCGGCGCCAGTTGGGCATGGTGGCGACCGGCAGCACCTTGACGACGATGCCGTGCTCGCGCCTCAGCCAGGCTTTGAGCGCGCCGAACAGATCATCACCGGGCTCGAGGACCGATGTGAAAGCCTCCGCCTCCTCCTCCAGAGAAGCGAAGTGGTTCGGCCGGCGCTCGAACACTTCGTGGACTTCGTCGGCAGGCAGGCGCGCGCCGGACAGCGCGGTTGCCCTGCCCTCCTTGGCCAGAAGCTGGTTGAGATCGGACAGGCGCTCGGCCTGCTCGCGATAGGCGCGAAAGAGCTTCACCATCGCCGCCGAGGCATTCGGCGCCGTCTCGGCAAGATCGATCAGTTCCTGATCGCCGGGCAGCTCGCCGGCAAGAAGCGGATCGCTGAAGGCCTCGCGCAATGCCGCGATCGAACCTTTTGTCTCGCCCTGCAGTTCGTGCGGATCGACCTTGTAGACGGAGGCGAGCTTGAGAATGAGCTGCACCGTCAGCGGCCGCTGGTTGCGCTCGATCAGGTTGAGATAGGAAGGCGAGATGCCCAGCCCTTCGGCCATCGCCGTCTGGGTCAGGCTCCTGGCGTTGCGCAGCCGGCGCAGCCGCGGCCCGGCGAAGATCTTCTGGTCGGCCATCCCTGCCATCCTTGACAAGAATTTACATGAACGTCGAGTGCGGTGCGCGCTTCGCCGCTTTTACAATCGTGACAAATTTACAGAGGTGGACTGTCAATGGCAACACAGCTTTTCCTTTATTTTCCGCGGGAGTTGCCAGTTTTTCTAGGTGCCTTTCGCGCTGCAATGTAAAGAATGTCATACGCAAGACGTCGCAGAACATGCCTTTGCGATGCAGCGCTGACGCAGTTCCCAAACGATCCGGAGTGACCAATGACCGATTTTTACAACCTCGTCCCCTCCGCGCCGGAAGGCCGTTTCGACGGCATCGAGCGCCCCTACTTGCCGGAGGATGTGAAGCGGTTGCGCGGCTCCGTGCAGATTCGCCAGACGCTGGCCGAGATGGGTGCGAACCGGCTGTGGAAGCTCATCCACGAGGAGGATTTCGTCAATGCGCTGGGCGCGATGTCGGGCAACCAGGCCATGCAGCAGGTTCGGGCCGGCCTGAAGGCGATCTATCTCTCGGGCTGGCAGGTGGCGGCCGATGCCAACACCGCCTCGGCGATGTACCCAGACCAGTCGCTTTACCCGGCCAATGCGGCGCCGGAACTGGTCAAGCGCATCAATCGCACTTTGCAGCGCGCCGACCAGATCGAGACGTCCGAGGGCAAGGGGCTGTCGGTCGAGACCTGGTTCGCGCCGATCGTGGCCGACGCGGAAGCCGGCTTCGGCGGCCCGCTCAACGCCTTCGAGATCATGAAGGCGTTCATCGAGGCGGGCGCCGCGGGCGTCCACTATGAGGACCAGCTGGCGTCGGAAAAGAAGTGCGGCCATCTCGGCGGCAAGGTTCTGATCCCGACCGCGGCGCATATCCGCAACCTCAACGCGGCGCGCCTTGCAGCCGACGTGATGGGCACGCCGACGCTGGTCGTGGCCCGCACGGACGCAGAGGCGGCGAAGCTTTTGACCTCCGATATCGACGAGCGCGACAGACCTTTCGTCGACTACGACGCCGGCCGAACGGTCGAGGGCTTCTACAATGTCAGGAACGGCATCGAGCCTTGCATCGCGCGCGCCGTGGCCTATGCGCCGCATGCCGACCTGATCTGGTGCGAGACCTCGAAGCCGGATCTGGCGCAGGCCAGAAAATTCGCCGAGGGCGTGCGCAAGCACCATCCGGGCAAGCTGCTCGCCTACAATTGCTCGCCGTCCTTCAACTGGAAAAAGAACCTCGACGACGCGACGATTGCGAAGTTCCAGAAGGAGCTCGGCGCGATGGGCTACAAGTTCCAGTTCATCACGCTCGCCGGCTTCCACCAGTTGAACTTCGGCATGTTCGAGCTGGCGCGCGGCTACAAGGACCGTCAGATGGCCGCCTATTCGGAACTGCAGGAGGCCGAGTTCGCGGCCGAGGCTCGCGGCTATACCGCGACCAAGCACCAGCGAGAGGTCGGCACCGGCTATTTCGACGCCGTGTCGATGGCGATCACCGGCGGCCAGTCCTCGACCACCGCCATGCATGAATCGACCGAGCACGCCCAGTTCAGGCCGGCGGCCGAGTAACTGATAACGACCAGAGGCAACGCCCGCAGGGCATCTACAGCGAGGAGAAGAGCGATGGCATCGATAAGCCGCGTCAAGGAAAGGGCAGAAGAGCAATCGAGCGCGATGAGCGTCGACCAGCAGGCGACGATCCGCATGCTCGCCAACGATCTGCACAGGCTCAACCAATCGGTCATGAAGGCAGTCGAGGCCGGCGTCTCGGTGGAGCTGGTGCGTTCGGCCAGGCACCATGGCGGCGACGGCAACTGGGGAGACCTTTTGATCCCGGTGATCGTTACCCAGCAGAGTCACACTTGACGTAACGTCAACAGTCTCGGCGATAGTCTCCCGCGCGCTATACGCTCGGGAGACTACCGCATTTTTTCGATTTGCCTTCGTCGCCGGGCGTACGACTTGCGCTGAATTCCAGAATTTCTTGCTATATTTCGGATCTCGACTGTTTCAGCTTGACAGCGGCCGCGATCTCACCCAATTGTGCCTCAGGTTTCAACCCTGCATTGAACCAGAGTGCCCAGCCCGCCGATGTGTCCCGCCAATCGTGACGACTCCGAAAAGCACCTGAAGTCGGCGGCCCGGACCGGCGCGATCACGGCTGACTTTTCAAAGGTGCTCGTCGTCGGAAAATCGTCGATCAACCGGGTTGTAGTGTCGAAAATCGTCGAGAAATCGGGACTGAAGCCGATTTCGGAGCCGCCCGAGATCGCCGAGAAGACACTGACCGGTCAACTGCCCGGCGCCGTCATCCTGGACGGCGGACCGGACAACATGGATTGCGACCGGCTGATGTCGGCCATCGACGCGCTGCGGCGCGCCTCCGGCAAGCCGCTGCCCGCGGTGATCCTGCTTTCAACCAGGAATGGCACACCGGAAAGCCTCGGCCTGTCAAGCGTGGTCGATGCGGTGGTTGCCAAGCCGATCACGCCCGAGCGGCTGCAACCGGTGGTCGATCGCCTGGTCGGGCGCGGCAAGGCTCGAGCGTTCACTCGGCCTTTGCGATAGCCTCGACAAGGCTCGGCAACTCGCCAAGATCTGCAATCTGACGGAAACGCGGCGCCGCGACAGGGGCCTCGGCCTGTTCGATCGCCCAGGTCAATTCGTGCGGCACATGGATGCCCCAACTGCCGGCCTCGATGGCGGGAATCACGTCGGACTTAAGGGAATTGCCAACCATCATGCTGTTCTGCGGACCGCGGCCATGGCGGCTGAAGATGCGGGCATAGGTGGCGGTGCTCTTGTCGCTGACGATCTCAACTGCGTCGAAAAGGTCACCCATTCCCGACTGCGCAAGCTTGCGCTCCTGATCGAAGAGGTCGCCCTTGGTGATCAGCACCAGATGGTAGGAACCCGCCAGCTTCTCGATCGTCTCGCGCGCGTGCGGCAGCGGCTCGATCGGGTGGCTGAGCATCTCGCGGCCGGCAGCCAGTATCTCGCCGATGATCGAACCAGGCACCTCCCCGCCGGTAACCTCGACCGCTGTCTCGATCATCGACAAGGTAAAGCCCTTGATGCCGAAGCCGTAGAGGGCGAGATTGAGCCTTTCCGCCTCGAGCAGTCTTGCCGCGATTTGGTCGTGGTCTCCGTGCTCCGCCAGCATTGCGGCAAAGCGCTTCTCAGTCATGCGGAAGAACTGCTCGTTCTGCCACAACGTGTCGTCGGCATCGAAACCGATCGTGGTAAGAGCGGATATTGTCACGTCATCCTCCTTCGGAACGCGGTGTAGACGCGTTCGCCGGGCACTGCTAGCTCTAGCCGGAGATCGGCAAAGCGGGGGTGCATGCTGAATTCGTGGAAAGACGAGCTGGAAGGCTTCATGGCGAGCGCTCGTGAGCGCACGCCAACGGAACTAATCAACGGCATCCGCGATATTGGCGTCGCCATGGGCCATGAGGCGGGCGAAGCGCTGCTAGACAGCCACCCGGAACTGTTTGCCTACCGACCCATGCTTACGCGAGCCTTCATCGAAATGGTTCATGCGCAAGACGTCGCCGAAATAAGGCAGATGCTGGAGCTGAAGCATCCAACCTCGTTCGGGCAGATAGCGGCGGAGGAAACGACCATCGGCGTCATGTCCTCGAAAGACGCCTACAAGCGCCTGGATGAGGTCTTCGAGCATGTCGACTTCAGCCGGTGCACGCGCGCCGTGATGGTCGGCTGCGGCGGCCGCCCGTTCACCATGTTCCGTATCTGCGATCAGACACCGGTTCCCGAGATCGTCGGGCTGGATATTGTGCCGGAAGCGGTCGAGACAGCGAATATTCTGGCAGCCAAACTCGGCTACGTCCGAATGCGCGCCGAATTCCGCAACGGGCGCGACTATGACTATCGCGCCGCCCAGCTTGTCTATATCGCCAGCATGGTCTCGCCCAAAGCAGCTGTCGTGTCGCGCGTCGCAGACACGGCCCCACCCGATCTCCAGCTCGTTCTATGGGAACCGTATTCGTTGGCCCGCTTGTGGTCGGAGCGCGCGGAAGAGACGCTCGACCCGCGGCTGGAAGTGGTCGGCCGCACCCGCGTATCGCGCAACATGACCCGTGATGTGTTCGTCCGCTTCCGGCCTGGCGCCGTCGGGCGCGGAAGCGCAGGCTAATGGCAGCGGGCATGGCCGATCGCGCGGTCCTGGCCGCAACCTTGGCATGGTGCCTGCTTCGCCATCCGCTGATCTGGAAAAGAACCTATGACCACAGCGGCGTCTTTCCCGACCCGGCCAGGCCGAGGTCTTACGTCGACAAGTTCTTGTGGCGGAAGATCTTCGACCATAATCCCGTCTATGCCACGGCATGCGACAAGCTGGCGTCCAAGGACTACGCCCTGTCAACATGCCCGGAACTCAAAACCGCGAAAGTGTTGTGGAGCGGCCGCGACGCCACGCAGATCCCGCCGGCGCTGCTTGCCGGAAATGTCGTGGTGAAGGCCAATCATGGCTGCCGCTGGAACATGATAATCCGCAACGGCGAGGTGGACAGGCCGAAGCTGCGGCGGCAAACGGCGCGCTGGATGCGCAATCGCTACGGCAGGAAATTCGGTGAATGGGCCTACAAGGGCGCGAGACGGCTCATCTTCGTCGAGGAAATGCTTCTCGAGGACGATGTGCCGGTCCCGCTGGAGTATAAATTTCATATCTCGAACGGGAAGACGGCTTACGTCTACGCCGCACGGCGGGACAGATGGGGCAACGAGTTGAAAAGTCATTTCGACCGCGACGGCAATCACGCACCCGTGCCGCCGGGCAGCGGCAGCCAATGGGTGAAGATCGATCTGCCGCCATCGTTTCTGCGGATGCGCGAGATAGCGGAGCGGCTGACGGCACCGTTCGATCACATGCGCTGCGACTTCTACGAGATCGACGGCGAAATCTATTTTTCCGAGTTCTCGGTCTACCCGCTGTCAGGAAAAGGCATCATCAACACCAAGCTGCGCGATCTGGCCTGCGATAGCTGGGACATACGCCAGGCCTGGTTCCTATCGACGCCCCAGCGAGGTTGGCGCAAAGTCTATGCGGCGGCGCTGTTGCGATGGCTCGACGCAAACGACCGGCAGAGGCTGCAGCCCGGTTCGCAAAGAGCGGCTCCCTGAGCAAGCCGTCCGGCGCCTCCCCTTCCCTTTCCCCGTTGCGCCCGGCTATAGTTCGAAATCCGCAACACAATCTGGTGAATGATGCCGCCTGAAAAAAAGGAAGTCCGTCCGTCGAGCCGGGGGGGACGCGCCCGCACGCCTGCATTCCTGAAAAACGAACGCGGCGTGAAGAACTGGAAGGAAGCCAGCGCCTGGCTCGAATGGCGCGGCATCGAGGACATCGAGTGCATCACGCCCGACCAGGCGGGCGTCGCCCGCGGCAAGATGATGCCGTCGAAGAAATTCACCTCCAACACCTCGCTGGCGCTGCCTTCGGCCGTGTTCATGACGACGATCTCGGGCGGCTATCCCGAGGACGGCAACGGCTTCCACTATCCCGAGGACGACGGCGACCTAAAGCTTTTGCCCGATCTTTCAACGCTGACGGCTGTGCCCTGGGAAGAAGATCCGACGGCGGCAGTGATTTGCGACCTCGTCCACCAGGACGGCCGCTCGGTCGAGTTCACGCCGCGCAATGTGCTGAAGCGCGTGCTTGCCGCCTATGACGAGCGCGGCCTGAAGCCGGTGGTGGCGCCCGAGATCGAATTCTATCTGGTGCGCAAGAATCCCGACCCGGACTATCCGCTGACGCCGCCGGTCGGGCGCTCGGGCCGGCCGATCGGCGGCGGCGCCGGCTATTCGATCGCCGGCGTCAACGAGTTCGACGAACTGATCGACGACATCTACCATTTCTCGGAACGTCAGGGCCTGGAGATCGACACGCTGATCCATGAGGAAGGCGCCGGCCAGCTCGAGATCAATCTGCGACACGGCAATCCGATCGAGCTCGCCGACCAGGTTTTCATGTTCAAGCGCACCATTCGCGAGGCGGCGCTGAAGCATGAGATCTACGCCACCTTCATGGCCAAGCCGATCCAGGGGCAGCCGGGCTCGGCCATGCATATCCACCAGTCGGTCATCGACAAGAAGACCGGCAAGAACATCTTCTCGGCCGAGGACGGCTCCGAGACGGACGCCTTCTTCCATTTCATCGGCGGCATGCAGAAGCACGTGCCGAACGCGCTGGTGATGTTCGCGCCCTACGTCAATTCCTACCGCCGGCTGACGCAGCAGGCCTCGGCTCCGGTCAACAACAAATGGGGCTACGATAACCGAACCACCGCCTTCCGCGTGCCGCGCTCCGATCCGGCAGCACGGCGCGTCGAAAACCGGATCCCGTCTTCCGACGCCAACCCTTATCTGGCGCTTGCCGCGTCGCTTGCCTGCGGGCTGATCGGCATGACCAGAAAGATCAAAGCTGAACCGCCGGTTCTGACCACGGCCAATGCCGACGAGATCGACCTGCCGCGCAGCTTGCTGGAAGCGGTCGATTTATTCGAGGCCGACAAGGAGCTCGGCATTATCCTCGGCACATCCTTCGCCGCCACTTACGCAGCGATCAAGCGGGCCGAGTTCGAAACCTTCATGGAAGTGATCAGCCCGTGGGAGCGGGAGTATTTGTTGCTGAATGTTTAGGGGAGTAGGGGAGTAGGGGAGTAGGGGAGTAGGGGCGGTGGCTGAAAAACAGGCTCCTACAAGGATTTAGTGGTCTGGCAGCAGGCGATGGATTTGGCTGTGTCGGTCTACAGCGCGACGAGATCCTGGCCGAAGGACGAGCTCTATGGACTTACCAGCCAAGTGCGCCGCTCCGCAACTTCAGTGCCCTCAAACATAGCGGAGGGTTACGGCAGAGAGATTCGAGGTTCCTATCAGCAGTTTCTTCGCATTGCTCAAGGATCGCTGAAGGAATTGGAAACTCAGCTTCTGATCGCGGAACGTACCGGTATCGCATCACAACAAACGACGGCCACACTGCTGGCCAGCACCGAAAGTGTCGGCAAGCTTCTTCGACTTTTGATTCGAAAATTGGCAGCCGACTAGCTATCCCTACTCCCCTACTCCCCTACTCCCCTACTC